>NC_014248.1:4180000-4780000 GCF_000196515.1 'Nostoc azollae' 0708
TTGATACCACGAACTGTACCAATCACCACTTCGCCAACTTCCAAACGGTTCATCTTCCGCTCAACCAGCGCCCGACGATGGGAGAGAACTAAGCGGTTACGTTCTTCGTCTACTTCTAAGAATTTTAACGGCAATTCTTCCCCTACCAATTCTTCTTTTGGTTTGCGGGTACTAATGTGAGAGCCGGGTATAAAGCCGCGTAATCCCTCAATTCGTACCAATGCGCCCCCACGATTAGTGGCAAATACACCAGAACGGACCGTAGCATCTTCTGCTTGTAACTGCCGTACTCTTTCCCATGCCCTCATGTATTCAATACGACGAATGGAAAGGGTTAACTGACCATCTTCGTTTTCATCAGTGAGGATGAAAAATTCCCGTGTTTCGTTTGATTGTAAGACTTCTTCCGGGCTATCCACCCGGTTAATAGACATTTCCTGTATAGGTATGTATGCTGCTGTTTTAGCACCAATGTCAATCAGAGCGCCGCGCGGCTCTATACTAAACACTGTACCTGGTACAATATCACCAGGGCTGAAGTGATAATCGTACTTATCAAGTAGAGCAGCGAAATCTTCGTGAGTAAATCCAATTTCTGTAGCGGTTAAATTCTGATTGACCATGCTGATTTGTTCCTGGTTCTAGTCTCCGTCAAGTTTTTGTCAAAGTTAACGATGTATATGCGGTGGCTTTTAAATAAGTCTACACTTACATCCTTGTTAAACCTAGCGTAGAAGAGCTAGGTTTACACATATTATCTTCCAGATAGGATATTATATCACATAACCAAAATCTTTTCCCTTGTTGGCATTTTCAGCCTAATAAATTTTAGCAACAGAGACTCACAATATTATCCGTTGCTACCCAAAATAGGCAGCAACGGATAATATTGTGAGTTTTTTTTACAAGTCTGGTAATTCAGAATCTGACTTGAAAAATCGCTAAATGGTGAATACTGAGAAAAAATGCCAGCTTTTAGTTTTTAACTGTTTAATCTTTCTCTTTTCTCTCAAAGCGGGGGGGTTCGCGAAATGCGATCGCAAAGAAGAGAACACCTATTGCCAAGGTCAAAATTAAGATGTATGCAACGCTTTCCATATCTTTCCATATTAGGAGTTCCTGCCTATCCAGCCAGTAATCTTAGTTTACCAGGACTAGGAAAAAGTATGAAGCAATAAAACTTCATACTTCACACTTTTTCCTAGTTTAAGCTTCTTTACGCGTACGAGTGGTCTTGTCACCAACTTTCTGGAACAGACCCCACTCAACTTGCTCTTCCAGATCCGCTTCTACACCGGCAAAGACGTCACGGTAGATTGTCCGAGAACCATGCCAGAGGTGTCCAAAGAAGAACAGTAGGGCAAATACCGCGTGACCAAAGGTAAACCAACCTCTGGGAGATGTACGGAATACACCATCAGAGTTTAAGGTTTCGCGGTCAAATTCAAATATTTCTCCACCTTGAGCTTTACGAGCGTATTTCTTCACGTCAGCAGGATCTGTAAAGGTATTGCCGTTGAGATTGCCGCCGTAGAAGCTAACAGTAACGCCTGTTTGCTCAAAGCTATATTTAGATTCTGCCCGACGGAAAGGAATGTCAGCGCGGACAATTCCATCTTTATCGGTCAAAATTACTGGGAAGGTTTCAAAGAAGTTAGGCAGACGACGTACAGTTAACTCACGTCCTTCTGCATCTGTGAATACTGCGTGGCCTTGCCAAGATTGGGCAATACCATCACCCTTAACCATTGGACCTGTACGGAATAGACCACCTTTAGCGGGGCTATTACCTACGTAATCGTAGAAGGCCAATTTTTCGGGGATTTGTGACCAAGCTTCACTTAGACTTGTGCCTTGAGCAACACTGGTTTGCACACGGCGCTCAATTTCTTGACGGAAGTAGCCTTGATCCCACTGGTAACGGGTAGGTCCAAACAATTCGATGGGGGTAGCAGCGTTACCGTACCACATAGTACCAGCTACTACGAAAGCAGCGAAGAACACCGCAGCAATACTGCTGGAAAGTACGGTTTCAATGTTACCCATCCGTAGTGCTTTGTAGAGCCTTTCGGGGGGTCTGACTGTGAGGTGGAATAAACCAGCGATAATACCAACTACACCAGCTGCAATGTGGTGAGCGACAATGCCACCAGGGTTATAGGGGTTAAACCCGGCTGGTCCCCATTCTGGTGCTACTGGTTGGATGCTGCCAGTGACACCAAAGGCATCGGATACCCACATCCCAGGACCAAATAGTCCGGTGAGGTGGAAAGCACCGAAGCTGAAGCAAAGTAAACCAGATAAGAATAAGTGGATGCCAAACATTTTTGGCAAGTCTAAGGCAGGTTCGCCGGTACGAGGATCTCTGAAGAGTTCCAAATCCCAGTAAACCCAGTGCCAAACGGCTGCTAGGAATAACAAACCGGAAAGAACAATGTGAGCAGCAGCAACGCCTTCAAATGACCAGAAGCCAGGATCTACTGCTGTGCCACCAGTAACACTCCAACCGCCCCAGGATTTGATTACGCCCAAACGTGACATGAAAGGAAGAACAAACATCCCTTGTCGCCACATGGGGTTGAGAACTGGATCACTGGGGTCGTATACAGCTAGTTCGTATAATGCCATTGAACCAGCCCAGCCGGCGACTAGTGCTGTGTGCATCAGGTGTACAGAAATCAGTCGACCTGGATCGTTCAGAACAACTGTATGTACTCGGTACCAAGGTAGTCCCATCGACTACGATCCTCCTTGAAGAGTTAGTTTACAAAGCAATTTTCTTACTGAGGTTCTCAGGAAACGGAAGCCGTCGCTTGGAGAAATCTCTGAGTTTTTTGTTATTGCCAGTCTTGAGTTCTACCACAGATGAGCCTGTGGTTTAGCAATGCTGATCCGCTGAAACAGCTTTATTCCCTTTAGTTGATAACTTTTGGGAAGTGTCTGTTGGAGTGGCTATGGGATTGCCAAGCAAAAATGAGAATATTTTAAAAAGTGTAACTATTGATGGAACGCTTTGCAAGCTTCTAATTATAGATGTGATTAACTGGCTTGTGGCTCAAACATCCCTACCAATCCCCAAAATGCTGCTGATTATCATCTGAATGGCTCTGTGGTGATTAAATGCTTTTAAGTCCACAATGTCTGGCATAAAACTAAATTGGTGTTTTAACTGGCGAGCGCTTATTGAATGATTACAGGTTTGATTTTAGACTAAGTTTACGTATAGAAGTTCTGGCTATTAGGATAGGAAGAAGCGGAAAATCCTCATGTTCTTAATATTCTTAACATAGTTATCTTAATTAAAGATTACAATAGTATAGTATTTATTTGAGGTGAATGAATATGATTTTACAAGAATTAGATAAGGTTCAAAGAGCAATCATAGCTATTCACAGAGAGCTATTTGATGAAAGTCCTTCACCAATGAAGTTACAGAAATTGTATTACGCATAAGGATATGCCTGAGCTGAAGCAAAAGAGTTATTCCCTGAAGATTTTCAGGCATGGCAGCATGGACCAGTGATATATGATCTTTACTATAAAAAATATAAGGGGTATAAGTGGCATCCAATTGATGAGGAGGTATGGGAGGCAGATGGCATTGATGATGAATAATTAAGATATGTGGTAAGTGCTTATATCCGATATAACAAAGCAGCACTTACCACAATAACGCACAGAGAAAGACCTTGGCTAGAGGCAAGGGGTGATTTAGATGAATCAGAAGGTAGCAATACTTTAATGACTAAAGAATGTATGCGTAACTACTTCAGAACTACTTCAGAATGTCTGCGTAACTACTTCGCTTCTAAGTTGAAAGCCTATGGCTAAAAACAAATTTAGTGCTATTGCGGAACAAGATGCAAAGTCTGTAGTAGAAGAGTGTCTCCGTGTTTCCTTTAAATACCTTGATTGGGACTCAGACGAGTTCTTTTTTCATGGAATGGAAATCAAATACTATCAGAAATTGTTTGATTGCATATCCACAATAGAATCCAGTACAGAAAGGGAAATAACTGAGCAAACGCATCCTAGTTTATCACCTAAGTCGATCTTCAATTCCCAAACTTCAATTAGGGACTCGTTTTCTGATGAGGTAATAAAGATTAAGGATAAGCTCTTCGTTCAAACAAGGGACGAAGAATTATTGCTAGATCAGGCTAGGGAAATAGGCTCAAGGCCTTTTGAAGTAAGGTTGGGAAGAAATTATGGGCGAATTTATGGTTTCATCTGGAATAACACGTTCAATATTGTCTGGTTTGATCCGACTCATAATTTCTACCCTATGAACCGTGGAATCACAAAACATAAAGATGTAGTAACAGTCAAGTATGTCTCCCCAGATGAACGTTTACAGCTTCAAGAAATAATAAAGGAACTACAGAAAGAGAATACAGAATTTTATGAGGCGCTTTTTAACAATTTAGATTCTCATCAAATCTAAACATAATGATAATTTAAGCAGGTCGGCGTTAAAAATTGTCGTTATGACAAGGCAGGAGGGAAGAGGTTTTTGGGAAATTTTAACTTTAGTTACATACTACTCTCCGAGAAGCCGCTGTGCGTCTACGCTTTCTTTGAGCCTTTCTGCTGACCAACTAATTTAGCTAGGTTTTCCCTGCCTATGTTGTACCTAGGTTAAAAGGGTAAACCTAATATTATCTCTTCTTTTATACTAAAAGTTCTAGGCTAGAATTTAACTAATATTTAACAGATAAAAGAGTATGAAATGCATGCAATGACTACTCAAGAGGCAAGTAATGACTTATATGGTTTAATAGATCGTGTTATTGCACATGTAGAACCGACTATTATTTGTAATAACAAAGGTAACAAGGCTATCTTAATTTCTCTAGAGGAATTTTCACATGCCAAAAAACATTGTATTTACTGTCAGCTCCTGTTAATACAAAGCATCTTCCTGCCTCAACTCAATCAGCAAAAGGAGGTGAGGTTGTTGCGAGAGCCTTAATTGAAGAATGAGAGATTAAAAAACTAAGCGCTGATTAATATCAGCTAATCCACCGGAGAAAAGGCAATGACAGTGGCAATTGTTAAAAATATGACCTTTGAGGAATTTCTCAAATATGACGATGGTACGGATAATTTATATGAAGAATTGGAAAATGGAGAATTAATTCCCATACTTTCAGAACGTGATATCAATCTAAGAATAGTAATGTTTCTATTGTTCTATTTTTATCAATTAGGCATCCCATATTCTCGATTGGGGATGAAGCTTAGGTGGCTGTGAATAGCAGAAGTTTGGGTGTGCGTGTACCTGATCTGGTACTACTTTCTGAAGAGTTAGCGATCGCAATGACAGGAGCTACTCGATCACTGGTATTAATGGATATGCCACCACCGTTATTGGTGGTTAAGGTGGTGAGTCCTAATCAGGCTAGTCGTGATTATGGCTACAAGAGATCCGAGTATGCAGCATGGGGTATTGCTGAATATTAGATTGTTGATCCCATCGCCCAAAAGGTGACAGTATTGGAATGGGTGGAAGGTTTTTATGAACAACAGGTATTTGAAAATGATACCTTGATCGTTTCTCCTCTATTTCCTGATCTCAAGTTGACTCCTGCTCAAGTTTTACAAGCATAAGATACTAATCTTGTGAAGATAATTTGACCAGATGTAAATAGCTAAACATATATCCTAGAATAATTAACTGCTGATTTGAAAAAATTAATGGTAATAACTTGGTTTTCGTGGGCTATGACACGGTGGGGTAGAATAGCGAAATTTCTATCTTTATTCTCTATCTGTTTATTGTTGACTGTAAGCTGTACCCCTCCTCAACAGATAACTACTCCAACATCTGGTGCTGTCAATACTCCTGCCAGTGATGGACGGATTACTATCGGTACGACTCAGAAACCTCGTACCCTTGATCCGGCTGATGCGTATGAATTAGCATCTATGGGTTTGGTGTTTAATATGAGTGATCGCCTATATACTTACGAACCAGGGAGTATAGAAATTAAACCCCAACTGGCTACAGCTTTACCTAAAGTTAGTGCAGATGGTTCAACATACACCATACCTATACGTCAAGGAGTGCTCTTTCACGATGGTACACCTTTTAACGCTAAAGCAATGGAATTTACCATCCAGCGTTTTATCGAAAATAAAGGTAAACCATCTTTCTTACTATCAGATACGGTAGATTCAGTGAAAGCTACAGGGGATTATGAATTAACAATTAAGCTGAAAAAGCCCTTTGCAGCTTTTCCTTCACTGTTAGCATTTTCTGGAGTGTGTGCTGTCTCTCCGAGAGCTTACGAAATAGGTGCAGGTAAATTTCAACCCAATATCTTTGTGGGAACTGGCCCTTATAAATTAGCCCAGTATGGGACTGATTCTCTCAGATTTGATGTATTTGATAAATATTGGGGAGAAAAACCAGCGAATAAAGGTATTAATGTCCAGATTCAAAGCAGTCCAGTGAATTTGTTCAATGCTTTTAAAACTAGTGCGGTAGACGTTGCTTATCTATCTTTACAACCAGACCAAATTCGTAGTTTAGAAGAAGGTGCTAAAAAAGGAGATTGGCAAACCATCACTGCCCAAGGTAGTGTAGTGAGTTATATGGTGTTGAATCGCAATCAGAAACCTTTGGATAAACCAGAAGTTAGAAGAGCGATCGCATCACTCATTAATCGTCAATTATTCAATGAGCGAGTTTTGTTTAATCAGGCAGATCTACTTTACACCATGATTCCCACTACCTTTAATGTTTCCCAGCCATTATTTCAAGCTAAATATGGTGATGGTAACTTTGAAGAAGCTAAAAAGTTGTTAACTACCGTTGGTTTTTCCCAACAAAATCCCGCTAAAGTGCAAGTTTGGTATCCTGCGAGTTCACCAACTCGAAGTTTAGCCGCACAAACACTCAAATCCTTGGCTGATACTAAAATGGATGGGATATTACAATTGGAAGTAAAAACCGTAGAAGGTGCTACATTTTTTAAAGAAATTTCCAAAAGTTTATATCCAGTAGCTTTACTAGATTGGTATCCAGACTTTTTAGACCCAGATAATTACGTACAACCATTTTTAGCTTGTGAAAAAGGTTCAGAATCAAAAGGCTGTGAAGACGGAGGAAGTCAAATGCAAGGGTCATTTTACTATAGCGAAACAATGAATAAACTCATTGATCAACAACGTAAGGAACAAAACCCAGAAGCCAGAAAAAGAATATTTACTGAGATTCAAAGCCAAGTAGTTAATGATGTCCCTTATATTCCTTTATGGCAAAACAAAGATTATGTATTTGCCCAAAAAGGTGTAAGTAATGTAAAACTTGATCCTACCCAGAACTTGATTTACAAGAACATTAAAAAGTAGGGATTCAAGATTCGGGACTGGGGACTAGGGACTGGGAACAAGAATAATATATTTAATTCCTGACTCCTGACTCCTGACTCCTGACTCCTGACTCCTGACTCCTGACTCCTGACTCCTGACTCCTGAAAACTTACTATAAATATGTCTCGTTCAAAAGCTTTACAGTATTACATTGTTTCTCGGGTGCTATTTGCACCATTGCAACTATTAACTATTATCACCATTGTTTTTCTTTTACTGAGAGCAACTCCAGGCGATCCAGCAGATGCAATTCTCGGTGGACGTGCACCAGAAAGTGCGAAAGAAGAATTAAGAAAACAACTGGGTTTAGATTTACCTATCTGGTTACAATACCTCAATTGTTTAGGAAATATACTGCGTTTCGATTTAGGTACTTCCTTAACAAGTCGGGGACAAAATGTTTGGGAAATTATTAGTCAGCATTTTCCAGCCACAGTAGAGTTAGCCGTTTGTAGTATGCTGGTGGCTTTAATTGTCGGGATTTTAGTGGGTACACTTTCTGCTTCTCGTCCAGGAACTTCTTTTGATTTAGGTGGGCGTTTATTTGGAATTATTACCTATGCACTCCCCATGTTTTGGGCGGGAATGTTGTTACAATTAATTTTCTCAGTGCAACTTGGTTGGTTTCCTAATTCTAACCGTTTTCCTCCTAATCTTCCTGCACCTGCACCTATTACTGGTTTATATACAATTGATAGTTTATTAGGTGGTAATTTCAGTCAATTTTTCACAGCTTTACATCATTTGGCATTACCAAGTTTGACTTTAGGAATTTTGCTCAGTGGCATTTTTGAGCGTATTGTGCGGGTGAATTTAAAGCAGACCTTAAAAGCTGATTATGTAGAAGCTGCTAGGGCGCGAGGAATTCCAGAAAATAATATTTTAGTGTCCCATGCTTTAAAGAATGCCTTAATTCCCGTAATTACAGTATTAGGATTAACATTTGCTTCCCTATTAGGAGGAGCAATTTTAACGGAAGTAACTTTTTCGTGGCCGGGGTTAGCAAATAGATTATATCAAGCCATTTCTGACCGGGATTACCCAACGGTGCAGGGGGTGTTAGTATTTTTTAGTGCGATCGTTGTGACTGCGAGTATTTTAATTGATATTCTCAATGCTTATGTAGATCCGCGAATTAGATATTAGGTATTTCCAAAAAATAATTAATCCTATCTTGTGGTGCGGGCATCTTACCAGCCTTTTGTTGTGTAATTTTTAGTTACCCCAAGGTAAAAGTCAGAACTGTTAGACCCCAACAAAACGGATGTATTTAGTACATAAGAACTAGTTAGTGGTAGAATTGACTAGAATTTATTGGCGCTAAATAGGGATTACTAGTATTAAGTTAGATATTCTCTTAATAAAGACGACTAAGTACAAAATTAAACCCGGTTCAAAATCATTATACCTCTTACAGAATTAATTTTATGTTATAAAAAGGGGTTGTCTTTGTTTTAGCCAAAAGTTAGAGTTACACTGTTATGTTTGAATTAGCGATCACAAAGAACACCAAAAATACATAATATCTAAGACTCTCGATCATACCACAGAAACAATTTTGCAAGAGGTCTATTGTAATCTCCTTAATTTAGATTCATATCTTTTATAAGATTGAGCACCTGTAATTACTTCACATGTAGATAATATGGCTAGATTTTTCACACCTAAATCTACACCCAGAATACTGTCTAAATTTGATATTGTCGGTTCTACTTCTATCTGAAAACTAATAAACCATCTGTCCGCTTCACTACTTATCGTTACTAGACACCTCTGAAAATTTACAAAGGAGTCTGTATCTGGCTTTCCATAGTGTTAAAATTAGGAAAGAGGCAAGGAAAGAATCAGGGTTGGGAATAATTACGGAGAGTTCCTATCCATGAAGATGTTGATGACAAATTCATAACTGACCTCATATCCATAACATTTATGAAATGGGCAACACTCATGAACCAATTCCTAATGTGACTAAACCACAAATAGTAAGAATTACTTGTGAGTAAATTGGGGAATTCAGGTGGTGGGGTATTGACAAGTGTGATAGGTGAGGCAGAATATAGCAGTTATGGAAAAGAAGCTGGGACCAAAACTAGACAGAGAGATATTGAAGCAGTTGGGAACAGAGCAACTGGTAGAAATCATTATTGACTAGGCGAAAAGTATAGAGAAGCTAACAAATAGAGTAGTAGAACTGGAAAAAGAAATAGAGAAACTCAAAGTCAGTAGAGATTTAGAAACCATAACATTATCCAAACCACCGTCGGGAGACATCCTCAAAAAAACCGAGAACAAACAACAAGAGAAACCAGAAGAAAACCAGACATGAAAACGGAAACCAAGAGGACAACCAGGGCATAGGGGAAAAAGGAGAAAGGGGTTTGGTGGAGTAGATAGGATAGATTTGAGATAGTGGGACGGCAAGTGTGTGGATGGTGAGCTCAGGGGGAATTATTTGGCGAACTAATAATAAAAATCGAAACACAACAAGTAGGGGAGTTGGTGGACAGGCCAATGGAAGTGGATTTGCAGTGTGTGTGCGGAAACACAAAGGGCACACTGGTCAGCAGAGATAGTACCGGGACAAGATATAGGAATCACACTACAATCTTGTTTGGGATGGATCAATAACTAGGGCCATTGACCCTATGAAAAAGAATACTTCTTGTTGTGGGAACTGGGTCCAATAGAAATTGGAGTGGGAACATTAGTAGGTACCAATGAAGGAATAGATGGTCCAGTGGCTCAAAGTATTCATAGCCTCAAACAGTGGATAAAACAAACCCAGCCTCATATCCTTGGGGATGAAACACTCTGGGTAGTCAAAGGGGTGAAACAATGGTTATGGATTTTTGCCAATAGTGACTTCCCTTTATTTCATGGGCCTGATACTCCTTGTCCTGGCGAATTAGAATCCATTGTGGGTTCAAGTTACTCTGGTGTAATCAGTTCTGATGACTTTACTGCCTATAACGGTTATGCGGTCACAGCTCAACAGAAATGTCAGGCACATCTACCCTACCCCGTCACTTCAAGACACTAATCAAGATTCCTGGCTTCAATCACCAAGAAATTGGCACAACATTCATGGACCTCATAGATGAAGGTTTTAAAAACTACCCTTTATTCCAACAAACCCAAAACCTTCATGAATTCTTGACTTAGCCATCCTAGTTTAAACCGAAAGTTGAATCTTCCATTCATTTATTGATAAAGCCCCAGGGGAACCTGGTAAACTTTTACCTTCCTTAGGCAATAGACCTTGATCATAATTTAGCTGAACCAAGGTTACATTTAGCACTGACACAACGAAAAGTTTGTGGTGGTTCTCTTTCTCTGGAGCTATTCCAACATCCTGCCAATTTATTGACGGTTATACAAACTTGTCGTCGTCAAGCACTTTCTCTAATTGAGTTTTCTGACCAACCTATGAAAGCCATGGTTTACTCTGCTTTCCATACACCTTCTTTAATCCCTCTTCCTTAGACCTGAATGCTTACCTTTCTTTCAGGCATCGAAATTACAGATAAGAAGCCTTTAGACTTTCTGTGCCAGATTGAAGCTACCATTCCCAAATTAGGAAGTTGATACCAATCTCTTCAAGTTGATTAAACTTTCTAAAAACAAAGGACTTACTCATTAGACTTGTCTAAAAAAGATAAAAGGCCTACTGTGAGAGCGTTACACGAACTATAACTGGGGTGAAACACTAATTATGCCTGAAGGCGAAAATAAGGGTTTGGGGATGAAAATATCAAACTTACAGTTTAAAAGTTCTGAGAAACATAGCTTCCTAAAGAAGATAATCTAAAGGCTGATAATTCAAATATTATGATTTAGTATAAATGAATAATTTAGATCTAACCCAACTAATCCACATACTGCCATTATCACCGGATTATAACCATGTCCAGCTAAAGGAAATCTATCACTAGCCACTCGAAAAGTTGTACCTCTACATATGAGATGTTCAACATCAATTCTTCTTGATGATATTTTCTTATTTTCTTCTTTTGAAATCTCTGAAAGTTCAGCTTTTTTGGGCTTCTTATAAGGTGTGGTAATAAATTCTTCTCCTATATAAGCTTTGTCTCCCAAAAATCTCTCTTTGGCATCTAGGTTTTGGCAATTATTTCTAAATACTGTAGTATCGCTTATCTTACCTAATTGTCCAATATAAATATCAACTATGTCTTCACCTCCTGGCAATACTCTAAATTGATTTTTGAGAGTGTGTGTTTTCTTCTTGCATGAATAATATTTTTCCTGCTCTTGATAGTCACCTGGTTTTTCTATAGCTTTCTCTGCATATCTATTATTTATTAATATAAACTGACTCATTCCTTCCCATAATTCTTGATATTTTTGCTCATCTTTTTTTTCTTCTTATATTTGGGAGACAGGTAAAATTTCCCTCAGAATTTCTACCCAATAATGAAATGTGTTATTTGCTTTTGTCCTCCATAGATCAAACAATAATCCTAGAGTTTCAAATGTTGGCTTCTGTCTCAGGTCTACTAGGCATAGACATACTCCCTCCTTTGGGGTCATTTCTGCTTTACATTCTCCTCCAGACGCTATTAACCTAATTTTTCTTTTTTCAATTTCTGCCTGTTTCTCTAGATGCCTTTTTTCTGCTAATGCTACTAATGTGATAAAGTCTTCATACTTAATCCTAATTAATATTTTCGATTCCTGGGGGTATAATTCTATTCTTTCTAGGGTACTTGTCATTCTTGATATACACAGTTACATTTTCTCTGTTTATTTTCCCACAAAATTTCCTTTAAAAATAGGTCTATTGATAAAGTAGCAAAATAGTGTAGTGATAAAAAATCTCATCAACCTTCTATACCTATTTGATAATTAACCAATTTATCAAAAATTCTGACTCCTTACTCCTAACTCCTGAATTCTTACATATTAACATCACTTCAACTGCGCTAATAACACCACAATTTTATCTATTGCTTTCCTCATAACGCTTGCAGGTTGTTCCGATTGATTTACCATAATTAATACTGAACACTAAAGGTTCATGATTAGGAGCATTGACATATCCAGATAGGGAAACTACACCCATCATTGTACCTGCTTTGGCTTGGATAATTCCCTGAGCCGATGTGTTAATAAATCTATTTCTTAAAGAGACACTCATACCTGCAATGGGTAAGGATGCACGAAATATTTCTGCTTGGGAAGATTTAGCCATCACTTGCAAAAGTTGTACCAAGGCTTCTGGACTAATTAAGTTTTTACAAGATAAACCAGAACCATCTACTAATATGTAATTTGTGGGTTAAATTCCCAATTCATTTAAGGTGGTTTTTAAAATTTGCAATCCTACATCGGCTGTAGTTTGATTTTTTGCTAATGGCTGCTGATTAGCTAAATGTCTGAGTAAAGCTTCTGCATACAAATTATTGCTATTGATATTTGTTTCTATCACTAATTCAGATAAAGATGGAGGTTCAACAAATGCTATCTCTTGTACATTCTTCATACCATTAGCTATAGATATTGGTTTAACGGTAATTCCCTTTTTGAGTAAATTATGACGGAAATTTATGAGGAAATTGTCAATGGGCTCAAAAATAGCTAAAGCTGTGATTTCTTGCTGGTTTGGTATTTACAGCTAATTGCCCTTTTATCCGCAATGTTTGTCCTTTAAGATTTAAGATCACGATTGATTTCCACAAAATTCGGTTCATTTTCTTGAAGAGTGACAGCAGTATTTTCAATACTCCATTTATATGCTTCCGTTGGAGCATTCCATTTGATTTGGAATGGCTGATCGATTTTTTGGGGTAACAATCTTAATAGAGAGGCGTTTTCATTTAATATCAAACTATTAACTGGTGCACCATAATAAGCTTGTACGTATTCCCATTGCCAACTGGGATGAATAAGTTCACCTTGAAAATAAGTATCATCAACAATTAATTGATTAATTTGACGAATACCTTGTTGATATAGTTGCTTGGCTAATATTTTCAGTTGCTCATCTTTTCAACTGGGATCTCCTCTACCAACAATCCGTAAAACTCCTTCGCTATCTTGATAAATAGAAGTGGGAACGCGAAAATTTGCTCCTAATTTTTGTAATGCTGCTGCTGTTGTGAACAATTTAGCATTAGAACCAGGAATAAAATATTTATCGGCTTGTCGACTGTAAAGTGTTTGTGGAGATGATAGAGGGTTTACCAAAATTCCCCAACGCATCTTTTTAAAGATAGGACGGTTAATTACAGCATTATATAGATGATTCTAGTTGAGCAGGACAAGTATATTTTGCGGTAGTTGGTGGTGCAACAGGAGTTTGTGCTTGAGCTATTTGGTGGTTAAAACTAACTGGAATACCCAAAAATAGTAGTATCAAGTGCATGGAAATCTTCTGGGAAATCTTCATACTAATTAATGGTAGATTGAATGGAAATGTTTTTATATGTAAAAAGCCCATGATAGTCTAGAATATACTAGTCATGAGCTAAATAAACTTATTTATCCTACAACGGCAAACTCAATAATTCTTTTCGCTAAATGTGGTAATCTCACAATTGAGATACAAAAAGAATTATTCCTATTCTTCCTCTTCCTCTTCATATTCTTCAAACACTTCGTCTATTAGTTCTTCTGCTCGCTCATCGGAAATCTTCAATACTTCCTGAAGCTCAAACAGATAATCTTGATCTGATTCTGATATATCTTCTTCCATCCCTACCACCAATATAGCGGTAATATAAGCGGTTTCACGATAGTTCTTTTTTGTTAAGGATGCGATCGCACTGGGAATTAAATTCTCTGCTTTTTCTTTCTCTCTCAAGGTATTGACTTTTGCTGTCAACTGATCAAAATCTTCCTCAGCGTATTCTTCAAACACTCCAATACCTTCTAGCATTTCCGCTAATGGGTATTCTTCGGTGGGGATAATCCCTTCACCATCAGCAGAGGCTGAAAAAAGTCCCATAATAGCAATCGCTACTTCTGGTTCTAACTTCACTTTACTGCTGCGGCTTTTGAGCAAGTCACATTTAGACATAAATATCCTTGGATTTACTTAACTTCTAAGATTCCCAAATGATTGCAGAAAATTACAGATACTGTTACTTTTTTTCATACATTTGCAGAGAAAGGTAATTTTTTCAACTTAAATTGTTTTTCTCAACTCAGCTAAAGAAACATCATCGGCTAAAGTACCTGTCTGCTGAAGAAGAATAGCTTGACCACTAGGAGAACGTAGCCACTCATCAAATAGCAACTTTCAAAAATCTCCAGTCATCCTCAATTTTTCGACCTGGAATCTTACCGTGTAATGCTTGACGGAGGACTGCTTCAACAGTTATCCGTAAGTATGTTGAAGTTTCTTCGATTGTTAAAACATCAGGTAATGTTGCTTGATTCATGAATGACTCCGTTGGTGTCAGAATAGTGTTAAATTACTATTGTAGTCATCCAGTACTACATTACATTTTCAGCAATTATTCGTACAGTAGAATACTTACAACTTAGTGCCGCACTCAGAACAGAAGTTATGGTTAGGCGAGTTTTTTGTCCCACAATGACTGCAAGCAACTGGCTCATCTGTATTTGTGGGTGGAGGTTTTGGCAAACCAAACATCTGCGCGTTACTCTTGCCAGGGGCTACCATCGGATAGCAGTTTTCATCTCTGGTAACATGAACATCGACAATCACCGGTCCATTGTGTGCCAGCATTTCGGCAATTTTATCTGCCAATTCTTCCCGGCTGCTAATCACCATCCCTTTGATCCCATAAGCCTGTGCTAACAGCTCAATATCTGGCATCCCTACTTCCATATTTGAGCAGGAATAACGTTCACCATAAAAGGCTTCTTGCCATTGACGCACCATTCCCTGCCAACCGTTATTTAAAATTACAGTCTTGATATTTATCCCATACTGTGCTATAGTTCCCAGTTCCTGTAAGCACATTTGGAAACTGGCATCACCGCTAATACAGATCACTTCTTCATCAGGGAAGCCCACTTTAGCACCCATAGCCGCAGGGACACCAAAACCCATTGTTCCTAAACCGGCGCTAGAAATCCAGCGTCTAGGTCCATTTTTGAGGAATTGTGCTGCCCACATTTGATGTTGACCAACATCGGTGGTATAAAAAGCATTGGGTGCTTGACTCCCAACTGCCACAATTACCTCTTGGGGAGAAATGCTGTCAGCATGATGAGGCACAACCAAGGGGTAATCTTGTTTCCAACGGTTAATTAGATTTAACCATTCTTGATTTTGATTAGGTGTAGTTTTTCCCGTTGCGTCTTGACATCGCCGGAGTAAATCAGTTAGAACACTCTTGACATCGCCAACGATAGGAACTTCAGGAACGCGGTTTTTACCAACTTCTGCCGGGTCAATGTCGATGTGAATGACTTTAGCACGGGAAGCAAATTCACCTAATCTTCCTGTTACACGGTCATCAAATCTTGCACCAACACAAATCAGCAAATCACAATCTGTAACCGCAAAATTAGCGTAAGCAGTACCGTGCATCCCCAACATTCCTAAAGATAGGGGATGATGTTCATCAAATGCACCGATACCCATGAGGGTTGTGGTGACGGGGATATTAAATAATTCTGCCAGACGTTTAACTTCTGCGTGGGCATTCGCTGCGATCACACCCCCACCAACATATAATAAGGGTCTACCACTTTCCGTAATCAACTGAATCGCCGCATTAATTTGTCGGGGATTACCTTTAACTGTAGGACGATATCCAGGTAACTTGACTGAACCAGGTTCTACAGGCACATAATCAAATTCTTCCAAAGCCACATCTTTGGGAACATCTATCAAAACTGGTCCTGGTCTGCCTGTATTGGCAATATGGAAGGCTTCAGCCACAATCCGCGCCATATCTTTGGGGTCACGGACTACATAAGAATGCTTGACAATGGGCAGAGTAATACCGTAGATATCCGTTTCTTGGAAAGCATCTGTACCAATTGCCGCTCGTGGTACTTGTCCTGTCACCACAATCATCGGAATGGAATCCATGTAAGCTGTGGCAATACCTGTCACCAAGTTAGTTGCCCCAGGACCAGAAGTCCCAAAACACACTCCTACTTTACCTGTAGCGCGGGCGTAGCCGTCAGCCGCATGGGAAGCACCTTGTTCATGTCTGACAAGAATATGCTTAATTATACCGCTTGCCTCCACTTTATACAGGTCATCATAAATCGGTAGAATTGCCCCACCGGGATAACCAAAAATGTACTCAACACCGTGACGGAGGAGACTATCTAACAAGGCAAAACCGCCAGAAGCCCTTGTAGGAGCGACAATTGGCGAGTTAGAGATAGGAGACTTTTTGTTATTTTCAGATTGTGGGAGACTGATTTGAGAAGGCGATTCTCCTGCGGAGACACTTTGTGAACGCACGGTTAACCTCAAAATATAACTAAAGTTAAGACTTAGATTCTGTATTTATAATTTCATTTTAATGGCAAAGCTCTTATTACCAATGCTTAGAAATCTCTATTTATCAGCATTAATTATCAGCATTAAGGATGGATTATGATTCTACAGGATTTAGATCACATCTTGCAAGACTCTCCTAGTATTGTGCCAAGTCCAGAAACCGATAACTAGGACAGTGAGACTCATTCCGCACAGCACCACTGGCAATCCAAAGACGTTAACCAGCTTGGTTGTAATCAACAGAGGTGCAGAGAGGGCAATATTAATGGCATGATTTTGAAAGCCAAATACCTTACCATGCATTGCTGGGGGAGTGTATTGTTGAATCAAAGTTTGCATTGGCACGTTAATTAGGGCTGCACCTAAACCTAAGACAACGGACAGTCCCAACACTAAAGCTAGGTTCTGAATAAAAATAAACATTCCTAATGCCACTGCCATAAATATAAAACCAATCAAAGGCAAAGGCTTACGATGTAATTTCTGGCCAAAGTGTCCTATAATCCCTGCACCTAAAACCATTCCTACGCCAGCCGCTGCCACAAAAAAGCTAAAATCAGTTTGCTCTAAGTTTAACTTTGCAGCTAATCTAATGGATAATTCCAGGAGTGCAGCAAACACGCAGTACAAGGCGACGATTTGCAGCATAGCATTCCAGATGAGTCCATTTTGTTTGAGATACCGCCAACCTTGTAAGAATTCAGTTAATGGATTAGCTACAGAGGTTTGCAGATCTTCTTTAAAACGAATGGGTAGCATAATTGCCGCAGACAAAAGGTAGAAACCACCTACTAATAGTTCTTTACCAAATTGAAAGTTGAGATATTCAGCCCAGTGCAGAATTGGCTTGCCCACAGCATAGCCAACAATTAATGCTCCCATCATGGTGCTGCTAAATAAGGCATTGGCAGCCATCAGATTCTCTCGTTTCACCATTAGGGGTATAGTGGCTTGTTCGGCAGGAGCAAAAAACTGTGTCACAGTGGAGATACCAAAATTCAGTGCTAATAATATTCCTAACTGTCGTGGCAAGAATGGTATACACAGCGTGAATAACCCACGGATAAGATCAGAAGCAATCATGATCAGCTTTTTTGGCATCCTGTCAACAATGACACCACCAGCAGAACCAAAAAAAATGGCTGGCAGGGTAAAGGCCATGTATAAATAAAGGCGCCCTGTCCCTTCTGACAAATTAGCAGGTAAGTATTTTTTCTCTAATAAGTCAATCATTAGGATTAGTAAAACCTTATCTGCTAACTGGGAAATCAGTTGCCCAATCCACATAAGCATAAAATTGCGGCTTTTTAGCAGTGCGGCAAAGCCGTTATTGACAGCAGTTGGTTCAGTGGGAAACATTTAGATACTATTGACTAATGACTAAGGTAATTGGGCATGGGGCATGGGGCATGGAGCATTGGGCATTGGGCATTAGGAAAATTACTTCCCCATCTCCCCCATCTCCCCCATCTCCCTCATTTCCCTCATCTTCCCCATCTCCCTCATCTTCCATGTCCCCAGTCCCCAATCCCCTTTTTATTCATAGTGTTTTAGTAACAAATGTAAAAATTCAGCAGCATTCAGACGATTCTGGGGTTGGGAACACCCAATTGATTGATCTACCCAATGACCTTGTACCGTTTGGGGCGATCGCCACATTGATAAATGGTCTACTGATGGATCGGCATAAAAATTATCTTCCCCACTACTTAAAATAGCAGAACTCCAATGGGTAAAATAATCATGACTCAAGCGATGTATTGGGAAATTACCCCATAGTGGGACTCCCCAACCATCTATAGCAATAAAAGCTTTGACATGACCGCCCAGGACTTGCCACTTGGTAGCAGCGATAATTGCGCCAATTACACCAGCACTAAAGCTAATGAATATAACAGGCGATTCTAGCTTATTACTCAAGCGATGCCTACGGCGATCAAAGTTATCATGCAAAAACTGCAAAATATGAAATCCTGATAAAGCTAAAATACCTTCCCCTGGGAAAGTAAGTATATCTACTGCGATTCCATTGATGGTTATATCAGTCGCTGGATTTAAGCATTCTGCAATAAAGCTTTCAGTTAATTCTGGTTCATGAATTCCAGGGCAAATAATAATAGTCATTTACTTTGTTATATTGGCAATTATCACACTTTTCATTCTTTAGAAAGATTAAATATTTTAGATTCAATATTTTAAATATTATGTATTTGCATCAAATTTATCAGCTTGTACCTTTGATTTAGTTTTATTTTCAGTTAATTATTACACACATTTGACACTGGTAACTCAAAACACAGTCTCCTATGTAACGTAATAACAACACTATTGTATATTTTTGTGTTTATGTCTATCCTATCCCCCTGGAAGGGATAATAATGAACGAGTATGGGCAATGATACAGTCATTCCCACTTACAATCTTGCCATTTTGGTTATATTGAGGAAGTTATTGTGGTTGCAACTCCAGAAAAACTGCAACATACTCACGAGCATCTACCAGGGCATGACCGAGTAGCTGTATTGCTCATGGGCTACGGTGAAGTCGAAACCTACGAAGATTTCGCTAATTATAACGAACAGGCTTTAAATCTACTTACTGCCAAATTCGCTCCAGTACCCACTTGGATTTATCCGCCCCTAGGAAAACTATTGGCGTTATTTGACCGTCATGAGTGGGGACATACACATCATGATTTCATCTCTCCACATAATGCCATTTTTGAACGGCAACGGGCTGGAATTGAACACGAATTACAACATAAATGGGGTGGTGGTGTTCAAGTTTTCAAAGCTTTTAACTTTTGCGCTCCTTTTTTGCCTAAACAGGTTTTAGCAGAACTCAAAAATCAAGGTTTTGAAAAAATCTTAATTTATCCGTTGTTGGTAGTAGATTCTATTTTCACCAGTGGCATAGCTATTGAGCAAGTTAATAATGCTCTAGCTGAATTAGCCAATGGTGATGAACATTGGGTCAAAGGAATGCGTTATATTCCTTCTTTCTACAATGAGCCTGAATATATTAATTTAATGGCGCGTTTGGTAGAAGAAAAAATTAATTCTGACTTAGCCGATGCCTACCTACCTTCACAAATTGGCATTGTGTTGATGAATCATGGTTGTCCTCACAAAGCCAAAGGATTTACATCTGGTATTGATGAAAGTCAAGCACTTTACGAATTAGTCAGAGAAAAGTTAATTAACCGGTATCCTTTAATTTCTGTAGGTTGGTTAAACCACCATACACCGCTAATTGAGTGGACACAGCCAAATGCTACCCAAGCTGCAAAAAATATCATTCAATTGGGTGCAGAAGTGGTAATATTTATGCCAATTGGCTTTGCCACAGAAAACCACGAAACATTGTTAGATGTTCATCACATCATTCATGTTTTAGAAAAACAGCATCCGAATGTGGATTATTTACAAATGGCTTGTGTAAATGACAATCCCCAATTTTTGGATATGGCTGCTGAATGGGCAAATGGTCATATTGCAGAGTTGATGCAAGAGGAAGCTAAGGAAGTTAATGTGCAGTTGCCTTTAACTCATCATCATCACCATCATCATTAGGTGATTGGAAAGAACAGGGTGCAGGATGTGAGAAGAATAATTTTTTGTCTCTTGCCTTTTCCTTGACCCAAATAGGGTGTCGGGTGTAGAGAACCCAGCCCTCTACACCTCTTTCAAACATAAAGTTCGTAACCGACCCAACTATGAATTGGGGGTTTTTTATTTGGAAGTCCCTTGAAGTAATTTTTATATTATTTCGAGACATAATCTCCGGTATTACTTTATGCTGTTAGTAGATTTTTAATCTAACAACATAATTTTAATACCAGTATCCAGATGAAAACAACTATAGCGAATATTCACAGTCAGCCAGCTACACCAAGCTATTCACCTTCTGTACCCCTTCATGTGTACCGGGAATTAGTTGCCGAGTTACAAGCGGTACAGGCTAAGTTAGATGTAGTCACCAGCCATAATCAGAAATTGTCCCAGGAAAATCAACAACTGCGGCAAGAAATTACCAAAGTGGTTCAGTCTTGTTTAGAACTGCAAAAGTTAGTAGACTCTTCAGCACCTGTGTCTCAACCAGCTAAACAGACCCAAGCTGATGTCATCAACACTATACCGAGTTATCAGCCATTACTACGTGTTAAAGCTAAAGCTAAATCTGCAAATAAACCACCTGCGAAAAAAGCATCTCCTCCACGTCAACCAACTCCCAAACCACCTCAAAAAATCCGAAGTGAGGTTTTTTCTGTACCTGTGATAGATATGAATTTTCCCTCTTCAGCACCAGTTTTTATAGAGGAACAAGAAGTAAGATATTATACTGATCATGAGTCTGAATTAAAGGGACTGAATGGCTGGTGGTTAATAATTACTATTGTCTTAATTATGATTACTGGTTTTGGTGCTGGGTATTTAGTTGTGCGTCCTTTATTACAAAATGAGAGTCAGATTCGTTAGCTATTCAACACCTATGAATCCGTGTCTTCATCATCCTAGTGTACTACTGACTGCTGATTACTTACATAATTAAATTCTACCCGCAAGAGGTAAATTCACCTTCAATCGTTTAAACATTGCTTCCCGCCCTTGCATTGCTAAGGTATCATTTAAGGGTGAAAGTTGAATTTCTTCCTGATATTTCAACCTTAAGGCGGTTTGAATTAACCAATCTGCTACAAAGGGATTTTTCGGTAACAATGGTCCGTGAGAATAGGTTGCGATCGCATTCTGATAAAATGCACCTTCTGTACCATCTTCACCATTATTACCTAAGCCATACACCACGCGCCCCAAGGCTTCCACTTTACCTAATTTAGTGCGTCCACCATGATTTTCAAACCCGACTAAATAGGGTTTAGTTCCTGTCATTGCTTCCAGTTCTTGTGCAAAACGTGAAGCTGTAACTTCTATAACCAAATTACCAATACAACGTTTCGTATTTTCACCAGGATGGATAGAAACTAAATCTAATATTCCTAAGCCTTCAATTCTTTGTCCAAAGCCTGGTTCATAATAATGTCCTAGTAGTTGGGGAGAACCACAGGTAAAAACCCCTGGTGTACCATTTTCGATTTTCTCCCGCATTGCGTCAGCTTTTGCACCTTGTAAGTCCCGCATCACGATTTCTTGCTGACGGTCTTGTGCGCCTCCACCGACTATCACATCCACTGATTTTAGATCATCTGGGGTGGAGTTTTGGTCTAAGGGCAATACTGTGACGTTATATTCCCGCCATTGTGCGCGACGTTCTATAATTATAACATTTCCACGATCACCATAGGTACTCATCAACTGAGGATATAACCAACCTATAATAATTTCCATTTGTCCAGAACGCATAAATCCTCACTTTAACAATTCAAATTAATGTGCGTTCAATGTTACCTCATTTTTTCTATTTCTCCATTTTATCTGGGAATTTTGTAGTTTATGTAACAGTATTTATATTAACTTGTCACTATAATGAATAAAAAGCTAAATTCTAAATCTTACTTCCACTGGTAAAACTACAGAAAGAATCGGGTTTTCTTCACAACTGCATAAATTAATAAATATATGGATTGTCAAACTGCTACTTTAGTCTACCAAGCAGAAAATCATCTCGACAAAATTCAGGATATTTTTCCCGAAGCTTGGAAGTTTTTAGAAGAACAAGCTTTCGCTTATGTTCATAGCAAAGCAGACAAATTTGATTCCTCAGTTAAAAAGTTAGTTGGGGAAACGAACTTTAAATTCAGGATGGTTCACCGTGATGATAAAGACCAATTAACAAAAGATTTGAGTGAGTTATTAGGTGATATCACTTCGCGTTTATTGTTAGAAAAGCATTTTTCTCAAGTTGTTGGTCAGCAGATTTTCTTTAGTACAATTTGTTGTAGCAGCCATCTTACCACAGACCATGAATTATGTTTAGAAGAAGTTTTACCTTTACAACGTGCTGCGGTGAAATTGCAATAGCAAAAAAATTACATTCTCATCACTGTACTAAGGGTTTATCATCGTCTTTTTTACCGGGAGAATCCCACATGTGTAAGTTTATTTTTATCTGACCTTACAACTTATCCAAGGCATAAAATAAATGAATGTTCGTGCGGTATGCCTACGGCATACCGCAAAGGACACAAATAACGTGAAGAAAAGAGAGCTTCAAAGGGTTTTTGAATTAGTCCTGTGATTTTTGTATAAAGACTGGGATACTCCCTTTTTATAAACACTATTCTGTTGGTAAACCATTAACCTGTAGTAAATTTAAATCCCTTTCAAATATCTCATCAATGGGTAACATTTCCCCAATAGTGGTCATAAATTTATGATCTTTTGTTGCCCGAATTATTGTACCATCATCTAAACAATATTCATACACTTCCTGCACACCCCGATGATGCCATTGTGCTATTGGTTGTGTGTAAATATTTCCATTTTCATCAACGCTGAAAAGACTGCACTCAATCCTTTTTTCGACAATTTCCCCAATAGGAATCAAACCATATTCAACAGTCAAAACCTCTGTTTTATAACTTAAACAATACTCGGCAAATTTCAACATATCTGCAAATAGCTTTTCTGCAACTTGCTTCTTCACCCCATTTTTCATTGCACCGTCAATAAACTTTTCTTCCTGCTTCTGCATTTCCGAAACTTTCTTTTTACCCATAGCACGACGCAGTAAGTCAGCTTGTCCTAAAGAATAACCTGCCATATCTTGAGCAATTTTCATAATTTGCTCTTGATAAACCATAATTCCATAGGTTTCATTTAAAATAGGTTCTAAAATTCCTGTTTCATATTCAATTTCTTCCCTTCGATGTTTACGGTTAATAAACTTAGGAATCAATCCTGCATCTAATGGTCCAGGTCGATAAAGTGCCAAAATAGAAGAAATATCTTCGATATTAGAAGGCTTCAAATCTCTCACTATCTGCTTCATTCCCGAAGATTCTAATTGAAATACACCTTCCAAATCTCCAGATTCTAATAATGAGTATGCCTTTTGTACTTCTTTAGGTAATGTACTATGTTGACCTTTAGCTAATATATGTTGTGCTTTTCTTTCTTGACCAGTAATTTCATCGGGGTCAATTTTGTAACCATTAGTTTCTTGAATTAAATCAATAGTTTTTTGAATCAGAGTCAGGTTACGTAAACCCAAAAAGTCCATTTTTAATAAACCCAATGATTCCAAATCTTCCATGAAATATTGGGTAATTACGGAACCATCATTATTTCGTTGTAAAGGAACAATTTCATCTAAAGGTTCAGCAGAAATAACCACACCTGCTGCATGAACACCAAAGGTTTTATTAGTTCCTTCAATTCGCATAGCCATATCTAGCCAATGACGAATTTTAGCATCATGATCATATTTTTCCTTAAACTCTGGTGCTGGTGTTTCATTAGAAACCATAACTTTGAGTTTAGTTGGTTTTCCCCGTACCACCGGAATCATTTTCGCCATTTTGTCAGCTTCCCCATAGGGAATATCCAACACTCTAGCCACATCTTTTAATACTGCTTTTGATGTTAAACGGTTAAAAGTAATAATTTGGGCAACTCTATCAGCACCATATTTATTAGTTACATATTCAATTACTTGATCTCGTTTCTCAATGCAAAAATCCGTATCAATATCAGGCATTGATTTCCGTTCTGGGTTCAAAAATCGCTCGAATAGTAAACCATGATGTACCGGGTCAATATTAGTAATTCGCATGGCATAAGCGACCAAAGAACCGGCCGCAGAACCACGACCTGGTCCCACAGGAATATTATTATCTCGCGCAAATTTGATGTAGTCCCACACAACTAAAAAGTATGTAGAAAAACCCATTCTTTGCAGCATTTTTAATTCATATTCCAATCTTTCTTTATAAATTTGATCTACTTCGCTGCGAGATTTGCGATTTAATCTTTCTAAAAGTCCTTGCCAAGCAATTTCTTCTGCGTAAGTATCAGGAGTGTGACCGGAAGGAATAGGAGGAGTAGGAATTTTCGGCTCATCCATAATATGGTAAGGCT
This sequence comes from 'Nostoc azollae' 0708, assembly GCF_000196515.1. Lineage (NCBI taxonomy): Bacteria > Bacillati > Cyanobacteriota > Cyanophyceae > Nostocales > Nostocaceae > Trichormus > Trichormus azollae. Next base: position 4,204,865 of record NC_014248.1, read on the forward strand.
CGATTTTATCCCCTACTTCTTCCGTTGTGGCAATGGCTTCGGCAATGACATAATCGGGTAAATGATCACGAAATAGCTGTTGCATTTCTTGGGCAGATTTGAGATATTCTGTGCCGCTATACCTCATTCTCTTATCTTCACTAATTAGCTGTCCTGTTTGAATACAAAGTAAAGCGTCGTGTGCTTCTACGTCAAAGCAAGAAATGTAATGGGAATCATTGGTAGCAATAAATTTAATGCCTAATTCACGGGCAATTTTCACAATTTCGACATTAACAATTCTGTCTTCTTGTGAACCGTGGTCTTGAATTTCTAAATAGAAATCTTCACCAAATACTTCTTTATACCATTTAGCAACTTTTCGGGCGGCATCTGGTCTCTTACTAAGAATTGCTTGGGGAATTTCTCCACCTAAACATGCGCTGGTGACAATTAAACCTTCTTTATATTCTTTGAGCGAATTTTTATTAATACAAGGACGGGAAAAAATACCTTTACCTTGCACACCTTGAAGGTGAGAAATTGTGGTTAATTTAACTAAATTTCTATAACCTTTTGTATTTTTAGCTAAGACAACTTGATGATATTTAGGACGGCGTTCTTGTTTTTCAATATCACCGTTAATAATATACATTTCGTTGCCAATAATTGGCTTAATATTCTTACTACGACAGACTTTTATCAGTTCAACAGCGCCATACATGACACCATGATCTGTGAGGGCGATCGCTTTCATCCCCAGTGTGATCGCTTGATCTACTAACTCTGGTAATTGACTTGCTCCATCGAGCAAACTATAGTCACTGTGAATATGTAAAGGTACAAAAGACATAAGCAATTAAAAATTCAACAATTAAAAATTCAACAATTAAAAATTAAAAAATCAAGATGCAGTAACAGCTTAACAGTTTTTCTCCACAATGACCTCTAACAATGCGAAACTTTTCTCCTGACAACTGATGTTCTAGTAGAGACAAATATACAATAGTATCCATCATGAACAAAATTAAGGCTATTACCTGGTTAAAGCGTATTCCTCTCACCTTACAAATCATCATTGCCCTAGTCCTGCCAATCATCTTAGGTATGGCTTTAGGCGGAGGAAATCCTAGCCGCAGCAATGCCACCTTAATTACTAACTTAGCAATTCCCGCTGAATTAGTATTCAAAGCACTCCGCGCCTTAGCTACACCTTTAATTCTAGTAGCAGTGCTCCACACCTTCATGACTACCAATCTTCCCGGTACAGCCGGTAGACGGTTAGCAGTGCTGCTTTTAACTAACACCATACTAGCTATTGTTGTGGTACTCTTAGTACCCAACATTTTACGTCCAGGTACTTGGGGAACTTTAGTAGCCCCAGGTAGCACAGAAATCACTCCTAAAAGTTTCGACCCTTGGGGATTATTTAAAGATGCCTTACCAGAAGCCATCCTCAAACCCCTGGTTGATAATAATGTCATCCAACTCATCGTTATCGCCCTCAGCTTTGGTATAGTTTTACAAGCATTAAAATCAGAACAAATCAATGCTGGAAAGACAGCATACCAACGAATTGAAGATGTAATTGCCATATTATTTGAAGCAATTATCAGTATCCTCAAGTGGGTAATTGCCTTAGTACCTATATTAGTATAGTCGCCAAAATCACTGCCGGAAGAGGCTTTGTAGCATTTCAATCCTTAGCAGCCTTCATCTTAGCAGTGTTAGTAACCTTATTTTTACAAGCTTGTTATTACCTCACCAGAGTGAAATTTGGTTCTTGGGTAAACCCGGTGAAATTCTTAGCTGGTGCTGCTGATACCTATTTAACAGGCTTTCCCACCTCTTCTTCAAGAAGAGCAATGCCCATCACTTTTGAAGTTTCACAAACAAAAATTGCTTTAAGAAAATCTTCTGCTTCTTTAGACGCATTAGTTGGCGCAAATTTCAATAATGATGGCACAGCCCTTTATGAAGCCATATCTGCATTGTATATTTCCCAAGTCATTGGGCAACATCTGAGTTTAGGACAGCAATTAGTTGTCGTTCTCACATCTATTTTTGCCTCAGTGGGTGGAGCAGGTATTCCCAATGCTGGACTAGTAACGATGACCTTGGTTTTCACTTCCGTAGGTTTACCGATACAGTATATAGCTTTATTGGTGACAGTAGACTGGTTTTTAGATCGTTGTCGCACGGCAATAAATGTCATGGGAGATATCACTGTCAGTGCTTTACTAGATGGCAAAAAGCCCCGTTCTATAGACGAGGCGTAATCAGTTATCAGTTGCCAGTTGCCCAATGCCCAATTTTTTAAGACTGGTGATGTCCTTTAGCATCGCAATGTTTAACCAAGCACCGTTCTAAAAGTTGGATTCGCCAAAGTAAGGCAAAGCGGTAAGGATTCCATATCAATTTAGTATTAGGACTAAATAAGGGTTGGTTCAAATAATGCCAAAGAGGGAATTTAATTGTTGTGTTTTTACAAGCCATAGGAGGAACAAAACTTTATAAAATTGCGTCAGGAGTAGTTGTGATTTCATTGAATAATTAAGTTTCAACTACTAAATACCTTTTACATAGAAGATTAAACCAATATTTTTTGATTGTCTTGGTGGAAATCGCGGAAGTTAAAAAAATTTAACTTTTGCATTCTTCAAAAAAGTTTGACTAAATCCTGCATTTGTTGCTGGTGCGAACTTTGGTAGGGGGGAAGACTGAGAAGGAAGTTTTGATAAGCCATGGAGATTTGTCTAGCCACTTCATCAATAGGTATACAACCAATAGTTGTCCCCAACCCAGGAACAGCGACTATATTAATTTGTTTTTCTAAACAATTACAGTAGAATTTATTATGTTGACGAATTACCAACAGAGTTGACCACATACCTTGATACACATGATCTTTACCAGCCATAGATATGGGCATTCTGAGACTTGGAGTATGAGCAATAAAAGGATGTAAAGAGTGATTTATTTCTAAAATTAAGGATGAACCTATGGGTTGATCTCCTAAATACTCTTCTTGAATGCGTTGTTGTAATAATTTTTCTACATCTTCACCGAAAAATCTGAGAACTGCTGCATCAATATTATTGTTAGCAGAGGACAAGCAACTAGAGGCGGTAACTACACGATCTAAAAGAGGCAAATCTTCAAAAGTGCCATTAACTATTTCTACATTAGGTAAGCCTTCAAAATAATCTGCAAAAGTTCTGCATAAAAAAGTTTTAGTATGTAGCAAAATCAGTTTTAAGGGAATATTATAACCCCAAGTTAGACAGGAATCTGTGTTGAGGTCTTTACTTTTTTAGTTTGATTCATTAATCAAGAAAATTAGATGGCACTTAATAACAACAAAGGAAGATAGAATCAATGTTTAACTTAATATGAGCTAATTTTCATGTTGTTACTCCCTCATTTATTTTAATTGGAAAGACTGATTGTTTAAGTACATGATAAATATCTAAAAATAATAATTGTAGAGGTTCATTGGCAATAATCGGATAAGGAAGTAATTGTAAACAATCCTCTAAATTATGGACAATTTTCTGCAAACTTGTAAATCCTAGCATGGCTGGGCCACCTTTGAGGCTAAAGGTAGTAGGGAAAATTGCTTCTAATTCGTATCTATCATCAATTGTATTTTGCATATTCAGGGAACCGTTGTAGATGGTGTTCAGGTGTTCTTGTGATTCCTCGACATAGTAACCTATGATGTTTTGAAATTTTTCTGGGTTCATAATTTTAATAGGTGTTAGTTGAAAACCAATATCCAATCATACTTATTAGGCATTCTTTGCCAGTATTCTGATAGTACAGGTGCTATTTCTTAGGAACATCTTCGGTATACAAACCAAACAACTAAGGAGTATGTTAGAGTATGTTTGAAGTTTGATTGTTTTGACAACTACTGGTGAATAACTACAAGAGAGGATGCTCTTCTTCCAGAAAGAGACTCCTTAATGTTTGTTGTTCGTATTTAGTTAGACTACCCACTTCTAACTGGATTCCTATCTTGAGTTAACGCAAAAAACCGCTTTCACTAGTGAAGCGGTTCTGAATCTATAAAGGGAATAGGGAATAGGGTTTAGGGAGATCGAGAGAATAATATATTCCCTCCTGATTCCTGATAGCGTACCCTACGGCAAGTAAGCTAAACTTAGTGTGCCGTAGGCATAGCGTGACGATAGCCATACTCCTTCTAATAATGTGTACCTGTCTTGCGGTGGTTGATAGCTGTTATGGCATCGGGTTTGAGTAATTTACCGTTATCTACGGTTGCATAGACTACCCAATGATCACCACATTCCAGACGTTGGTTAACGGAACATTCTAAATATGCTGAAGCGTCAGTGAGAACTGTACAACCGTTGTCTGCGTCTACAGTCTGGAAGTTAGCAAACCGGTCTTCTCCGGGGGTGAAATTTTTACGGAAATGTTTCATGTAGTCTACATGAACTCCTTCCGGGAGAATATTCAGGACAAATTTACCACCGGGATACATGAGGGATTCTACGGCTCTATCTTTGGCGATCGCCACCGTAATTCCTGGTGGGTTAAAAGTAGCTTGAGAAACCCAAGCACCTAACATTCCTGTGGAAACTTCTCCTTGTTTAGCACTGACCACACAGACAGAACCAATAATTCTGCCCACTGCTTGTTCTGTTGGGGTAGCTGCTTGTTGGGGTACACGAATTTTCCTAGCCTTTTTCAACCCCTGTGCAAAATCTGTACCAATTTCTTCACACATTTTCAGAGTCACTTCATCAGGTTTAAACTTCACTTTCAACGTGTCGAAGCCAAACCGATATCCAGCATCTCGCAGTTTACATTCAACTAAATCTAAAGCTTCTCCACTCCAACCATAGGAACCAAACACCCCAGCCAGTTTACTACTGTCACCAGTAGCTAAGACAATACCTAAAGCTGTGTGAATAGGTGTAGGTGCATGACCACCAATAGTCGGAGTACCAATAATTAAAGCATCCGCTTGTTCTACGGTATGACGAATTTCGTCAGGTGGTGCAAATTCGCAATTAATAGAATGAACAGCGACTCCTCCTTTAGTTAGCCCCAAGGCCATCGCCTGTGCTAAAATCGCTGTATTTCCATAAGCTGAAGCGTAAAGTAACGCCACAGATATTTCCCGATTCTTTTGAGAATGACTCCATTCACCATAAGCTTTAGTCAATTCAATTAAGCCAGTACGTACCAAAGGACCATGACCAACAGCATACATTCTCACCTGCAAATCAGAGATCTTCTCCAAAGCAGCTTCTACGTGAGTTGCATGGGGAGCCATCAAACAATTAAAATAGTAACGTTGGTCTTCCTTAAAGCTTTCCACATTGTCATCAAAGACTTGATCACCACAGATATGCACTCCAAATAATTTATCTGTGTAGAGAATTTGGGTCTGCTGGTCGTAGGTACAAAGTGCTTCTGGCCAACGGGGACTAGGAGTAGGTAAGAATTTTAAAACATGACCCTTACCCAAATCTAATGTTTCTTTACCACGCATGACCAAAACTTTGATATCTTGGTCTGGGAAAGATGCTCGCAAATTATTTGCACCAAGAAGAGAACAAACAAAAGTAATTTGTGGTGCAAGTTCTAAAAGTGCTTTTAAAGTTGGTATCCGATTGGGGCTAAAATGACCCATAATCACATAATCCAACTTGCGGAAGTTGACCGTATTCTGCAAAGCTTCTAGATAAATAGTGGTGAAGCTTTCTCCCGGAGGATCAATCAATGCAGTATTATCGGCTTCTATTAAATAGCAATTAGAGGTAGTACCTCTTTCTAGTGCATATTCAATTTCAAACCGGAGACGTGACCAACTTCTCGCTCTGAGAACCTTTGTATTTGTAGCAATAGGTAGAACTTGTACGTCGCGTGGTTTGGAATCGCTCATAGATTTTTTAGATGTTTGTTGTGGAGAAAAAACTTGAGAAAACCAATTTTTAGCCGATGCAAAAGCGTTGGAAAAAGAATCTGGAAGTTCCATATAAATTATGAAATGATCGCCGTAAAATATCTGTGCATTGCAATTCAAAATTAAAAAATGGGTAATGGGGAATTGGTAATCGGGAGAATTATCTATCACCTATCCCCAATACCCAGTCCCCAATACCCAGTCCCCAGTCGCCAATTAGTAGTAGTTCCCTACTTTGCGATGACGTACTGCTGTAACTGCGTCAGGTTTAGAAACTCGTCCATTTTCAACTGTGCAGTATAAAATCCAGTGGTCACTACATTCCATGCTGGTGACAACTTCACATTCCATGTATGCAAGTGCATCTGTCAAAATTGGTGAACCGTTTTTGGCGGTTTGGGTTTTTACTCCGGCAAATCTATCTGCACCGGGATGTAAACGCTTGAGGAAGTGCTTTTTCAGGTCTTGATAATTTCCTTCTTCCAGAACGTTGAGAACAAAGCGATCACCTATTTGCAGTAAGCTATCAATAGCCCGATCTTTAGCTACAGCCATGGTGAATCCTAACGGCTGTAAACTAGCTTGTGTCACCCAGGAAGCTATCATTGCACCACTAATATCACCTTTTTTGGTGGTAACAATGTACAATCCACTGCTAATCCGACCCAACGCTTTTTCCATGTTCACGTCGAGGGATTTGATTTGTTTGATGTTGCGTTCCCGCATCACCAATTGTCCCAAATCTGTACCTGCTTCTCCACAAATTTGGTACGTAAAGACACCAGGAACTTCTTTAATGCGAATTGCTGGAAATGCTTCTTTAATTCCCAAGTCAATAAACTTACGACGTAAGGTATCAATGGGTTCATCATCGCCACCGTAACATTCAAATAGTCCCACTACTTGCTTATTTTTGGCGACTGATAGCAATGAACTGATACCAGATTGAGCAGAAATCGAACTAGTTGGAGGCATTCCAATCACAAGACCTGATGCTCTACCTGCTAGTTCTTGAATTTCTTGAGGTTCTGCGGTGTTCAGATCAATTACTTCTACTCCCACACCAGCTTTTTGGATACCTTCAGAAATTGCCATAGCCAAGCGATCACTATAACCGTATTCTGAAACATAGAATAAACCAACAGTAGTTTCTGCTGTGGCTTGTCTTTGGCTCCAGCTTTGATAACACTCTGTCAGAATATCTAAGTGATGGTGTAGTAATGGTCCGTGTCCGTTGGCAATAATGTTAATTTTGCCTAAATCACCCATTCTCTTCATTGCATTCAATAGAGAACGAGCATTTGGACTCATTAAGCAATCGTAGTAAAATCTGAAGTCGGCTTCAATGGCCTCTAAATCTTCGTCAAAGGTGCGATTATCACAAAAATGCATTCCAAAAGCATCGCAAGTGTAGATGATTTGGGTTTTGCGGTCAAAGCTGAAAATGGTATCAGGCCAGTGTAAATTTGGCGCACTGACGAATTCTATTTCATGTCCTTTACCAATATTAATGCGATCGCCACTTTTAACAATTCGCTTGGAAAAAGGATCATGTACCAAACCTTCCAAAAATTGCAGTGCTACTTTGGAAGCTAAAACAGTCGCTCTTGGTGCTAACTGTAATACATCTTCTACCAAACCACTATGATCTGGTTCTGTATGACTGACAATTATATAATCAATAGTTTTGGGGTTAACCAAACTTTTGAGTGTATCTAAATACAATTGACGAAACTTCTGGTGAGAAGTATCAATCAAAACAGTTTGTTCACCTCTAATTAAATATGAATTATAGGTTGTGCCGTTTTGCAGTCCAAATTCAATATCAAAACGATCCCGATCCCAATCAAGAGAGCGAATCGCCGTGGTGTTAGGGGCAATTTCAACAGTTTGTATAGTTAACCGAGGCTCAACTTCCTCTGAGATCGCTACCATGATTCGTCTCCGAGTCCAAATAATATTCTCTTCTCAACCCATTTTCTTACTAAACTCTTTTTAAAGTTGTAATGAAGAATATATTTTGAGAAATTCAACTTGTATCAATTACTGCCTTACTGACTCCTTGCAAAACACTTTTCCAGCAAGCTCTACTTGTATTCACTGGTGTAGGTGCGCTAAGTAATTCTAACGCACCCTCAAAACTAAGGAAAATTCACGCTGCAAGTATTAACTAAATTTGCGTCTAATTTTAAACCAAATTCTTCTTCAAACACACCTTTCTTATAATCTAAACTCCACAGTTCTAAAGCACAATCATCACCTAAAATTCTGGGGAATAACAAGATTTTAAATTCATGTTTCTGGGGAATATATTCACACTGCACTTGAGAGATAGCACCGATTTGTCTTCTATCTAAGGCTACTGACAATCTTAAAATTGCACTCAGTTGAGAAACTATGAGCCGATGTTCTTTATGCAATAAATTACGGTAGTTATCGTGTTTTTTCTTAGGGGGTGATTTGCGGTGATAACGGGCTAAATTAGCTATGATTTCTATTTCAGTTTCGTTATAACCAAGTAATTCACCATTTCTAATCAAATAGTATGAATGCTTGTGGTGTGAAGAATGGCTGATGTAGTGACCACAATTGTGTAAAATGGCAGCAGCCCAAAGCAATTGTCTTTCTTGTTGACCCCAATTATGTAGTTGACTTTGAGTTTGATCAAATAAACTCAATGCAAATTTAGCTATGTGATCGCTATGGTCGCCACAAGCATTGCTATTTTCTAAGTTAATATGGTATTTCTTAGCAATTTTTAGAACATTACGTTCTCTAATCGAACTTTGATAGCGTAGTTTGTTGTCAATAAAACCATGTGTCAGCATCCAATCGACAATTACACCTTCTCGCAGAGATCGTTCACAGAGTGAAACTGAATCCACATCTAACAGGGTCATGGCTTCCTGTAATATCACCGCCCCAGCTAGTATCACTTCTGACCGCTTTTCTGGCATTCCTGAAATTGCAGCCCTTTCTACATTGGTCATCCGTCGTAAGCGAGTTACCCAAGTCCGCAAGTCTTGAAGACTAAATTGATAACCGTTGAGAGTAGAAGGAACAACACCCATTTTTTCTTTAGCATGAATAGTTGCTAAGGTTTCAATGGTGCCTGATGTTCCCACCAATTTGGGAGATTCACCAGGTTTGAGTTTAAAAAGTACATCTTCTACAGAACGTTCTAACATCCCTTTTGCATAAGCTTGTAAGTATTGAAACTCACAATGGCTGATTGGGTCGGTGTTAATTAACTCTCCAGTTAGTCGCACTGCACCTACTTTCGTGCTGGTAAGGCTGCGGGGGTCTTGAGAGTCACCTAAAATTAATTCTGTGGAACCACCACCAATGTCAATAATGATGTGTGGTTCGTGATTAAATTCCATCCCTGATAAAACACCTAAATAGATGCGTCGGGCTTCTTCTTGACCAGAAATCAAGTCTACGCTTAAGCCTATTTCGCTTTCTATGTTCTGTAAAAAATCCTGCCCATTAGGGGCTTCGCGGACGGCGCTGGTTGCTACTGCAATAATGCTTTCTGCTTCTAGGCTTTTAGCAAGTTTTTGGAAACGTCCCAAACAAGCGATCGCTTTTCTGATCACTTCTGGTTTGAGTTCTCCAGTTTCCAAGTTGCGCTCGCCTAATCTTACCGTTTCTTTTTCTCTGGCGATCATCGTAAAAGCTGGTAGCGTCGGTTCAATTCTTACTATGACGATATGTAAGGAATTAGTACCGATATCAATAGCCGCAATAATCGGGTTTTGCTTGACTGGTTGAGTAGGTGTACTCTCCCAGTTAGCTGAAACTGCATTCAGCATTTAGGTTTCTCTCTCTTAACAATGAATGGTACAAGGAGGTAGAAGGCGAGAAAGCAAGTGCATAATTATAGCAGATTGCAGATCAATGAAGTACAGAATCTAAATTGAAACCTAGACAGCAAGAGAGTTTTAGTCCTGAATCCTGCCATATTAGTGTGTCGGTTTAATCGGCACTTAATACTTGTTACGTGCAATCTATCTATAGATTAGATTGATCAGGTTAATTATCTGGTGATATTACTCACAATTAAAGTCATGAACTTGTATCCAAAACTGTAACCTTAGTTAATGTATAAGGATCATCAAATAACAAACCCCAGGATACAAATGAAAGATGTTTAAAAAGAGTTTTTGCCTTACGCCATGTATTTTTCCAAAATTTGGATGCTCCCTGTATGTACAGTTAGCAAATAACGATATTATTCTATAGATGTTAAGATATGTGAATTCTTTAAATATGCTCAAAACACCAGAAAGCAACCAAGAACCATTATGGCTTGTAATTATCCGGCTCTTACGCTGGCATAAACCAGAAGGCAGGTTAATTTTGATGATTCCTGCACTATGGGCTATATTTTTGGCAGCTGCTGGTAAACCACCTTTAGCCCTAGTGGGAGTAATTATATTAGGTACTCTAGCCACTAGTGCAGCAGGTTGTGTAGTTAATGATTTATGGGATCGAGATATAGATCCGCAAGTAGAGAGAACACGCGAGCGCCCCCTGGCTTCCCGAGCCCTTTCCTTAAAAGTTGGTATTGTGGTTGGTATAGTTGCCTTAGCCTGTGCACTAGTTCTCGCTTTCTATCTTAACCCCTTAAGCTTCTGGTTATCAGTGGCAGCAGTACCTGTTATTTTATTTTATCCAGGGGCAAAACGGGTATTTCCTGTACCTCAATTGGTGCTTTCCATTGCTTGGGGTTTTGCAGTGTTGATTAGCTGGAGTGCAGTTACACAAAACATTTCCACACCTACTTGGTTACTGTGGGGTGCAACAGTTTTCTGGACATTGGGATTTGATACAATTTATGCGATGAGCGATCGCCAAGATGATCAACGCATCGGTGTTAATTCTAGCGCCCTCTTCTTTGGTAAATACGCTCCTATAGCCATTGGTATTTTCTTCGCTGGAACAATCATCCTCCTCGCTGGAGAGGGAATCTTAGTTAATCTCAATGGATTTTTCTGGATTACCTTAATCACTTCCGCTTGTAGCTGGGTTTGGCAATTTATGCGCTTAAGAAACCCAGAACTACCCAAACCTGCTTATGGTGAAATGTTCCGTCAAAATGTCTGGATTGGATTTTTGATTTTAGCAGGAATAATAGTTGGTTCTTTCTAAAGATTTATACCCCAATACGTTTCAGATAAGCCTCTTTCTCTCCCCCTGGCTGGGTAAACAGATAATTTTTCTTAACTAAACCGTATTGATTTATAGCGGCACACCCAGCCTAAAAAGCTAACCTTATCCAGCTACTGACCTTGATGTTTAATCGGCAAATTAATTACAAACTATGTTCCTTTTTCAACCGCTGGAATTACTTCTATCTTACCTTAGTGTTTCTCAACTATTTGATAACAAATACTCAACCCTAAACCAGTACCTTTACCTACAGGCTTAGTCGTGAAGAAAGGATCAAATAGTTTATTAATAATTTCAGGTGCAATTACTAAAGCATTATCTTTAATTTTGACTTTGATATATGGATAATCAACTTGTGATATCTCTATAACTATTTGTTTATTATGTTGTTTTTGACATTCTATAAAATCCATGTATGGCATTACTAAAGAATGTCCATAAATACCTGATTAAGTTGTACCGGATAACAATCAATCAAAGGTAAGTTATTATATTTTTTAATGACTTTAATTTCTTGATTCAAGCGTTAATTGAAAATTAATAAAGTATTATCAATACCCTCATGAATATCTACATCCTTCATTTCCGGTTCATCTAATCGGAAAAAATTACGCAACGACAATAGAATTTCCCGAATACGTTGAGAGCCCACCGTCATAGATGACAAAATCTTACCCAAATCTTCAGTCATAAGTTCTAAATCAATAGCTGCAATTTTTTCCTCAATGATTAAATTTTTATCAGGGTACTGTTCTTGATACAAATACAATAAAGCAATTAAATTTTTAAAAAAATTTTCAGTACATGGAACATTACCATGAATAAAATTCACAGAATTCTTAATCTCATGGGCCATTCCTGCTACCATCTCCCCAAGAGAAGATATTTTTTCAGTTTGAATTAGTTGCGCTTGAGTATTTTTTAAATCTTGCAGTGCTTGTTGCAGTTCTTGAGTTCTTTATTTGACCCTTTGTTCTAAAGTTCGTTGCGCTTGTCGCAGTTCTTGAGTTCGTTTTTCTACCCTTTATTCTAAATTTTTACGAGGAAGTTATAATTAGTCTGTATAATCTGCAACAGAGTCGACTAATTGATTTAAGGATGTTGGTAATGTCCCTACTTCATCATTGGTTTTAATATTAGCTCTGATTTTAAAATTTGATTCTTGGGTGATTTTTCTAGCAGTGTTAGTAACTGCTTGTAGAGGACGGGTAATTAAGTTAGTAGTCATAAATGCAAGCACAGCTGCTATTAAATACAAAATTAATATACTTTTTATAATATACTTTTTATTCGCAGCTTTTTAGCTTTATCAAAAGCTAACATTTGCCTCATATCTTTGCAGATCAGTATTTTTGATAATTATATTTAACTAATTTACCAGTTCCTCAAATTGGAATTGGGCTTTAGATATTCTTGTTAATTTAGCAAAATTAGCAGAATTAGCTGAGTACAATTATTTGTTTGATATTGTAAGTTATTGACTCCTATAGAACGCCAAAAAGTTATGATACTTTCACTATATAACTGTCTATTGGACTTCATGGAGAATTAATTTTATGTTATAAAAGGGGGTTGTCTTTATTTTAGCCAAAAGTTAGAGTTCCAGGGTTATCTCTGAATTAGCAAGGGCAAAGAACACCAAAAATATATAAAATCTAAAACTCTCTTTCATACCACATAAACAATTTTCTAAGATGTCTATTATTTTTATATTCTTGTATTAAGCTAATGAAATCTTGATTATTTACCGCTAAAGCATTAAAATTTTCTGTAATAAAGGTTTCTAGCTGAGATAACTGTGTATTTACCTGATTAATTTCCTTTGTAAATCTATTTTTTTCGAGATATCTTAATTAAGAAATAATTTTCTACTATATTAACTGCTCTTTGTGGATACATCCTTACCGTAGTTACAGAATTTTTTAAATCTTTTACAAGTAATTCTTGCTGATAACATGGAAATAATTGCTTTTGGGCTGTTTCTTCGTAATAGTTGGCAATCAGTAAAGTACTTATTGCTCCTGTAGGAATTATATAGAAATCATATTTGATTTTTGAAAAAGACTAAGAGATAATACTGAGAAACTATCTTATCTAATAGCTAACAATGAGTAATCAGGAGCTACAATCTAAAATTGCAGAACTACAAGAATTTATAGATGAGCTTCCAGATGCAAGGGAAGTAAGAAAAGCATTGGCAGTGAAGCTGGTTTATCAAAGCTACAAGTATGAGGAAATTCAAACAATTTTAGATGTTTCAGTTGGTTCAATAACAACATGGAAACAAGCCTATGAGAAAGATGGAATTTTAGGACTGCGCCTGAAACACAAAGGGAGAAAAAGCTACTTGAATACTCAACAAAGAGAAGGAGTACTGGCTTGGTTACAAACGAAGGAATGTTGGGAGCTTGGCGAACTTGAGTATAAATTGGCTTTTGAATATGATGTACTTTATGAATCAAAAGGTAGTTATTATGACTTGTTTGATGCGGCAGGAATTACTTGGAAGAAAACATCTTCAGCAAATCCAAAAGCTAATGAAGAAGCACTTGCCGCAAAAAAAAGAGATTTCATCATTGTTGGCGAGCTGCTGAGAAGATATAGAAGCTGGGCTATTGAGAGTTTTGCTATTAGATGAGTGTCATTTACTTTGGGGAGATAGCATTGGATATGTTTGGGGTAGAACTGACCAAAAAATAAGCATTCCAATTAGTAACGAACGAGATAAACAAACTTATTATGGAGCAGTTGACTATTTAGGTAAAAATTTATTGTTGAAAACCTATGATACAGCTAACTCAAAAAATACTATGGATTATCTCAGCTATTTACTAGAAGAGTCACCTAACCAACAATTACTTATTTTCTGGGATGGAGCTAGTTATCATCGTTCAAAAGAAATTCAAAATTTTTTAGCATCTATTAACCAAGGTTTACCTTTAGAGCAATGGAAAATTTATTGCGTCCGCTTTGCTCCTAACTGTCCCTCTCAAAACCCCATAGAAGATGTTTGGTTGCAAGGGAAAACTTGGGTGCGACGTTTTTGTGCTTTAATCCCAACATTTTCTCATCTTAAGTGGATATTTGAGTGGTTGATTCAAAATACTACCTTTGATTTTCCCTCTCTCCAGATGTACGGAGCATTTTCATAAATCAAATACTAGTGCTACACCAGCCATACCGTGTAACCAAAACTAATTCTTTTGGCTATATTCCAGCTATTAGTGAAGGAGTCAAGACTCCAGAAAATAGGTTTTATCTTTCTTTTAAGAAGATATATCATTGATTAGAGCAACTAATATGAGAGATTTTCTGTTCCAATGCTGTTATATACTGCAGTTATTATATTATAATCAACGTCTTTTGCTAAAACTAGTTGCACTTTCTTATATTTCTATTTAGTTTGAGCTGATACTATCAAACTTTATTAGGACTTGCTTTACAATTACTTAATTCTGACTCATAAGTAATTCATTTTCTAGTAAAAGAACCCAAGGATTAAGTTAATTAATATACATAAGTTTCCAATAGATGTATATGGAATTCTGCTTTCTTTGATTCATTCATAATACCTTGCATATCCATGATTAATTTTTATGAGATGCTACATGAACATAGAGACTCTTAAACAGGAAAAAGGGACAGAAGACAGATATGTAAAGTTTTTCAAGCGCATATTACAGGCAGCTTTGGCTCTAGCTTGCGTGGTGTTAGCCATAAGTTACTGAAAAGGATACACAAGAATTTAAGAGAATTTATCTAGTTAGACAATTGATAACTGGTAACTGATTTAATATCTCTGATGCTAGATTAAAAATTATCATGATAGTTATTTTATTAGTTGAAATATTCATCTACAAGCTAGATTAATATTTCAACTAAATATAGCAATCTCTTGCTGTAGAAATTACTGGTATGAGTTTATTTTCTATTTATAGTGTTAGCGTACTTATCGGTACAATAACTTCTAGCAAAACAGGAACAGCAAAGATACTTAATGATACATTACGCTATGCATAAATTCTTAATTACAAGTAGTCTGACCCTAACTTAATCAAGCATTTTCCTGTATCAATTCCTCCTAATGCCAAAGCTGTGCATCTAGCTTACTCAAAAGGTCTCATTCAAGGAAGTAGTTTTTTCAAATCCGTTTTCAACAGCCTCGAGAAAAGATTGAGAAATTACTTTTACAGTACAGTAAAAGTGCTTTGTCTTAATATCAAAGAGGTGATACAAACGACCATAGTAACCAACCTAATGGTGTACCGACAACCTTTTCTTACACGAGTAGTTTGGGTAATGAAGTTTTTCCCAAGACTTATCAAATAAATATTGGTATTAAAAGCACAGTATTAAGGTAAAGCAGGGTTTAAATGGAATCATGGTCATAGTTATGGAGTAGCTATTGATAGTACAGCATCAGAAATTGTTTATTGGGTAGAGAAGTGGTAATTCAACTCATAATGCCTAATTAAGGTTCAATTTAATTTTGGTTGCTCAGTTGTAATCTGTCGCCAGATTTTGGAGAATGAGGGTGAGAAGAAATATTATTCGTGTAATGGGGCTTGGAGAAACAGCCACAGCGGATGATTTGTAAAACTGTTATGAAATAGGAAAATGTTTCTATTGTGAATGATGGCGAAGAAGCGATCACAGTTGCCAAGACAATGTTAAACCAAAATACACTTATACCTACTTAGATCAATTCAGCTATCAAAATCGTTACAGTTCATTACGAATTAAGAGGCCGAGTAAAACAAACATGATAGCGTTTAATCATGTCATACAACCACACAAAATCTAGCAAGGAGAACTCAGTGACAATGGAATCAAATGTATTAACGGGCGCAGTTGTAGAAAACCAAGACATCAGTGAATACGTGGCACATCTACAATTGCACATGACACTCCAAGCTCGCAACTTGGTTCCAACACTAAAACAGATACAAGAAGACAGTCGCCAGCAGTTACTTCATCAAACCCAAGCCAACTTTGAAAAGCTGGTTTCTCGACAAGTTTTGTAGAAACAACAGGTACTATGCAGAATTTTAACTGAATTATCATATAATATAAGCAGATATATTTGTGATTAGTGGACCGGTGTAATCACAAATATATCTGCCTTTTATACTTTTTGCGGTATTAGTTACGAAGATCAATCTTTTGGAGCAATAGCTTAAGACCAAAAAGCCGTTAATATTATTCCAGCAGTATCTCACCCTTGGCAATTAGTAAAGGCTAAATGGCGGCTTGAATCAAAATGAATTCACTACTTCCTCGAAATCTCAGCCTCGTAATTCGCCCAGTCCAATACCGGGATCTGGACGGCATTGAGCGCCTAACTCAAGATTCATTTCCAGCCGTATCTCCCCAGGGAAGCTTCTTTACGATGCAATGGCTGCGTCATTGGTTTGGGCTACTCAAATTTTTAAGTTGGTTTCCTAACCCGTTACAATATCGTTTCTGTGGTTATGTAGCAGAGCAAGGGCGGATACTACTTGGGATGATTCAAGTATCACCGTTTAACCGCACTCGTAGCACTTGGCGAATTGACAGGGTGATGTTAGGCCGGGCTGCTGATAAGCAAGGTGTAGGCTCACAATTGCTCCGCCATTGTTTTGAATCAATTTTAGAAGCTCGTACCTGGCTACTAGAAGTTAATGTCAATGATAAAGATGCTTTGGCACTTTATCGGCAAAATGGATTTCAGCGGTTGGCAGAAATGACATACTGGGAAATTACCCCAGAGTTACTGGTTGAATTAGCAAAAGCAGAACCAGATTTACCCAACCTTTTACCAGTCAGTAATGCGGATGCTCCATTGCTGTATCAACTAGATACAGCATCAATGCCGCCTTTGGTACGTCAGGTATTTGACCGCCACACCCATGATTTCAAAACCAGTTTATTTGGTGTTCTTTCTGATGCGGTGAAACAGTGGCTGACTAAAACTGAAGTCGTTAGCGGCTATGTGTTTGAACCCCAGCGTAAAGCCGCTATTGGATATTTTCAGGTGCAACTTGATCGTAAAGGTGAAAATCCTCATGTAGCAACTCTGACTGTTCACCCTGCCTATACTTGGTTGTATCCAGAATTGTTGTCTCAACTAGCTCGCATAGGTGAAGATTTTCCCCAACAAGGTTTACAACTAGCTTCCTCTGATTATCAGCCGGAGCGTGAAGAGTATTTAGAAGGAATTGGGGCCAAGCGTATTGAACATACCCTGATTATGTCGCGCTCTGTTTGGCATAAAATCCGGGAATCAAAATTGGTATCCTTGGAAGGGATTCAGTGGCCGGAAGTGCTGCAAGGACTACAACCAGCACGCAAACCTATTCCTGGTGGAATGTCATGGGTTCCTAAACAACAGCAGCCCAAGTCAGACCGACCGGTGCCAAATAAATCAGAAATTGTCGCTTTTGGCAACCAATACTCGAAGATAGACGCATCTCGTCATTGTGAAGAAGCTGATGCCAAAGAGGAGAACAATTAGCGTGATCCCTCAGCAGAAGTTAAAGTCCTTTATATCAGCCTTGGGAGTAGATGTTGGTAGCAAACGTATTGGTCTGGCTGGGTGCGATGGTACTGGTTTAATTGCCACAGGTCTTACAACTATTGATCGTAAATCCTTTGAAGAGGATGTGGAGCAAATACAACAAATCGTGAATGCTCGCCGGGTGCAAGTTCTGGTTGTTGGTTTACCTTATGCAATGGATGGCTCTTTAGGTTTTCAAGCCCGTCACGTCCAAAAATTTACCCACAGGTTGGCTCAAGCTCTGAAACTGCCTGTGGAATATGTGGATGAGCGATTAACTTCTTACCAAGCAGAACAACTGCTGATTGCAGAAAATCGCTCTCCTTCACGTCATAAGGGACTGATTGACCGTAAAGCAGCAGCCTTGATTTTGCAACAGTGGTTAGATGCTAGAGGTAGCACCTCCAATAGATCAGTAGCATTTGTCGATGATTGATACCTTTTAACATGGTGTTTTAACATGGTATTGTGAAAACTATTACTCAACTGTATATCCAAATTTTGGCTTGACATTGACTGCCATTAAACAGTTCAATAAATTCCATAGTTAGGGATATTGATAAATTTACATAATGTGACTATGTATTCCTCTGAATTTTCTGAAGAAAATGATCGCGCTGATGCTACTTCTATCACTTTGACAGATGAAAAAGGGCGATCGCTCGAATGTTATGTTGAGCATTCCCTCTCAGTAGATGATCAAGAATATGTTTTACTTCTGCCTATAGACTCACCTATAGAAATCTTTGCTTGGCAAGATGAAGGTGAGGAAGAAGAAGCTGTATTGGTGGAAGATGATGAAACAATTGATAGGATTTTTAGCACCGCTCAAGCAGTTCTCTCCGAGCAGAATTTAATCATTAAAAATACTGCCTATGCTTTAACTGTAGTAGGTGAGTTACCACCGGAGGAAGAGTCAGAAATTTTCACCTTAGAAATCGAAGATGAAGAAGCAGAGTTAGAACCAGAGCAACTACAACTACTGGCCAGTTTTTATCATGATGACCAGGAGTATGCAGTTTATACCCCTCTCGATCCGCTGCTATTTTTTGCCCGGATCACTACGACAGGTCAGCCTGAACTGCTCTCTCCTGAAGAGTTTCGCAAAGTGCAACCGCTGTTAGAAGAACACTTGTTTAATCAAGTTGAATAATCGGAGTTTGAAAATTAAAAACTCAGTAATTAAAAATTAAATTTTTAATTGTGAAGTTTGAAAATTGAATTCTGAATTTTTCCATTACTAATCTGACTTTTCACTGTATGTGAACTAGGTTGATGAGTAGTGGAATTTTCTCAATCAGATATTTCCCATACACAATCTAAAATTATTATGACTTGGAACAATATCTTACAGCCTGACTTGATTTTAGAAGGTTCAGTGTTGAACCTGACACCAGATAGCATTCAACAATATGGGCTGAAAGGGCTGGTGTTGGATGTTGATGACACTTTAGTACCAATAACTGTTAGTGCTGCTTCCCCAGAAATGAAACAATGGGTAGAAGAAATCCGTACCTATGCTGTATTGTGCCTGGTCAGCAATAATCTGAGTGAATCCAGAATCGGTAGTATTGCCCGTTCTCTGAATTTACCTTATTACTTGGGTGCGGCTAAACCCTCACGCCGCAAAATTAGAGCAGCTTTGGAACAAATGAATTTACCTGTACATCAAGTGGGTATGGTAGGTGATCGCTTGTTTACTGATGTTTTAGCTGGTAATCGCTTGGGAATGTTTACTATTTTAGTCGAACCTATTGTTCATGCTGATGCTGTCCTCCGTTCTCACCCTATCCGTAACTTTGAAGTTTGGGTATCGGAAATACTCGGCGCTTCTATCGCTCCCAAGCAGACAAAAATTAACAAAGATTTATAAATCAGTAAAAAAGTAAATCTAAAGAAATACCTAAGAAATTTCAACTTTCTCCAAAAATCTTAGATTATAAGTATTAATAAGATCAGGTCAAGCACATAAAGACCTTAGACAATAATAAATAAATATAAACCTGTACAGCGTCAGCCTTCACTATAGAGGGATTGGCGCTGTACAATTTTTGAGGTATTTAACCAAGTTGCAAGTCATCTAGTTGAGGCTGGTAATGGGTAATGGGTAATTGGTGAGTAACCGACTAATGCCCCATGCCCCATGTCCCATGCCCCATGTCCCATGCCCCATGCCCCATGTCCCATGCCCCATGACTAAAACAATAGTTGTTAAAATTGGTACTTCTAGCCTTACTCAACGAGAAACTGGACAACTAGCCCTTTCCACCATTGCTACCTTAACGGAAACCCTGTGCAATTTAAGACTCCAGGGTCATCGCGTAATTTTGGTTTCTTCCGGTGCTGTGGGTGTGGGTTGTGCGTGTTTAGGTTTAACAGAACGTCCCAAAGTGATCGCTCTCAAACAAGCGGTAGCAGCTGTTGGACAAGGTAGGCTAATACGTATCTATGATGATTTATTTACTACTTTACAACAACCTATAGCCCAAGTATTATTAACACGCGCTGATTTGGTACAACGTAGCCGCTATCTAAATGCTTACAATACTTTTCAGGAATTGCTACGACTAGGAGTAATTCCGGTAGTGAATGAAAATGATACTGTGGCTGTAGAGGAATTGAAATTTGGTGATAACGACACCCTTTCTGCTTTAGTTGCCAGTTTAGTGGAAGCGGATTGGTTATTTTTACTGACAGACGTTGAGAAATTATATTCTGCTGATCCTCGTTCTGTACCTGATGCCCGTCCTATCAGTTTGGTAAGTAATATGAGGGAATTGGCAGATTTGCAAATTCAAACCGGGGGACAGGGTTCTCAGTGGGGTACTGGTGGAATGGTAACAAAAATATCTGCTGCCAGAATTGCGATCGCAGCGGGTGTGCGAACTATAATTACTCAAGGGCGTTTTCCTCACAATATTGAGAAAAT
Source organism: 'Nostoc azollae' 0708 (assembly GCF_000196515.1). Lineage (NCBI taxonomy): Bacteria > Bacillati > Cyanobacteriota > Cyanophyceae > Nostocales > Nostocaceae > Trichormus > Trichormus azollae. Next base: position 4,225,424 of record NC_014248.1, read on the forward strand.
TATCCAAGGGGAAGCTATAGGAACGCATTTTGAACCGCAACCAGAACCAACCTCAGCTAGAAAACGCTGGATAGCTTATGGTTTAGTACCGATGGGTAAATTATATTTAGATGATGGGGCTATTAATGCTATTTCCCAAGCAGGAAAATCTCTGTTGGCTGCGGGAATTAAAGCTGTACAAGGGGAATTTGACCATCAGGAAGCGGTACAATTGTGCGATGGCACAGGTAATGAAATTGCCAGAGGTTTGGTGAATTATAACAGTGAAGAATTACAAAAAATTTGTGGTTGTCATTCACGGGACATTGCGGGAATTTTGGGTTATGCAGGTGCGGAAACTGTAATTCATCGGGATAATTTGGTGTTGATTTAGGAGTGTTTTTAACGCAGAGGAACGCGGAGGTTCAAGGAGTTTTTTGGAGGAGAGGTTATGGTTCAAGCTTTAGAAGGTTCTTTGAGTTTACCAGAGGAGGAACAACGTTTCTAGCGTCGTGGAGTTAGTTGGGAAAGATTTCAAGCAATTCAAAGGGGTTTTGAGCATTTACCAGGAGTGCATTTATTTTATTGTGAGGGAGTTTTAGAAATTGTAGGTATCGGTAAAGCGCATGGATTTATAACTTCTTTAATAGGTTTGTTACTGGGACAGTATTTTCTAGAAAAAGAAATTGAATTTTTTCCAAGTAGTAGTTTTAATCAAGTTATTCCGGGTGTAGTCGATTATCAAGCAGATTTGTCTTATTGTCTATGAAGTTTTACAAAAAATAAAAGACAGACGAGGGATGTATATTGGTAAGCTTTCTATTACTATTTTACGCCATTTTTTAGTCTGATATTCAGTTTGCACGGAGTGAGTTAGATTTGAAATTAACTAAAGAAGATACCGATTTTTACGAAAATCTTCAGCCTTGGATACAAAGACATTTTGATGTAAGAACTTCCAATTCTTGGGCGAATATTATTCTGCTATTTACCCGTGATGACAAGGATGCTCTTAATGGTTTTTCAGGTTACTGGATGAGTGTAAGCAGCGTGATAAAAGTCTAGATACAGAATCTAAGAAGAACTCCATACATATAGATATATCATGAAAAAATAATATCAAAATTATGAAAAGGCTGCTGCCTTCTGCTCATATTAATATGAGGCTCTGCCTCATCAACTCTATTCCCTGTCAGAGACAGGGAACAAGTAATTAAACTTCCACTTTTTCCTTAGATTGATTCAAAGCTACAACATCCTGCAACCTGGAAATCACAAAAGACTTCTCTAGATAAGAAAACAAACCGCCGGCTTTTGGACCACGTTCCTTATTTAAAAACGATAGATACAAAGCCTTAAACGCAGTCGCTTGTTGAACTTGTAATTCCTTGGTAGTTGAGAAAATCAAACTTTGCAATTCCTCTGCTTCCCAGTTAGAAATATTCTGCAAATTTTCTGCCAACTTATGCAAATAATTAACCTGTTCTTCAGTTAAATCATTTGATCTTTCTGGTACTTGTTCCAGATAGAGAACTAACTTTTCTTCTTCATCAGCGTAATCTTGCAACCATTGTTGAGCCGCAGCTATTCTTTGATTGACAATTTGCTGATCATACTCAGTTAAAGGTTGTTGGCTACGTTGTACAACTTCTTCTTGAATATTCAAGCGGGGAACTTGCAACAGAGAAATCAGCGTACTAAAATCAAATGGTTGGAAGGTTTGAATGTCATCACCTAATTGCGCGTAAAATAACGGCATTAGTTCTTCAGTTAATTCAGGGGAATTAGAATACTTGTTAATCAAAGTATCGTAGTCTCTGAATAAACGAGTGATGGTTTCATAATTCGGGACAAAATTAATTACTGTTCTCGGCTGAGTTCGCAACATTAAAAAGCGCAGTAATTCAGGAGGAAGCAAAGCTGCAATTTCCTTTGCACTCGAACCAACACCCTTAGAAGAACTCATTTTCGTGCCATTGACGAGAATAAATTCATAAGGAGAATGGAATGGTGGTTGTTTTTGTAAAACCTTCCGAGAAATAGCATTGGCAACATCTCTAGAACCACCTTTTTGAGAGTGGTCTTTACCTGCCATTTCAATAGTTACACCTACAACATCCCACTTAGCCACCCATTCAACTTTCCAAGGTAATTTACCATTACCATTAAAAGGAGAAACCCAACCAGAATGACCACAACCTTTTGTATAGTTGGTTGCATCTGGGTTACAGGTGTAAAAAACTTCTGATCCGTTGTAATCTGTAGTTACAGTTGTGGCAATTTTGCCGCAATTTTCACAAACAACTTGAAAAGGATACCAGTTATTGGGGCGGTCTGCTTTACTAACCTCTTTGTATACTTCTCGGACTAGGTGGGCATTTTTTAAGAAAGTGTCGATATGGGAATTGAGTTTTCCAGAACGATATAAATCACGTAAAAAATAAGTTTCTGGTTTAATTCCTAAATACTCAAAAACTTCAAAAAATTCGCCGATGAAATATTTAGCGTAATCACTTGCACCTTCTGCTGGAGAAGGAACATTACATATGGGAAAACCCAAATAAGGAGCAAATGTTTCTTGCTCAAGGTATTTGGGAACTGTATCTAGTGCGTCATAGTCATCCACACCGTACAAGAATTTCACGGGCTTACGTGCGTGTTTCAAGGCACGGTAAATAACGTCATGGATAACCACACCCCGCAATGACCCGACGTGGACTCTACCTGATGGAGTCTTGGAATCATTAACTACCTGGTAGCCTTGTGCATCAGCAGCGATTTTATCAGCCCAAAACATTTGCCATATTATCTTTTCACAATCCCTCTATTCTACCTCTATGATTCATCATCGGTGATGAGTTACATCAGCTATTGGCTTGTAGTTGGCACTTTAGCGTTGAAAGTTTCCATAAAATCAAGACACCTGTACATCTGTTGTTGCATAGTCTCAGCATCAGCATGAAACCGTCCTCCATGACTGGGTAGCACCCACTCAAAGCAATAATTAGCCAATTTACGCATAGATTTAATCTGTTCTGACCAGGAATACCAGCAGAAATCATGAAAAGCCGCTAAGTGATGGAGGTCTTCTGACCAAGCAAGATGGTCTCCTGTGAAGAGAAATTTATTCTTGTACAGTAAAACTGTATGTCCTTTGCTGTGGCCGGGAACGGGGATAATTAATAAATTTGCTGTGAGTGGAAATGGTTCTGAACCTGTTAACTGTATTTCTATATTCTGTGTATCTGTAGAAATATCATCAATATGTAAAATGCGTTGACAGTGAAAATGTTCCGCAAATTTTTGATGTTCAGCGATGTCGTCTTTGTGAGATAGGAACATATAACTAATTCCTCCCATCTCTTCTAGACGCTTAACTAAAGAACGGGTAAAGCGGGGAGAATCTACCAAAATGTTACCTTCTGGCAGTTGAATTAAATAACTAGTACCGCCAAAAGATTTTTCTGAATGATAGCCGCAATGGTAAACACTTTCATCTATAAAAATCGGGAAAGTTTGCTGCACAGATTTAATCTCTTTTGGTATTTCTACTGTACCAATAGAACTGGTAGGACATGATAAAAGTGCTTGCAGTGCTGATAATCTTTCTGTTTGATTTGTGGGTTGGTGATGAACTGCCGATTGTTCACCAATACGAGAAAATACCTCAGGAGTCATCCAGCGACAGGTATAACAATCAATACAAGTGGTATCAACATAAAAATCGCCGTTGACGTTTTGAGGTCGGCGCTGATTTAAATAGGCCATGTGAATTCCTGATTACATGACTAAAGGGTGTTATGGATCTAGACTATCAAGGTTTAGCTGAGGTTATGGATCTCTAGAGAGGTAACTTTGTTGTCAATGGGAATAAGTTTATCTCGATGCCTTTCTAAAAGTGCTATCGCTTAGTTCTGGAGTTTAGACTAAATCGGTGATGTTCAAGAAAAAAATGAGGTCTGTATTCAATCAGACCTCCTAGTAGTAGAAACTGAGAGAAGTACTACCAACTCTCCTCTCACCTGCCAATATGAAACGTGCCAGATTAGAAGAATTCTTTCAAGCAGCCTACAAACATCTAGGTAGGGCTAAATGCGGTTCATGACTTGGGAATTGTGGTTAGCTCGTGATATCCTTACCGACAATCCTCTACCTTGGCAGAAGTTGATAAATTGAGCCCTGGAAGAGTTGCTCAAGCGTTGGGTGGAGTTTTTGCAGTCATTGCTAGTCCCACCTGTACACCCAAACCTCACGGAAAGTCTCCTGGTTGACTTATATATTCAACCAGTCTAAAAACGACATAAGTATTTGTCAAAATTACAGCAATAATGTGCGAAAGAAATTGAAATATTGAATGAAGTTGATAGTTTGCGGGAATTGTTGACCGCTGAAAATACAAACTTGCTCAAAAATTACAAAACTGAATGCTTAAATATCGGCCCACCTGACAAATTTAACTATCAGCAATGATATAACCATGAGAACTGTGGGTTAAATTACAGCCGATTCTAACATCTTGATTGTGCCATTATCAGCATCTATTTCTACCTGTAAACCAACCGGGATTGTAAATTTATGGTGTTTGATATGACCAATGATAGAGCCATACCAAGCTGGAATATTTAATGGCTTGATATGTTGTTGTAATATTTGCATGAAAGTAAATGATTGTTGATCTGAAGGTTGGCAATTTGTGCATTGTCCAAACATCCACCCAGAAATTTGATTGATAATACCAGCATTTTTAAACTGCGTTAACATTCTGTCTATGTGATAAATATCTTCACCAATATCTTCCAAAAATAAAATACTGTGATGCCATGATGGTAAATAAGGAGAACCTACCATTGCAGCGACAACTGATAAATTACCACCAATTAATCTACCTTGAGCTTTTCCTGGTGTAATTAATTCTCTTCTTCCTTCATTAGTGGAAGTATTTTCCATTGTTAATTATTCTGCATTAAATAAGAGCCGTTGAAAGTAATCAACTCTAAATTGATTCCAGTTAGAAGTAGCAACTGAGCGATGAAATGTAATTAACTGAATGCGGGCATTAATCGCTAATAATAAAGAAGTAATATGGCTATATCCGAGGATAATTTTGGGATGGGAACGAATCAGAGTTTAACTAAGTAAAGGCAAAATCCGATTACAACCCCAACTGCCACGCATAGCGATAATTGCTTTTACAGATTTATCGACAAACATGGCGTGAATATCTTTGGCGCGGTTTATGTCTGTTCCTGCTAAATATCCATTATGATCTAAAATATGTGCGCCTTTTTTTATTTTTAATCCTAAGTTTGTAAAAGTTTGTTTGGCATCTTTTATATCTTTGGTTTCAATGATACCCGCAGGAGAAATTAAGCCTATAGTATCGCCTATTTTTAGACGTGGTGGTTTAATAGTAGTATGTGGAGAAAGTTGATTTTGGGCGATAGCTGGGGGAATTTGGGTGGCTATGGTGGTTAGTCCCAGGGTGGTAAGAAATTGACGACGGTTGATGTGCATTGGCGAATAGAGGGTTAATAATTACAGCAATTATTGCAAACAGCAGGATATCAAAAAGGTGGTTTAGAAAATAGAAGAACAGCAAGAAAGATATCGCTACATATAAACCCATAGAAACATATAAACCCATTGAAAAATCGCCCTGAAAGTTTTCAAATATTTCATGATGCTTTATTAAAATTAATTAATATTTAATTAATTTTAATACAATTCAATTGTAAACTAAAGAGAATTAAAGAATCTATGCCACTAAAACGGTTTATTATTAGGGAATGGGTGTTGACCAGCACGGACAAGAACTCACGGTAGCAGCAGCAAGGGCGCTGAGAAATGGGATCGCACACAATGCCTTACTCGGTATCATGGAAATAGCTGGGTTATAAGACCCCAATGAGATGATTGTAGAAGTCAAGGTAGCTGTACCCTACCCCGAACAAGTAAGGGAAGCAGAAGTATTAGCCGTCCTTCCCTGTGGTAAAAAAACCCTGACTGTAGAAGCAGGGGGAATGGTAGTTGATGGTTTAGCTATACCCTCCCTCAATGATAAAAATCACGAAATGTTGATAGCAGTTGCAGCGGTGACAGTTTTAGTAGAAACTGAATAACCAACAAGCTAACAACAACATGGTATACACAAAATCATGAATATAGAACAACATTGGGAACAATTATTTGGATACTTGCCCATAGATGGTATTTCTATGCAGGGTACATGGACTGTTTATTCACCAGGAAAACAAGTTATCAAATCTGCTCAAGGCATTATAAATTTGCGTCCCAATACTCATAATATAGTCATTAACCACACCAATCAATTTCCCTCACCTGATGGCAGTAAAGTAGAAAAATAATGGCAAATACCCAAAGAAACTACTAATTTAGCTGATGGTTTTGAAGATGGTAGTAAAGCTAAACATCGAAATCACTATCAATATATAAAGAATATAAAGATGGCAAAACAGAAATTAAAACCTTTCGTCCCTATAAAAAACCAACTATTAGAGCTTGATTTTTAGATAATAGCTTTACTGCCTGTTCTCCAAAATTAAAAATTGGCTCAATCTTTGGTTTTGACACTGGGTTATAGGTATGAAAATATAAGAGCAGAAGCCATTACCATTTATGATGAAAGTGGTAATTTGCAAAAGATTACATTCATTGACGAACAAATAGGAACTCTTCCGCAATTAACGACTAATTTACCTCGACAAGAAGTCAGCGGTAATTGGTAGGGAATGGCTAAAAAAATCACCGCAGAATTGACAATATTTTTACCTAAAGTAACCTCATGGCAACCATTAGAAAATTTAGCTAAGGATTATCAAACTTTGTATTTATCCAAGAGTGTTTCTAGTAGTTGCCCTCAGACAATAGTTGGTCGGCAAGAATTTCCATATGTGGTAGATTAGCTGGTCCGACCTAGTTTATTACTACGTGGTATTCGCAAACATGAAACTTCTAATTTTACGAATTTCACCCTAGAAACCTTCACTCTTAGTGATTAACTTTGATTTTTCGCGTTAAACTAAATTTATGGGGATTCATTGAGATAAATTGGGGTCATCTCTGGCCGTAAGTTCAATCACCCATTTATCTTCATCACTTCAGTTACAATGTGCCTAGAGCCTAATAAATCACTCGAAATTCAGGATATTATCGGACTTAAACCGCAACACTTTGCTGATTTAATCAGAACTGCACAATTAGTTTTTGATCCTGCTGCGGGACTTTCTGGTAGAAATGTAAAGATTGACTGGGAAGATGTTGGCATTCCTAGTGATGTAGCAGATAATCTCAGAGAACTTGGTCAAGAATATCAGTATGCTTCTCCTCATCTTCCCCCTGAAGTTGTTTGGAGTAAGTTAACTACGTCATCTCGAATTTGGTTTATTGAGAACAAAGATAGTTTGTGGCGGTTTGAAGAAATTCTCCCTGCACTTGACGAAGACTAAGAAGCTGAAATATATTCAGCAATATACGTTGGAACTAGGATGCAGCTAGTTTGTATCCTATTTTCTATTTTCAAAATTTTGTTTCATGATATGAAATAAGTACCTGGGCAAAATTAATTAAACATTTTTGGGAAAAACAGAAATCTTTGTCTTGCTTATCTGTTCCCTGGTCCCTCCTCTAAATTTACAATTTATTTTGCAAGACCACTTATTTGTTTTTAAACTATCACCTAAAGAATAAAACTGCCAGCGATTTTGTTGTTAGAGGTTATTTTAAAATTTTCTGGCTGTGACGTTAGGCACTTATTGATCCCCCCTAACCCCCCTAATAAGGGGGACTTAGGGGGATATAAAAGTTTTTGATACATCACTAAAGACTTTTCAAACATCCTCTTAGATTAACAATTTTTTAAGTCTTATGCTATTGTGCTTTACAATATGGTTTGAGTAGAGTTCAGGTAGATATTTTTTGGTTTAATTTTCTCTAGAAATCAACCCGTAACTGGATTCAAAGTGTTAAAATTCAATTTTAATATCTGACAAGAGATGTTCATGAAAATTTCTGTTTTTAGGCTTTTTCTAACTTCCTTAGGATTGATATCTGGCTTTGTAGCTGTGAATTTCTATAACACGAGTGCTGTTTTAGCAGAAGCCCCACTAGAACATTCTCAATTGTTAGTTAATGGTAAACATATTACTGTTAAGAAATCTGAATTTGGGGTGAGAATAGTTGATGCTAAGGGTAAAGCTAATTTTTTCCCCACTTCTAAAGTACCCTTAAAGAAGGGTGATGCTTATGGTTGGCGAATTAAACTGCAAAATTATCAGGGTAAGGTAAGATGGCGTGAAGTTTTGCGCTTACCAAAAGCACCAGAAACCTGGGCTACACAGGAAGATGAGAATTTTTATTTATCAGCAGACGGAACTACTGCGGTGACGAAACGCACGGAAACATCTGCAAATGGTGTAATTGAAAATTTTTGGAAAATAGCTCCCGGTGATCCTCTTGGTAAACATAAAATAGAGGTTTATGTTGATGAGCGTTTAGTAGCAACTTTTGAGTTTGAAATGGTTGCATTTTAGTCAACATTCAGCATTGTTGATTAAAAATATGAATAGGTTTCGTGCCAAGGCTTAAATAAAGTCTTGGCAAAAGATTTTATTTTTTATCTGCTTAATATTTTAAAATTTAAATATGATATGGTTATTAATTTGGAAATGTATCTATTAGTCTGTCAACCCAAAAATTACGGGTGAAGGGAAGCAGCGGAAGAATAGAAATTTTTTTCCTGTCATTACCCGTCAAAATATCTTTGATAGACTACTAAGTCAGTTGCTATTAAAAAATCAACATACATCGGTGTTATCGTGCCAACTTACTTATTGACGGGTTAGTAGTTGCAACTTATGACCCCAATGGTCATAAAAGTAAAAACCTCAGCTACAGGTATTTTGGCAGGAGTTTCCATTGCTGCTGATTTAGGCGACCAACAAGCTGCATTAATTGAACAAACTTGTTTTCAGGTAGGTGAAGCCAAAAACACCTATGGTACAGGTTGCTTTATGCTGCTGAATACAGGCTAACAAAAAGTGATTTCCCAACATGGTTTATTGACAACCGTAGCTTACAAGTTGGGTGATGCTCCAGTCGTTTATGCCTTGGAGGGTAGTATAGTGATCGCAGGTGCTTGAGTTCAATGGTTGCGTGACAACTTGGGGTTAATTCAAAGCAGTGCAGACCTAGAAGCATTAGCTAGTACAGTTACAGACAACGGTGGTGTTTATTTTGTACCTGCCTTCTCTGGGTTATTTGCTCCCTATTGGCGCAATTATGCTAGAGGTGGGATTGTGGGGATGACCAGCTATACAAAGAAAGGTCATATTGCCCGTGCGCTGTTAGAAGGAACAGCATGGCAGACTCGTGAAGTTTTAGATGCGATGAGAGAAGACGCGCAGTTGAATTTAACTGCTTTGAAGGTAGATGGTGGGATGGTTTACAACAACCTGCTGATGCAATTTCAAAGCGATGTGTTAGGTGTGCCAGTGATTCGTCCGCAGCTAGTAGAAACTACAGCTTTAGGGGCAGCTTATGCTGCTGGGCTGGCAACTAGTTTCTCGAGTAGTCTGGAGGAGTTGTCTGATAATTGGCTTTTAGATCAGACTTGGGAAGCAAAGATAGATGTTGTGGAGAGGGAAGGTTGTTATAGGCTTTGGAAGAAGGCGGTTGCTAAAACTTTTGACTGGGTATAGATGTAAACTTGAGTTTTTAACCAACCTTTGCACCCGAAAGTCTTATTTCGAAGATGCTAATTTTGGAACGATTTAGAGGTGAAACTGAAAATAATACCAACTCAATAAAATAATACAACAATCGCTACATCTTATGAGTAATATCCATCAGTGATTATCCAATAATCTACCCTACAAATATTTTAGGCGTTTAGATCGCAATTACCTTTTACCTCAATAACAACAGGTTCTTGATTACCGTCAACTTGCTTTTTTGCCCACGAAACTTAACAGATAGTATATTATTTTTGAGTAGAGTAAACTTCAACCCTAATATAGGTTCAACTATGCAGCTCATTTTTAAATAACGAATTGCTGTTAGACGTCCATGAGTTAGGAAAAGCTGCGGATCATTATTTTTTAGGCTTCTCCATAAATTGATAAAAAAACATTTTTCTACTTTGACGGAATTGTCATAACCATTGTTAACATAATTAATTATGTAACAATCTATATTCTGATTAGGAGGAAGTAGTTTATCGAGTAATAAAAAACGATCGCGTAACTCAGAAATTTTGTCTGCGCTATAGCCATTAAAGTTCACCTCTATCATGTTGTTTCCCTGTCCCTGTGGACATGGCTTTAGGGTAAGAACAAAGGTAGTTTTACCCTTTATGGATTCTGGTAAAACACTTTCTACCTGCATTATTGTGGCTTCATTTTGGTAAGTATAGTGAATTTGCTTTTTAGAATAATGCTGTTCTCGGTGCAGACTACGTAAGGCAGCTTCTTGTGCTGAATCAACAGATGAAATCAGAACTATCAGGCTTTGATCTATCAGAATCTTAAGGGGACGTAAACAAAAATCAAGGCCAAATGTAGCCCAAACTAGCTCTATTAGAAGGAAACACGTCCGGATTCCAGTTGAACCAATCAATAAATAGAAAAGATATGGCTGTTCTCAACGCTTCTAAAGCTGCAGTAAAAGTATTCAAAGGTTTCTTAGCCCACCTTGGTCTTAATCCTCCAGTCCACTGATGGCAAAGAATAAAAGTGTAGGCACAGAAAACCAAAATAAAATGGCGCAGTCAACTGCTATTATCTCCAACTTGATCTTCTTTGAGTCCTAACCGTCCCTTGGCTTCCCTGTAAACAAGTTCTACCCAATTTCTTTGAGAATATGTATCAACTATCCATTGGGGTGTGACAATTGATGAAGAAATATTGGTAATCAAGTAGTCAATATCAGTGGCTTGAGAGAAAGTAGAAGCCTTGATGACGATAGCAATATTGCCCTTTCCAGTTAAGGGTGATATTTCTACTTCTTGAGTTACTACCCATAATGTTCTGGGTTTATCTAACTCCAGTTGAATTTCTGTAAAAGCCTCTTGGGGTAAACTTTGTGCTAATTCATCTAACCTAATTATTTGTGGACTATCCTCTTGGTCACTGGCAAGGACTTTGGGATTTTTAGCTAATCCTCCTCAATACTTTAAATGCCGATTCTCTATCTTTAATAAGGAAGATGTATTGTGGCCATATCCAGCATCTATAATTACTATTCCTGGTTGATAACCACGGCTTAATGTCAGATCTATTAATTTAATTCCTAACTCAGGTTTATTCTCAAATAGAGGGTCTTGTTTTCCTTTGGTTCAAGAATCACCGTGGTGATATAACTCTATATTTAATGGTAAGCTTTTACTGCCATCATAATAGATCTATGTGTTGTTACTACTACTATTCCATTGTCCCTTTTCCCAATTTCTCCAATATATTTTCTTCCTACTCCATCCCTAAAATTCCCGCTTTTTCTATGGACAGAATCATCAATTATTAAGCTAAGTCCTCTGGTGATTCTCCTCTGACTACACTTGTTCATAATCTCTAACTGACACTCATTGACTTGGGAACTGGACCAAGGTGCTTCAGTTAAAACGTGGTGTAATCGGTGGTAGGTCACCCCTAGGGCATTCTCTGCCATTTTAAATAGGTTTTTTCTCTCACTTTCACCCAATCATCTCCCTAAGTCATGTCTAAACTCTGTTTTTTGCGCTTGATGAGTAAATACATCATCAAATGACACAATCTTTCAAACCATGGTGCCATTGCTGCGGCAGTGGTTTCTTTCATCAGCTTCTTTTAACGTGAAAGCTACACCAAAACCGCACCATACTCCTTTTTACTCTTAACTTTTGTTTAAGTCCCGGTAACTACCTAGATGAAGTAATTGATAAAATTAATCGTACTATTGCTGATAGTAAAGGGGTAAAACTAGATGTAGTCTAGTCGGAAAATGCCTTTCCAGGTTATGGCGAACATGGTCAAGCTGTTCTCAACCAGCAAATTGGCAACATGAACGAGTATGCATTGTTTGTTGGTATTATGTGGAATCCTATAGGGACTCTAACACCCCGTGCTGAGTCTGGTACAGTTGAAGAATTTGAGAGGGCTGTTAAATCCTGGCAGAAAAATAGTCAGCTTGAAATATGGTTTTACTTTCGACAATCACCAGCACAACTTAATACAGAATAAGCACTAAAACAGCGACGAAATGTATTAGCATTCAAGAAAAAAATTCAAATAAAAGTATTGATCCGAGAATACTCTGCTCCTGCAAACTTCCGCGATAAATTCCGTGAGCATATATCTTAATAGTTAAGCAAACGTGAAAGTAAAACTCTGCAACCCAGTGTCACTGCGTCCAAAAACACTAAATTGTCATTTCCAGTAACTGGGATTTCAAAATCTTAGACCACTACAATAGATAGTCGGAAGAAATCAAATTTATTGTCCACACAGAAAAAGACGAAGGTAAAGTCATCTCCCACAGTAAAGAAACAATTAGCTGCTAGAAAAATTTCCACACTTCGTTCTCAAAAAAGTGTTAATAATTCAGGTGCATGGATTTTGTTAGATGACAAATTATACTTAAGTGAATCTGTTACCGGGACTTAAACAAAAGTTAAGAGTAAAAAGGAGTATGGTGCGGTTTTGGTGTAGCTTTCACGTTAAAAGAAGCTGATGAAAGAAACCACTGCCGCAGCAATGGCACCATGGTTTGAAAGATTGTGTCATTTGATGATGTATTTACTCATCAAGCGCAAAAAACAGAGTTTAGACATGACTTAGGGAGATGATTGGGTGAAAGTGAGAGAAAAAACCTATTTAAAATGGCAGAGAATGCCCTAGGGGTGACCTACCACCGATTACACCACGTTTTAACTGAAGCACCTTGGTCCAGTTCCCAAGTCAATGAGTGTCAGTTAGAGATTATGAACAGGTGTAGTCAGAGGAGAATCACCAGAGGAGTTAGCTTAATAATTGATGATTCTGTCCATAGAAAAAGCGGGAATTTTAGGGATGGAGTAGGAAGAAAATATATTGGAGAAATCGGGAAAAGGGATACTGGAATAGTAGTAGTAACAACACATACATCTATTATGATGGCAGTAAAAGCTTACCATTACATATAGAGTTATATCACCACGGTGATTCTTGACCCAAAGGGAAACAAGACCCTCTATTTAATAAGAAACCTGAGTTAGGAATTAAATTAATAGATCTGACCTTAAGCGGTGGTTATCAACCAGGAATAGTAATTATAGATGCTGGATATGGCCACAATACATCTTCCTTATTAAAGATAGAGAATCGGCATTTAAAGTATTGAGGAGGATTAGCTAAAAATCCCAAAGTCCTTGCCAGTGACCAAGAGGATAGTCCACAAATAATTAGGTTAGATGAATTAGCACAAAGTTTACCCCAAGAGGCTTTTACAGAAATTCAACTGGAGTTAGATAAACCCAGAACATTATGGGTAGTAACTCAAGAAGTAGAAATATCACCCTTAACTGGAAAGGGCAATATTGCTATCGTCATCAAGGCTTCTACTTTCTCTCAAGCCACTGATATTGACTACTTTATGACCAATGTTTCTTCATCAACTGTCACACCCTAATGGATAGTTGATACATATTCTCAAAGAAATTGGGTAGAACTTGTTTACAGGGAAGCCAAGGGACGGTTAGGACTCAAAGAAGATCAAGTTGGAGATAATAGCAGTTGACTGCGCCATTTTATTTTGGTTTTCTGTGCCTACACTTTTATTCTTTGCCATCAGTGGACTGGAGGATTAAGACCAAGGTGGGCTAAGAAACCTTTGAATACCTTTACTGAAGCTTTAGAAGCGTTGAGAACAGCCATATCTTTTCTATTTACTGATTGGTTCAACTGGAATCCGGACGTGTTTCCTTCTGATAGAGCCAGTTTGGGCTACATTTGGCCTTGATTTTTGTTTACGTCCCGTTAGGAAGTATCGTTTTTCATAAGAACCAAGCGTGATTGTAGTGCCAATGGGATAACGCCAAGGTTTTCCAAGTTTTTTATCAGGGTCTAAGTTGCGATTACCAATGTGTTCTTGAAGAGCAGTTTCAATATCTAAATCGAGTTTATCCTGTTTACCTCTGTAAACTAGTTTAAGAAATTGCCCTTGAACACTGGAGTCTCTGATGAGTTCCTGGTGCTGTAGAAGTACAAACTTTACCTTATATTCAAAAGCAAACTGTTGTAGATTCTCAAAGAGTAACCTCGATTCAAGAAACCCAAGAAAATATTGATTTGGGTGAAGCAGAAGCCATTGTTTTAGCTTTAGAACTGAAAGCTGATTTAAGTAGGTGGGCGGAAGAATTTATAACTATGTCATGGCGAATGCAGCAAAGGGGAATCAACCAATCCCAAGCGTTTCAAGTAATTTACATTTTGTTACATAGTTATGTTTATTTGTGTCTACCTACTTACTATTAATGGATGAACATCGAGGTAGGATAGTCGCAACCAGCTATGGTTTACTAATAACCTGGTTATTAGAAGTCCTATTGCAAGCGAAACGAAAAATGTTGATTCATTCTGTAAAAGTTTTGATAGATCAACTAATTGAGCAAGCTGATTTCCGAGTGAGTGACCAATTGTACACAATAATTTTACAATCGGTTGGGGAATAATTAATTATTTAGGAACATGGGACTGTTTAGAAGTATGCGATCACCTATTAAAGAGAAAGGAAACAGTGAGCGATCACCATCTTTACAACCAGTTTTTCTATCCCATTAATCTAAAGTCAATCATAGTCTGACGATAAGCATCAGTTAAACCCGTATCAAAACACCTACCTTTAACAACATATCCTGTCATTCCCTCTTTTTGACGCAATTTCTCCAAACAAGAAGTTAACTAAAATTCACCCCTTTCTCACCAATTTTGATTGATACTTTCTTTCTGCCAGAAAATCAAAGATTTGCGGTGTGAGTAAATATAAACCAAATACACATAAAAACTTATCCTCTGCCATACCTTCAACACGCAAATTCTCACGCGCATATTCAACACTTGTCTTTTCATAAATTTCCGTTAAAGAAAGCAGAGAATTATTATCCTGCCAAATACCAGCCACACACCCAGCTTTATAAATAATTTCTGGTGGGGCACCCTTCTTAAACCAATCACACTATGATTAACTTGTGAATAAATATCTAATATTTGTCTAGCACAAGATGTTTCTATCTCTGATTTATAAACATGCTCCCCTAACATCAAGAAAAAAGGCTCATTATCCACCCAATAATATTTAGCACAAAATACAGCATGAGCATAGCCTTCCTGTGCTGTTTGGGTTAATATAGTAACTCTACTCCCCAACTCCTGCAGATATTGAGTATATTCTTGATTCTGTGGCTAAAGTTTAGCGAATAATTCCAGTTTAGGTGGAGATTTAAATAACTGTGTAAATATTCCTATATCATCTGGTTGAACTCCTATCCCTACTTATGTAATTCCCACATTAACAGCTTCTTCCACAATTGCCGAAATCACAGGTTTGGCTCTGCCATCTTTATCAAGAATCGGGAAAAGTTCTTTTTTCAGAACTTTCTTAGCTGGAAATAATCTTGTCCCAAATCCAGCAGTAGAAATTACAGCTTTCTTCATTTTATTGCTTAGCATAAGTTGTCATCTTTACACATTTCATTTGGAGAAAATCACAGTTAATTATTTCTATGATTTTTTCTTGGTATTCTTCATTTTTACTAATAAATTGTGCTGTTCCATCCCCTTGAAAACCTACACCTTTACCACCAAAAATATACTCTTGAACTGGTGGATAGTTCAGGAGATGATGGATAACAGGAGAGGTTAATTCATCAATACAAGTGGGAATTAGATATTTATCAAAATCTTCCTGTGGTTGTTTCATCAGCATACCAATTTTTTTTAGCATCACCTGTTTGTAATGCCTCAATTGCAGCTTGGGTAATCTGGTAACTAATAGTACCCACAAATTTATGCATATTCTTTTGTAGTTCGTTCTTAACAAAAGGATAACATTAATTCAGTTTACTCAAAAAAACCTGAGTATTTTTATGAGTTGCAAGGTCTACTATCACGAAAAATAAATCTTTTGGGACTTTTAACTCAATGACTTCGGTAACATCACCATCAAATATTATAGCAATAGGTTGATTACCATAAGCACAAGCTTGATCCATTCTTCCACAAGGAGAAGGTGTTGTAATTTTACCCAAGTAGGTAAATTTAATTTCGTCTCTACGGCTCATGTTGAATTCATATATTTGATTAAATGCCCGCACTACTAGCAAACAAATAGCTGCACTGGAAGAAAGTCATTTTTGAAAGGGTAAGTCTGTGACATATTTATCAATTTCTAATCCTCCTACTTGATAATGATTCAAAATTTGATAGGCGACACCAGCAGTATAATTAAAAAAACCTCCTTTTTGAGCTTGGGTAAGTAAGTAAAGTCTGCTTCTCCACTGGTAAGTTTAAGATTTAACAATTACTGTCAGTTAGAGAAGTCTTAATTATCAAATAAATTAGTAGGATGATATTTTACCTCAGCATATAATCCTTGATTAGTACCTACTAGCAAAGTATAACTCTCTTCTAATTGGGTATTGTGGGGATGATAACCTCCACCCCAATCAGTAAGTTCACCAAATAAGTACAAGCGTCCTGGAACAAAAATTTTCATCAATTTGTGGTATTTGGGAATTTTATTACAAAACTGGACAACTTTATCAAAAATCTACTCGGTAGATAAATAAATTTTGTTTTTTCACGTCTTTCTACTTAGTCAAAGTTAAACATATTGGGTGGAACTTCATTATAGACTTGCACAAATTTCAGCTATGTTTAAACAATATCTTTGAGTAATTGTAAATGTTGCTGTACCAGAACAATAGTATTAGCAGTAATCATCCCACTAGCAGCCACAGCAGGTAAACCTATTCCTGGAAAAGTCGAATCTCCACAACACAACAACCCCGATAAAGGTGTAGTACCACCAGGAAATAAACCTTTACCTGCAACTATAGCTGGCCTGTAACTACCATGATGACGACGTAAAAATCGCTCATGGGTCAGGGGAGTACCTACTAAAGTGACTTCGCAACGAGAATGAATATCAGGAATAATTCTTTCTAAAGCTTGCCACATCACTTCCTCCTTGTTTTAACAACGCATATTTCTGGCTATTGCGTTCCTTTTTTCGCCAAGTAGCACAAATTGTTCATCAATAAACGTATAAACGTGAATTAGGTGCTTACCTGCTGATGCTAAGGATGGGTCAAGAACTGAGGGAGTTGATGCAACTACGACATTTTGGGGTGCAGTTATACCTTTGTCCCAATCGTTCACTTCAATGTAGTGAATACGCAGATTTTTTGGTAATCCTGCTGCATCAATACCTAAATGCAGGTGTATGAAACTATCGCATTCAGGTGTTGCTTGTCGCTGTTCTACATACCATTTGGGTACAGCACCTGCGGGAATTAGTTTGAGGGTATCCCAAACAGAAGCATTAGGAACAACCGCTTTACTTGCTCTAATTTCTTTACCACTCCGCAGTCGCACTCCCACAACACGGTGGTTTTCTACTAAAACGGACATTAGTATTTAAAACTAACTTACCACCATGTTTATTTAACCCCTTCACCAGTGCATCAACTAAGGCACCACTACCACCAATGGGATAATCTAACTGCACATTAGGATGATACCAGTCTGCAAATATGAATGCAAATTCTGCGGCTATTGTGCCATTTGCGGGTAATCCTGATAATAAAAAGCAAAGTAAATCTCACCAGTTACGAATAAATGGGTCTGTGATTACACCATCCATGATACGGGAAAAGGACCCTGTTAATTTGATGACGTTAGGAGCTTGTTGGAGTAAAGCCGGGGCAAATTTACCCACTGTTAACATTGCACCTAAATGGTAGCGCAAGGCGGCGGGTGGGAGAGTGATCGCACTCTTACCCAAAGGTGTCATAATTTCCTGTAGTTTACACCATTCAGCTACGGCTTTATCTCCCCGCAGCTTTTGTAATATTTCACAAAACTGGTCAGCACCAACTTGAGCATCAAAGTTGCCTTCTGGCAGATAACAACCCCAGGTATTGTAATTAACACATGGTAAATCTTCGCCAATGGCATCTAAAACTTGACGTAAGGGAGTAGGGGAAGGGGTATAAGATAAACCAGAATATAAAGAGGCTCCCGAATCAAATTTGTAACTATTGCGTTCAAAAGTATGAGCCGCACCACCGGCAATGGAGTGAGTGGCTTTCTACTACTGTGACATCAATTCCATAGCGTGCCAAGAGTGCTGCACAACTCAATCCGCCAATACCGCTACCAATTACGACTAGTTCCGTATTGTTCATGAATGATGGTTGATTACTGTGCTTTTTCAAGAATGATAAAACTTGTAGTTACCAACAGCCAAGACCAATAGTTATACACCTGAGTAGGGTGCTAGGGCTAAAGTTTTCGTCATATCAGCAAGGAGAAAGCGATCGCAGGCGTTAAACAGTTCTACATCAGTCTGTGCCTGTCGCATCAGTTTTAGGAAATAACGTTCAGCATCAATCCTTAAGGTAATGTAGTTGAGGAACATTTTGAGATAGGCTACGCGTGATCGCATTGGTATAGTTGATGCTGTAGGGGTTTGCCATAACTGATCAATATAGTTGCGTACCTCTACTAAAGGAACTGCTCTGATCTACTCTCCTCGCAAAGCCTGCCGATCAGTTTCAAGACTTGTTAGCCCAAGCTGGGATGTAGCATAAAGAACTTCAAGGTGACATAGAAAGTAAAAAGATAGGTATAAATTAGAAAGGAGGAGGGGGGAAAGGGAAACTAGAGATAAAACAACAGGTATGTCTATCCTTGTTCTATTTGAGGAAAATGCCAACATTTGAGGTTTTAGGTTTGCATTTCGGTATATGGAAAACGGAAGCAAAGGACACATTTCATTACTGGCTAGAGATATTAGGAAATGTTTTCCCTGCTAGTCTCTTTGAACAGGTAGAAAAATATGATAGCGATTATGCTATGGCGACTCAGAACAAAATGCAGGAAACAAAGAGTTTTCCACCAAGGGTATTTTTATTGAACAGGTCATTGGACTTGTAAAAATATTCCGGGTACCTCAACAAAGATTTCCCTTAAATTCCCCAATTTACTCACAAGTAATTCTTACTATTTTTGGTTTAGTCACATTAGGAATTAGTTCATTAGTTCTACCCATGTCATACATGTTATGGATATGAGGTCAGTTATAAATTTGTCATCAACATCTTCATGGATAGGAACTATCCGTAACTATTCCCAACCCTGATTCTTTCCTTGGCTCTTTCCTAATCTTAACACTATGGAAAGCCACACACATAAGCCTTTGTAAATTTTCGGCCCTCTCTATTCCCTATAATCAATCATTAACACTCACAAGTTGGGGAAGTTGAGACACAGGAATATCTAAAAAGTAAGCCAATACTTCTCGCCGCCAGGCATCGTAAATTCTTGGTAAGTCATTAATATCCGTACCAATGGCTTGATGAGTCAGTTGCCAATGTTCTTTAAGGTAGGCATTTCTTCTTTTTTGTCCTTCTTGCTCCAGTTCTAATAGCTGTGCTGCTAAATCTACTTTTTCTGCTGGCGAACCTTGGTCATACTTCCGTTGCCACCAGTTTACTACGCCTAGACGGTGAAAAGCTCCTTCTGGCTGAATTCTGGTCACAGAAAATTTAGCTGATTCAGGATCACTAATTTTACTGGTACGACTCTTAACTAATAAAGATGCCACAATATGCATTTCATAATGTAACTCAAAAGCTAAAAAACCTTGCCAATTACCAATTGGTAAATCTCCCATATAATCCCAATATTTTTGAACTTGTTGTTGGATATCTTCAATGGGATCACGTCCAGAGATAATTTGCGCTGTACGATGGGTATTTTCAGCTACTTTTACACCTGCCTTTTGTAAATTTAATCTTTGTGTGCGCCATCATCACCAATTTGTCAGCTTAAAAATAATTGAAGTTCTGGGTCAGGCATTTGACCAATTATATAAGCGCAAACTTGTACAATAAACAAATCATGAGCCGCACCTGCAACACGAAAACGGTAAAAATTTTCAATTTCTGCTTTTGTTTCTGGAGGTTTAGTTTCATACAATCGCTTTTTCAGTAAATGGGGTGCGTGCTGATTAGTTATTTTATCAAAGATTGCCAGTTCTAAGTCAGTTATCCAAATGGGACGAGTAGATGTAATCATGTTTTTGGTCTAAGTTATGTTTTTTTATTTTATTTTAAAGCTCACAAAGACAGCAGTGATTTAAAATCCCCTCACAATGCAGAAATCAGTCAAAATATCATTCCCAATCACCAATTACCAAAATTATTCCATCACCGCTAATACTGCTTTTGGTAATAGTTTTTCTTTAAACCAAACAATTCTGGCCGGGAAATCATTTAATTTTACACCTGCCCTTTCTAAATTTAATCTTTCGGAAATTGCCAATATCAAACTATCGGAATTTGCACGACGTACCTGAGAAAACTTTCTTTGTAAATATTCTGTACGCCAATAACCAACAATTTCTAATAAAAAAGTCCTACCATCAGGATGTACAAGGCGAAAATCGGGAATCATTACACTACCAGGAATGGGAATTAAATCAACTTCTCGTTCTAAGATCCACCCACTTTTTAAACTATCCCATTTATCAGCGAAAGACTGTTCTAACATACTATCATAAGGCTTGCCTTTAGGATAGTGAGATACTAGACTACATTCAGAATTCAGTGTGAATCTGCCAGGTTTCCATTCATTTGTATAAAGATCTCGTGTTTGTAAAGTTGCGGCTAAACTCCATTTCGTAACATGAAGTAAAGCAGGAATCATTTTAGCTATGGATAAACCATAACGGGTACTAGGAGTAAATAGACTTGTTGGACCATCAATACTAATGGTAAAACCGTGATCAGCATCACCTTCAATATAAGCCATTAATCGAAACAACTTCAAATAACGAAATAACAACTTATATTCTCCTGGTACATTGCGGTGAGCATTTAACACCAATTGACTGGCTTTATAAAACACACCTTGTACTTGAGACAAATTATAGCGATGTAATAAATCGTCTGGTTTTGGTGCTTCAAAAGCAGTTAAAATCTTATTTTCAGATAAATCAGCATAAAGACCATCACGCACCTGAATTGGTAAAACTTCCTGCTGTAATTGCTGACTTAATTCATCAGCAACTTTGCTTAAAGTCACCTCAGTTGCTTCCCGACTAGGAACAGACTTTGCAGCGAAAGCAAAAACCCGTTCCCTTAACATTGGTGGCTCAAGAGGACTAACAACTTCAAAAGTGCAGAAACTGCTTTTAAGAATATAAGCCAAACCGCGCTTCATGCGATAATCAGTAGTATCACCTTCAAAATCAGCTAATTGACGTTCAAGAACCCCTTGGGATTTCCCCACTGCTTCCTTAAAAAAACCAATCAAATTGTTTGCTAAACATAAATGTTGCTGATCAAGTTTCAATCTCTTCGGGATAATTTCTTCCCCGTTTTGACGATGAATCAATAACTCCGTTGGTAACATCCTTCTTCTCAGTTGAATAATTAATTTCTAACTGTTCTGCCACCTTAGCACTTCTTTCCTGTCCACCTCCATAAAAAACCTTTCAATTCCCTTTCCTGTCCTTCTTCTTCTCTTTCTTCTCTTCGCGCTCTTCGCACCTTTGCGGTTCGTTACTTCTTTCCCCCCTTCTCCTGGCCGAAGTTCCCTCCTCACTAGTATCTTCTGCTACGACTTCATATAAAATCGCCTGTTTATTTTCAATATTACCCTTGCGTAAAACCCTCCCCAAACGTTGAATATATTCCCTAGCCGAACCAGTCCCCGAAAGAATAATTGCTATTGAAGCTGCGGGAACATCAACACCCTCATTTAAGACATGAGAAGCTACCAAAGTATTATATTCACCCTCCTTAAATTTAGTTAAAATTTCATGCCTTTCCTTCACCGGAGTTTGATGAGTAATAGCCGGAATTAATAAATCTTGAGAAATACGGTAAACGGTAGCATTATCTGCCGTAAAAATCAACACCCTAGCGGGATAATGTTCAGCTAATAAATCCATCAGAATTCTTAATTTACCATCAGTTCCCAGGGCGATTTCTTTAGCTTGACGGTGTGCTAACATTGCTCTGCGTCCGACTTGCGATCGCGCACTCATTTGCACAAAAGTTTGCCAACCTTGCAGACTTCCCAAAGAAATCCGCGATTGCCTTAAAAAATCATTGCGGGTTTGAATTAGCTGATTGTATCTTTCCCTTTCCAATTGGGATAACTTGACCTTAATTTGCACAATTTGATGTTCTGCTAAAGCCTTACCAGCTAAATCTTCAGCACCTTGGCGATAAACTTCTCTACCAATGAGAATATTTAAATCAGCGTGTTTACCATCCGTCCGTTCTGGTGTAGCAGAAAGTCCGAGTCGATAGGGTGCGATCGCATATTCAGCAATGACTCGATTAAAATCAGTTGGTAAATGATGACATTCATCAAAAATTATCAAAGCATATTTATTACCTAAAGTTTCCGCATGAATCGCTGCACTGTCATAAGTAGCCACCAAAATCGGTGTTTGATCCCGTGAACCACCCCCCAGCAAACCCAAATCCGCATCAGGAAAAGCCGCCGTTAGGTGTGCATACCACTGGTGCATCAAATCCAAAGTTGGCACAACAATCAACGTCGTGCGCGGTGTCGCTTGCATTGCCATTTGCGCCAGATAAGTCTTACCCGCAGCCGTCGGCAACACTACGACTCCCTGTCTTCCCGCTAATTTCCAAGCCGCTAAAGCCTCATTTTGGTGGGGGTATGGAGTCATTTCCAAACTGGCAACCAAATCCAAAGGATAAAATCCCTTGGCCTCATCTGTGAAGTTTGTATCTTCTGCTTGCAATGCTTCGACTAAACAACGATATCTAATCGCCGGAATGCGGAATTTTTCGACTCTATCATCCCATGTTGCATAGTCTATCCAAGCTTTACTGTGTGGTGGTGGGTGTAAAATTAACGTACCACGATCAAAAGTTAAGGTGGGGTTGCGACCCATCTGAGGTTTTCTCCCAACTTGTTCACTTCACTACTCATAACTTAAAACGTGTATGATTCCCAAAGGAGATTATTTTGATATAAGCCAACTAGAACATCTGTTTCCCCCAGAGATATCTCACTGGCAAACTGATTCAATCCTGCTTGAATCCTACCTACAGAGAACAGCAAAGACAGTTTCTAATCAAACGCCTGCGATTGCAAACAAAGATTATGCTGCTGGTAGGTTTAACACTTACTGGCTTTTTTATGTGGGTTAATCAGCAACCTAATGGAAAAATCTAAGCCTTTAAAATTGGCTTAATACTTGAATCTTTTATCTTAATTTGTTGGTTCTTATGCAAAACTCATCTTGGTCGTCGTTACCCACACTTGATTTTTTTGGCTTGATCCTGGTGTGGAACTTGCGTCATCCAAATTGACACAGCTATTTCATTTAATCATGTAGAACCGTTCACTAATGTTTGGAATTTGATGTTTATCACTCAAGTAACTATTGTTCCAGTATTATGGCGGCTACAGTTAATTTATCACATTGGTGCAATTATTTGCTATGCAGGATTATACATTCTCTATCGTCCTCAATTTAAGCAACTATGATATTTTTATGTTGAGTATGGAGTATATTTATTGTTGACAATAATAATTTGTGTATTTTCTGTTTATCTGTAAAAAAATGCGAAGAAGCCACAGTTTTATTTGCTGATATTGTCGGATTTATAGAACTTTCAAGCCATACTTCACCACCTACACTAGTGGAATTATTAAACTAAGTATTCTCCTTATTTGAAATGTTGATTATCAGTTGCCTAAACTCAGAATTACGTACCGCTAAACAATTAGAAATCAGTTTCCAATACTTAGCCGGTTTCGGCGGTTGAAAGGTGACAAATTGGGGTGATTATAGCTGATGTGAATGGCAGAATTTTAGAAGCAAATGATACCTTTTTAAACATGGTGGGTTATACACAAGAAGAACTCCTATCAGGACGAATCAATTTTCGATAAATGACATCACCAGAATATGTGGAACAAAGTGTTCTTGCAACAGTAAAACTCGAAACTCAAGGTGTTTGTAAACTTCTTGAGAAGGAATATATCCGTAAAGATGCTACTCGTGTTAGTGTGCTGCTAGGCTTGGCATTATTAGAAAATAATTTCTAATAAGTAATTGGTCATATTGTCAATGTCAGCAAATGCAAACAGACTGAAGAATCCTTGAGTCAACAAGTAGAACAATTACGCTTAATTACTAATTCTTTACCAGTACAAATCTCCTATGTAGATGCTCAACAGCGTTATTTATTTAATAATGAGAAATATGAAAAATGCTTTGGGATTCCTACATCGAAAATGCTTGGTAAGCATGTGAAATAAATTTTAGGATAATCAGTTCATCAAGCATTTTTTCCATATTTAGAAACAGTTTTATCCCAGAGTCTGCACTTCAATGAGTAGTACAAAAAAACTACGCTAGTAGGCAATTCAGGACTATAGGTTTTAAAAATCCAGTAGCCATGAAAATATAAATGATGCACGTCAAAGTTCCAGCTTTGTTATTGTGTAGAAAAAGCTAGTTAGACAACGATGTTGAATTTGGATTTTTCAATCACTTATGATATAAAAATACAAGACTATGCAATAGTGAATTAGAGATTTGAAAAGTAAGAAAATAAAGAATACTGTTGTAAGGATTCAGGTGGTGGGGTATTGACAAGTTTGATAATAGGAGAGGCAGAATATAGCAGTTATGGAAAAGAAGCTGCCACCAAAACTAGACAGAGAGATATTGAAGCAGTTGGGAACAGAGCAACTGGTAGAAATCATTATTAACCAGGGGAAAAGTATAGAGAACCTAACAAATAGAGTAGTAGAACTGGAAAAAGAAATAGAGAAACTCAAAGTCAGTAGAGATTTAGAGACCATAACATCATCCAAACCACCGTCGGGAGACATCCTCCAAAAAACCGAGAACAAACAACAAGAGAAACCAGAAGAAAACCAGACACGAAAACGGAAACCAGGAGGACAACCAGGGCATAGGGGAAAAAGGAGAAAGGGGTTTGGTGGAGTAGATAGAATACATTTGAGATACTGGGACGGCAAGTGTGTGGATGCTGAGGTGAGGGGCAATTGTTTGGCGAACCAATAAAAATCCAAACACAACCACTAGGGGAGTTGGTGGACAGGCCAATCCAAAATAGTAGAATATGAAAGATATACGTGGATGTGCAGTGTGTGTGGGGCAACACAAAGGGCACACTGGTCACCGGAGATAGTACTGGGACAAGATATAGGAATCACAGGACAAGCTTTTTTGGGATGGATCAATAACTAGGGTCATTGACCCTATGAAAAACAACACTTGTTGTTGTGGGAACTGGGTCAAATAGAAATTGGAGTGGGAACATTAGTAGGTACCAATGAAGGAATAGATGGTCCAGTGGCTCAAAGTATTCATAGCCTCAAACAGTGGATAAAACAAACCCAGCCTCATATCCTTGGGGATGAAACACCCTGGGTACTCAAAGGGGTGAAACAATGGTTATGGATTTTTGCCAATAGTGACTTCCCTTTATTTCATGGGTCCTGATACTCCTTGTCCTGGCGAATTAGAATCCATTGTGGGTTCAAGTTACTCTGGTGTACTCAGTTCTGATGACTTTACTGCCTATAACGATTATGCGGTCACAGCTCAACAGAAATGTCAGGCACATCTACCCTACCCCGTTACTTCAAGACACTAATCAAGATTCCTGGCTTCAATCACCAGGAAATTGGCACAAAATTCATGGACCTCATAGATGAAGGTTTTAAAAACTACCCTTTATTCCAACAAACCCAAAACCTTCATGAATTCTTGACTTGCCCATCCTAGTTTCAACCAAAAGTTGAATCTTCCATTCATTCATTGATCAAGCCCCAGGGGAACCTGGTAAACTTTTATCTTCCTTAGGCAATAGACCTTGATCATAATTTAGCTGAACTAAGGTTAGGTTTAGCACTGACACATCGAAAAGTCTGTGGTGGTTCTCTTTCTCTGGAGCTATTCCAACATACTGCCAATTTATTGACGGTTATACAAACTTGTCGCCGTCAAGCACTTTCTCTAATTGAGTTTTTTGACCAACCTATGAAAGCCATGGTTCACTCTGCCTTGCAGACACCTTCTTTAATCCCTCTACCTTAGACCTGAGTCCTTTGACAAGCTGTAGGTAGGAATTGGAAAATTCGACAAGGTTCCTCTGTTAAGTTCAGAATCCTATGAACTCCTTGTGTAATCAGAAAATGAATCCCTTGAAAACATACGCCAGTTGCTGCCTCTTTCAGAGGAGCTTCCCTAACAAGTCGGGGAACCAGCCCAAGGCACTGGCTCTGAAATATCCAACGTAAAGTAGGGGATTCTGTAGGTTTATTAAGTTGGTTTTTAACTGTCGCTTTTTACGTCTTTAACTAGATTCTTAATTGTTTTTGTCCCAGATTATAAACCAAAAGACACAATGCCATTAATACCATCATTGTCTCTACTATTTCTCGCTCTTTTACAACAAGAGTATGGGCGAAAAATAACGGGTCTTTGATAAATCTAAATCCTCTTTCTGTTGATTGCTGTTCTCTATATATTTTAAATATTCCCATGGTTTCTAATTCCCTTGTCTCTAAAATATTTGTTGCTAAAATAAATCGACCACAAGAGTTATGATGTTGGGTGATTAACTCCTGATTTTCTATTAGTTTACCTCTTACTTGATACACTACTGTTTGTCCTTTATTTAACCTTTAGTTAATTTTTAGGTCCGATATTGTATGATATTTTAATTTTGCTGCCAGTTCTTTAACTTTGAATTGCGCTAAGGATGTCTGTTCAAATTCTTCTTTGACTAATCTACCTACTTGTTTACTAGTTTTTAGAAAGTCCTCTTGAATGCTTTGGGTTAATTTCTTTAAGTTTGCTTTTTTTCTGTCTGCACTTTCTACTCATAGCCATCTTTGCTCTATTCCCCCATAAGATACTTTTTCTTCTTGATAGCTATATCCTTTGATTTCACTTGGTTTGAGTTCTCTACTGGTAAATGCCTTGACCAAGTTTTTGGCTTTTTTAATGGTTAAAGGTACTCGACTTATCCATTTCATGTTCGACATTAATTTTAAATCACTTTCGCTATATAATGCACTATCAGCCACCATTATACTTTCAAAATCTATTTGTTTATCATAATCCACTAAGATTTGAGCAAATACTGCTTTATCTGATTCATTTCCTGATGCTCCTCTAAAAAATACGGGTATATGTCCGTCACTACTTACTATTAAATCTAATATACATTTTTTTAAGTCTGGACAATGGTCACGAGAATATCCTTGTGTGATGTTAATCGGATTTTCTCGGTTCATTCCTAATTCTTGTCCTAAATTATTTAGGCAATTATTATACTCTCCATGCAAATGCAATGAGGTTGAACCTAAATGGGAATATAAATTGGTTGATTGCTACTCCATATTGTTCTACTAGTTCTAAGGCAATTATTAGGAATAATTTACTTAATCCATATTTGTATAGATTATCCCTTACTCTGCCTATTTTATCATCATTTAAATCTTCAGCTTGAATTCCCGCTCCTAATAAATGTTCTATGGCTTTTTCCTCAAGAACTTGAGGAAATGAATATAATAGTCTCCATAGAAAAGAAAACCTAGTTCATAATGATTCCTTTAACTATTTCTCCTATATTCACTTTCTCTCTAATTATCTATTCAGAATGTCTTATTGATTCTTTCTACAATTCCTATCTCATCTATTATTCCCAAGTGATCCAATTTATTCCTCTCAAACTCTTGCTTTTGGTAATTCATATTTTTGGGTGTTTTTATTTAATTCAGGCTCATTTACATTCATTTCCTCATCTTTTATCCTGAATTTATTGTCAATACACCACCACCTGGATCCTTACGTATTGTCTATTTTTTCTACTATTTTACCTATGTGGTTACTACCTAGTTATTTGTATTTTTTCTGTGGATGTAGTACAACATGAAGTGCCTAATGTGGGGTGTATCAGGAAAATAAGTAACTGATGAAACGTAACTATTGCATCAATATGCAATAATTCGTGATACAGATCTGATTTAGGTTTCCCACTTTAATCGGCAAGGAAAAGTAGAAGGACTTGTTGGTTTAATTAGAGATATTACTGAGCAGAGAAAATTACAAGATGCTGTCAAACAAAGTCAAGAAAGATTTCAGAAACTAACAGAAAAAGTGCGCATAATTCCTTAAGAAGCAGATTACAAAACCGGAAATTTCACATAGTTAAGATATGCACGGCTATTCCTTAAAGGATTAGTATACCACTAATTTTTGGGTAAAACACATCCATCCAGATGATCAAAAGTGGGTGGTTGATTATTGTGTCCATGCTTAAGAATCACAAGATAATTATGAACTTCAGTATAGAATGTTGTCAGCTGATGGCAGGGTAGTCTGGCAATATAACATTGTGAATGTGGTGTGGGTTGAAAATAATCCCAAACAAATGCATGGGTTCATGATTGATATTACCGAACGCAAGCAAGCACAACAAGAACGAGAAAAACTATTAAAGCAAGAACAAGCTGGAAGGGCAGAAGCAGAAGCTGCTAACCGCATCAAAGATGAATTTTTAGCGACACTATCTCATGAACTCCGCACTCCCCTTAATGCCATACTGCGGTGGTCATAGTTACTCAAAAGCCGCAAGTTTCATGAAATTACCACTGCTAGGGCATTAGATCCGATTGATCGTAATAGCCGTGTTTTAGCACAGTTAATTGAAGATGTTTTGGATGTTTCGCGGATTATTTGCGGCAAACTGCGATTGAATCTGCATTTGGTAGAACTTGCCCCAGTGGTCTCAGTAGCCATAGATACTGTGCGTCCTGCAGCAGATGCGAAAGAAATTACGATTAAATCCCACTCAGAAGTGGGGGTAGTAATAGGTGATGCTAACCGCTTACAACAAATTGTCTGGAATTTGCTTTCCAACGCTGTCCAGTTTACACCCAAGAGAGGAAAATTTTAGGGAGGACTCAAACGCATTATTAATTCCCGTGTGCAGATTCAAGTCAGTGATACCGGAGGGGGCATTAATCCTGATTTTCTACCTCATGTATTTGAACGATTTTTCCAAGCTGATAGCTCGACTATGCGCTCGCATGGAGGATTAGGACTAGGACTAGTAATTGTCCGTCACCTGGTAGAATTCCATGGAGGCACAGTCTCAGCTACCAGTCCCGGACTCGAGCAGGGAGCCACGTTCATCGTCAATCTGTCCATGAAAGCCGTTACTGTTGAATACAATACATCAGAGCAACAGCAACTTCTCGTTGATGATGATTTTTTGAAACAGCAATTATCTATCTTGCAAGGGCTGGCAACTGCATAAGAATAATTATCCAAACCTACTCATATCTGCTCAACAAGTATGCTATAATTAAGATGTGAGTAAATTAAGTATATTAGAGGTTACGGCTACTTGTTGTTGATGATGAAGCAAATGCACGGGATTTGCTGACCACAATTTTATTTAGGGCAATATGCCTCTTAAGCAATAACTATTGCTTCTGTAACAGAGTTTTTGAGAATTTTATCCAGATATATTAATCAGTGATATTGGAATGGCAGAAGAAGATCGCTATACACTAATTCATAAAGAAGTTAGAAATAAGAAGTTATAAATCTACCTAGTCATCAGGAGGGATAAATTCCCTTCCTGCAGTCGCCGTCACAGCTTCTGCTAGAGCAGAAGACCGCACCCAAGCCTTATTAGCTGGTTTTCAATTACATATTCAAAGCTGTCAATCCTGCCGAATTAGGGGCTGTGGTAGCACATTTAGCAGGAAGAAGTTAAATCAATTCACAACAATTCAAATCAAAATAATTCGTAATCTACTCCCATGGCCAATACCCAATGCCCAAACCCCTAATTTTGATCTGGAAGTGGAAACACCAGAGATAATAAGTTAGTCTTTTGAGAAACAGCAACAATAGATTTTTCATAACTTTATGACTACCAAAACTCAAGCTATTAATCCGCAGAATAAGTTTCAGTGTGTTGGTATCATCAACCGTGCAAATAGAATCTTCATCGGAATGGTTGCGGTTGTCCCTATTGCTTTGTCATTACCCGCAGAAGCATTGCAAGTACAGATAACACCAACTGCTCCGAAACTGGGAGATACACTTTCAGTCATAATTGATGTAGCTAGTCAAGAAAATGTGATTAATCCCACAGTGAAAGTTGGGGAAGAAACATATCCAGCTTTTGCAATTTCCCCTAATAAGTATCGCGCTTTTATTCCTACCACTCCACTAGAAAAAGCAGAGGTAAGAAAAGTCACAGTAGCTGGAGATAGACAAGAAAGAAATTTAGCAGTAAAAGTAAGCGCTCGGAAATTTCCCATCCAACGTATCACCTTACCACCAGGAAAAGCCGGAGTACAAGCCACAGACTATGAACTCCAGCAAGTCAAAGAATTTAAAGCCCTACAGACACCAGAAAAATGTTGGAACGGAGTTTTCCTCAGACCAAATAAAGGACGCATGACCACAACCTATGGTGTACGTCGCTACTATAATGGTAAATTTGCAAATGACTACTACCATCGTGGTCTAGACTACGCTGGTGCAGCAGGTTCACCCGTAATTGCCCCAGCCCCAGGACGAGTTGCTTTAGTAGGTACAGTTTCCCAAGGTTTCCGTGTTCATGGTAACGTAGTTGGCATCGACCACGGTCAAGGAGTAACCAGTATTTTCATGCACCTCAGCCGCATTAATGTCAAAGAAGGAGATATTGTCAAAGCTGGTCAACTCATTGGTGGAGTAGGTTCAACAGGTGCTTCCACAGGCCCGCACTTGCACTGGGGTTTATATGTCAATGGAAAATCTATTGATCCCACATCCTGGCAAACCAAGGTCGTTGATTAATAATTGGTAATTCGTAATTCGTAGTTAAATTCATAATTCATAATTATGAATTTGTTTAGCATAATCAATTGCTTTGTCTATTCCCTGTATTGCGTATTGCTTAAATTTAATCGTGAGAATTAATTATGAGTATTGAAAAGATTGTCGAACAAGCCCTTCAGGATGGTTATCTCACACCAGTAATGGAAGCCGAAGTTGGACGAATTTGTGATAACGCCTCAGATTTCTCCATTGAAGAGTACATGGCTCTAGATCGACTCATGGGTTCATTGTTGATCGGTGAAGTAGTGGCAGTACCTCGTAAACAATTTATTAACGTCATGGAGGAATTGGTACTAACTGAAGTAATCGGCAAAGTAGCAGAAATCGAAGCCACTTCTGAAAGCTCTCTGGACGTGGGAGATATCACCGCTTACGCTCTTAATCGTCTTCCACCTCTGTATGCTACTACGGAAGAAGGAGCGAATTACCAGCGCCAACGCGCCAAAACAGAACTTCAGAACTTGATTTGTCAACAAGTAGCCAAAGCCATTGATTGTTACTTAGATAGACCTGAATTCTTCCCAGAACGTCAAGCCTTAAGCAAACACACTGGTAATGAAGTCCTCAGCCAAGTTAGTAACTTACTCCAAGTTTACGCACCCAATTTTGAACAAAAATCACATCCTTAAGGAGTCAGGAATTAGAAGTCGGAGTCAGGAGTCAGTAGTCAGTGGCAAATATTAGAAACTGACAACTGACAAGTAACTAATTTCTCACCAAAACTGGTGTGCCTAAACTCAATTGTTCATACAGTATTCGGACATCAGAATTACGCATTCTTAGGCAACCATGAGATACTGCTGCTCCTATTAGGTCAGTATTAGGTGTCCCATGAAAGCCAATTTCATTTCTTCCATCTGACCAAAACCCAATCCATCTATCTCCTAAAGGACTATCAGTACCTGCTTCAAATACTTGGCCAGTAATTGGATGCTTCCAAATGGGATCATGTTGCTTGTGTATGATTTGAAACTCGCCTGTTGGTGTTTCCCAACCCTTCTTTCCTACAGCAATTGGATAACTAGCTATCACTTCATCATAGCGGTAAACATAGACCCGGCGATCGCTTAAATCAACTATCGCCTGTGTTCGACTAACTTCCAGTCCCTGAACAGATTTAGCTTGAGCTACACCCGGGAAGAAAAATCCCTTGGGACTATTATTCTCCTTTTTATTCTCTCCCTTTTCTGGAACTGTCAACTTTGTCTTTTTTGGTTTGTCCACAGCACCATCTGTATTTGGCTTGCCTTGTACTAAGCTAGTCCCAGGCTTGGTAACAGAGGAATTTGGTCCTGATGGAGGTACAGACACCCCCAAAGCCACTTCTCCAATACCAATAAGTTCTGGGGAATGTTGACCAGAGTCAGTGCGGGTGGTGGGATTTTTCCTCAATGTTGTGGATGCTGATTGATTTAACTGCCCTGTCGTTTTCATAGTATGCCAATGGACAGCCAGAGACAAAATTGCTGTGCCAAAACAGAGGAACATTACCATCCGCGCTACAGATTTATTTCTTGCCATTGCCATCGCTTATTGTTTATCCCTGACCTATCTGGCTCTATAAAATTATGGACTACCCAGACCAGTCAATTAGCAAAAAATTTATCAATTATTATCAGTTGTCTCATTACGCTGACAATATCTTCATAATTTAGCAGGAGTCAGGAGGATAAGAAGGTAATTCTCAATGCCCAATGCCCCATCACCCACACCCGGTTTTTGGTCAAGGGGTAGTAGTCAGTTGTTCAAGTGAATACATTTTACTAATTTTTTCCATAAACCCAAGACCCAGCAATGTACACTCAACACTTTTTTAATAATTCCTGATTTATATGTGGTTATCTCATAAATCCGTCACCTAGCCTGGGAACTTCTGAAAAATTATCCTGTCTAATAGCAGGGGATGATTTAACGCCAGTAAGATCTATGAGTCAAGCGATTACGGTATCCTGGTCAACGGTTGATGCAACTTATTCGGAAGCATCGGTGCAAGTTGACAAACTCTCAAATCACGATCTAATTTTACGCTGTCAAGCAGCATTGCGGCCAGATAAAGCTGCCTTTGCAGAACTCTTGCGTCGCTATCAGACTCAGGTTGATCGGGTTTTATACCACCTAGCCCCTGATTGGTCTGACAGAGCCGATTTAGCTCAAGAAGTGTGGATTCGAGTCTATCGGAATATTAACCGATTACAAGAACCTGCTAAATTTCGGGGCTGGTTAAGCCGTATTGCCACTAACTTGTTTTGCGATGAATTGCGTAAACGCAAACGGGTGGTTAGTCCCCTATCACTAGATGCTCCTCGTTCCCTAGAAGATGGCGAAATGGATTGGGATATTGCTGGTGACAGTCCAGGTCCAGAAGAAGAACTGACAACCAGGGAATTTTACGAACAATTGCGAGATGCGATCGCGGATTTACCAGAAGTATTCCGTACTACAATCGTTCTCAGAGAAATTGAAGGCATGGCTTATGAAGAAATCGCCGAAATGACAGGCGTTTCATTAGGAACAGTCAAATCGAGAATAGCTAGAGCCAGATCCAGATTACAAGCACAGTTACAAACCTATCTAGATACCTAAATTTACAATCTGTTTCCTCAGTTCTATGGCAGAATTTAAACATATTAAAAATTCCTGCAAAAATAGATTTTTTCTGCCTCATGGAAGCAAATTTAACTAAATTCTCGTACTTAATCTCCTGTGTTTGCCCGTGTATGAATTGGTAAAAACGTTAAAATGAATACTGATTCTCAGTTCTACAACCGTTCCCACTCCCAACTCTCTAGTGATGTATCAAATGGAATGGCTCAACATACCAATGAATTAACGGCTGCTATGGATATGGAGAAACACGATAACCAAGGGCATAAAGAAGCCGATCGCTTCGAGTTATTGAGTGCTTATCTTGATGGTGAAGTGACAGCGTCTGAACGTAGGCAAGTGGAAGAATGGCTGGCAACGGATGACTCAGTTCAATGCTTGTATCAGCGACTACTAAAGTTAAGGCAAGGTGTAAAGTCCATGCCTATACCAGCATATCAAAACTCACCAGAAGTTACATTTCAACAGGTATGGAAACGTATACGCAACCTTACCCAGTTAAGCTGGTTAGTTGGTTGTGTAGCTGTAGCGGCTTGTGTAATCGGCTCAATATCTGGCTTAATTCCTGGTAATACAACCAAATTGGAAATAGTACAACAGAAAATACAACCAATAGCGGTAAAAACACAGCCAGTAGTCCCGGCTTCACCATTAATGGTAGCGTTGAACAACCCAGTCATTGAAATTCCCAAAACAGCAATAGCTTCTCCAATCACACCAATTGATGAGTCAACAACTCTGGAAAAAGACACGGAATTAGACATCAATTAATCAAGTGTAGAATTCAGGAGTTAGAAGTCAGGACTTCCTCCAACAACCATCTCGTTGAGGAATAACACCTAGTTGGTAAACTTTTTCGGGTGGCATCCAGTACACCCAAGCCCAACCTGAAGATAAGTCAGTTGACTCAAAAATCCCTATATATTCGCGATTATAGAGGTTTTCTGTTATTGGTTTTGTGGAGTGATAATCTTCTAGAGTGTTCCAACTAAAAAATGATCCAAAACGTCAGTCGGTTCGGCAAAAGATTTCAACAAACCATTTTTTCAAGGTTGGTAAGCGGTGAATCAGCTGTTCGATGTCCGCCATTGCTTGTTGTGTAAGTTTAACTCCTGTATGATAAATTATCTCAACCAAAGTAACCACAGGATTTCTGCCCTTGAAAGTTAGGGTAGAAGCTAATCGTAGTAAGGTTTCGGCACGGGTTTTTCCACCTCTATCGAACTCTCCGATTTTGATTCCCACCTTAGCATCTATAGAAATTTCCAATGTTGTTGATTTATCATCCACTTGTTGATTGATGCGATTATCTTCTTTCAAGATGGTTTCTGTTTCTGATATCTGTTTGATTGGTTTTGTTTTAGCCACCCTTTTTAAGCCATAACCTAGTACAGTAAGGCGTAAATAAACCAACCTTCCAAATGTCTGAAAAGCTCATGCCGTGTACATTAGAGAGGTCCGAAAATTTACAAAGGAATCTGTGTCTGGCTTTCCATGGTGTTAAGATGAGGAAAGAGCCAAGGAAAGAATCAGGGTTGGCAATAGGTACGGATAGTTCCTATCCATGAAGATGTTGATAACTAATTTATAACTGACCTCATATCCATAACATGTATGAAATGGGCAAAACTAATGAACCAATTCCTAATGTGACTAAACCACAAATAGTAAGAATTACTTGTGAGTAAATTGGGGAATTCAAGAGAAATCTTTGTTGAGGTACCCGGAATATTTTTACAAGTCTAATGACCTGTTCAACAAAAATACCCTTGGTGGAAAACTCTTTGTTTCCTGCCTTTTGTTCTGAGTCGCCATAGCATAATCGCCATCATGTTTTTCTACCTGTTTAAGGAGACTAGCAGGGAAAACATTTCCTAATATCTCTAGCCAGTAATGAAATGTGTCCTTTGCTTCCGTTTTCCATATACCGAAATGCAAACCTAAAACCTCAAATGTTGGCATTTTCCTCAAATAGAACAAGGATAGACATACCTGTTCTTTGATCTCTAGTTTCCCTTTCCCCCCTGCTCCTTTCTGATTTATACCTATGTTTTTACTTTCTATGTCACCTTGAAGTTTTTTATGCTGCATTTCACCTTGGGCTAATAACTCTTGAAACTGATGGTTAGTTATTACCAGTATTTGTTTTGTACAATGTGGATATTCTTGAATATAGTTAATTTAGTGGATTTTTCCTTTTGGTACACCCTCAAAATTCCCTTCTACCATTTTTTTCACACCAAGTTCATTTTCCTGACAGGTCTAATGGTGAATTTTGTTGGCGCAGCCTGCTTGAACCACTATTTTGTTAGCGTAGCTCTTCTGAAAGAAGCATTTTAAATTCACAGCGATACTAGTAGTCTGCCAAGGCAATTTTGCTAGGTTAAATGCTCGGATATAAACGCTGCATTTTTTTACGTGCATCCTTGGTTTTAAAACCCCAATAAAAACTGGGTTTTTCTTGATTACGCTATGACTCCCAAGTAGCAATTTCAGAAGATAATATTTCTACATTAGGAATACGTTGTTCTAAGCATTGGCGAGATAAAACTGATAATTTAATTTCTACTTGATTCAACCAACAAGGGTGTTTAGGAGTATAGTGAAACTCTAATTTCTGAATAATGCGGCATGCTTCTTGTGGAGAGAAAACTTCACATAAAATACTTGGAGTATGAATGTTTAGGTTATCAACAAGTAAAGGTATCACATCAGCTTGGGGGTAATAAACATCTACTAAATCTTTTAATTCTTTAGCAAAATCAGCTTTTGTCCGACTTTGTGTAACTTCAATATGCCTCCACCCGGCTATTGGTTCAAAAAAGCCAAATAAATTTACAACACCATTGCGTTTATACTCACAATCATAACCTTCAGGCTGATGTGGTTCTGGTGGCAAAGGAAGTCTTACTTCTTCTACTAATTGATATGGGCATTCATCTAGGCAGAGTGTAGGTTTTTTCGGATCATATGGCTCATTGTACAAATCCAAAACATCTTCCATTCTGAACACATACTCTGGGTTAACTTCGGGAATACACCACTGTTCTTTTAACCACGGTTTAATTTCATTTTTTTTAGAGTTTAGCGTATTGTTTCGTCTGAAATTCAATCTATGATACCAAGCTTCACTAAATGCTCCGCTAATAATTGCATTGTCCAACGCACTCTTCCTTCTGGCGGATTAGAACAAGCAGTCGCAATCAAAAATGCTTCTTGTTCTTCATCTAATTTTTTGGGTTTTGGTGGATTTTCCCCATCCTTTAAAGCAAACTCTAATCCACCAATCACAAAGTTTTCTCTTGTCCTTTCCACCGTGGCAACATGAACTCGAACTGCGGCAGCGCCGTGTCCGTTTCTCCCTCAGATGCCATTCAAAGAATGTTTGCACGGGTTATACTTCTTGCTTTGTGCTTTCCTTTTTTGAGGATTGCTTGCAGTTGTAAAACTTCCTCTTCGCTTAAATCTAAAACATACTTTTTTGCCATGGTCAACCCCTTTTTTGACTAGTGTATCAATTAGAGGGGCTTACCCAGCAACATTGCCTTGGTGGACTACTAGTTGATTCAACAGTTCTCGAATTACCTCAGATATTGGGAGTTTTTCATCTTGATATCCTTTGATTTCTATCAACTCATAACGAACTTGCGCTGCTGACAGCCTGGTATACAACCTTGTACTCTGAAAACTTGGATCTGTTTGGCTTTGTGGCTCTACAATTGAGCGTATATCTTCTAGTAAGTTTGGTAGTCTATGTTCTGTTGGTTTTCTGCCTTTGAGCCGGAATGAGTCTGCTATCGATATTCCATGCTCTAACTCTTGCATCCCTTTCCGAATTGTGCGTCGATTCTATCCTAGTTCTCGTTCTGCAATTCTTGCTCCTCCTCGTCCCCATCCTTTAACTACCTCTGCCATGAATTGTCTTCCGTCACTTGCTTTTACCTTTTGTGCTGTCTTGATATACAACGACCTTAGACTATCACTTAGTTGGATTAATGATTCTGGAGACATAAACCATACTGCACGCTAATTATTCTCTCAGTATCCCTGGTTTTGGATAATTTTTTCCTTGGATTACTCTTACATGGTTATGTTTGAATTAGCGCTCGCAAATAACACCAGAAATATCTAAGGTCTAAAACCCTCTATCATACCACAGAAATAATTTTGTAAGAGGTCTAATATGTCAATATGGATATTGGTTTGATCTTAAGGGAAAACCATCGCTACCGCATCATTTGACAATACAGCGAGGTTGTGGCCTGTGCGGAATTTAGACTGATGACTTGTGGATGGTTGTGATTGGTTAAAGTATTATTTGCAGAATCCTAATCAGTAAACCAAAAAGTTTTTCTCCGAGAAGCGGTTGATAAGTATTTGCTGGTTTGTAGTAATTTCGAAGACATAATATATTGATCAGTAGACATAAGTCTCTATTAAAATTACTTATGTATTACTAATACACAAAAAAAGATACTAACCTGATGGAAGATAAATGCCTTCAACAACTTGATATTTATGTTCAATAGCTTGAGATAAAAAGGCTAAGATCTGTTTGAGTACGAAAAGTTTACGATACATTAATCTACTACCTTTCCTTTTACTATTGATTCTAAGCGAAAGGAGATTAACCCAAATATTAACTAGAAGAAAGGATATACCAACGAATAATAATCTTAATACTGGATTTTTATGATTGATTCTAATGCGACAAATATTTTTGCTCCGGTAACTAAGGTATCTCAAATTTTCACACTTGATAAAACCTTCTTAGTTGAACGTATTGGTTCACTGCCAGACTATTTGCAAGAGGAAGTAGATCAGGGATTGAGAACTCTTTTATACCTCAACTACCTAAGCTAACGAGTCTTCATGTTGTGGGATGGGAAGTGATCGCTCAGATGTATTATCGGTGAGTGACCTATTTTTCCTACCGTCGCTGACCTTAATTTTCAAGTCCCAGTAGTTGCCGAAATATCAATTAACCAGCGAACTGTTTGCGGGAAAAAAATCACAATTACTAACACAATAAGTTGTAAAAACATAAAAGGAACAGCACTTTTATGAATATCAAATGTACTCACTTCTTTAGGGGCAACACTTTGTAAATAAAAGAGAGAAAATCCCACAGGTGGAGAAATAAAAGCCGTTTGTAAATTAATGGCCATTACCACCCCAAACCATACCATATCAATATTTAAATCTTGAGCAGCAGGTACAAATAAAGGCATGGCAATAAAGCGAATTTCCATAAATTCCAGAAAAATTCCCCGAGCAAAAATTGCTAAATTACTAATAATTAAAAATCCCCAATATCCTCCTGGTAAACCTGTTAATAAATTAGTAATGAGAGTTTTTCCACCTAAAGCATCAAACACCAAGCTAAACATCGGAGAACAGAATAAAATCATCACTACTAAAGCTGTAATTACTGCTGTAGAATGAGAAGCATCACGAATTAATTGGGGTGTTAAACGTTTATTAAAAGCTGCAAGAATAGAAGCACCAACTGCACCTACAGCGCCTGCTTCTGTGGGAGTGGCAACACCAAAGAAAATACTGCCTAATACTGCAGAAATTAAGATAACAGGAGGAAGAACGGCTTTAAAAACTCTCTGAATTAATTGACTACCTTGAGGAATTTCCACATCCGCAGGGATAGGTGGAACTTTTTCCGGTTGAAAAAAAGCTAGTCCTAAAATATAGAGAATATAAGAACCAGATAACATTAATCCGGGAATGAATGCCCCTAAAAATAAATCTCCGACAGAAACACCGATTTGATCACTAAGAATTACTAAGACTAAACTCGGAGGAATTAACTGCGCTAAAGTACCGGAAGCAACTATTACCCCAGCAGCTAATTTTTTATCATAGCCATAGCGGATCATTACAGGTAATGATAACATTCCCATGATAATTACTGTGGCGGCGACAACTCCGGTTGTTGCTGCTAAAATCGTTCCTACTAAGACAACTGCTAACCCTAATCCTCCCCGTAAACGACTTAAAACAATCCCAATAGTTTCTAATAACTCTTCAGCTAATCCTGATTTTTATAAAACTGCACCCAGGAAGACAAAAAATGGAATAGCGAGTAGAGTAAAATTAGACATTGTGCCAAACCAACTATTAGGTAATAGTAGTAGACGAGCAGGATCAAAAGCCCCTACTGCTGTACCAATTAATCCAAAAACAATTGCTGTACCTGCAAAAGAAAAAGCGACAGGATACCCACTCATTAAAATAAAGAAGAAGCCGACGAACATTAAAATTGCTAACCATTCAAAACCCATGATTTTACCTACTCAATATTTATACTTTCTGAAGTTTCTAAGCGAATTCTGTCTGCTACTTGTTGATAGCCTAATAATACTGCTAAATATTTAATGGCTTGAGAAATACTTTGTAGGAGTAGTAATAATAAAGCTACAGGAATCATAGTTTTTATCGATGCGCGGGGTAAACCATTAGCATCAGAAGATATTTCCCAAGTCCCCCAACTACCATCACTTGACCTTCCCCAAGATTGTAAAATAGGATTGAATGTTACCTAAATACCAAGTATACAAAAGGGAA
Source organism: 'Nostoc azollae' 0708 (assembly GCF_000196515.1). Taxonomy (NCBI): domain Bacteria; kingdom Bacillati; phylum Cyanobacteriota; class Cyanophyceae; order Nostocales; family Nostocaceae; genus Trichormus; species Trichormus azollae. Next base: position 4,265,777 of record NC_014248.1, read on the forward strand.
TTAAAAATAAAATTGTTCCCACAAGATCTACTAATGCGCGCCTTTTTTCACTCATGTTAGTATAGAGAAAATCTACACGCACATTTTCTCCATGACGTAAAATATAAACAAAGCCTAATAAGAAAGTTAGAGAAAATAAATACCATTGCAATTCTAATAAGGCATTAGAAGATAATTGCACTTCAATGAAACGTCCTAGATAACGGACTACAACATTAAAGAAAGCAACTCCAATTGTGAGTAATACTAGCCAGTTAGATAACCATCCCAATTTATCAGCACAACTGTCAATAAACTGGGAGAATCTTAATAGTTTGCTGATGAGGGTTAATTTTTTTGAATTACGCATACAAAATATAAACTAACGGTAAATCTTGAGCATACGGAAATGAGCATAAATAATTCAAAAACTCACTTCTCTATATTCCTGTTCCAAGCAAATAGTGTGACTTCTGACTTGTCGAAATTAAAGCATCTTATTTTACCTGAATTGTTGCACAATTATGATATTGTGGGAATATCTTAATGGTGAGTCAATAGGTAATAATTCCCCTTTATTCAGCCTACTCCTAAATTCACTATTGGTAGATCATCTCAATATTTCTCAAATATTCTGACTCCTGACTGCTGAATTCTTAGGTAAGTAGTATTAACTTTTATGAAACGTCGAGCTATTGTTAACAGATTATCTCAACGTGCGATCGCAGCTACAGGAGTGGCCATAGTCGGTGGCTGTCAAAAAGCCCAAACTCAAGGCGCAAAGGGACAAGCAGACTCCAGCAACTTACCCACCATTAAATGGCAAATGGCTACTAGTTGGCCATTATCCTTAGAAACAATCTTTGGCGGAGCGCAGGTTTTAGCAGATCGTGTCAAAACCCTAACCAACGGTAAATTTATCATTGAACCCCGTGCAGCAGGAGATATAGCCCCCGGTTTAGAAGTTCTCAATGTTGTTTCTCAAGGTGCAGTGCAAGCAGGACATACTGCCGCTTATTACTACATTGGTAAAAGTCCCTCCTTAGCTTTTGGTACATCAGTACCTTTTGGACTCAATGCCCAACAACAAAATGCTTGGTTATATGAAGGGGGCGGTTTAGCCAAACTGCAAGAAATTTATGCCCGGAAATTTAATGTGATTCAATTTCCGGCGGGAAATACGGGTACACAAATGGGAGGATGGTTTCGTAACGAAGTCAAAACACTCAATGACCTCAAGGGTCTGAAAATGCGTATTCCCGCTTTAGGTGGACAAGTTATGGCCAAACTAGGGGTAACAGTGCAGACTCTACCAGGGGGGGAAATCTTCCAAGCCTTACAAACAGGGGCTATTGATGCCGCTGAGTGGGTGGGACCTGATGATGATGAAAAATTAGGCTTAAATAAAGTCGCTAAATTTTACTATTATCCTGGTTGGTGGGAACCAGGCCCAACTCTAGAAGTACAAATTAATTTAGACCAATGGAAAAAGCTACCACCTCTCTATCAAGCAGCTTTAGAAACGGCTGCATATCAGTCGAATACAACAATGTTAGCTCGTTATGATGCCCAGAATAGTCAGGCATTAGAGAAACTATTAAAAACTGGGATTCAAGTTCGTGCTTATAGTCAGGAAATTTTGGAAGCAGCGGAAAAAGCTTCTTTTGCTTTATATGATTAATTTGCAGCTAAAGACGCTGATTTTAAAGCAGTTTATGAACAGTGGAAACCCTTTAGAGACCAGATGTATACTTGGAACAATCTGAATGAAGGCAGTCTTAGCCGTTATGCTTATGGGAAACTGAAATTAGGGAATTAATTTAGGGTTTGTTGACAGACTTTTTTGGTGATACTATGTTGCCAAAAAAGTCTGTAAATCCTGATTCTGACATCACAAAACGCCAACTTGATTAGAATCAATTTTTCCTTTTTCCCATTTCTAAGAAATAAATTATCCAAATCAATCTATCCCTTACGCGACGAGGCGTTAGCTATTTCAGACAAAAATATACCAACCTACTTAAAATCAATTTTAATTTTCACTTTTATGTCCAATATCTAGATTATGCCACAATAGCGAAGAGCGATCGCATTGCTCAACCTAGACATCTCTAACAGCATTAGGAGTTTTAGTTGTGGAGTCCCCCCAAAAAACGTTATACCACCCAGCCACAATTGAGGAAAAATGGCAAAAAATATGGTCAGAACTTGGCTTAGATAAAACACCTCAATATCACAACCAGCCAAAATTCTACGCGCTTTCCATGTTCCCTTACCCATCCGGTAGGTTGCACATGGGTCACGTCCGTAACTATACAATTACTGATGTGATTGCCCGCCTCAAACGGATGCAAGGGTATCTTGTATTACATCCTATGGGTTGGGATGGCTTTGGACTGCCAGCAGAAAACGCCGCCATTGATAGAGGTGTACCCCCTGCCAAATGGACATATCAGAATATCGAGCAGATGCGGCAACAATTACAGCGCCTGGGTTTATCCTTAGATTGGGAATGTGAGCTTGCTACCTGTTCCCCAGATTATTACAAATGGACTCAATGGATTTTTCTGCAACTTTTAGCAGCAGGTTTAGCTTATCAACGAGAAGCAGCAGTTAACTGGGACCCCATCGACCAAACTGTATTAGCAAACGAACAAGTTGATAACGAAGGACGTTCATGGCGCAGTGGTGCAATAGTAGAACGTAAATTATTGCGTCAATGGTTTTTCAGAATTACCGACTATGCTGAAGAATTGTTGAATGACCTAGATAAATTAACAGGTTGGCCGGAAAGAGTCAAATTAATGCAAGCCAACTGGATAGGAAAATCCATCGGCGCATATTTAGAATTTCCCATTGTTGGGTTAGATGAAAAAATTGGCGTTTATACCACACGTCCCGATACCATTTATGGTGTTAGCTACGTCGTATTAGCCCCAGAACATCCCTTAACTCAAGTGGTCACCACTTCAGAACAAAAATCTGTGGTAGAAGCCTTTATTAAAGAAATTACTAACCAAAGCGAGTTAGAACGAACAGCGGAAGATCAACCAAAACGCGGTATTCCTACCGGTGGAAAAGCTATTAACCCCTTCACTGGGGAAGAAGTACCGATTTGGATAGCTGATTATGTTCTCTATGAATATGGTACAGGTGCGGTGATGGGTGTACCTGCCCATGATGTGCGAGATTTCAAATTTGCCAAAGAACAGAATTTAGCCATCAAATTTGTAATTGTACCAGAAGTCGGTGCAGATGAAACTTTAAAAGCAGCATATACAGAAGTAGGAATTTTGGTTAATTCTGGTGACTTCAATGGCATGAATTCTATAGATGCCAAAAAAGCCATTGTCGAATTTGCAGAAAAACAAAACTTCGGTAAATTACGGGTACAATATCGCCTTAGAGATTGGCTAATTTCTCGTCAACGTTATTGGGGCGCACCTATCCCAGTAATTCACTGTCCTAACTGTGGTGTTATGCCAGTACCAGATAAAGATTTACCTGTACAATTACCGGAAGAAATTGAGTTAAGTGGTCGTGGTGGTTCACCTTTAGCACAGTTAGAAAGTTGGGTAAATGTGCCTTGTCCTAGTTGCGGTACTCCTGCAAAACGGGAAACGGACACCATGGATACTTTTATTGATTCTTCCTGGTATTTTTTGCGTTATCCTGATGTGAAGAATGAAGAAAAGATTTTCGATTCCAATAAAGTAAATTATTGGATGCCTGTAGATCAATATGTGGGTGGAATCGAACACGCAATTTTACATTTGTTGTATTCGCGCTTCTTCACTAAAGTATTGAGAGATAGAGGTTTGTTTAACTTTGATGAACCATTTCAAAAGTTGTTAACTCAGGGAATGGTAAAGGGTTTAACTTACATGAACCCGAAAAAATATGGAAAGGATAAATGGATTCCTTCTCATTTAGTTGATGCTAATAATCCTGTAGATCCGCAAACAGGAGAACCTTTAAAGCGTCTCTATGCAACCATGTCAAAATCAAAAGGAAATGGTGTTGCACCAGAAGATGTTATTAATAAATATGGCATAGATACAGCGCGGATGTTCATCTTATTTAAAGCACCTCCTGAGAAAGATTTAGAGTGGGATGAAGCTGATGTTGAGGGACAATTCCGCTTTTTAAATCGTGTTTGGCGGTTGGTTACTAATTATGCTGCGGCGGGAGTTTGTAAGCAAAAATCAGAACTTGATAAATTAAGTAAAGGTGAAAAAGATTTGCGTCGGGCAATTCATATTGCAATTCAAGCAATTACGGAAGATGTGGGAGATGAATATCAATTCAATACCGCAATTTCGGAATTGATGAAGTTAAGTAATGCCTTGACTGATGCAAGTTGCAATAATTCACCAATTTATGCCGAAGGGATTCAAACTTTGGTGATTATGTTAGCACCTTTCGCACCGCATATTGGTGATGAATTATGGCAATTGTTGGGGAATAAAAACTCAGTGCATACCCGAACTTGGCCAAGTTTTGATCCTGCAGCTTTGATAGCTGATGAAATCACTGTGGTGATTCAAATTATGGGTAAAACTCGCGGTTCTATTCAAGTTCCTTCGCACTTAGATAAAGCTGAGTTGGAAAAATATGCTCTTGAGTCAGAGGTTGCACAGCGTTACATTGAAGGGAAGGAAATTAAGAAAGCGATCATTGTTCCTGGTAAGTTAGTGAATTTCGTTTTGGGTTAATTTTGGTTTGTAGGTTGGGTGGATGGAAACCTAACCTAGAGACTTAATCACTACAAGGTTTTAAACCCAAACATATTTAATTTTCACTAGATGTCTAGTGTGTAAACCCAGTAATTAAATAACCCATTTATGATCTGGATCGTCAAGGGCTGCTGTTACTGATTGCAAATTAGCAAAATCTTTAAAGGGACTAGACTTTGCAATGTATGATTAAACTTCTTACCCGAGTAATACTTTTCTTCTTCTTGATTGTCTCCAGGTCTTTCTCTAACTTGCTCATAGCTATCTACGATTAATTCATAATCTGTCAGTATTTCTTTAACTATTTCATAGTCAGATGCATTTTTTTTACTTGTTCAAGTAAACTAGATGGCAGTAATTCTCTTATGAGTGGCAACCAGTAATTAAATGTACTATTTGCTGTAGATTCGCTGACTCCAAATTGAATTCCTAGTAATTGAAATGTTGTCATGGGCTAGACTGTACCAAAACGGGAGAATTGTACCCTAAGGAATTAAAGAAAGTCCTGAAAAGACTGTATAAGAATGCTTTCAGCCATCACGCTCCATCCTTTTTTTATTCTCAGAGCGTGCAAATTATCAAGACTTATCACTGACTTGAAATTCCAAATATAATCACCAGTCAAATTGATATGCTTCCAACCCATAGGTAATAAATATTGTAAGTATTCCTCCGGGATAATCATCCCCTCGCATTTCAACCAATTTACCGCATTCTCTAAATATACGTTATTCTATAATACTATTGCCATAATAGTCAAATTCAAACCACTCGCAGGTAAAGACTGGTCTTCAAAAGAACGGTCACGCACTTCTCCCAAACGGTGAAAGGAAACTGCCCTAGAAAGACAATTTTTGAGTTCCCCCTTGTTAAGTTCATTAGTAGCCTTAGGGCGCAAAATCGGGCTTTGTAACCAATTGAGAGTAAACAAAGTTCTTTCAACATAGAGTAACCCATCTAAAATATGAGTAGCATCTGTAATAGTTGCATTGATTACCTTGGTATGAAAAGGTGCATATTGGTCAGAAATATGAGTGTAAAAGGTAACGCCTCTATCATTTCCATATTTAGCATTGATCTCTTGATTAAACGAGTGAGGACCAGCTGCCTTCAATCTTTGTCCATCACTCGAAGAAGTTTTACCATCACCCCAGTAGGCAGAAAAAAGAACTTTGGTATGAAAATTAATCACATTTGCTAATCCCTTCGAGTAGTTTTCATCACGGATATACCAATCAGAAACCCAAGCCAAACGCTCACAAGTCAAACCAGGATATGCTTCTGCCATCTTGACTAAACCCAAGTTAATCGCGTCAGACATAATAACACTAAACAAAGTAGTTTTATCTAATACCAATTCTCCTCTTTGTTGGTGTGTAAAATATTGAGTGAAACTAGTCCAAGCACCAACCTCAAAAAGTCAATCAGTCAGCTTAATTCTTAGTAACAAACCATAAACACGGTCGCGAAATTGAATAGCACCATCTGGTAGATTACTAGTAACAGCACTAATAATTAATTTTCCTTTTTCAATCACCACACCTGGTAGTTCAGTTTTAGCAATTAGATAAGAAAAATGATCGAATTTCTCAAATAATAGAGTTGAACGTTGTTTTAAATAGGTGGTATATTCAGTGGTAATGGCTACTAGTATTTGATGATGCTCACCTATTTCTTGCCATTGTTTAGCTGGTAGTAGATAATCCTCAAAATCCTGATATTGATGGGAACCACTCACCAAAATATCCCCAGAACGCAAACCATCCCGGAATTCACTCAAAGCAGACATTTCATAATAATGACGGTTAATCTTCCCATCATCAAAAACATACTTTGACCATTTGGGTTTGATAAAATCAACAGGTGCATCATCAGGTATATGACGACCATTAGTATCATTTAGCTATTTAATAATCTTCAAAGCTTTTACAACAGATGAAGTTGGATTACTAGCCTTAAAATCGACAAATGAGAGTAACTTGGGTGTATATCTACGTAATTGGGAGTAACGTTTATCGAGTAAATCAAAATAATTAAAATTGGCAGGACGTGCCAACTCTTCTGCTTCTTCCACACTATTGACAAAATTATCCCAATTTAACACTGATTCAATTGTAGTGTATGCATCCCCTTGACCCTCTCTAGCATCAATCAAAGCAGTTCCAATTTGGCTATAGAGACGCACCTTTTCATTAATCGCTTTTCCATCCTGTTAAAATTTTTGGTTGGGTTGGTTTTCGCTACGACGGAACAATTTCCCCATCATTTTATCATGCATGGTAATTGCAGTATCAATTAATAATGATGCTGTTTCTAATAGGAAAGCGATGATGATTGTATACCTTCTTAAATCATCTAATCTGGCTATATGTGCAAGTGTCCTTTTCTGTCCCAATCGAGTTAATTGCACCAAACTATTATGATCTACCTTTTATAAATATGAAGAATCTAATTTCAAGTCACGGATAAATTATAATTTTTCCAACACTTTTAAAAAGTTCTGGTAATTTGGTACACTTGGTGGTTGACGTAACCAAACTAAAGGTGTGCGGTTTTTATCAGGATTTAGAACCAATAAACCATCAATTTCTTTCTTTTAAATTGGTGTTAATTGTTGAGTAAGTTGCCAATAAAAGTTCTCTTGAGCGCCTCGTCTAGTTTCCCAACCCAGTCTTCCTACAGTAAATATACTAGGAAGAATGATCTGACACCGACGCATTTCTTCAATCATTGCTTTAACTAAGGCAATTCCCTTATCCATACTCCAAGCCAGTCGCATTAACCATTTGGAAACTTTTTTATAATGAGATATACTAAAAGATACATAGCCAAAAATTTGTTGAATTTCAGCTAGATGGTCCCATCGAGTTGTATCCCGTACTCCATAATCTTTAATGACTTTAAGTTTAACATCTATTAGGTTTAACATCTAGTTGCAAAGCTATATAAGATAAGACAGTCTTTGGGACTTTTCCTCCTAACTCCCATACCCGACTTGGAAAACGTAAATAACATAATCAGACTGCAAATCCTAACCGATTAGGTACGCGACGGCGACAATTGATATCTTTTAGGTCATCAGAGTTTAAGATGTAGTGACGAGCTATATCTCTAGCACTAATATCTGTGGGTATTTCTCTAAATTGTCTTCTTTATTCGGGAGATAGTAATTCACGGGTAGCCAAATTTTTAGAGCTGTATATTTATTTTCGAGAATGAAGAACCTTACGGTTGTTTATAGGATTGTCCACAATACGGACAGAACCTAAATGTCAACAACATGATAGGTTCGTTGCAACTTCTACATCGCGAACGCAAGCTTGTACCGTAAGCAAAGCAATATTTTGAGCGGAGTGAAGTCCACATAGGATCAGGTGCCGTCCCTGGTATCCAACATTGGGGACAATATTTGAGTGCAGTTACCGTTTCTAGGGGTATTTGTTTGACGACAGCATCTAAGTACTCCTGGGGGATAGGAAGAGCAGCAGCCAATGCAGAACGACATTCTTAGCTAAGTTGGGATGTTGCACCTGATTTAATTTTACGTATAGTTTAAATATGTATACCTGCTCCGATACTTAATTTCAATTGTGTTAAACGCATAGAATCACTAACCCGTTGAATATACTGTCCCAACGGCTCAGATGGGTTTGGAGCCACATCTGCAATAGATACATTCATAAAAGTATTGCTATTTTTATTACTTGTTTTTATTAATTAAAATATACTACTATGTGTAGTACATATTAATTAATTCATATTTTTATAAAAATATGACTATTACTTTAGCCGTATTAATTACACGTTTTTTAGATAGACCGGGATTATAACTAATTCAATTATTCGTAGCTATGAGTCCATTTTTATACCATTGCTTCAGCTTTATCGGGGTCTGTCCATAGAGATTGTCGAGCGAGAAATATTAGTTGCATATTTAAATGATTTAAAGCAGGCCAAATTTACAACTCACCACAAGCATCAGGCAGTAGTTACCACCTTATTCAACTTTGCTATTGAGCAGGGCTATATTAGAGCAAATCCAATTTCTCAATTGAAATGACGTAAACCAGATTGGGAAAAGGGAGAACATAATTCAGATGGAGAAGTACGTTATTTAACAGTAGTACAATTAAGTCTTTTATTCCAAATGACTAAATCCGATGCTCCTTTGGATGTATTGGTGCATTTATTACATAGTACTGGAGCCAGAATTTCCGAGATATTGGCTTTGCATTTATCCGACGTATATCTTCAAAATTGGAAATTCCAAGTGATAGGTAAACGGAATAAATAACGCTCGTGTTTTTATAGTGAAAATATTGTTAATTATCTAAATAATTACCTTAAATATTACAGGCATCCAAGTATCAGCGCATTATTTACTGCCAAACAGCCTTTTACCAAGGAAGTTCCGCGTTTATCGCAACTGCGTATAAATCCTTGGTGGACTTGATTGATGGTACTCCAGAGTTACAAGGGATTCGTTTTCATGATTTAAGGCACACTTTTGGTACGGAATGCGTTGGTTTGATGGGTATTCACGACCTGCGTGCACTTATTATGGGTCATGAGACAATCCAAATGACTTTACGCTACTCAAAAGTAAATTCTAAACGTGCAGAAGAAGTGGCGCAAGCAGTGTTTGAAAAAATTGCTACTTACGGTTATTAAATATTGATTTGATAGTGAATTAAGTAAATTAGGGGTAAAGACTAAAGGTGCTAAATTCTGAATAGGTAAAAAGTATGGGTATTACTCTTTAACTGTAAACTGAGTCATCCTCCAGTCCATCTTCATGGATTTTTTGGAAGAATTGTTTTGTGGCAATAGCTGAAAGCTAACTATCACAAAACTTTCAGCACTTCTCTTAGTTCCTTAGCGTACAATTATCCCATTTTGGCACAGTCTAGCCTCATGTGCCTGAGATACACCAAAGTTAAAATTATTTGTTCCGAGATAGATAATTTAGGTTTACATCCACCTCCACCTGCAATGATTCAGGTAAGGATTCAGGTCTAAGGTAGAGGCATTAAAGAAGGTGTATGGAAAGCAGAGTGAACCATGGCTTTCATAGGTTGGTCAAGAAACTCAATTAGAGAAAGTGCTTGAGGACGACAAGTTTGTATAACGGTCAATAAATTGGCAGGATGTTGGAATAGCTCCAGAGAAAGAGAACCACCACAGACCTTTCGTTGTGTCACTCCTAAACCTAACCTTAGTTCAGCTAAATTATGATCAAGGTCTATTGCCTAAGGAAGGTAAAAGTTTACCAGGTTCCCCTGGGGCTTGATCAATGAATGAATGGAAGATTCAACTTTTGGTTGAAACTAGGATGGGCAAGTCAAGAATTCATGAAGGTTTTGGGTTTGTTGGAATAAAGGGTAGTTTTTAAAACCTTCATCTATGAGGTCCATGAATTTTGTGCCAATTTCTTGGTGATTGAAGCCAGGAATCTTGATTAGTGTCTTGAAGTGACGGGGTAGGGTAGATGTGCCTGACATTTCTGTTGAGCTGTGACCGGATAACCCTTATAGGCAGTAAAGTCATCAGAACTGAGTACACCAGAGTAACTTGAACCCACAATGGATTCTAATTCGCCAGGACAAGGAGTATCAGGACCCATGAAATAAAGGGAAGTCACTATTGGCGAAAATCCATAACTATTGTTTCACCCCTTTGAGTACCCAGGGTGTTTCATCCCCAAGGATATGAGGCTGGGTTTGTTTTATCCACTGTTTGAGGCTATGAATACTTTGAGCCACTGGACCATCTATTCCTTCATTGGTACCTACTAATTTTCCCACTCCAATTTCTATTTGACCCAGTTCCCACAACAACAAGTGTTGTTTTTCATAGGGTCAATGGCCCTAGTTATTGATCCATCCCAAAAAAGCTTGTAGTGTGATTCCTATATCTTGTCCCGGTACTATCTCTGGTGACCAGTGTACACTTTGTGTTTCCCCACACACACTGCATGCAAATCCACTTCCATTGGCCTGTCCACCAACTCCCCTACTTGTTGTGTTTCGATTTTTATTAGTTCGCCAAACAATTGCCCCTGACCTCACCATCCACACACTTGCCCTCCCACTATCTCAAATCTATTCTATCTACTCCACCAAACACCTTTCTCCTTTTTCCCCTATGCCCTGGTTGTCCTCTTGGTTTCCGTTTTCGTGTCTGGTTTTCTTCTGGTTTCTCTTCTTGTTTGTTCTCGGTTTCTTTGAGGATGTCTCCCAAGGGTGGTTTGGATCATGTTATGGTCTCTAAATCTCTACTGACTTTGAGTTTCTCTATTTCTTTTTCCAGTTCTACTACTCTATTTGTTAGGTTCTCTATACTTTTCCCCTGGTTAATAATGATTTCTACCAGTTGCTCTGTTCCCAACTGCTTCAATATCTCTCTGTCTAGTTTTGGTGGCAGCTTCTTTTCCACAACTGCTATATTCTGCCTCTCCTATCACACTTGTCAATACCCCACCACCTGAATCCTTACTGATTCTCGTTTTTCTTGATTTTAATCAACCTTGTTTTTCATAGTGTAATTTTTCGGCATCTTCAATATTTTGTAGTTCAACATATAAACCGTCCAATTAACCTCTGTATTTCTTTTTAATTCTCTTCAATCTAATTTCAGTACAACACCCATTTTTGGGTGTTAAAAATCTATCCTCATTTCCTTTTACCATAGATTATTACTATTTTGGAGATGTCTATTTGACCATTTACCAATAAATGAATCGTTGAGAATTTCTAGTTGAGTTAGTTGCTCAATCATGGCTTTAATTAGGTCTGAGAGTTGACAATGATGAGTTTGGGTTAGTTGTTGTATTTTGTCATAAGTTTCTTGATCCAGTTCTAGTTCTATTCTTTTCATAATTCAAATACTATTTGAATATAGATGTATTGTTATACTAGCATTGTTATGACATTGTTATGAGGTGTTTTTCCTATTCTCAATCTAATCAAAGTTGAATCCCTACCCCAACAAAACACACAAACAATTAACTACCAACATTATGCGAATTATCCTCTACAGTAAACCTGGTTGCCATCTCTGTGAAGGCTTGCAAGAAAAGCTAGAACAAATCCAAAACCTCAACATCGAGTTGGAAATACGTGATATTACTAGCAGTGAAGCTTGCTTTGAAGCGTATCAATATGAAGTCCCTGTACTGTATCTAGCAGAGGATGAAACAGAGACTTTACAACCTATTCTCCGTCCATCTCCTCGCGCTAATGTCAAGCAATTGGAACAACTTCTATGGAAATATATTTCCAATACAGAAAAAAATAATGCAAAATAAGCGCAAGGTAAGCTTGCGGCGAGGTGTGGTATATGAAATTACGGGAATTATTAGCGGCTGTAGACGGTGTAGAATATCCAAAGACTGGGGATGTGGAAGTTGACGGTATTAAAACTAACTCCGATGATTGCGGTGCTGGAGATTTGTTTATTGGAATACCGGGAACAAGGGTTGATGGTGGAGAATTTTGGCAAAGTGCTTTAGCTTCTGGTGCGGTTGCGGCTATTGTCTCCCCTGAAGCTGTGCAGAAAAATCCCCCTACACCGGAATCTTTGGTAATTAGTGCCAGTAATATGAATAAAGCCTGCGCTCAAATTTCTGCGGCTTTTTACGGTTATCCTGGACAACAACTCAGAATGCTGGGTGTGACCGGCACGAATGGTAAAACTACAACTACCCATCTGATTGAATATTTTCTGACCAAGGTTAATTTGCCTGCTGCTTTGTTAGGAACTCTTTACACTCGCTGGCCTGGTTTTTCCCAAACTGCAGCTTTTACTACTCCTTTTGCGGTGGATTTGCAGCAGCGTTTAGCACAAGCTGTTGACGCTGGGTGTGAGTTTGGGGTGATGGAAGTCAGTTCCCATGCTTTAGCGCAGGATCGGGTTTTTGGTTGTCCCTTTGAGGTGGCTGTATTCACTAATCTTACCCAAGACCACCTTGACTATCACCAGGATATGGAGGACTATTTTGGGGCGAAGGCGTTGTTATTTAGCCCTGATTATCTCCAAGGACGGGCAATTATTAATGCTGATGATGAATATGGTCAACGGTTAATTACTGGGTTAAGTAAAGAAAGAGTTTGGACTTACAGCGTTAATAATCATCACGCAGATTTGCGGATGAGTGATTTAAATTATCAGCCAATTGGTGTCAGCGGGATTTTACATACTCCCAAGGGTGATGTGGCTTTTAGTTCTCCTTTGGTTGGACAATATAATTTAGAAAATCTTTTGGCTGCTGTTGCTGCTGTTTTACATCTGGGTTTAGATTTGCAATTGGTAGCAAATGCGATTTCTAAGTTTACTGGTGTTCCGGGAAGGATGGAACGGGTGCAAATCTCTCATAATAAGGATGTTAGCGTGATTGTGGATTATGCTCACACTCCTGATAGCCTGGGTAATTTACTGAAATCAGTTCGTGCTTTTATACCTGGAAGAATAATTTGTGTGTTTGGTTGTGGGGGCGATCGCGATCGCACAAAACGTCCGAAAATGGGTAAAATTGCGGCTGAACTTGCTGATATAGCTGTCGTGACATCCGATAATCCCCGCACTGAAGACCCAGAAAGGATTATAGAGGATATTTTGGCGGGTATTCCTGATACATTGCAACCAATGGTAATTTGCGATCGCGCTACGGCGATTCGTGCTGCTATCCTGGAAGCTAAACCCGGTGATGGTGTATTATTAGCAGGTAAAGGCCACGAAGATTATCAAATTCTGGGTACTGAAAAAATCCACTTTGATGACCGAGAACAAGCACGGGAAGCTCTACAGGCCAGAATCTCGATTTAAGCATAAAACTGTTGAAAGATGAGAAGCAACCAGAAATCAGTTAGATTAACTAAAGAGTTGCCAAGAATTTAGTTCCTGAAAAGTCTGCTTGATTTGAGTCATTAGAGGGACAAATATGCCAAGAACACAGAAAAATGATAACTTTGTTGACAAGTCCTTTACCGTTATGGCCGACTTAATCCTCAAACTGCTGCCAACCAACAGAAAAGCTAAGGAAGCATTTGTATATTATCGAGATGGGATGTCAGCCCAGGCAGAAGGTGAATATGCCGAAGCATTGGATTACTATGAAGAAGCCCTGACTCTAGAGGAAGATACCAACGACAGGAGTTATATATTCTACAATATGGGGTTGATTTATGCTAGTAATGGTGATCATGATAAAGCTTTAGAATACTATCACCAAGCTGTTGAATTGAATCCTCGTCTACCCCAAGCCTTAAATAACATCGCTGTGATTTATCACTTCAAAGGTGAAAAAGCCAAGGAAGAAGGAGATAACGACGCTGGAGAAGCACTGTTTGACCAAGCCGCAGATTATTGGGTGAGAGCAATTCGCATGGCTCCCAATAATTACATTGAAGCCCAAAACTGGTTAAAAACCACCAGGCGATCGCAAATTGACGTATTCTTTTAACTAATTGGTGATTGGTAATTGGTAATTGGTAATTGGTAAATAATTATTATTCTATTCACTATTATCTCTTAACTGTCACCTACTCCCTACTCCCTACTCCCTACTCCCTACTCCCTACTCCCTACTCCCTACTCCCTACTCCCTGACAATGATAGATCGTGAACAAGTCCACAAAGTCGCTAATCTGGCTCGGTTAGAACTGACACCAGATGAAGAGGAAAAATTTACTACCCAACTCGGTACTATTTTGGAGTATATCGAGCAACTCAGTGAACTTGATGTCACTGATGTACTTCCTACAACCAGAGCAATTGATGTGAGTAATATAACACGAGAGGATAAATTACAACCCTATCCTGATATAGAAGCTATCCTTCGCAGCTCACCTGAACAGGAAGGTGAATTTTTCAAAGTTCCTAAAATACTCAACACTGACTAAATAGCAGTTAAAATCAAAATTTCTGTGGGGTGGAAAAGATTCCCGCCCTAATTTTTACTGATTAGATTTGATTGTATGACCCTACAAAAAAACCTGCTTTCGCAGGCATAGACAGAACAAAACCATGAACTCTAAAGATTTTACTTTAGCGCGTTAGCTATAATAAGCCTGTTCCGCTTCTAATTGACGAACTAGCTTGTCGTCACCTTTAGCTTTGGCTACTTCTAAACGGTGTTCTACGCTTTTTTGAATATTCTGTCTGTGTGCTTCGTCGGCTCTTTGAATTGATTGTAGTCTATTGCTACTCATTGCCATAACCTCTTTATGTTTATTTTTATGTCATGTATAACATAACATGTATTTTGTAGCTGTTATTACAGAAGATAATAAGATTATCTATATTAATAATCAAGGCTTGTTTCAGGAACAAATGATTAGATCAAAAATCCTGACTTTATTGAGCGATTTTGGCGATAAGGATGTATATGTAGGGGTAATGAAGGGAGTAATTGCTCAGATTAACCCATATTTGATCTTAATAGATTTAACGCACCAAATTCCAGCGCAAAATATCGCCGCAGCTAGGTTTTGCTTGATGAATGCCTATGATTATTTTCCCAAGGGTACGGTACATTTAGCCGTAGTAGATCCGGGGGTAGGTAGTCAAAGGAGAGCGATTGCCCTAAAATTAGAACAAGGCTATCTTGTCGGACCCGATAACGGCATTTTTAGCGGCATAACCAGCAAAAATCAGATTATTACAGCAATAGAACTTACAAATCCTAACTTTTGGCGCACATCCGAACCTAGCAGCACATTTAATGGAATAGATATCTTTGCACCAGTAGCAGCGCATCTAGGAAACGGTGTTTCTCTGCAAGAATTAGGTACAGAAATCAATCCCGAAACTGTGGTAATGGATATTGGCGAATGTTGGGAAACGACAAACGGTGTAACGGGTTATATCCAATATATAGATCACTTTGGCAACCTAGTCAGCAACATTCCCGCAAGTTATGTAAAAGATAAAAACTGGTGTGTGCAAATAGCGGGTTTGACCATACTAGGATGTGCAGCTTATAGTGATGTGGAAATTGGTGAAGCCCTAGCCTTAGTTGGTAGTCACGGTTGGGTAGAAATTGCGATTAATAGCGGTAATGCACAGATAAAATTACAAGTTAATTGGCAAGATGGGTTAGAAGTCTTGTTTTTGCAGTCTTGCTAATTTATACTATGCGAATTAGAGGTATTGGCAGAGAGGGAAGTTTCGCGCAAAGGAAGAAAGGAGGAAATATGCAGAGAAATACATAAAAGCTTTTGTAAATAGGAATGTCAGCCTATTCTATTTGGGATAACCCCTCAACATATATTAGACCTCTTGCAGAATTAATTTCATGTTATAATAGTAGGTTTTCTTTGTTCAAGCCAAAAGTTAGAGTTACACGGTTATGTTTGAATTAGCGATCGCAAAGAACACCAAAAATACATAAAATCTAAAACTCGCTATCATACCACATAAACAATTTTGCAAGAGGTCTATTGATCGTACACTAGCAGCGGAACCATTGCATAAAAAAATAGTGCGTTTAAGTTGGGCTCTCTATATTTGTGGGTGGTGTTGGTTTCTACATATTGATTATTAATCAATTCAGTCAACATGACATCCTGTAAATCCTTAAATTCTGTCAATCCTGATTCAGACAAGAATACGATATAATTTAGATAAATCCCGCATTGAAAAAAGATAAAAATATGCAAATTACCATCAACATTCCTGAAGATATAGGCAACCAATTACAGGAAAACTGGTAACACTTACCACAAAAAGTTTTAGAATCTGTAGCAATCGAAGCTTGTAGCAATCAAAGCTTATAGAAATAAAATCATGACTTCTATACAAGTTTAAAAACTTCTGGAATTTCCTTCACTATGAGAAACTGAATATTCTTTAAAAAGATCTCAGATTTCTGTATATGATTCCCAGGAATCTTTAAATAAAGATACTCAAAGCAAGACTTTATGAGAAGCTCTTCAAGAAATTCAGCAAATCTGTATTGAAGAAGATTATTTTTTAGAAACGCCCTCTCGTCAAGACCACCCCAATCCCTTTCATTAATAGCGACCATGACATTTTTGTGTGATAATAATATTAATTATTAGTGAACTTGCCAGACCTCAACCTAATGCTGGTGTTTTAATCTGGATACAGAATTTATCTTATATAAATAAATATTAGTGTAATTACACTAGAAGAAATGTGTTATGGTTTAACCTCAAAACCTAACCCGAAAATGCAAAATTGTTTTGATAATTTTATCAAAAAAAACTGCCAAATATTGCCTATTGCCGATGAAATAGCTAAACGCTGTGGTAAACTACGAGGCCAACAAAGATTAACTGGTAAAACTGTCACCTAAGCATAACCGTCTTGGGAGGATACACTATTGGAAGATACACAAGTGATAGGAGAATATAAGGATAAACAAGTGTGGATTAGCAACCATGAACCAGGATAAAAGAACGGCTCAAAGCCTGCTTAGAAGAATAGGCAACATTGTTATATGAAGAAGCAGACAAAAGTCAGATAACAGACTTGGAAGGCATAGAAAAAATAGTAAGGAGTCAAATATTAGAAGTGGTAAGTCCAGAAATAGCCTTTTTTTTTATTGAAGAAACAACCGGAAGGAAAGTAGGTAAGACTAGGAAAGTCAAAACCTTGGTAGGAGAACTAAAACTAAAAGCTAAACAGTTGAAGAGACTGGGTTTGAAGCCAAGAAGTCGATTAAGTCCATTACTTCAAAAGTGCTGCTTGAGGCTATCAGCTAAGAAAGGAATCATATCAAAAAGCAGAAGTTGAAATTGAGGCATTAACAGGAGTAAAAGTTGGCTATAGGAGGCAAAAAAAACTAGTTGTGGAAGAAGATTGGGAGCTACCACAAGGAAAACAAGCTGTCTGTGAAGTGAGTATAGATGGTGGAAAAGTACGACTAGGGGGCAAACACCACAAGCAGGCTGGTACTGGCGAGACTATAAAACCCTTCGTCTACAAGGAATTTATGATGGCGCATTTTTTGATAACAACCAATCATTAGTTGATTATGTTAATACCCAGTCTTTGGTTAACCCCCTTGTGTGTTTGGGGGATGGTCATGATGGAGTTTGGAATTTAGTTAAAGAGTTTGGAACTGAAAAATTCAAACCTTTGGAAATTTTGGATTGGTATCACCTCAAAGAGAATCTTTATCAAATTGGTGGTTCTTTCAACCGTCTCCAAGCTGTTGAGAGTTTATTGTGGTAAGGTCAGATAGAGCCAATTCAAGCCTTATTTAAGAATTGTCGAGGCAAACAAGTTAAGAAGTTTTTCGACATAAGCGAAAAACATCCCACTAGCATTATTAACTACATCTACTACCGAGCTAAACAACTGTGTTCTATTGGTTCTGGATCTGTCGAATCTGCTATTCAACAGATTGGAACAAGGATTAAAATTTCTGGCCCACAGTGGAATGTTGAAAGTGTCTACCAAATCCTTTCCCTTCCTTGTGCTTATCTCAATGGTTTGCTTCCTATTTGAGTTTTTCTGCCAAAACTCTATCCTCCCGATAGATTATTGGTGCTACTGCTTAAATACACCAACTAACTTGAGTCATGGGCAATATTCGTGATTTTGACAGTTGTGGTATTCCACCTTTAAACCCTTTTACTTAATCCCAATAATTTGAGAATAAATCCTGTAAATCCTGATTCAGACAATTTATGATATGTTCGCGTCAGGGTTGCGTAGCAATCCTGACGCGAACAAGTCAACCTACTGAATTTCTAAAGATTGAATCATCTTTTCTACTTCTGATATTTTGAGGTTTCAAATCTCGATGAATAACATTTTGATTATGAATAATTACTAAAAGCCACATTCCGCACTTAAATAAGTGCCATAAGCAAACTACATTTACAGGAAATTCAGAACTATAGTTTTTAAAACTCCACATGAAAATATAAATTATCCACGTCAAAGTTCCAGCTTTCTTATTGGGTGAGAAAAGCTAGTTAGACAACAATGTTTAATTGGAATTTTTGAATCACTTATGAAAATACAAGACTATGCAATAGTGAATTAGAGATTTGAAAACTAAGGAAATAAATAATACTTTTGACAAGCTGTAGGTAGAATTGCAAAATTCGACAACGTTCGTCTGTCAAGTTCAGAATCCTATGAACTCCTTGTGTAATCAGAAAATGAATCCCTTGAAAACATACGCCAGTTGCTGCCTCTTTCCGAGGAGCTTCCCTAATCAAGTCGGGGAACCAGCCCAAGGCACTGGCTCTGAAATATCCAACGTAAAGTAGGGGATTCTATAGGTTTATTCAGTTGGTTTTTAACTGTCGCTTTTTGCGTCTTTAACGAGATTCTTAATTGTCTTTGTCCCAGATTATAAACCAAAAGACACAATGCCATTAATATCATCATTGTCTCTACTCTTTCTCGCTCTTTCACAAAAAGACTATGGTCGAAAAATAACGGGTCTTTGATAAATATAAATCCTCTTTCTGTTGATTGCTATTCTCTATATATTCTCAATATTTCTATGGTTCCTAATTCCCTTGTGTCTAAAATATTCGTTGCTAAAATAAATCGACCACAAGAGTTTATGATGTTGGGTGATTAACTCCTGATTTTCTATTAGTTTACCTCTTACTTGATACACTACTCTTTGTCATTTATTTAACCTGTCGGTAATTTATAAGTCCGATATTTTATCATATTTCAATTTTGCTGCCAGTTCTTTAATTTTTAATTCTGCTAAGGATGTCTGTTCAAATTATTCTTTGACTAATCTACCGACTTGTTTACTTTACTGATTTTTAGCAACTCCTCTTGAATGCTTTGGGTTAATTTCTGTAAGTCTGCTTTTTTTCTGTCTGCACTTTCTACTGATAGCCATCTTTGCTCTATTCCCTCATAAGATACTTTTTCTGCTTGATAGCTATATCCTTTGATTTCACTTGGTTTCAGTTCTGTACTGGTAAATAATTTGACCAAGTTTTTGGCTTTTTCAATGGATAAAGGTACTCAACTTATCCATTTCATGTTCGACATTAATTTTAAATTACTTTCGCTATATAATGCACTATCAGCCACCATTATACTTTCGAAATCTATTTGTTTGTCATACTCCACCAAGATTTGAGCAAATACTGCTTTATCTGATTCATTTCCTGATGCTCCTCTAAAAAATACGGGTATATCTCTGTCACTACTTACTATTAAATCTAATATACATTGTTTTAAGTCTGGACGATGGTCACGAGAATATCCTTGTGTGATATTAATCGGATTTTCTCGGTTCATTCCTAATTCTTGTCCTAAATTATTGAGACAAAAGACCTGTCAGGAAAATGAACTTGGTGTGAAAAAAATGGTAGAAGGGAATTTTGAGGGTGTACCAAAAGGAAAAATCCACTAAATTAACTATATTCAAGAATATCCACATTGTACAAAACAAATACTGGGAATAACTAACCATCAGTTTCAAGACTTGTTAGCCCAAGGTGAAATGCAGCATAAACAACTTCAAGGTGACATAGAAAGTAAAAAGATAGGTATAAATCAGAAAGGAGGAGGGGGGAAAGGGAAACTAGAGATAAAAGAACAGTTATGTCTATCCTTATTCTCTTGGAGGAAAATGCCAACATTTGAGGTTTTAGGTTTGTATTTCGGTATATACAAAACAGAAGCAAAGGAGATATTTAATTACTGGCTAGAGATATTACGAAATGTTTTCCCTGCTAGTCTCCTTAAACAGCTAGAAAAACATAATAGCGATTATGCCATGGCGATAGAACTATTGACGGAGTTTCACTTAATAGTGGACAGTATGGAACAGCCATGAGGAATGCCTTCAGATAATCAGGAGCAAAAAAAGTATTTTTCAGGTAAGAAGAAAGAAGCAGCACACATTTTGTCAGCTTACCAGAAGGAAAAGATATTCTCGATGTAGAAGTAGGAGAAAAAGCCCAACCAGTTATATTAGCTTATTTCGAGAGCAACAAGAAAAGTTCCATAACAACCAAATGTTTGAAGGAGATAAAGCATATCAAGGAGGAAAGAATATTAGCACACCTTATAAGAAACCACGTAAAGGAGAATTAACCTCAGAACAAAAGGCAGGAAACAAAGAGTTTTCCACCAAGGGTATTGTTATTGAACAGGTCATTAGACTTGTAGAAATATTCCGGGTACCTCAACAAAGATTTCCCCTGAATTCCCCAATTTACTCACAAGTAATTCTTACTATTTGTGGTTTAGTCATATTAGGAATTGGTTCATTAGTTTTGCCCATTTCATAAATGTTATGAATATGAGGTCAGTTATGAATTTTTCATCAACATCTTCATGGATAGTTCCTATGAGTTACTATTCCCAACCCTAATTCTTTCCTTGGCTCTTTCCTCATCTTAACACTATGGAAAGCCAGACACATACTCCTTTCTAAATTTTCGGACCTCTCTAATTATTAGACTCTCCATGCAAATGCAATGACGTTGAAGCTAAATGGGAATATTTGGTTCCTACTCCATATTTTTCTACTACCTCTAAGGCAATTATTAGGAATAATTTATTTAATCCATATTTGTATAGGTTATCCATTACTCTGCCTATTTTATCATCATATAAATCTTCAGCTTCAATTCCCACTCATAATAAATTTTCTATGGCTTTTTCCTCAAGAAATTGAGGAAATGAATATAATTTTCTCCATATGAAACCTAGTCCATAATGATTGCCTTGACTATTTGTCATGTATTCACTTTCTCTCTAATATATATTCAGAATATCTTATTCATTGTTTCTACAATTACTATCTCATCTCTTATTCCCAAGTGTCCAAGTTCTTACTCTCAAAGTCTTCCTTTTGATAATTCATATTTTTGGTTATTCTTATTTAATCCAGGCTCATTTACATTCATCTTATCATCTTTCACTCTGAATTTATTGTCAATACTTACGAGTTCCAAGTTGTTGGAAATTCTTATTGTATTGTCTATTTTCTTTACTATTTCAAATATGTGGTTACTACGTAATTTTGTAACTCATTATAATTAGTGTATGCATGCATGTATACTTCGAAATGAAGTGCATAATAAGTGCAGAATGTGGTCCTAAAACTTCCAGAATATCTTTTAAAATTTTAATGACAAAATCTTCACGGATGGGAACACTATTAGGTAGTTCTTTTGTTAAATCATATCGCTTTAAATCCCACCTTCTACACCCTAACTGTACCCTAACTGTCACAGATAGTAGTACAGCAGAACTAGAATTCCTGCAAGGAAGAAAAGGCTTAATAAGAACAAGTATGATTAAAATGGCAATAGAGTGAGAGAATAAAGTTTCGTAAAGAAGATAAAAGAAAAGAAGATTTAATGATTTAAAAATTAAATTAGAACAGAAGAAGAAATGATTTAATCACAACAGGAGTTGTGGATAATTCTGTTGTGAAACCAAAGCTTCAAAAAATGGAAATTCAAAACCTAGACCATTTAGGCATAGTACCAGGAATAATAGACGCCATAGGAGTAGTAGAAGTAATCGTTGAAATTGGAGAGAACGTAAGTCCGGGTCATGTAGTAAAAGCCATGATAATCAACGGGTTAGGATTTGTATAAAAACCCTTATATATGTTTCTCCAAGATTTTGAAACAATCCCCTGTGACCATCTAATA
This sequence comes from 'Nostoc azollae' 0708, assembly GCF_000196515.1. Classification (NCBI taxonomy): domain Bacteria; kingdom Bacillati; phylum Cyanobacteriota; class Cyanophyceae; order Nostocales; family Nostocaceae; genus Trichormus; species Trichormus azollae. The sequence continues at coordinate 4,288,116 of NC_014248.1, forward strand.
GGACCAGGAGTAACACCAGAATATCTCAAGGACGATAAACTGGGGAGAGTCATGGATAAACTATTTATAAAAGGATTGGATAGAATATTTTTTATTGTCGCCTTAAAAGCAGCCCAAAAATTTGGAGTATCCCTATGAGCAGGGCATCTAGACTCATCATAAATGTACATACATGGGCAATATAATACCAGCTTACCAGAAGTAATATTTGAGAGTCAAAAAGTAGGAAACAATCAAGAAATAGAAGAATTAGCAGTAAAATCACCAAAAGAAATAACCATCACCTACGGTTATTCTGGTGACCATAGAGCGGAGTTAAAACAGTTCATCATAGAAATAATATGTTCAGGAGATGGAGACATACCAATATATATTTTTAATACTAGCATCGGGAAACCAAGGAGATTTATCATGCTTTGGTAAAATAGCAGTAGAGTACCAAAAACAATTAAAAGTTAACAGTCTCATAGTAGTAGACTGGGCCTTATATACAGAATCAAATCTAAAAATGATGAATGATGTCATATTTAAGCTGGTTATGTCCAGTGCCATTAAGCGTAAAATCAGCACAATCATTAATATCAACATTACCAGAACCAGAACTTGTTGATAGTAACTTACCCGGATATAAACTAGCTTCAAAAACAGTAAATTATCCAGGAATAGAACAAAGATGGTTAGTAGTGCAAAGTCAAGAAAGAAGAGAATCAGACCTAGGTAAACTCTCACAAAAAATTACCAAGGCACAATCAAAAGCTGTGCAAGATTTCAAAAAGTTATCACCAGAAAAATTTGCTTGTGAAGGTGATGCTATCAAGGGGTTATCTAAACTATTCAAACAATTCAAATATCACCAAATTAACCAGAGTAAAGTTACTCAAATCAAATCTAAGAAAAAAGATAGTTCAGGAGAGTATCCTCTGAAATATCAGCTACATTCTCCCAGAATGAAAGTAAAATTAATACAGAATTTCTGAGGCCAGGGCCTTTTATTATTGCTACAAACCTTTTGGATTCCAATGAACTTACCCATGACTCCATCTTGAGTGAATATAAAGCTCAATAGTCTTGCCAGAGAGGGTTTGCTTTTCTCAAAGACCCATTATTTTTTGCAGACAGTATTTTCCTAAAAAGTCCAGAGAGAATAGAGTCCCTGGGAATGATGATGGATTTATGTCTGCTTGTTTACAGTTTATCGCAACGACAAATTATAACCCCTTTAAGAGAGTCTAAATCAACAGTAAAAAATCAATTGGGCAAACCAACTGACCGCCCCACTTTACGCTGGATTTTTCCATGCTTTCAGTCTATTCATTTAGTTATACTTAACCAAGAAAAACACATCTGTTACTGGACTCAAGAGAGAGATTTCATTGTGAATCTTTTACCAGAGCATTGTTTTCCCTACTATCAATTACTTACCTAATTTTTCTCTCTATTAATTTAATTTCTATGAGAAAATAACCTAATGTCTTTGATTTATAGCTCTATTTTACTAGAATTTCTTTTTTTACTTCAATCTATGAGTCTAAGTTATGATTTATCTCTTGAATATCTTCATTTATCTGTTGACTGCTCTGGGCGGTGTTCTTTCTTATTGCTCCTTATTGAGGATAGCTTTTGATGCTATTTTTGGTGCTTTACTGTTTCTCCAATGCCTCTGTTCACTGCATATGTTTCTTTTTATGCTCCCTTGGATTTTTTGTCTCCGTAATTTCTCTCTGTGGCAGTTTAGGGTGCCGAATGTGGGTTCTATATATTCTTGAACTATAAAAAAATCTTGATTTTCTTGGATGGATATGTGCTAAAAGGGTGAGTATTTGTGGATGTTTACCAAGTCGGTTGAGGATTTTAGCTTCGCGGTCAAATAATTCTTTAGCCTTTTTTAACACTTCTGATTCTGTGCTTAATGGTGTAAAATGCTTAACTATATATATATTCATTAGGTTCTGGTATTTGGGCATCTATGGCTAAATAAGTCGTCCCAAATGTACCGTTTCCTATACTTTCTATGATTTTGTAACGTCCTGTAATGATTCTACCTATCATTCAGATTCACGCCTTTACGCAGAAAATCATATATATATCCTAAATGATCAGTGATAGGGATTTTACTGAGAATGGGGAAATTAGATCCCCCCAACCACCCTTAAAAAGGGGGGTAAGAGGAAGGGTATGAGATAGAATAGCTAGAGAAGCCTATTAAAAATATGAGCCATTATTGAATATGACTACACAAATATTATCTGTACCAGAAGTATATCAAGGACAGTTTGGCGATTTTACAATTACGAAGAGCGATCGCACAGGTGTTATCATCTATCGTACAGGTTTAATAATAGCAGCAATTAGTTTTGCGCTCGCCAGCGGGTTAGCTTTATTTTATCCTCATGAAGCTACTGCTATTCAAGCCATTACTCCTCTTTACACCTGTTTTAGTTTAGCGTTGGGAGTGAGTTTATTAACTATTCATATATATATGAAATTGCTGCACCAAATATTACAGCTTTTCTGGATAATTGGTAGTATTACTGCCTTTATTCTTGGACATTTTGACAGTCAACCTTTTGCGATTACTGTTTATAATCAACCACTAACTTTATTTGGAATAGGTTTTACCTTTGCAGCATTAACAGGTATTTTCTTTAAAGAAGGATTTTGCTTCAATCGGTTAGAAACTAAAATTCTAACTCCCCTTGTTCCCTTACTTTTGTTAGGACATTTAGCAGGAACTTTATCAACTCAATCAGAAGAGATTTTATTAGGAATTTGGGTAATTTTCTTTTTAATCTTTGCACTGCGGAAAACAGTTCAGAAAATCCCCACAGATATTGGTGATAAATCTGTGTTTGATTATTTGAAAAATCAAGGGTTAGCGAATGGTTAGAGAATCAGAAAATCTCACACAGGTTTGATGTTGAGAAATGTCAATGAAGAAAGAGCTTATTGTTTAGCTTGGTCGCAAATTTCTGAAGTTGGAACTTATGGGTTTGGTTTCCCAACTTCCAGGAATGGGATATCCAAAATTGTAGGCAATAGGGGAGATGAGAGGATTAATTGGGTAACTGCAAAATGGTGCATTAAACTTCTCTAATGCACCCTGCTCTATTTTGAATCTTGTTGGCACAGCCTGCTGGAAGCACTATTTTGAATTTTGAATTTTTTACTGTGGGGGGTAATATTGTGGTGTCATTACAGGGGCTTGATAAGTACCCATAGGGGCATTGTTAACCATTCCATTTGGTACGGTGGGACTCATCAACTGGGGTTGAATGAATGGTTGAACAGGCTGAATAGGCTGAACGGGTGGCTGAAAATTAGTTCTCGGTGAATTATTTGTAGGAGTGCGGGGTGTGACAGTAGTTTGGCTAAAGTGTTGGTAAGCAGCACTAGAAATGGAACTAATCAGTTTTTCTGCACTGGGATCATTATTGGGACGTTGTACCATGACAGCAGCTATATAACGCTTACCTGTGGGGATATCAATTAAACCAGCATCTCCCAACATGGACCCAATATCACCAGTTTTATGATATGCTCTAGCGCCTTGTCCTAAGCCAGACGGTAGGAGATTATCTCGTTCTGTGCGACGCATAATATCCAACATTAAATCACGCGATCGCATACTCACTAAATTACCCTGATTTACCTTAGCAATCAAATCCCCCAATTCTCTGGGTGAGATTGTATTTGTGCCTTGTAAATCTGGCAGTGGATTACGAATCATTGTCGTTGCTAATCCCCAACTACGAAAACGCTCATTTAATACCTCCTGGCCTCCCAGTCGAGTAACGAGCATATTTGTTGCCGTGTTATCACTGATAGTAATCATTTTGGTGGCAATATCCAGCGCCGTATATTGACTACCTACAGCTTGGGTGCGTAAACTGCCCGAACCCTCTGAAATCATCTCTTTTTGCAGAGTTAACATTTCATCCAGGCGAATTTTTCCCGCATCCACATCTTGGAAAAATGTAATCAGAATGGGAATCTTAATTGTACTGGCCGCAGGAAAACTAGCATTACTATTAATATCTACATAAGCACCTGTATCTAAATCCACCATAAACACCCCAGGAATCAGATTTGGGTATGGTCTTGCCAGATTTTGTACAGTGGTTGTTAAAGGAATAATTTCTTGGGATAGGTATAAACCAAAAGCAGAAACTTGGTTATTAGGATTAGATTGGGTAACATTAGTCCCAGATCGAGGCGCAGCAGTTTTAGGAATGCGATTAGCAGGATCTAAAACTGACAACAGCGTACCGACAATAGCACCTATACCAACTCCAACAATCAATAAACGCAGCGTATATAGTATGGTTCTCGCCATCGGCTTTAACTGGGTTTTGCGCGATGGTCGCCTATTTATTTTCGGCTTTCCCTTCTTTTGGACAGGCACTGTCTTGAGCTTCCCCACCGCCCGTTGTGGCATCTTAGCCTTGGGTTTAGGGATGGGTTTAACTGCCACCGGCATCACTATTCTGGAGGGTGGTCTTTGCCCCCCAGATGGTAAAGCAGGGTTACTGATATGATTATTTAGGCGTGTTAAGGCCACAGTTTCTGTTCTGGTTTCAGTTGGTTGCTGGTTCTTAACTGGCTTTTGTGCTGTCTTTTGGACTTGGCGTGGACGACGACGCTGTGCTTCTCGTAGTGAGACAGCTATTAGGTTGTCACTTGATTCTGACACTGCTACTCCTTGTTACCCACGTAAATGTTCGACCCAAAATTAAATATATTATATAGGTGACAGGTCAAAGGTGACAGGCTTGGCTGTGAGGGTTAGCCGAATAGTGACAGGTGACAGGTAAGAGTTTTTACTGAATTTATGAATTAAGAATTACGAATTGCCCATTCTATTTGTCGCAAAATTCCGCGCAGCATGGCTACTTCGGTGGTCTGAATATGAGCGCGATTATATAGATGGCGAAACTTTTCCATTCTACTGGCTGCTGTATGAGGATAAAGATAGCCTATGAATAATAGTAAGGATTCTAATTCCTGATAGTAAGGTTCTAGCATATCCACGGGTGCCATTTCGGTTGTTGGTGGTTTGGGAGTTGTAAATATTTTTGCTAATTGTGATAGTTCGTATTGTGATAGTTCGTAACAACAGATGGACACGGCTGTAGCTAAGTTAAGAGATGGATATTGTGGATTGGTGGGAATAAAAATTAATTTGTGGGCATAATTTAATTCTTCATTGCTTAAGCCCCTATCTTCTCTGCCAAAAATTAAGGCTACTGGCTTTTCTGTTTCTTCTAATAACCAGGGTAGGGAGGTGCGAGGGGACTCTAGGGGTATGTGTCCACTGTAATCACGGCCAATGGTAGCAATCACACGCACACATCCTTGCAATGCTTCTGGTAATGTAGGAAATATCACCGCAGATTCTAATATCTCTTTGGCATGAACAGCCATTTTTAAGGCATCAAAGGATAAGTGATCGCACTGCGGGTTAACTAACACTAGGTTATCTAAACCAAAATTTTTCATTACCCTAGCAATTGAGCCTAAATTTAACGGTCCTGCTGGTTCTACCAACACAATTCTAATTCCAGCCGAACCCATACTTTACTCCCAGTTATCAGTTATCAGTTATCAGTTATCAGTTATTATCACCCCCATCACCCTCATCTTCCCCATCACCCCATCACCCCATAACCTCACATCCCACACCCTATTCATTCTATATGTTTTGGCGAATACTCCAAACATAACTGCACAATCCTCTCAAAGAGAAATTTATTGACCAACTCTGTTAATGCTTGCGCTAGATTTGCTTGTGGTTCAGGAATTTTATCTATCAAGCCCATTGTTTGACGTTTGCTACATCTACTAGCAGCTTGAATTAATTGGGAAATCCATTCATCAGGCATCACTTGTAAAGATGAAGGAGAAAGAATAAAAGATGAACAATCTTCATCTTTTGCACCAATATCTTTAATTGTTTCTGCGTATATATATTTGATTCCTAAATGTTCAGCCAGCTTATTCAACAGAAATTCCTCTCTAAAAGGCTTACAAATAAAATCATCACAACCTATAGATAGAATATAAGTCCGCTGTTCTTCAAAAGCACTAGCAGTTAACGCAATAATTTTTGTTGGTTGTAAAATATCAGTTAAATTATTCATTTCCATAGCTCGAATCTTTTGTGTAGCTTCGTAACCATTCATGACAGGCATTTGTATATCCATGAATATTAGATGGGGTTGGCAGCGCTGCCATAATTCCACACCTTCTTGACCATTTTCGGCTGTGTATACTTCAAATCCTAATGGCACAAGCAATTCTGCTAAAAATTGTTGACTCTCCCACTGGTTTTCTACAATTAATAACCGATAAGCTGGTTCATCAGGTGCAATGTGAATGACTCGATTTTTGGGCAGTTGGTTAGGAATATTAACATTTTCAGCCCCATCTACCTGGATATTAAACCGAAATGTGCTTCCCTGGCCTACAACGCTCTCAACTGTAATTTCACCTTGCATTAATTTGACAAATTTCTGACTAATAGTTAATCCTAGTCCTGTTCCTTCATGGGCATCAGTGTTTCTGGCTTGAACAAAAGGGGTAAATAATTGTTTTATATCCTCTGGTGCAATGCCTGTTCCGGTGTCTTCTACCTCAAACAGCAAGGATGTAGAAATTGGATCTCCATAATCTTTGTTGTTTATTTTTCTGACACGCAGTGTTACTTTTCCTTTTTGGGTAAATTTAATCGCATTTCCCAGCAGATTTAGTAAAACTTGGCGTAATTTGACTTCATCGCTGGTGATGTATTGGGGTACATCCTGGGCGCAATCAAAAATGAGTGTTAGTTCTTTAAAATCAGCTTTTAGCCGCAATAAATCTTCCAGATTAGTGAGTAGATAATATAAATCAAAACTACTGGTATTTAGCTTGATTCTACCTGCTTCAATCTTGGACATTTCTAATACATCATTAATTAGTTCTAAAAGGTGTTGACCACTGCGGTTAATGATATCGAGATGTGATTGATGTTCTTGATTGAGGGAAATATCGCGACTCATAACTTGAGTAAAGCCCATGATGGCATTTAAGGGAGTCCTTAATTCATGGCTCATATTGGCTAGAAATTCACTTTTAGCCCGGTTCGCTGATTCGGCTGCGTCTCTTGCTTTTTCTAGTTCTAGGGACTGTTGTTGAATTTGAGCAAATAATTCTGCTTGATAGAGGGCAATTCCTAACTGATTACTAATATTTATAACCAGATTAATTTCATTTGGTTTCCACTGTCGAGGACCAGAATGTTGATAAACTGCTAATAATCCCCATAATTTACCAGAGTTAAAAATTGGTACAATAGTATAGGCTCTGGCTTGAATTTTTTCTAAAAGTTGCTGATAACAATCGTTAAATCCGGCTGTATAATATATGTCTTCTACAGCACGAAAATTTGGTAAGTCATTGTAGATGCTTCCTTTGGGATTTTGGAAATGAGAATCTTGTAAATAGTTTTTATCCTCAATTTGAGTAGTTTCGGCTGTTCTATCAACTTTTCTTCTGTCAAAATTTTCAACGGTACATTCCTGAGGGAAATTGATATTTGCTTGGAATTGGGGGTGATTTTGCGCTGGATTATTTGGTTCATGCCAGAGTTTAATCCATCCACTGTTGACAGACTCAGCAACAAATTCTCCACTCCAGTCAGGATGGAAGCGATAAATAACAACGCGATCGCATTTTAATAGCTCTTGTAATTCTTCCGTTGTGGTGCGGAAAATCTGGGCAATATCCAAGGTCTGACGCATCTTTTCCACTACGCGCAATGTTGCTCTTTGTTGTTCTATATTTTCTTGCAATGCATGTTCAAATAATTGCCTCTCTAGTTCTGCACCTGCGCGAGCTGCAAAAATTCTTAAAATAAGTTCTGTGTTCTGGGTTTTCACCATTGATTTGGTGTCCAAAACTTTCAAGTGTCCTAGAACATTTCCCGCTGAATCATTGAGAGCGATCGCTAAATAGCTTTCTACTTCTAATTCTGCTAAATGTTCATGGTCTGGAAACCAAGACCGAATATTATGGGAATAATAGACGATGTCTTCAGAAAATATCTGTTTACAAGGAGTTCCTTCTATCTTGTACTCAAAGTCCTCACCAAAGTCTTCTCCTTTCCAGTATGCCAAGGTAAGAACCTTGGTTTTTGCTGGATCTGTAAATCTGGTGACAAAAGCATAGCGAACTTGTAAAACTTCTGCTAAATAACGCACTAGTGAACGAAAAAACTCATTTCCTGTTGTCGAAGCTGTACCTTCCACAATTAGTTGTAAGGCTGTTTCCTGACGTTTGCGATCGCTAATATCTGTATGAGAACAAATAAATCTCGTCGGTTTACCATTTTCATCCCACAGCGCCTGACCACGCTCTAAAATCCATTTATAAATACCATCTTTGCATTGTAGGCGATATTCTTGCATCAGAAAAGGAATTTCCCGATTGAGATGATTAGAATTTGTTTGGATCACCAACTTCAAATCATCTGGATGAATACGTTTAGTCCATTCCTCAATATTATTAGAAATTTCTTGATCTTGATAGCCCAGTATTTCCTTCCAGCGAGCAGAATAAAAAACCTCAGCTGTTTGTAAGTTAAAATCATAAATTCCATCTTGACTGGCTTGAATTGCTAGTTGCCAGCGTTCTTCACTTTTTCTTAATTTTTCCTCTGCCTGTTGGCGTTTAATCTCTATTTGCTGCGTGCTGATAAACTTACCAATGCTTTGAGCCATCAACTCAATAATTTCTTGTTCGTGATTCTCAAACTTATCAAATCTGGCAGTCGTCGAAAAAAAGCAAAGTGCACCATAAATTTTTCCATCTACCCAGATAGGAGTGCCAATGTAAGATTCTATTTTCAGCCTTTGGTAGAGTGGATGACAACACATCTCTTCTATTGTTCCTACATTTTGGAATGTAACTGTTTTTTCTTGCTCAACTACTTTTCTACAATAAGCATCTGAGAGATTGATTTCTAATCCAGGAACTAATGACTCAAACTCCGATTTAACAGCTAAGAATGAATAAGTTTGATGATTAATTTTACCAACTGCTCCTGCTGAAAAACGCAGGACTTTACAACCTGTATCTAAATAATCTAAAAAAAGGTCATCAACATGATGAAAATCAGTCATATTGATCCGATGTAACTGCTTGAGGCTAGAACTGAAATCAGCAAGTGCTTGAGTTTTTTGCAGTAACTGTTCATTCTGTTCAACTAACTGATTTTGTAACCTACGAATCCGTAGTTGATTTTCTACCCTGGCAATTACTTCTTGAGTTTGAAACGGTTTAGCAATATAATCAGCCCCACCTAAAGTAAATGCTTTTACTTTATCTAAAGGCTCTTCTAGAGCACTAATAAAAATTACAGGTATATCACGGGTTTTTTCATTTGTTTTGAGCCTGTTGCAGACTTCATAGCCATTCATATCGCTCATCATAATATCCAGCAAAATGAGATCAGGCAACTTAGCTTCAACTGATTTTAATGCCATTTCACCATCTGGTGCAGATCGCACTTTATAACCATACTTGGAAAGTACCTTGGATAATATAACTAGATTGACGGGATTATCATCAACCACCAAGATATTTGCTAAGAATTCCGAGGTTTGCTGCTGGCTCATCTTGTTTTTTCAGGGCTGGTGAGCATGAGTTTGATTGTTTAGACCTATTGTTATGTAACAAATGGCTCTTGCGTTGTTTTTATGGTAATTGACAATTGATGATAAAAAAATCCTTAGGGGGCAAGGGCTATAAATAATTATGCCCTTTTTTTAATTGAAATGCCTACATAATAAGGCTTTTAATGACTTTGAACCAGACTTCCCATAAGAAGAACCGAAGAACCTAAAAAATAAACAAACCTGGATATTGACCTTTGATCCCAGGGTATTTAAAATCGAAAGATGTTCAGCTTATTTAGGAAATGTCATTATTTTTAGCTATCTAATACAGCACAGAGTAAATAGAGCAACCATTTAAAATAGACGAAAACCCTAATTAATAAGCTTTTTGATTTTTGGTTTTTGACTTTACAGTGGTACTAGTACACTACAGTGGAAATAAACCACCCATGTTAAATCTATGAAAAGCTTAGGCTACATTCATTTTGAATTTTGTTCGCGTAGGGTCTGCTAAGGAGATATTTTGAATTTTGTATCCCTGACGGAAGCTGTAGGCTCTATTGTGAATTTTCAATTTACGGTGGTACTAGTATTTATTCATTATTAGCAATTTTGTGACTGCATTATTTTCTAAAGGTTTAGCAAAGAAATATCCTTGTCCCTGGTTGCAACCAAGCAATTGTAGCTTTAAAAATTGTTCAACTGTTTCCACTCCCTCTGCAATCACTTCTAATCCTAAAGTATGTGCTAAATTAGTAATAGCTTGAACTACTTGGTTGCCGCTCGGAGAATTTAACTTCTGCACAAAAGAACGATCAATCTTTAATACATTCAAGGGTAGTTCGCAAAGTCGGCTCAATGAAGAATAACCAGTACCAAAGTCATCAATATATACCAGCACTCCCAGACTTTGCAACTTCTCCAATGTTTTCTTGGCAGTTACAGCATTTTCCATCATCGCACTCTCGGTAACTTCCAATACTAAGTTGCAAGACTTTAAACCCGTTTCCTGCAAAATCTGCTCAACTTGTGTAATTAAATCACAGTTGGCTAACTGTCTACTGGAAACATTAACACTGATCCTTAAATTATCATAGTTATCAGGAAATTGCTCTTGCCAAGTACGCAATTGATGACAAGCTGTTTGCAAAACCCATGTACCAATATCGCAAATTAAGTTGCTTTTTTCTGCTAAAGGAATAAATTGTTCAGGAGATATCGTTCCTAACTCTGGGTGTTGCCAGCGCAACAAAACTTCAAATCCTAAAATTTCATACTGTTTGAGAGAAACAATCGGCTGGTAGCAAAGTGTGAAGTCATTGCGAATTAGTGCCATTTTTAGATCTCTCTCTAATCGCAGTTGAGCTAGTGCTTCACGAGATAAAAATGTAGTTTGAGCCTCTGGTTCTCCCTCAATAGCATTGGTAAGGCGCATTAGCCTGTCTACGTTATTGGTAGCAATATCTACCATTCTTAATTCCTGTTGAGAAAGATTACCTAACTTACCAGAACTTAAAATATCCAAGGCTACCTGAATCACGGTCAAAGGGGTACGCAACTCGTGACTTATATCTCCACCTATTTGATCTGAGAGATTTGGGAGAGGAACATGATTAGATGGAATATGGATGGATTGAATTATATTCATACTCTTTATATTCTCGCTTAGAAGTAAATTAGTGAATTTTTCAGTTACTTAATTGGCTGATAGTTTAGTCATCTTAAGTTTGAATTATGGAGAATTTGTGGAGAAATGTCAAAGTTAGAGAAGACTTAAATCATTCCATCCTAGAGATACTAACAACTGTTGAGCTAATTGAGCAGGTTTAAAAGGTTTGGCAATCAGGGCTTTAATCCCCAAGTTAGCAAAACGCTGTTGATCTGATACTTGAACTTTTGCTGTGAGGAGAATCACAGGAATATCCTTTGTGTTTGGATTAGCCTGGAGTTTCTCAAATGTCATCACCCCATCCATATCTGGTAACATCACATCCAGTAAAATTGCATCAGGCTGTTCAGTCTCGGCTTTGTGTATGCCTTCCATGGCTGTGCGAGCCAAGATAACATCTAATCCTGTCATAATTTCCAGGGTAATTTTAGCAACCTCCCGGATATCATCTTCATCATCAATCACTAATACTTTTTTCGTTGTCATAGATAATTTCCTTGCTGTTGGTATAAGTAAGTGGGCTTGAACATTTATCGTTAGGATAACGCAGAAGGCAGGAGAGAAGAGAATCTGAGTCTCGTTGATTTTTCATCACCTAATATTAATATTTTTCATCATCTATCTATATTAATTATGATTATGTTTAGTTGTTCCTAACTACTTAGCTGGTCTGGACGAAAATGGGGTATGGCGTGTGGGGTGCAGGGAAAGATTGTCTACTCCATACTCTACAAGAACAGTGAATAACCGAAATTTCAGTAACATTACTTATAATCAAATCCTATCTCATTGCTATAAAATTTGACTAAAGGTTAGAAAACTTAAAAGTAGGGAAAGATTAAAAAAAATAAAAGCCTATGAGGATTCTGCTAGTAGATGACGATGAAATTATAGTAGAAGTTTTAACAAAGCTGTTAGTACAGCAAAACTATGTTGTAGATGTAGCCAGAGATGGTGAGGCTGCCTGGGAACTAGTAGAAGGCTTTCAGTATGATCTAATTTTGTTGGATGTGATGTTGCCAAAACTAGATGGAATCAGTTTTTGTCGTCGTCTAAGAGAGCAAAAAAGTCCTGTTTTAGTAATGCTTTTGACTGCCTGTGATACCACAACTGATAAACTGCAAGGGCTAGATAGGGGAGCAGATGATTATGTTGTCAAACCGTTTAATGTCCAAGAATTGGCAGCTAGAGTCCCTGCCTTGACTCGTCGTGGAAGCTCCTCTCCTTATCCTACACTGGTATGTGGTCATTTACACCTTGACCCAAATTTACATGAGGTGAATTATCAAGAACATCTGCTACAGTTGAGTCGCAAAGAATACCTATTAGTGGAGTTGTTTCTCCGGAACCAAAAACGGATTTACAGTTGCAGAGATATTATTGATGAACTATGGGCATTTGATGCTGAACCACCCAATGAATGGACAGTTAGATCCCATATTACGAATATTCGTCGCAACTTAAAAGCAGTTGGTGCAGATAATTTTTTGGAAACGGTTTATGGACAAGGATACAGGATAAATCCTACTTTTATAAAAAAATCCAATCATTCCACTCATATCAGTAATGTTAATACAGATAAACAAGAAAATTCAGATGCTTCGATTACAGAAATTTGGCAGCACACAAAAAACTTAACTTTTGAAGGTCTAATTGTTTTAGAACAAGTGATTTCGTCTCTTGTATTCGGCATATTTGATGCAGAACTTCTCAAAGATGGTATACAGAAGGCCCATAAACTTGCTGGGTCTCTGGGTATGTTTGGATTTGAGCAAGGAAGTTTTTTAGCTAGACAAATAGAAGTTTTACTAGAATCTAGTTTTCACGTAGAATCGCATTTTTCGCTAGGTTATCAACAAAAAATAGAGCAGTTGCTGATCTATTTATGTCAAGACCTAGAAGTAACTACTAATACTAATGAGTTAATTAATTTAACTGGTAAAAAACTAGAAGAATTGAGCCAATCTGAACAAATTAATGCCAAAGTTCTAGCAGTAGATGATGATCCACAAATTTTGCTGACCGTGCAAACATTACTTGAACCTTTGGGTGTGCAGTTAACTTATTTGACTAATCCAGATCGTTTCTGGGAAACTGTGCCATATAACCAACCAGAGTTTCTAATTCTGGATATTTATATGCCTAGTGGCACTGAAGGTTTAGATTTGTGCCGGGCTGTAGGTCAAAATGATGACTGGAACTGGCTACCAATCCTATTCTTGAGTAGCTGTACGGATGTAGAAACCTTGCAAAAAGCATTTGTTATAGGTGCAGATGACTACTTAACTAAGCCCATTGTGCCGAAGGAACTGTTGATCAGAATTAGTAACGGTCTCCAACGCATCAGTACAATCAAGAATCAGATGGAAACAAATCTGATTAAATAAGTGATTAGATGATATAAAAACTAGCAGTTAGCTATTGTAAACTTTTATATAATCAGGAGTTGAGAATTTAATTTTGTCAGAATAGTTAAGTATTGATCAGCCAGTTAACTAGGTAATTTGGAAATGCTATTGAGGGATTGTTAATCCTACTTTGAATTATAGTTTAATTATGAATAATTTGCAGACATACTCCTATAAAGCTAACATCTTAATTGTTGATGATACACCCAATAATTTGCATTTACTCTCCAGTATGTTGGAGGAACAAGGGTATGAGGTACGTTGTGCTAACAGTGGTGCGATCGCACTGAGGGCTGTGGAGATGGAGCATCCAGATATTATTCTTTTAGATATTAATATGCCAAATATGAATGGTTATGAAGTTTGTGAGCGGTTAAAACTTGATCCACGTACTCGCGACATTCCAGTAATTTTCCTCAGCGCCCTCAGCGAAACAATAGATAAAGTCAAAGCCTTTCGTATAGGAGGGATAGACTACATTACCAAACCTTTTCAATTAGAAGAAGTGCTGGCTAGACTTGAAAATCACATCAGCTTACGACGGATGCAAATAGAACTGCAACAAGCAAAAACTCAAGCCATCAAGGCTTTAGAACAAGAACAAGAACTCAATCATCTGAAATCAGAGTTCGTATCTATGATTTCTCATGATTTTCGGAATCCACTCACCAGTATCCAAGGTTTTGCAGGATTACTTGAATGTGGTAGTAAACTTCCCTCACCGGAAATAATTAACCGTTATGTTTCCAAAATTAATAATGCTGTTGATCATCTACTTTGCTTATTAGATGAAATACTGCTCATTGGTAGTATAGAATCTGGAAAAATACAATATCACCCTGTATCAGTGAACTTGGAAGAATTTTGTTATGAACTCATAGATACTCTGCAATACAGTCTAGGTAATCAACATCAAATCTGTTTTAGTTGCTCTGACAACACAGGGGCAGAAATGGATATAGTATTACTCCAGCGTATCTTGACAAACTTACTTTCTAACGCTATTAAGTATTCTCCATCTGGATCAAAAATTGATTTGGTATTGGAATGTCAGAATCATGTTACTATATTCCAAATACGTGATCAAGGGATGGGAATTCCGATAGAAAATCAATCACATTTGTTTGAAGCTTTTTATCGCTGCAATAATGTGGGTGACATCAAGGGAACAGGTTTGGGACTAGCAATTGTGAAAAAATGTGTCGAAGTTCATCAAGGAAATATTTCACTGGAGAGTCAAGAAAACTTAGGCACAACATTTACCGTATCCTTACCTCGTTATGATCACAGTGAGTCCTAACATCACTGTTCATGAGACGAACATAATTATTGCTCGTTGAGAAGAGGCAGTATACAGGAGTTAGATAAGTTTACATTTTTCGGTGCTGTTCCTAAGTATTTCTCTATTACACCCCAAACTTTATCGCTAGATACAGGTTTGGTGATAAGATCTATAGCACCAAATGCTTTAGCTCTGGCTCTATCAAGAACACCATTACTTCCTGTTAAAATAGCCAGGGGTGTGTTAGCAAAAGCAGGAGTAAACCGTAAATTAGCGCAGAGTTAGTAACCATTGATACCAAGCATAATTAAGTCTAAGAAAATCAAGTCTGGTTTATGTTTAATCAGAACAGGTAAAGCTTGCAGAGAATCTTCTATTTTAAGAAATCTCATGCCATTGCCAATAATGATTTTTTCCAGTAATTGGCAGACTTAAGGACTATCATCTATACAAGCTATCAGTGGAACATTCACGTTACTAGTTGCTGTTTTAATTAGTTGGTAGTTGTTGACCTTTTTAAATGGTAAAAGTAAATCAGGTACTTATACCAGTGCAGTTATGCCTGGATGAATATAAGGAAGTAATAAACGGGTAATTGATAAAATATTCCGTTTCATTTTGACTGCTAAATCCCACAGAGTACTTTTGCCATTAATTAATACTTCAGAATTTTTGAAAACACCTGGACTTACTTGCTTTCTTAGTTCTTCTGGTTTGATTAGCACTAGTGCTAAATCAGGAGAAAAACCTGCTAATCCAGCTTTTATCCAAATTCTTGGTAATATTTTCCACAATGTAGTTGTGCACAACTAAAGTGAATAAGTTCCTTTGCAATTCATACCAATTAGAAATTATGTTTTCAGAGCGCATTGTTTCTAAACGAACAAATGCTTGAAGTGAACAAAATATCTGTGTTTCAATTCCTTGGCTGTCTCTAACCATAAATCGACAAATTCCACATACTTTTTTGATGGCTCTATGAAAACTTTCAATCCCCCAATGAGTATCATGAATTTTCACAAATTCACTTTTGGCGATTTGATTGAGAGCTTCTTGATCTGGTAGATACACTATATAGTCTCTAGAGTCTTCTTTTTTGAAGTCTTGTCTAAACAGTTTGATCAACCCAAATGCTCTCAAATGAATTATCAAACCCTCATCAAGAATTTCTAAACTCCTTAATAGACAATACTTTTCCAGTTTATTTGATACGGTTCTATTTTTCTTGATCCCAAATAGAAAACCAAATTTCTGGTTTTTTAAAAATTTTCAGCTTTCTACCCCTGAATACCAACTGTCTCCTGTAATTATTCTTGGTTTTACACCGCAATCAATCACTTCCTTGAGCATTTCCCGACAACAATCGTTCTTCGTCTTTCCCTCCTTCTTCTCGTATATTCTGTAGTTTATTGGTACTGAATTTCCATACACATCACTGTAGTACAGTGTAATTGAATTTATTACTTTGATGCTCTTATGATATTTCCCAGACCAAAAATAACTGATTAATTCTGCATTTTTTGGATCGCTATACAGTTTTTATACTAATGTGTCATCTACAGTTAAAATCCCTCCTACTCTATTTATGATTTTCCTTACTGTATCGAATAAATATTTCGGTTCCTATGTCTCTGTGAGCAATAATTTATTCACACTGTCATGTGAAACGTTTTCCAATATCTCTGGCAATCTACAACATCCCTCATGCTTTGGTTCTGATGGCAACAACAGAGTGTAATGTTCCAGATTGCATTCTGCTGCAGAAGGTTTGGTTATTTCTCTAATTCTCCCATACCTCCTAAGTAGATCACATTTTTTATCACTACAGTATTTTGCTACTTTGTCAATGCGTAAGTCCTATTGATATGGTTTTGAGTGCAAGGAGGCAGAAAGTAATGCGGTTTTCTCTTAGAGACGCTACACAATAGTCTTTGTGTAGGATAGTTGGGAGGTTTTGTGATCGACTCAGCAACCTTGTAATTTTAATTTAGACAAACATTGTGCAAAAATTGTGGAAAATATACTTATTATATGTTTAATTTTTGAGGTTTAACTGAATCTGTCCAAAACTAACCTTTAGAAGGTCTTCCGAGGATATTGGATTTTAAGATTGACCTCATAAACCTGGGGACTGGTATCATCAAGGAATTATTGATCGCGTCCGGAAAAATACCTGGTTATGTTCCCAATAATAGCAAAACTTTACATTTTAACAATGCAATAGAGACCGCCGAAAATTTATAAAGGAGTCTGTGTCTGGCTTTCCATAGTGTTAAGATTAGGAAAGAGCCAAGGAAAGAATCAGGGTTGGGAATAGTTACGGATAGTTCCTATCCATGAAGATGTTGATGACAAATTCATAACTGACCTCATATCCATAACACTTATGAAATGGGCAAAACTAATGAACCAATTCCTAATGTGACTAAACCACAAATAGTAAGAATTACTTGTGAGTAAATTGGGGAATTCAGGCGAAATCTTTGTTGAGGTACCCGGAATATTTTTACAAGTCTAATGACCTGTTCAACAAAAATACCCTTGGTGGAAAACTCTTTGTTTCCTGCCTTTTATTCTGAGTCGCCATGGCATAATCGCTATCATGTTTTTCTACCTGTTCAAGGAGACTAGCAGAGAAAACATTTCCTAATATCTCTAGGCAGTAATGAAACGTGTCCTTTGCTTCCGTTTTCCATATACCGAAATGCAAACCTAAAACCTCAAATGTTGGCATTTTCCTCAAAGAGAACAAGGATAGACATACCTGTTCTTTGATCTCTAGTTTCCCTTTGCCCCCTCCTCGTTTCTGATTTATACCTATCTTTATTTCACCTTGGGCTAACAAGTCTTGAAACTGATGGTCAGTTATTCCCAGTATTTTTTTTGTACGATGTAGATATTCTTGAATATAGTTAATTTATCTTGAATATAGTTAATTTAGTGGATTTTTCCTTTTGGGACACCCTCAAAATTCCCTTCTACCATTTTTTTGACACCAAGTTGATTTTCCTGACAGGTCTAATGGTGAATGTTGACTTGTATGAACAAACTCTGCAACAGATGGATTTCCTACCGTTAACCATTTGAGTAGCAGCGCGTGTAATGCACGAGATAAAGTAGGAGGAATATATCCCACATCCACAGCCGCAAGTTCGACGACAATTGAATGCAATGTAGTAGAACTATGCTGTTGCAACGACATTTATTTCCTGCTCCATAAAATACTCCTATTGGTAAATTGATTTCGTTGGGTAATTGTTGGTATTTTTCTGCACTTAATGTGGCTTTAAAATCTTGCCAATCATCTTTTATGAGGCTAAATATTCGCCATGTAACTGTGCCTGAGTGATTAAACTTATAGGAGGCACCACAATGGGATTATATTATAAAGTATAATTCGAGAATCCTTGGGCAAATCTAAAGGATGTAGAGGATGCACACAATTGTAATTATCAGATTTAATTCGTAAAGCTTACTCAGGACTTTTTATCAATTCAACCTTAACTTTACCAGCCCATTTCGCCAATCCAATCCACTGGGGTATTTTGATAGATTCAGGAGCAATAATATAAGTCCGATATTGACTACCAACAGCTAATTCTTTAGCCCGTCCATAATTAATTGGTTAATTTCTATCCGCACCTTTATCACTAAACTGTTTTGATTTACCATAATATAATAGTTAACTTGAACAGCTTTAAAGGTATTAATTTGATATGACCAAGTAATAGGTTGAGCCGGAAATACATAAATTCCAAATTTATTGAGATGTAAAAGATTTCGTTCATAACTTGTATCTAAATATGTTGGCTTTTGTGCCTTTTCTCCTTGTATACGATACGGGTGAGAAATGTAATCAATAGAAAATAGTGCAAAATTTAGTCCCCAATTATGTAAATATTTTCCAGTTGCATAGAGAATTCCCATTTCCCGATTGGCGATAAAACATTATCATGTAGAGTCAATTCACAATGATATAGAGGCATAATAAAATCCTTTTTCAACCTTTAAAATATCTCTAATTAGGTTGATTTTACGCAAGGAAAACCAGGATTTTGGAGGCATTGTTGCGTTTCGTTCCTCAACCCAAACTAGAATTTTCTTTGATGAAATTTAAAATAGGGGTTAAGGTGGGCAACCCAACCCCAAGAAGTGAACATTAATCTTTCTTACCTTTCTTTTTTAATGCACCAAAAGATTCTGCATAGGTTTTAGTTTGCCCCTAAGGATTCAGGTGTAAGGAAGAGGGATTAAAGAAGGTGTATGGAAAGCAGAGTGAACCATGGCTTTCATAGGTTGGTCAAAAAACTCAATTAGAGAAAGTGCTTGACGGCGACAAGTTTGTATAACCGTCAATAAATTGGCAGTATGTTGGAATAGCTCCAGAGAAAGAGAACCACCACAGACTTTTTGTTGTGTCAGTGCTAAACCTAACCTTGGTTCAGCTAAATTATAATCAAGGTCTATTGCCTAAGGAAGGTAAAAGTTTACCAGGTTCCCCTGGGGCTTGATCAATGAATGAATGGAAGATTCAACTTTTGGTTGAAACTAGGATGGCCAAGTCAAGAACTCATGAAGGTTTTGGGTTTGTTGGAATAAAGGGTAGTTTTTAAAACCTTCATCTATGAGGTCCATGAATTTTGTGCCAATTTCTTGGTGATTGAAGCCAGGAATCTTGATTAGTATCTTGAAGTGACGGGGTAGGGTAGATGTGCCTGACATTTCTGTTGAGCTGTGACCGCATAACCGTTATAGG
Organism: 'Nostoc azollae' 0708; assembly: GCF_000196515.1. Classification (NCBI taxonomy): domain Bacteria; kingdom Bacillati; phylum Cyanobacteriota; class Cyanophyceae; order Nostocales; family Nostocaceae; genus Trichormus; species Trichormus azollae. The sequence continues at coordinate 4,307,884 of NC_014248.1, forward strand.
CAGTAAAGTCATCAGAACTGATTACACCAGAGTAACTTGAACCCACAATGGATTCTAATTCGCCAGGACAAGGAGTATCAGGCCCATGAAATAAAGGGAAGTCACTATTGGCAAAAATCCATAACCATTGTTTCACCCCTTTGACTACCCAGAGTGTTTCATCCCCAAGGATATGAGGCTGGGTTTGTTTTATCCACTGTTTGAGGCTATGAATACTTTGAGCCACTGGACCATCTATTCCTTCATTGGTACCTACTAATGTTCCCACTCCAATTTCTATTGGACCCAGTTCCCACAACAAGAAGTATTCTTTTTCATAGGGTCAATGGCCCTAGTTATTGATCCATCCCAAACAAGATTGTAGTGTGATTCCTATATCTTGTCCCGGTACTATCTCTGCTGACCAGTGTGCCCTTTGTGTTTCCGCACACACACTGCAAATCCACTTCCATTGGCCTGTCCACCAACTCCCCTACTTGTTGTGTTTCGATTTTTATTATTAGTTCGCCAAATAATTCCCCCTGAGCTCACCATCCACACACTTGCCCTCCCACTATCTCAAATCTATTCTATCTACTCCACCAAACACCTTTCTCCTTTTTCCCCTATGCCCTGGTTGTCCTCTTGGTTTCCGTTTTCGTGTCTGGTTTTCTTCTGGTTTCTCTTCTTGTTTGTTCTCGGTTTCTTTGAGGATGTCTCCCAAGGGTGGTTTGGATCATGTTATGGTCTCTAAATCTCTACTGACTTTGAGTTTCTCTATTTCTTTTTCCAGTTCTACTACTCTATTTGTTAGCTTCTCTATACTTTTCGCCTAGTCAATAATGATTTCTACCAGTTGCTCTGTTCCCAACTGCTTCAATATCTCTCTGTCTAGTTTTGGTCCTAGCTTCTTTTCCATAACTGCTATATTCTGCCTCACCTATCACACTTGTCAATACCCCACCACCTGAATCCTTACGTTTGCCCATATAGATTTGTAGTCATGGTTTCAGCTAACAGAGATTCATCTTGATAAATTGCATTGATTTCACAGATTAAATCATCCAACTTCGTACCAGATAGTATCTCGTTTTGGCGGACAAATTCATTATTTAATAAATTCTTTGTTACCTTTTCCACCTATTATAAAATAACATCAATAGGAGCATTTATATCTCCTTTTAAAGGATCAAAAAGTGCCTGGCCGAAGTTTAAATTACTAAATATTTCTTTATCGCAAAATACAATTCCAGCAATTTAATTTCGCATTGTTCCCGTGCGTGATTCTTGAGCGCCATAACGCTTATTAATCAGTAAATTCCCTAAACATAGATAAAGCCTTCATAGGTGGCATCACAGATGGTTTATACAGTGGGAAATGTGAGTTCAATAATTACATAATCTAATTCATTAATAGAACTTCTTGTGACTCCTCCTTCACTCATTATCCCCCCTTCATAAGCTGCGTTAAATGTAAAACTGCGATGGAATTCTTCGTAAGTACTCAGAGAAAAAGCTGAATCAGAATAGACTTTAGAACGTTCAGAACCACTATCACCAGTAAATCCATAGATAATACAATCAGGGCATTCTTTCCAGGATTTTTCGCCGTTATATTCGCAGTATTTATCTTTGTTAGTCTCATCAGCAGTAGTCAGATTGACAACCCTGAGTAATTCCCTTCCAGCAAGTCTTTCTGGGGTATTTTGTTTGCGCTTGAACAACACTAAACGGCTGATTTGTTTTTTCCTTTAATCTGTATTTATTTTTTAACCCTGCTTGAGTGCCTGCAGTGTTGAGGATTCCACCTGTTTGAAATACGGGGAATGATTGACTGTGACGCAACATGATGAAGTGGATATATTTTCCAGAAGCTAAATGGGGAAATGCTGTTTGAAATTCGGGTTTTAAGGTTGTGAGAATGTTCATGATTTTCCCTTTGTGTTGTAGATTTTGATGATTTGTATCACCCAAAGACGCAAAGAGGTTTTAAAGGGCATAAATTAGGATGATTTTGCATATTTTTCTTGCAAAGGTAACCAAGGGTATGCAAACTACCGGATTTAATGCAGTTACTATTTTCTCTCAATAAAGGTCTATCTCCTTTCTAAAGCTCTAGAAATAGTTTGCGGACGCAGGTTGTTATAAATTCGTGAATTGCAGTTAATTCTTGTTCTTATCCTACAGTTGGCACTATTGATTTATCCATTATTAACGGACGTTTATAGACTTATTACCGTTCTAGGGCATCTTTAATTTGTCCAGAAACTTGGCAAATTAAATCATTGATTTCCACTGGTTGAGGAACTGAGAAAATTTTGTCTAAATCTTTAGAGAGTGGCATTCAACTTGTGTGGCTAGATTCACCTGATCCTGCTTAATAGAATACACGATATTCTTGTAGTAATTTCTCAACTAATATCATTAGATAAACTCCTTTATTTGTTTTTGGTTGGTCTTGTTTTACCCAGAGTTGGGCATATTGCCAATAACGTTTAACGTCATCTGCGGTGGGATTATCTCGTTTATCACGTCGTAAACCTTCCTGTGCTAAAGAAAAAACATTGAGAACATTTGTTGTTACTTCCCAAACTGTTTTAATCAAATCTCGCCATTTAGCATCTGGTGGAGAAATGCCATTATATAAATGGAGACTATAAGCAATCAAGCCCACATTCCGCACCCTAAACTGCCACAGAAAGAAATTACGGAGAGGAAAAATCCAAGGGAGCATAAAAACAAACAGATGCAGTGAAAAAAGGCATTGGAGAAACAGTAAAGCACCAAAAATAGCATCAAAAGCTATTCTCAATAAGGAGCAATAAGAAAGAACACCACCCAGACCAGTCAACAGATAAATGAAGATATTCAAGAGATAAATCATACCTGAGACTAATAAATCGAAGTAAGGAAAGAAATTATGGACATAATAAAATAGAGATATAAATCAAAGACGTTAGCTTATTTTCTGATAGAAATTAAATTAATAGAGAGAAAAATTAGGTAAGTAATCGATAGTAGGGAAAACAATGCTCTGGTAAAGGATTCACAATGAAATCTCTCTCTTAAGTCCAGTAACAGATGTGTTTTTCTTGGTTAAGTGTAACTAAATGAATAGACTGAAAGCATGGAAAAATCCAGCGTAAAGTGGGGCGGTCAGTTGGTTTGCCCAATTGATTTTTTACTGTTGATTTAGACTCTCTCAAAGGGGTTCTAATTTGTCGTTGCGCTGAAGTATAAACCAGCAGACATAAACCCATAATCATTCCCAGGGACTCTATTCTCTCTGGACTTTTTAGGAAAATACTGTCTGCAAAAAATAATGGGTCTTTGAGAAAAGCAAACCCTCTCTGGCAAGACTGTTGAGCTTTCTTTATATTCACTCAAGATGGAGTCATGGGTAAGTTCATTGGAATCCAAAAGGTTTGTACCAATAATAAAAGGCCCTGCCCTCAGAAATTCTGTATTAATTTTACTTTCATTCTGGGAGACTGTAGCTGATATTTCAGAGGATATCTCTCCTGAACTATCTTTTTTCTTAGATTTGATTTGAGTAACGTTACTCTGGTTAATTTGGTGATATTTGAATTGTTTGAATAGTTTAGATAACCCCTTGATAGCATCACCTTCACAAGCAAATTTTTCTGGTGATAACTTTTTGAAATCTTGCACAGCTTTTGATTATGCTTTGGTAATTTTTTGTGAGAGTTTACCCAGGTCTGATTCTCTTCTTTCTTGACTTTGCACTACTAACCATCTTTGTTCTATTCCTGCATAATTTACTGTTTTTGAAGCTAGTTTATATCCGGGTAAGTTACTATCAACAAATTCTGTTTCTGGTAATGTTGATATTAATGATTGTGCTGATTTTACGCTTAATGGCACTGGATATAACCAGCTTAAATCTGACATCATTTATCATTTTTAGATTTGATTCTGTATATAAGGCCAAGTCTGCTACTATGAGACTGTTAACTTTTAACTGTTTTTGGTACTCTACTGCTATTTTACCAAAGCATGATGAATCTGCTTGGTTTCCCGATGCTAGTTTTAAAAATATTGGTATGTCTCTATCTCCTGAACATATCATTTCTATGATGAACTGTTTTAACTCCGCTCTATGGTCACCAGAATAACCGTAGGTGGTGGTTATTTCTTTTGGTGATTTTACTGCTAATTCTTCTATTTCTTGATTATTTCCTACTTTTTGACTCTCAAATATTACTTCTGGTAAGCTGGTATTATATTGCCCATGTACGTCCATTTATGATGAGTTTAGATGTCCTACTCATAGGGATACTCCAAATTTTTAGGCTGCTTTTAAGGCGACAATAAAAAATATTCTATCCAATCCTTTTATAAATAGTTTATCCATGACTCTCCCCAGTTTATCGTCCTTGAGATATTCTGGTGTTACTCCTGCTCCTATTAGATACCAACAGGGGATTGTTTCAAAATCTTGGGGAAACCTATATAAGGGTTTTTATACAAATCCTAACCCTTTGATTATCATGGCTTTTACTACATGACCCGGACTTACTTTCTCTCCAATTTCAAGGATTATTTCTACTACTCCTATGGGGTCTATTATTCCTCCTACTATGCCTAAATGGTATAGGTTTTGAATTTCCATTTTTTGAAGCTTTGATTTCACAACAGAATTATCCAAAACTCCTGTTGTGATTAAATCATTTCTTCTTCTGTTCTAATTTAATTTTTAAATCATTAAATTTTCTTTTCTCTTATCTTCTTTACAAAACTTTATTCTCTCACTCTATTCCCATTTTAATCATACTTGTTCTTATTAAGCCTTTTCTTCCTTGCAGGAGCTTTAGTTCTTGTGTACTACTATCTGTGACAGTTAGGGTGCGGAAGGTGGGATCAAGAGTCGCTGCATTGCATTTTTAAACTCCTGAATTCGGAATGAATTAGACGATCCTAATAAGTTCCAAAATAATGCTGGTGCATCGAGAATAACAGACTCTTTAAAATCACTATCGCTGTTATAAATTGTCATAAAACTACTGGTAGCTATTACCTTTACTCTGATTACAACCAAATCGCTTTTATCCTGGAAATACTGCGACTTCTAGCCGAAAAACCACGTGGACGCAAAGAATTAGAAGAGTTACTCTCAATGTTTATGGAACAGCATGGTAAATCTGCTGATCATGCTGATGTTAAGCAAAAACTCACTGGTCCTATTCGTGAAATTAGAGACGGCGGTATTAAAATAGACAGCGTAACTTATAGTCCCTATAAATTAGTTGAGTCAAATTTTCCCATGCTTCTGTCAACTGAACAACGAGAAGCCCTGGCTATAGCCGGATATTTCCTTTCTAATATGGGGTTTTCGGGACAAGCAAGCCAAATTCAACGTATTGGAAATTTAACAGAATTAGGATATTCCACCGTCTATTAAAGTTGATTTTAATCCTCCGGTGGATTATACCGATCACAATTTAGATACCATCGCTTCCCAACTCAAAGCACGGTTTCAACAAAGATGTCGCTACACCATTCGCTATGAAAGCAAACTAGGATAAGGACGCATTTGGGATATTGACAGGTCAGAATTAAGACTAGATGAGAGTACTCTCTACTTATTTGCATTTGTACCTGACTGGCGTTCTTCCCGATTTGATTATTGGCCTAATATAGATGAAAATCAGATTCTTCGCCTAGATAAAATTGTCAATGTTGGTGCTGCATCTACTACTCATTGGTTATCCTGCGACTTTCCCACATTAAAAATTCGCTATCGGACAAGCGGACAATTATCTAATTATCACCCCCGACGCAAAGATGAAGAAATCGTTGACCGTGATCCGGAAGGAAAATACTGTGACATTGAGGCAACTATAGATTATTGGTTTTGGTTTCGTCAGCGGATTTTGAAATATGGGGCAAATGCTGAGATTTTAACTCCCCAAATGTTGACAGATGAAATTAAAAAAGAGTATAAAAAAATCTGGGGAAAATTATCATCGACAAAAATATAAACTAATTATCTAGGTATTAACTTACCGTGATTTCTAGCAGATGCGATTGCTCTAGGATTAGCAGTCAATATCTAAATACCCGGTACTGTCACAAAATCACCATCATCTGTAACTGTGTTTATATATTAGAACCTTTGTCCTAAAAGTACAACTCATATCTAGTAAAATTAGTAGTAGTTCGCCTCACATTTAATTGTGGTGTTTATTGTGATGTTTATCAAGGTTCCCTCAAAAAAAGTGGGTGTGCTTTGATAGAGTTCCTTGCTGGAGTCCTGGCTATAGATTTCTATTTTACCCTGTTTGGCCTTTACAAAATTCTTCAATAAATCAAGACCTGAACCTCCAGTGATCTGTTGCCAAAGTCTAAATATACGAATGAAGTCTGTTAGATAGTCATTGAGGGTTGGGACTTTGAGCATTCTTGTCAGTGGAGTTTGAGCAATTCAGGACACTGGATAGTCGTAAATATTACTACCTTAGATTAAGGATAAAGGATACACGAATACTTAAATTCTCCCTTGAACTTCTTACTAAGATGCTCTATAACTTCGATCAGCTTTAAGCTGCTTCCCAATCTGATACATATCCAATTTCTGATAAAAATGGGAATGTCAAGACAAAAATATAATTCTTAATTCGAAAACTCAACCAATCTAAACAATTATTCTGCCAAAGTTTTGCAGTACAATGAGAAATTTGGAGAGAAGAGGTTTTTGAATGACTCGTGTCATCATTGTGCGTCATGGTCAAAGTACATATAATGTTGAACGACGTATCCAAGGACGTACTGATGCGTCAACTTTAACGGATAAAGGTCGGAGCGATGCTGGTAAAGTGGGTAAAGCCCTGAGTAATATAGCATTTACAGCAATATATAGCAGTCCTCTCAACCGAGCGAAGACGACAGCGGAAATTATTCGCAGTGAGTTGGTTGAACATTCGTCCGTGATTCAGGTTTCTGAACATCTGGTTGAAGTAGATTTACCTTTGTGGGCAGGAATGTTATCTCTTGATGTGAAAGAGAAGTTTCCTGATGACTATAGTATTTGGAAAAAACGTCCCCACGAATTGCATATGATTGTCAGTGACGCACACGGGACACGAGAACTTTTCCCAGTTCTGGCTTTATATGAACAAGCCAAGCAGTTTTGGCAAGAAATGTTATCTCGTCATCAAGGGGAAACTATTCTCATTGTTGGACATAATGGTATTAACCGCGCTCTGATTAGTACGGCTTTGGGTATTCCTCCCAGTGTTTATCACGGACTACAACAGTCTAATTGCGCGATTAGCGTTTTAAATTTTGCGGGTGGTTTGGGTGATACGGTTCAGCTAGATTCAATGAATCAGACGCAACATTTGGAAGATACTTTACCCACTTTGCGACCAAATCATCAAGGATTTAGATTATTATTAGTACGTCATGGGGAAACAGAATGGAATCGTCAAGGTAAGTTTCAAGGCCAAATTGACGTTCCTCTGAATGATAATGGCAGAGCGCAAGCAGGAAAAACTGGGGAGTTTCTCCAAGAGGTGGCGCTTGATTTTGCTTTTAGTAGCACTATGGCGCGTCCAAAAGAAACAGCGGAAATTATTCTTCAGAAGCATGCTGATATAAAGTTGGAATTACTAGATGGTTTACGGGAAATCAGTCACGGCAGTTGGGAAGGCAAGTTTGAGTCAGAAATAGAACAAGAGTTTCCCGGAGTGTTGGAACGCTGGCGTACTGTACCTGCTGAAGTACAAATGCCGCAAGGGGAAAATTTACAACAGCTATGGGAACGTAGTGTGGCTGCTTGGCAGTCAATATTACAATCGGCTGAGGTAAATCAATGGCAAATTGGGTTGGTAGTGGCTCACGATGCTACTAATAAAACTTTACTCTGCAATATCTTGGGTTTATCTCCAGAAAATTTCTGGAATTTCCGTCAAGGTAATGGGGCAGTTAGTGTTATTGACTACCCTTTAGGCGCTAGTGGTTTACCAGTACTGCAAGCGATGAACATTACTAGTCATTTGAGTGGTGGTGTATTAGATAAAACGGCAGCAGGAGCATTGTAGGATTCTGGTGTAGGCTTACACCACTCTATGGTATCGGCTGTCGGTAATGGAATTTGAGATTTTGGATTTTGGATTTCTCCATTCATCCCCAGTCCTAAGTTTAATTTTTGCGTATTTAAGAAATAGAATAGACACAGGACTGACGCATTTATACGTAATAGCCGATAGATACAATGACAAAGGAATTGCTGCAACAAGTACGGTTAATCGACCCAGTTTCGGGAACTGATGAAATAGCTGATGTGTTGATTATTGATGGTTATATCCAAGCAATGGGATCACAAATTTCTGATATTAGTGCTGATATTTTTGTTCAAGATTGTCGGGGTTTGGTTCTGGGTACTGGTTTAGTTGATTTATATAGCCATTCCGGTGAACCGGGGTTTGAAGACAGAGAAACTTTGGCTTCTGTTTTGCAAGCTGCTGCTGCTGGTGGTTTTACTAGGCTTGCTGTTTTGCCTGATACTTGTCCACCTATTGATAATCCGGCTTTGGTGGCACAGTTGCAGCAAAAGAGAGTTGGGGAGAAAGCTTCAGCTTATCTGCAAATTTGGGGGGCAATAACTCTAGATTTAGCTGGTAAGCAATTAACGGAATTTCGTGATTTAGCTACTGCTGGAGTTGTGGGTTTTACGGATGGTAAACCTTGGGAAAATTTGAGTATAGTAAGGCGGGTTTTAGAATATCTGCAACCTTTTGGTAAACCTGTGGCGTTTTGGCCTTGTGATCGCTCTTTATCAGCTAATGGTATGATGCGAGAAGGTGCGGAGGCTTTGCGTATCGGTTTACCCCCTGTTCCAGCTAGTGCGGAAACTAGTGCGCTCGCAGCTTTGTTAGAATTGGTGGCTGCTATTAGAACTCCTGTACATATTATGCGGGTTTCTACAGCGCGGAGTGTGGAACTGATTGCGACTGCTAAGTTTCAAGGTTTACCAGTGACAGCCAGCACTACTTGGATGCACCTGTTACTAGATACGAGTGATGTTAAAAGTTATCACACAGCCTTGCATTTAGACCCGCCTTTAGGTAATCCCAATGATGTAGCGGCGTTGCGTGGGGGTGTACGTGGGGGTGTGATAGATGCGATCGCTATTGATCATGCAGCCTACACCTATGAGGAAAAAGTCCAGGCTTTTGCGGAATCACCACCGGGGGCAATTGGTTTAGAGTTAGCATTAGCTTTATTGTGGCAAAATCTGGTAGAAACTGGTGAATTCACGGCTTTAGAATTATGGCGAGTTTTGAGTAATCAACCAGCAGCGTGTTTACAACAGGAAATTAAAGCTATTAAGGTCGGTGAAAAAGCCGAATTAACATTATTTGATCCTGAACATACTTGGACTGTAAATAGAGAAAACCTTTATACGCTTTCTAATAATACACCTTGGTGTGGGCAAGAAATTAAAGGTCGGGTTTTACAAACTTGGTGTTAATTTTTTGAGGGGATGGGTTTGGAAAAATTATATCTGTTTTCAGGTATATAAATCATATCTTGTTTTTGTTTCGTACATAGGAAAAAAAGAGGTATCAATTCAAGATGTGGTCTAAATACTTGAAAACTTCTGTAATATACATGATCTCTTATTCAAGAGTTGGAAAAGTAATAAAGATTTCACATTGATTTAGAAGCGATAGCTGTTAGATGAACAGCGGTAATTTCCGAATAACTTGCAAAATCCTTGGTGTTAAAAGTCAGAATATGAGTATGAGATAAATCTACATTAGGTAATAATATATTTACATCTATCAAATAAGACATTTATTTAACCCCTGTCACCATTTTTTCAGGATAACACCAAAAATACCTATTTGATAATTAACCAATTTCTCAAACATTCTGACTCCTGACTCCTGACTCCTGAATTCTTACCTGCTAAGTTCAATTTCAGCCCTTAATACTGTTGCATGTGCTGTGGGTGAAATTTTGAAATCAAGTTTTTCACACACTCGCTGCATCCCTAAATTATCTGCCAAAATATAGGCATAGATAGAGCAGATTTTCTCGTTTTTACCAACGTCTATTAATCTTTTGAGTATTTCTGTACCTAAGCCTTGACATTGAAAGCGATTGCTCACCCGCATAGCAAATTCCGCAGCATCACTACCATGCAATTTACTCAACCTTCCTACTGCTAAAATTTCTGTTTCTTTAGTTGCTGGATTTTCATACTCTGTCACTAATGCCATTTCTCGCTCATAATCAATAAAGCAAATTCTCGTAAGTCTTTCATTGGCAATACGTTGACTTCATTTAATTAAATGAAAGTAACGTAAATAAACACTTTCTTCTGACAGTGTTTTATGAAATTTTACTATCAATGGTTCATCTTCAGGACGGATGGGACGGATAGTAATTGGTGTACTATCTTTTAATTGCCAAGCGCTAACATATTGGTGAGGATAGGGACGAATTGCTAATTTTGGTAATTGATGATTTTCCACATCAGTAGAATGCAAAACTATCCTCCCATCTAAAGCTATTAGACCACCAGGATGATCAGGAGTGGGAGGAATCGCTAATAAAGGATTAATATCAATTTCTTCAATTCCTGGTTGTTCCGCAACTAATTGACTAAATACAACTAACAACTCCTCCAAAGCTGCCATATCTATACTTTTTCTCCCGCGCAAACCTTTGAGCGCTGTATAAATTTTGGTTTGTTCCATCATCAGGCGTGCTAAGGTTGTATTTAGAGGAGGAAGTGCGATCGCACTATCTTGGAAAACTTCTACTAATTGTCCACCAGCGCCAAATAATAATACTGGACCGAATTGCGGGTCTAAACTACTACCAACAATCGATTCGTAACCGCTGGTTTTTACCATTGCTTGTACAGTTACCCCTAAAAAATCTTCAGGTTTTGCCTTTTCTAACACCGAGGATTCGATTAGATGATATGCGCGTTTTACAGCTTCCTCATTTCGCAGATTTAACTGCACACCACCCACATCAGTTTTATGGGTAATGATTTGGGAATACAATTTTAACACTACAGGATAACCAAGATTTTCTGCACATTGCACCGCTTCCTCTGCACTTTTAGCAATGCTACCAGCAACTACAGGAATAGCATAGGCTGCTAATATTTCTTTAGATTCAAATTCTGTAAGAATTGTTCTTCCTGCTTGTCTTGCTTTTTGAATAATATTTTCTACTGAAGCACAATTAGGCAAACTAGCACTGGCTTCTAAGTTTGGTAATACTGGAGTTTCATAAATACCCCGCAAGTTATAACTATATCGCCAAATATAGCTAAATACCCGCGCTGCTGTATCAGGATAACGATATGTAGGTATACCTTGATGATTGAGAATTTGTTCTCCAGCAGCCACATCTGCACCACCCATCCAACTCAATAAAATTGGTTTATTTGACATTTGCGCGTAGGGTTTTAAAAGTTCAGCAGTTTGGGTGGGATCTCTCATAGCTTGAGGTGTTAAAATTACTAATAAACCATCACTATTGGGATCTTTGGCGGCAATTTCTAAAGCTTTTGTATAACGTTGGGGATCAGCATCTCCTAAAATATCAATGGGGTTATTATGACTCCATTGGGGTGGTAATATTTCATTCAAAGAATTAATGACTTCTTCAGAAATTTGTGCCAGTTATCCCCCACTTTCGATTAATGTATCTGTTGCTAAAACGCCTGGTCCACCAGCATTGGTTAAAATAGTTAATTTTGATCCTTGGGGACGTGGTTGTTTTGCTAATACTTCTGACATATCAAATAAATCAGAAATACTATTAACTCGTAATACTCCACAGCGATGAAAAGCTGCATCTAAAACAGCGTCACTTCCAGCTAATGCACCTGTGTGAGAAGCTGCGGCTTTCGCTGCCGCTGTCCTACGACCTGCTTTAATGAAAATTATTGGTTTTGTTAATGCTACTTCTCGTGCCGCAGAGAGAAAAGAACACGCATCCCCAATAGATTCTATATAAATGATAATACTTTTTGTATGGGGATCATCTCCGAGATAATAAATTAAATCTCCCCATGCAATATCTAACATTGAACCAATGGAAACAAAGGCGCTAAAACCGACGTTCTCCTGCAAACTCCAATCCAGAATTGCTGTACATAATGCCCCACTTTGACTGAGAAAACCGACGTTTCCCGGACATGCCATTTTACTAGCAAAGGTAGCATTTAAACCAGAAATTGGACTCATTACTCCTAAACAGTTTAGTCCAATAATTCTAATTTTTCCTCGGTGTGCTTGTTGGAGTATTTCCTGTTCTAAAACAACGCCTTTTGCACCGGCTTCTTTAAAACCAGCATAAATAATAATTGCTCCTTGAATTCCTGCATCAACACAATCAGAAATAATCTGTGGGACTGTATGTACTGGTATGGCAACAACAGCTAAATCAATTTTTTCAGGAACATCGAAAATAGTAGGATAGGCTTTAATTCCTAATACACTGTGTCGTTGAGGATTGATAGGAAAAACAGTACCACCAAAGGGATTAGTAATTAAATTCCAAAGGAGTGTACGTCCGATACTTCCTAGTTTTTCATTTGCACCAATTACTGCTACAGTTTTAGGTGTAAAAATAACATCTAAGGGGTTTATTATCTCTGTTTGTAAGATATCATCAGCCCGGTCGCTGGTTAGTTTAATAGATTTTTGCATAATGACTCCTGTCATTAGTTATCAGTTATCAGTCTCTTCACTGTTGACTGTCACTTGTCCACTGTCACCTGTTTTTTGTTCACATTGCATCCATAACTTGTCACATTTAGGAAGAAGTTGAATAATTTTAATGAGTGCGATCAACATGCCTTTTTCTGCTGATGGTGAGATGCAATCGCTCATTTCAAAGTTAAATCCTGGTACAGTGACTAACCAAGCTGGGGGACAATGACCATAGACAGATTCGGTGAGAGCAAGAAGTGATCGCGGATTACCGATATGTCCATTGACAGCATTACTAATATCTAGTAGTAATGATCTTAATTGTATATCTAAAGGTTCAGAATTAATACAAGCATCTACAAAAATTGCTAAATCAGTCTTTGCTAAATTTTCAGCCAGTTCCGGTGTGAATTGATGGACTGCAAGAGACTTGACAGTTAATAAATGCCAAGACTCAATAGCATTTGCTATCCGATTTCCAATAGCATCATCACCAAGCAGTTCATTCCCATAACCAATGACCATTGCAGTTTTAGGCATTATTTCATCACCCTGTGAGAAGTAAGTAATTATTGATTTTCACCTTGCTCTTTTAATTGAGTATCATGGTTTATTCCGGCTATAAGCGCTTTATAATTTAATTCATAGCCTAGGGACTTTGGCATTGAATCCATCTGTTTGACTACACATGAACAAGTACAAACATTTGGCATATTTGCCAAGGTATAATCATATATATATCCCGCACGCTAGTACAGTACGGCGTAAATAAACCAACCATTCATTCCAAATCACTGAAAAGCTGACGCCGTATTCATTTTGAATTTTGTTGCCCAGCCTGCTGGAACCACTATTTTGTTAGCGTAGCTCTTCTGAAAGAAGGATTTTGAATTCACGGCGGTACTAGTGATTAGATGGACTGGATACATCTAAGAAATTCTGGTACAATACCACCTCTATACTCCTTTATGGTTGGTTTTTATAGGTTTATCAATTCCATATTTAAAATTAACGCAAAGATTTGAGAAACTTGTGAAGAAATACAAAAATTTGGACTTTTTGCTGTCATTAGACAAATTTATGTTAAAAATTTGTTCATCGTCGGGATTATTTGGTTAGTATGATCAATGTACCTGGTGGAATAAACCCAGTTAAAAAAATTTAGATAAATAGGTGAGGCTGTTCTATGCCGGAAGCGAATTTTCAACAGCCCATTAATACCACTGCTAAGATTCTAGAGGAGTATGGGGCGGGAAAAAGAGACTTTGGAAAAGCAGAATTAGGTAATGCTAATCTGCAAGGTGTTGATTTAAAAGGCGCTGACTTCAGCTATGCTGATTTGAGCGAAGCTAATCTCAGCGGTACTAATCTGCGGGGCTGTGATTTGAGTTTTGCTGATTTAAGTCAGGCTAATTTAAAAAATGCCGATTTGCGAGGAGCAATGTTGTTTTCTGCTAATTTCCGTGAAGCTAATTTACAGGGAACCCATTTAGAAAAAGCAGATTGTGACCATAACACCCATTTTCCTCCGGATTTTGACCCTATCAAAGCAGGTGTAAACATGAGTAACTCATTTGTATAAATACTAAGGCTGTGATATAGTCCGCCTTAGTATTTATACCAGCAATAATACAAGAGTTATAGGCAACCCATTCTATCACTTGACATATAAAAATAGCATACAGTATGAGTCAGGAGTAAAACTCTCTTGCTGTCTAGGGTTCAATTTAGATTCTGTACCTCATTGATCTGCAATCTGCTGTTTTTCTATAAAAATAGGAAATTTATGTTTTACAACCTGATTTTTACTTGGGAAATACTTTAGTTAAATCTAAGGTTAATTCAGGGAAAGATGGTAATTCCACACCCTCTTTAGGCAGTAAAATCGATCTGTGACGATAACCAAACTTACCTTGTAAATCTTGGTATGGTTGATTGTAGCATTCTAAATAATAGTCGACTAAATGGAGAATCCAATAATGAGAATGCATTGATTAGATAATCATCACCAACTTAACCAACTAATTACTACAAAACTTACGCAACTGGTATATTAGTAGGGTGCGTCAGATATCGAAAATTTGTTGATATTAACCTTTATCCAATTATTGTAGGTTAGGGTATTTCTTTATTATATAATAGTCCCAGCACCAAGATAACATTGAATCTAATAGATTAGAAGTTACGCATTGACAAACAAACTCATTCATGGGTATTAACCAGCACCAGCATTGATAAGATTTTCCACAATTTAGTCGCGCACAACTAAAGTGAATAAGTTCTGTGTTTCAATTCCTTGGCTATCTCTAACCATAAATCGACAAATTCCACATACTTGTTTGATAGCTCTATGAAAACTTTCAATCCCCCAATGAGTATTATGAATTGTCACAAATTCACTTTTGGTGATTTGATTGAGAGCTTCTTGATCTGGTAGATACACTATATAGTCTCTAGAGTCTTCTTTCTTGAAGTCTTGTCTAAACAGTTTGATCAATCGAAATGCTCTCAAATGAGTTATCAAACCTTCATCGGGAATTTCTAAACTCCTTAATAGACAATACTTTTCCAGTTTATTTGATACGGTTCTATTTTTGTCAATCCCAAATAGAAAACCCAATTTCTGGTTTTTCGAAAATTTTCAGCTTTCTACCCCTGAATACCAACTGTCTCCTGTAACTATTCTTGGTTTTACACCCCAATCAATCACTTCCTTGAGCATTTCCCGACAACAATCGTTCTTCGTCTTTTCCTCCTTCTTCTCGTATATTCTGTAATTTATTGGTACTGAATTTCCATACACATCACTGTAGTACAGTGTAATTAAATTTATTCCTTTCATGGTCTTATGATATTTCCTAGACCAAAAATAACTGATTAATTCTGCATTTTTTGTGTCACGATACAATTTTTATACTACTGTGTCATCTACAGTTAAAATCCCTCCTACTCTATTTATGATTTTCCTTACTGTATCGAATAAATCTTTCGTTTCCTATGTCTCTCTGAGCAATAATTTATTCACACTGTCATGTGAAACGTTTTCCAATATCTCTGCCAATCTACAACATCCCCCATGCTTTAGTTCTGATAGCAACAACAGAGTGTAATGTTCCAGATTGCATTCTGTTGTAGAAGGTTTGGTTATTTCTCTAATTCTCCCATACCTCCTAAGTAGATGACATTTTTTATAACTACACTATTTTGCTACTTTATCAATGTGTAACTCCTATAGATCTAAAAAATTATGATTCTGGATTATTGCAAGTGTAATCATTCAGCTAATGCCTAACGGCAAGCTAGGCGAACAGCAATCAGCTTTTTCAGGCTAACGCCAAAAATACCTATTTGATAATTAACTAATTTCTCAAACATTCTGACTCCTGACTCCTGACTTCTGAATTCTTACTTGCAAGTTTGTTATCATGTTAATGATAATTCCGGTGAATTTGATTAACAACAGTTCCATTTTTAGCGACTAATTCAATCAATAAAGGCATTTGTCCCATGGCATGAGTTGAACAACTTAAACAAGGGTCAAAACCCCGAATCCCCGCTTTAACACGGTTTAACATTCCTTCTTTGATTTCTGTACCTTGGATAAAATGATGGGCAGTTTGGGCAACTGTACGATTCATGGCTAAGTCATTTTGACCTGTAGCAATAATCAAATTAACTTTCTCCATTAAACCATTTCCATCAACTTGATAATCATGGAATAAAGTTCCCCTTGGTGCTTTACTGACACCAACTGCTTCTAATTGATTAATCCTAGTCTCAGCACGGAGAAGAGTTGATAAAACGTCTGGGTCATCAAGCAAAATTTCAATGTGTTCAATACAGGCTTAAATTTCAATTAATCGTGCATAGTGATAGAAAAATGATGATTGAACAGTGCCTTTAGGATAACTGCGAAATTCCTTTAATTCTTTATCAGCTAAATCTGTAACAATAATGCTACAAATGTTTAATCTAGCTAGTGGTCCAACGAGATACATTCCACTATCTAAACGACAACTATCTGCAGTATCGGTATCACCTAAAGGTCGATAGTAAGGTGATTTTAAGTAAGAGTCTGGTTGCACTGCTTCGCCGATCAATTCATGATAATTAGCAGTGTCAAGTTTATCAGGAACTATGTTACCAGTACTATCAACAAAACGAATATGTCCGTCGTAGGTTTCCCATAAACCTTCAGGACTCACTAACCCCATAAATAAACTGGGGAAATTACCAAAGGCTTTTGCTTCTTTTTCGTAGGTTTTTAACAGGGTTTTAAACAAAGGGATCACACTAATTATAGTGGCTTTAGCCTCAGGTATTCGTTGTTGAATGTGGATGCGGTTTTCTGATGTTAAAGGATTACTGACTCCACCAGGAACAGCCCAAGAAGGATGGATCTTTTTACCTCCTAATAATTCAATGATTTCTTGTCCAAATTGACGGAGACGAATTCCACCTCTAGCTAATTCTGGATCTGCCGCTATTAAACCAAAGAGGTTGCGGTTAGCTGGTTCGCTATCCATTCCTAACAGAAAATCTGGGGCGGTAAGATGGAAGAAACTTAACGCATGAGATTGAACAATTTGCCCCAAATTCATTAAACGGCGTAATTTTGTAGCTGCTTTGGGGATAGTTACAGCTAGAATGCGAGCGCCTGTTTTTGCTGATGCTAATAAATGACTGACTGGACAAATACCGCAAATTCTGGCTGTAATTCCTGGCATTTCCGGCAAAGGACGACCTACACAGAATTTTTCAAATCCACAAAATTCTGTCACATGAAAATGCGCATCATTAAGAGGCTATTGATAAAGTAAATGTAAAGGGGAGTAGACAAGGAATGTTGGAAGGATAGGATACATAAAATGTAGTGTATTTACATAGCTACTGATGGAACGAAAGTCTTACCCCACAGACTTAACTGATATGGAGTGGGAAATCCTGGCCCCATTGATTCCACCAGCCAAAGAAGGAGGGCATCCACCCACAACAGATATGGGTGAAATATGTAATGCCATCTATTATCATTTGAAAACTGGATGTCAATGGAATATGCTTCCAGGTGACTTCCCGCCAAAGTCAACGGTATATAGCTATTACAGGAAATGGCATGGCCAGGGGGTTTGGGAAAAATTCAACCATACATTGGGTGGTCAAGTTCGCTCGAAATTAGGTAAATCAACACAACCTATTGCGCTCGCCGCAGACAGTCAGTCGGTCAACACTGACCAAAAAAAGGGGATGTGTATGGTTTTGACGGATGTAAAAAGGTAAAAGGAAGAAAGGGGCATACTTTAGTTGATAGCCTGGGACTTATGTTGAAACTTGTTGTTAGTGAAGCGAATGCCCCAGAACGAATACTTGCTGCCTATGCACTAATGGAACTGCTAGAGGAACCCACAGAATTATTGGAAAAAGTCCAAGTTTTATGGGTTGATTCCGGTTATGACGGTGATAAATTTGCACTTGCAGTTTGGTTCCTGATTCAAGCTCATGTTGAAGTCATAGGACCTACTGAGCAAGAATTTAAAGTTTTACCACAACCCTGGGTAGTAGAAAGAACATTTGGGTGGTTCAACCAATATCATCGTCTAAGCAAGGATTATGAGCGTTTAACACAAATGAGGGAAGGGGCTATATATGCTCTTATGACTAGAATTATGCTACTTCCTCTTGTCTCCTCAACATTTACTTTATAAATCATCTCTAAAGTTCCATCATCATCCAAATAGATGCTAATTTTCGCGTGTCCTTCAATGTGAGTAACCGGATCAATAACAATTTTTATCATATAAAGACTGGGAACTGGAATTACTATTTTCTCAATCCCTAATTACGAATTACGACTTACGAATTATAAATCATAAACCCTTGCTTCTTAGGCTTCTGGATACTCATCACAGTATTCTTCAAAGGCGCTTTTTAGGGGTTTCTTAGCCCGTTGGTGAGCAATTGCTTGGACTTCTTCGACTACATCCCAAGCTCATGAACATTCAGAAGAATTAACTCCTTTTTCGGTACAAATAATACGGGCTTTTTTGATTTCATCTTGTAATTCCTGTTTTAATAGAATTGTACGGAGTTTTTCTAAAGAACTACTTCTAGCTAAAATATCTGTGAGGGAAATAATTCCTAATAAATCACCACTAATTACAGGCGCAGGACGCAAATGATGATCAGCAAATAATCGCGCTACATATTCTAAAGCAAGTTCGGGATTGACAACAATACAAGGTTTAGTAATGTTTTCATAAACACGGACTTTATTTGGATATTTTCCATAACCTATGACTTTATAAACAAAATCACTTTCAGTCACAATCTTATAGGCATCTTGTGGATGACGACGAACAACTAAAGCACGCCAATCTCTTGCTTTCATTAATTTTACTGCTTAGGATAAGTTTGCAGAACTGCTAATTATGGCGACATCTTGTGTCATGACATCTGCTAGTTTTAGCATAACTTATCTCGTAAATAATTCAAAATCTCAATCAAAATAAATTACCTAAATTTAATCATTTCTGGTCCTTCTATTCGCGGTATTTCTCCTTTTATTAATCTTTTATTAATGGTTCTAGTGCAGCGCAAATACTTAGTGCTGAAGGAGGACAACCGGGTAAGCAAATATCAACTGGGACAATATAATGGACGGGTACAACTTTATCAAGTAAGGGTGGAAATATACCCGGTGCATGGGGAATTTGTTGGTTCACATCTGCACCTTCAATATAAGCTAATCGGAGGCTGATATTTGCACTAAAAAAGGGGTTACGTATGGCGGTGACGTTACCAGTGACAGCACAATCTCCAAAGGCAATAATTGTTTTGGTGCCTTGTCTAATGATGTGGATTAATTCTAAATGTTCTTCATTAGCGCTCGCACCTTCTACTAAAACTATATCTACACCTTCTGGATATGCTTTAATATCAGAAATTGGACTATAAACTAAATCAAATTTGGCGGCTAAATCTATTAAACATTTGTCTAAATCAAGGAAAGACATATGACAGCCAGAACAGCCACCTAACCATACCGTTGCTAATTTAAGTTTCGTCATTTTTTTGTCTTGTCAGTTGTTATTTGTAATTAATGATTGCTATTCTTTCACAACATGAGCAGGAACTGAGATATTAATGAATTTCGTACCAGGTAAATGTATCGATAAAGTGAAAGATCCTAGAGGTAATTGGAATAAAATTTTAGTGAAATCATATTGTCCAATTGTGGGGGCTGGTGCTTCATCCAACAAGATATCAGCAGCATTCCAAACTTTGCCTGTGTTGGAAGTAATTGTTAATGGTTGGGGGTGAATTAATTCCGCACAACCAGGAAAACCAACTAAGCGAAGATTGATGTTAGACGTTTGATGAGGATAGGTTTGTGTAAATAAAACAACTTGCCGAACTTTTCCTAATTGCTCATCTAATTTTACTTGCGAGCGATAAAGAACTTCTCCTGAAGTTTATTCGATTTGTGTGACAACAGCAATGGCACTCTTAGAGATTAAACTTCCTAAACTCAGGAATATAATATAGATGTTATTGATGTTATCAATATTGTTATTGATAAAAATCGCCATATTTCCCCAATTTCAAATAACATCAAATTTTAGTCCTAAAATCAGCGAGTAATCAACCCAAGAATTAACAGCTAAAAATTCCATTTTTTTCTCCCTGGCATTTACTCAGAAGTCAATTTTACTGCGATAATTTTTAATTTCACCGACACTTGAACCTTGATAAAAAATTGCACCTGTGGGACAAGCATTAACGTATTTACCACAAGAAGTACAAGTTTGAGAAGTTCCCCAAGGTTGATTTAAATCGGTAATTACGTGAGATTTTGACCATCTTACCACCATCTCCCAAGTATGTGCGCCTTCGATTTCATCACAAACGCGAACGCAGCGATTACAAAGCACACAGCGATCGTGACCAATGCCGAAATGATCATGAGAAGTATCAACAGTACGGTTAGGAAGTTGATATTCTATCCGCACATGATCCATACCCATTTCTATTGCTAAATCTTGTAATTCACAGTTACCATTAGCAACACAAACAGAACAGATATGATTGCCTTCTGCAAATGACATTTCAATAATTGTGCGACGGTATTTCTGTAGGCGAGCGCTATGAGTATTCACCTCAATTCCTTCAGCAACTTTCCTCAGACACGCAGGGTGCAATTTATTACTTCCCGCAATTTCTAACAAACATAAACGACAAGGCCCCACATCTCCCACACCATCTAAATGACATAATGTAGGAGTATGTACACCCCCTCCTTTTGCTGCTTCTAACAGAGTTTCATCCTCACGGGCGCTAACTAATTCACCATTGATCGTTAAAGTTTTTACAGACATAAGGGTGATTGGTGATTGGTGATTGGTAAACACCCAACTAATGACTAATGACTAATGCCAAATACTCATCTGGAAAATATCGCAAAGTGCTAAAAACTGGATTTGGTGCAGACTGACCTAAACCACATAAACTAGTGTGTTTCACCATATCCCACAGTTCTTCTAACAGTTGTAAATCAGCTTTAGAGGCTTCTCCTTTACTAATCTTGGTGAGTAAATGATGTAACTGCAAAATTCCTACGCGACAGGGTATACATTTACCGCAGGATTCATCCATGCAAAATTCCATAAACAACCTCGCCACATCTACCATGTTTGTGGTTTGATCCATGACAATCATCCCACCAGAACCCATCATTGAACCGAATGCAGTCAAGGATTCATAATCTACAGGTGTAGCAAACGCCTACGCAGGTATACATCCCCCAGAAGGGCCGCCTATTTGTACTGCTTTAGCAATACCACCATCAGGAACACCACCGCCCATTTCCGCTACAATTTTTTGTAAAGTTGTTCCCATTGGTACTTCAATTAAAACAGTGTTGCGGATTTTGCCAGCTAGTGCGAAAACCTTAGTTCCCTTGCTTTTTTCCGTACCGACACTAGCAAACCAATCCGCTCCTTTACGAATAATTGGCGAAATATTAGCAAAGGTTTCCACGTTGTTAATTAACATCGGATAGCCCTATAAACCAGACTCAGCCGGGTAAGGTGGACGGGGATGAGGAACACCGCGTTTACCTTCAATAGAAGCCATTAAAGCCGTTTCTTCACCGCATACATAAGCACCGGCACCGATGCGGATTTCGACTTTAAAATCGAAGGGTGATTCAAAGATATTTGTACCCAGGAGTCCTAGACGTTGGGCTTGACGGATAGCGATTTCTAGGCGTTTGATGGCAACCAGATATTCTGCCCTAACATAAATGTAACCTTGACTTACACCGATCACATAAGCTGCGATCGCCATCCCTTCCAAAACTCTATGAGGATCATTTTCTAACACACTGCGATCCATAAAAGCCCCAGGATCACCTTCATCAGCATTACAGATGACAAACTTTTTCTCACCCTGAGATTTTGCCACTGTTCCCCATTTTAAACCCGTGGGATAAGCAGCACCACCCCATCCCCGTAACCTGCTTTTAGTAATAGTTTCTACCACTTCCGAGGGTTTCATTTCTCGCAACACTTGGTAAAGTGCTTGATAACCATCAGCAGCAATATAAGATTGAATCCGTTCCGGGTAAATTTTGCCACTATTTTCTAGGACAATAGGTAATTGACCAGTAAGAAATGGCTGATGCAAATCACCTTTTTGTAAATCTGTTACTTCCCCATTGACTTCAGAAATAATTTTTGTGGCATCTTCTGGAATAACTTTTTCATACAATTTTGCCTCTGTGAGATTTTCCTGATTATCCACCTGTACCAAAGGACCCTGGCAACACAGACTCATACAACCCACAGCAGCAACCTATAGCCGTTTTTCCAAACCCGCAGCCTTCACAGAAACATCTAAATTATCTTTCACCGCTTGCGAATTAGAAGATAAACAACCAGCTGCCGTACAACAACGAATTTGTATAGCTTTAGTATGAAAACGTTCAGTTATACTGATTTCTAATAACTCATTTAGTTCCATTTTCCTGCCATTCTCCCACTTTTTCGCAAACTGATTCCGGGGTTTGATTACCTAAAACCGCACCATCAAAAACTACCGCAGATGCAATACCACAAGCCCCTAAACACCTAGCCGTCATTAAATAAATTTCTCCATAAGAAGTAGTTTCTCCCGCACGAATTTTAGTAACATTTTCCAAGCTGCTTAAAATTGCCTGAGATCCCTTCACATAACAAGCCGTACCTGTACAAACTACACAATTATGTTTACCTTTAGGTGCAAGGAAAAACAAATGATAGAAAGTTGCAACTCCATACACCCAACTGGGTGGTAATTTTAACTTATGGGCAATATACAACAATAAATCTAATTCTAAATAACCGAATAATTCCGAAGCTCGATGGAGAATTTCAATTACTGTATCTTGTTGATATTGATGACGCTTAATAGTTGCATCCAACAGCTTAAAACGCCTATCCCTACTGGGATGAGTTATAGGAGGTTAAACAGAAGCTTTGATTATTTATAACCTCTTATGGATTACCTTTCTACATCCCTTACTGCGTCAAATAAAAAATATTACTTACCACTTTATACTGTTATTGGTAAATGAATAATATGCACATAGCAAGATGCATAATTCAGCACATAATTACTCACACTATCAAGCAATAATTCCGTTATCCCAGACAGTCCCCGTCGTCCCATAATAATTAAATCAGCATTCCACTCTTGGGCTAAATTACAAATAATACTTCCGGGACTGCCCACTTTTTGGATAAACTCGGTATTCATTCATATTAACATTGTTGGCTTGAGCGCAGAATTTTTGTAACATCTGCAAACCTTCGTCTTTATGGAGTTCCAATTTCTTTAAGTACAATTTCATACTTTCATCACCCCAACCTGCATAGTAAGTAATCCGTATTAGGTAAAGTCATCACATCAGTAATAGTATCTTCCTCTGGTGATTAAAGGTGAAGTAACATTAAATTGGCAGATGTTAACTTTGCTAAAGATAAAGGTTGCTCAAAAACATGCTGATTCGTTGCTGGGCGATCTAATGCTACGAGAATGTTGTTAAACATGGAACACCTCTATAATTAGGCTTACCAGTTCAATTATTCATACACCAGGAGTCAGAAATCAGGTTTTTATGAAAATTCTAGATTGGGTATTACTCCCATTGAGTCCTACCTAAAATCTCCTTCTAAATCAAGAAAAATCCGATTTTTTACCCTTAAGTTAATACTTAAGGTATATTCTTAGAGATGATTTATAAAGTAAATGTTTAGGAGACAAGAGGAAGTAGCATAATTCTAGTCATAACAGCATATATAGCTCCTTCCCTTATTTGTGTTAAACGCTCATAATCCTTGCTTAGACGATGATATTGGTTAAACCACCCAAATGTTCTTTCTACTACCCAGGGTTGTGGTAAAACTTTAAATTCTTGCTCAGTAGGTCCTATGACTTCAACATGAGCTTGAATCAGGAACCAAACTGCAAGTGCAAATTTATCACCGTCATAACCGGAATCAACCCATAAAACTTGGACTTTTTCCAATAATTCTGTGGGTTCCTCTAGCAGTTCCATTAGTGCATAGGCAGCAAGTATTCGTTCTGGGGCATTCGCTTCACTAACAACAAGTTTCAACACAAGTCCCAGGCTATCAACTAAAGTATGCCCCTTTCTTCCTTTTACCTTTTTACATCCGTCAAAACCATACACATCCGCTTTCTTTGGTCAGTTTTGACCGACTGACTGTCTGCAGCGAGCGCGGTAGTTTGTGTTGATTTACCTAATTTCGAGCGAACTTGACTACCCAATGTATGGTTGAATTTTTCCCAGACCCCCTGGCCCTGCCATTTCCTGTAATAGCTATATACCGTTGACCTTGGCGGGAAGTCACCTGGAAGCATATTCCATTGACATCCAGTTTTCAAATGATAATAGATGGCATTACATATTTCACCCATATCTGTTGTGGGTGGATGTCCTCCTTCTTTGGCTGATGGAATCAATGGGGCCAGGATTTCCCACTCCATATCAGTTAAGTCTGTGGGGTAAGACTTTCGTTCCATCAGTAGCTATGTAAATACACTACATTTTATGTATTCTATCCTTCCAACATTCCTTTTCTACTCCCCTTTACATTTACTTTATCAATAGCCTCTTAATTTCATATAATAAATCGTTACAGCTATTGAATAGCTTATTTTAATATGGAATTATTTTGCCTTGTATGCCACTACTGCTTGGTTAAGTACCCAAGATTTTAATCGGGTGTTGAAAAAGGTTTTGAGGTCAGAACTTAAAGTTTTTTTCTTTACCTTTCTCCATAACCCCTTTCCCCTGAACCAACAAGTGTTACCTTGTATCCAACTTTTAAAACTACTATATCAGGGAAGCTTTTAAAATGAAAATTTTAACTGTCGAGGATGACGAGTTAAATGCTTATGCACTCACCGCTGTTTTGACAGACCAAAATTATGCTGTGGAAGTAGCAACTGATCACAATGCAGCTTGGGATTTAGTAGCAACTTACGATTATGATTTAATTTCATTAGACGTCATGTTGCCCAAACTTGACGGTATTAGTTTATGTAGGCAAATTTGTTCCAGTGGTAGACCTGTGCCAATTTTATTATTAACAGGATGTGATAGCAGCCACGAAAAAGCAACCGGTTTGGATGCAGGTGCTCATGATTACGTAGTAAAACCATTTGAACCGGAAGAGCTAGTAGCGCGTGTACGGGCATTATTACGACGGGCTGGTGTAGCTTCACAACCTATATTGGAGTGGGGAAATTTACGATTAGACCCCAGTAGCTGTGAAGTCACTTATAATCAAAATTTACTCTCGCTCAGACCAACAGAATACGCACTATTAGAACTAATATTAAGAAATAATCGCCGGGTATTTAGCTGTGGGATGATTTTAGAGCATCTTTGGTCCTATGAAGACACACCAGGAGAAGAAGCCGTTCGCACCCATATTAAAGGTTTGCGAATGAAGCTCAGATCCGTGGGAGCTAACAATGATTTAATAGAAACTGTATATGGGATTGGTTATCGTCTCAAACCCCAGGAAGAAGAGGGGGTAGAGGAAACAGGGATTGGGGGAAGTAAAGCTACAGGGGGATTAGACGAGCAAAAATTCCAAGAAACTCTGACAGCCATTGCAGATATTTGGCAGCGATTTCGTGATCGGGTAGATGAGCAAGTAAGTATATTCGAGCAAGCTGCACAGGGTTTAAATCCAGAATTGCGTTTTCAAGCAACTAGGGAAGCTCATACCTTAGCTGGATCTTTAGGTACTTTTGGTTTGGGCTATGGTTCGGAGTTAGCTAGAAAAATTGAAAAGTTATTGAAATCTGGTAAGACTTTAAACCCAACAGAAACGACTAACCTGCAAAATTGGGTGAAGTTATTGCGTCAAGAAATTGAAGCTAAGAATCAAGAATATATTACTTCATCTGCAACTACCAATAAATTACCATTAGTTCTGGTAGCTGAGAAAAACACCATTAGTAAGCAATAATTAACAGATGCTGATGGGATTTTACTAGAAGTGAAATCCGCAGACTTGATCATGATTGATGAGCAAAGTGGTGTAAGTGTTATTAGTAAAGTAGAAACAGCACTAGAAAATCAGGAAAATTATCAACAGTTAGTAGAACTTTTTCCAGAAGTAATTTTGATCGAAACTGAAGGAAATGTAGTTTTTGTTCACAGTGCAGCAGTGAATTTGTTTGGTGCTAAAAAAGCAACAGGATTATTAGGCAAACCATTACTTGATTTTGTCGCTCCTAATTCATAGGCTGGAGTTGCAGAACAATTTCAGAATCTAAGAACAAATAAACAGTCAATTCCTTTACATGAAGAACAGTTTTTACGGCTAGATGGCAGTTTGATGGATCTGGAAATTGTGGCTGCTGCTGTTACTTATCAAGGTCAACCAGCATCGCAAATTGTCGCCCGTGACATTACCTCGGTGCAAAGCAAACAGAGTTAGCTTTGCACCGAGGTAATGAAGAACTAGAATTAAGAGTTGCAGAACGCACAGCCAAGTTAATTACTGTTAATCAGCAATTACAGTCAAAACTAGATGAACGGCGACGCACACAGGAAGCTTTAAGGATTTCTCACACTTGATTTGAAGGAATTTTAAGTATTGCTGATGATGCGATTATTTCTATTGGTGGCAGTCAACGGATTACTTTATTTAACCAAGGTGCAGAAAAGATTTTTGGTTACTCTGCTGATGAAGTTCTCGGACAAAGTTTAGATCTGTTGTTACCCATGCGTTTTAGTGAACAATATCGTCATCATATCGCTGATTTTGGTAAATCTCCTAGTCGGGCTCGGAGAATGGGAGAAAGAAGAGAAATATTTGGTCGGCATAAAGATGGGAATCAATTTCCCGCTGAGGCTTCTATTTCTAAATTAGATATGGGTAATGAATGTGTTTATACTGTAATTTTGCGTGATATAACTGACCGCAAGCAAGTGGAAAGGATGAAAGATGAATTTATGTCTGTAGTTAGTCATGAATTGCGTACTCCTTTAACTTCAATTCATGGTTCTTTAGGAAAGTTAGCAAGTGGTTTGTTACCGACAGATTCAGAACAAGGTCAATGCTTTCTACAAATTGCTACTGATACCACCGAGCGATTGGTGAGGTTAATTAACCATATTCTCGATATTGAAAGAATTGAGTCTGGTAAGGTGAAAATGGAACGAGAAACCTATAATTTGCAGGATTTGATTGTTTCAGCAGTGAATGTTATGCAGCCTGTAGCTGATAAGGCTGGGGTGACTTTATCTATTTCTAGTGTATCTGTGCAATTATCGGCTGAGCCAGACCGGATTGTGCAAACTATAACGAATTCGTTGAGTAATGCTATTAAATTTTCTACTTCTAGTTCTACAATTTGGCTAATAGGACAACAACAAAATGATCAAGTACTGTTAACAGTAAAAGATACTGGAAGGGGGATACCAGATGATAAATTGAATGGTATTTTCGAACGATTTGAACAACTTGATTCTTCCGATTCTCGCAATCATGATGGTACTGGGTTAGGCTTGGCAATTTGCAAGAGTATTGTCCAGCAGCATACTGGTAATATCTGGGTAGAGAGTACCTTGGTTAAGGGTAGTAATTTTCATTTTACGCTGCCAGTTTTAGAACCTAGCTATGGTGAGAAATTGGAAAATTGTGCTGCGGAAAAACCATTAATCTCTCAACCGTATTTTCCTTTAGTTCTTGTTTATGACGATGATGAATTAATTCGTTTGGAGTTACAAAGTTTATGAGAGAAAGGTGGATATAGAGTGATAACTGTAGGAGCAGGTGAAGATGCGATCTCACAAGCAATTGCTGAAAAACCAGATGTCATTGTCCTGGATGTACTAATGGCAAAAATGAATGGTTGGGAAACAATGGCAATTCTGAAAGAACGAGAAGATACACAAAATATACCCATTGTCATCTGTAGTGTTTACCAACCTAGTCATAGTCATCAACGCAATGCTGATTTTGTGGATTGGTTAAGTAAGCCAGTTGAGGAGATATCCCTATTACATTCTTTAAGTAAAGTCATCACTGAACCTTATGGAAAAATCAGAATTTTAATTATTGAGGATGATAATTATCTAGCTGATTTGTTAGCAACTTTGTTTGAGAGGCATGATATTGAAACCTTTATTGCTAGAACTGGTAGAGAAGCTATTCATATCAGTCAAAAACTTAATCCTGATTTACTGATTCTTGATTTGATTTTGCCTGAAAGTGACGGTTTTACTGTAGTAAATTGGCTGAAGCAACACAATCAGCTTTGTAGTATTCCCGTGGTTGTTTATTCCGCTAAAGATTTGGACCCGTCGGAACGGCATAGACTTAAATCAGGACATACAGAATTTTTGACTAAAGGACGAGTAACTACTCATGAATTTGAACAAAGAGTGATGTTTTCATTGAAAACCATGACTCATAAAAATTAGCAATTAAAACGTAATAATTCAGGAGTCAGGAGTTAGGAGTCAGAATGTTTGAGAAATTAGTCATTTATCAAATAGGTATTTTTGGAGTTAGCCTAAAAAAGCTGACTGCTGTTGGCCTAGCGTGCAGTTAGGCATTAGCTGAATCCTTACCCCAAAACTTAAAAAACAAAACTTAAAAAACAAAACTTAAAAATGAGAGGATAGGATTATGGAAAGAAAGCGGATTTTAGTAGTTGATAATGAACAATATATCCCACCTTCCGCACCCTAACTGTACCCTTACTGTCACAGATAGTAGTACACAATAACTAAAGCTCCTGCAAGGAAGAAAAGGCTTAATGAGAATAGTATCATTAAAATGGGAATAGAGTGAGAGAATAAAGTTTTGTAAAGAAGATAAGAGAAAAGAAAATTTAATGATTTAAAAATTAAATTAGAACAGAAGAAGAAATGATTTAATCACAACAGGAGTTTTGGATAATTCTGTTGTGAAATCAAAGCTTCAAAAAATGGAAATTCAAAACCTATACCATTTAGGCATAGTAGGAGGAATAATAGACCCCATAGGAGTAGTAGAAATAATCCTTGAAATTGGAGAGAAAGTAAGTCCGGGTCATGTAGTAAAAGCCATGATAATCAACGGGTTAGGATTTGTATAAAAACCCTTATATATGTTTCCCCAAGATTTTGAAATAATCCCCTGTGAGCATCTAATAGGACCAGGAGTAACACCAGAATATCTCAAAGACGATAAACTGGGGAGAGTCATGGATAAACTATTTATAAAAGGATTGGATAGAATATTTTTTCTTGTCGCCTTAAAAGCAGCCCCAAAATTTGGAGTATCCCTATGAGTAGGGTATCTAGACTCATCATAAATGCACATACATTGGCAATATAATACCAGCTTACCAGAAGTAATATTTGAGAGTCAAAAAGTAGGAAATAATCAAGAACTAGAAGAATTAGCAGTAAAATCACCAAAAGAAATAACCATCACCTACGGTTATTCTGGTGACCATAGACCGGAGTTAAAACAGTTCATCATAGAAATGATATGTTCAGGAGATGGAGACATACCAATATATATTTTTAAAACTAGCATCGGGAAACCAAGCAGATTCATCATGCTTTGGTAAAATAGCAGTAGAGTACCAAAAACAATTAAAAGTTAACAGTCTCATAGTAGAAGACTGGCCCTTATATACAGAATCAAATCTGAAAATGATGTCAGATTTAAGCTGGTTATATCCAGTGCCATTAAGCGTAAAATCAGCACAATCATTAATATCAACATTACCAGAACCAGAATTTGTTGATAGTAACTTACCCGGATATAAACTAGCTTCAAAAACAGTAAATTATGCAGGCATAGAACAAAGATGCTTAGTAGTGGACAGTCAAGAAAGAAGAGAATCAGACCTAGGTAAACTCTCACAAAAAATTACCAAGGCACAATCAAAAGCTGTGCAAGATTTGAAAAAGTTATCACCAGAAGAATTTGCTTGTGAAGCTGATGCTATCAAGGGGTTATCTAAACTATTCAAACAATTCAAATATCACCGAATTAACCAGAGTAACGTTACTCAAATCAAATCTAAGAAAAAAGATAGTTCAGGAGAGATATCATAATGAGATATCAGTTACATTCTCCCAGAATGAAAGTAAAATTAATACAGAATTTCTGAGGACAGGTCCTTTTATTTTTGCTACAAACCTTTTGGATTCCAATGAACTTACCCATGACTCCATCTTGAGTGAATATAAAGAAAGCTCAACAGTCTTGCCAGAGAGGGTTTGCTTTTGTCAAAGACCCATTATTGTTTGCAGACAGTATTTTCCTAAAAAGTCCAGAGAGAATAGAGTCCCTGGGAATGATTATGGGTTTATGTCTGCTGGTTTATACTTTAGGAGAACGACAAATTAGAACCCCTTCGAGAGAGTCTAAATCAACAGTAAAAATCAATTGGGTAAACCAACTGACCGCCCCACTTTACGCTGTATTTCTCCATGCTTTCAGTCTATTTATTTAGTTACACTTAACCAAGAAAAACATATCTGTTACTGGACTCAAGAGAGAGATTTCATTGTGAATCTTTTACCAGAGCATTGTTTTCCCTACTATCAATTACTTACCTAATTTTTCTCTCTATTAATTTAATTTCTATGAGAAAATAACCTAATGTCTTTGATTTATAGCTCTATTTTACTATGTCCATAATCTCTTTTTTTACTTCAATCTATTAGTCTAAGTTATGATTTATCTCTTGAATATCTTCATTTATCTGTTGACTTCTCTTGGCGGTGTTCTTTCTTATTGCTCCTTATTGAGAATAGCTTTTGATCCTATTTTTGGTGCTTTACTGTTTCTCCAATGCCTTTTTTCACTGCATCTGTTTGTTTTTATGCTCCCTTGGATTTTTTCTCTCCGTAATTTATCTCTGTGGCAGTTTAGGGTGCGGAATGTGGATTATATTCAAGAAGTAAAAAAAGTTTGCTTGGGAACTGTTGTAGGTTGGGAAGTTCTGACTGCTAGTTCTGGGAAAGAGGGTATAATACAGGCTGAAAATGACCAACTAGATGTAATGATGCCGGATATGGATGGACTTCTTGCTTTTGAGCAATTACAACCAAATCCAGCGACAAAGGAGATTCCAGTGGTTTTATTAACTGCCAAGATCCAAGCTGCTGACCTTCGTCGCTATGCCTAATTAGGAATGAAAAGTGCGATCGCTAAACCCTTTAATCCTCTCGAATTAAATTAGCTACTCAAGTTGCATCCGTTTGAGGTTGGAGTTTGTAGCAGTCATTCGATACAAATCTTCTCGCTATTCTGATGTGGTATTTTCTGTAATTACTTGAACTCTACTCTTTTGATTCCTCTGGGTATGATTCTATTCTTTTTAAGGGGCTTGTCATTATTGATACTGACATTTATATCTAATCTGTTTATTCTCTCATACAATTTATTTTAAAGATAGGTCTAGTGAGCAACAACAAAGTTTATCTGAACTAATGAGTATGTTATGTGGTCCTGAAGATTCTTCATTTCATTCAGAATGAAATATAATATAATAATATCATTTTCGGACTTTTGCAAGAGATATAATCACCCAATACAAACGCAATATAAAATCCGTGCAGTTTCCTACACCGATTTTCAGGATTGATTCTGTTTTCCGCAACATTTCCCTCACGCTAATGCGGAAGCTTGGGGTTTAGCAAAAATCATCCTCCCCGCTGAGGTTTGTAAAGCACTGGTGACAACTACCCGCAGTTCACCACCTACATAACTGCTTCCTTCCTCAACTACTACCATTGTGCCGTCGTCTAAATAACCAACACCTTGACTTGGTTCTTTACCTTCTTTGAGAATTTTCAAATCTAGATTATCACCAGGTAAATAAGATGGACGAACTGCATTTACCAAATCATTGATATTTAAAACTGGAACTTTCTGCACACTAGCAACTTTAGATAAATTGTAGTCATTAGTTAATAGAGTCCCATTAATTTCCTGGGCAAATCGCACCAATTTAGCATCAACTGTAGCAATATCTTCGTAATCAGCCGCGTTAATTAAAATGCGTTCTGGGTAAGCCTCTTTAATCCGGTTGAGGATTTCTAATCCGCGTCTTCCTCTAACTCGCTTTTGGTCTTTACTGGCATCCGCTACTTGTTGCAGTTCTTGTAAAATAAACTGTGGGACAATAATTACCCCTTCTAGAAAACCAGTTTCCAATAAGGTTTCAATACGACCATCAATAATGCAACTGGTATCTAAAACTTTGGTGTTTGCAGGTTTAAGAGTTCCTTCAACTACCATTGTTTCTACAGTGTTGGGATTAATTAAGCGTAATAAACCGCGTCCATGAGTATCTGCCAAATTCATGCCTGTGACAGCAAGTATAATACTGCCGACAACTGCTACTAGAGGTTTAATAAATCCAAAATCTGGGGGAATGGGTAGTAAAAATAGCGGGGCTAACATTAAATTGGCTAGTAAGAGCCCAATGACTAAGCCAATGGCACGAGTTAAAATGACTTCGAGGGGCATTTCTCGGACTTGTGTTTCTAAGCGACGGTATGTGGTCTGGAAACTTAGCCCAATTGCACCACCAATAATAGCGGCAAATACAGCAACAATTAACCGCAATGCGTTTAGGTTTGTTACCCCGTCTAGTGTTCCAGGGGGGAGTAGATCGGTACTAAAGTAACCTATTCCCGATGCTGCCAAAATAAACGAGAGAATGATGATGATATCAAGCATGATTGTGCTGTTTTCCTACAACTGTAGTTACCCTATAGAGTAAGGTATTTTTTATTTCAACGGTCAGATTGATTAAGAAATATGGACTTACCCTAGGGCTTTAGGTAATAAATACAATTTTATATGCAAACATTATAACCAAAGTATTTTCTCTGCATAATTATTCTTAATTTTTGTTGTAAAAAGATAGAAAGTTGTAAAAAAACTACTCATTTTCTTTATTTGTAATTGTCCATTCAATTAATTTAATTCTTGATCATAATGAGTCAAAAAGATATTGCTGTTCAAGTTCCTAGTGCGGCTTACGTACATATCCCCTTTTGTCGGCGGCGGTGTTTTTATTGTGACTTTCCGGTGTTTGTGGTGGGCGATACCTACGGCGAGCCAAGCTACCGCTCACAGGGTAAAACATCTGGTACAATTTCCCAATATGTTGACGCACTGTGTCACGAAATCAGCATCTCACTAGCTTTTAGTCAACCAGTAACAACTATTTTCTTTGGTGGTGGTACTCCTTCGCTGTTATCGACAGAACAGTTGCAATGTATATTAACAGCGTTAGAGAAGCGTTTTGGCATTGCGGCTGGCGTGGAAATTTCCATGGAAATGGACCCCGGTACTTATGATTTGGCACAGATTGCAGGTTATTGCAGTACAGGTGTCAACCGGGTAAGTTTGGGTGTACAAGCCTTTCAAGATGAATTACTAACAGTTGCTGGGCGATCGCACTCAGTTAATGATATCTTTGCAGCTATTGATTTAATCAACCAAGTCGAGATACCCCAATTTAGCTTAGACCTAATTTCTGGGTTGCCACATCAGTCTTTAGTTCAGTGGGAAGATTCCCTAACTAAAGCGGTAGAAGTTGCCCCCACTCATATATCTATCTATGATTTAACCATTGAACCAGGGACAGCTTTTGGTCGTTATTACAAACCGGGAGATAATCCCCTACCGACAGATGAAACCACTGTCACAATGTACCAACTAGGGCAAAAAGTCTTAACTGGCGCAGGTTATGAACATTATGAAATTTCCAACTATGCTAAAAGCGGACATCAATGTAAACATAATCGAGTTTATTGGGAAAATCGCTCTTATTATGGTTTTGGTATGGGTGCAGCCAGTTATGTGCATGGTAAACGCTTCACTCGTCCTCGGAAAACTAAAGAATATTACGAATGGTTGCAAAATGGTGCATTGATTGATTGTGAAGTCACACCTTTAGAGGATGAATTGTTAGAAACTTTAATGCTGGGGTTGCGGTTAGCAGAAGGTTTGAGTTTGACGGTGTTGGTGGAGAAGTTTGGAAAAGAAAAGGTTGAGGAAATTACACAATGTTTGCAACCTTATTTTAAGCAGGGTTGGGTGGAAGTTGTGGAGGAAAGGTTGCGTTTAACTGATCCTGATGGGTTTTTGTTTTCTAATATGGTGTTGGCACATTTGTTTGAGAAGTTGGGGGAATAAATAGTGGTTATTGAGTTATTTTCTTACGTAACCTTTCCGAAAAACTTGCAAGCCTTGGTGTAGAAGAAAGAAAACACTGTTTGCAACCTATATGCAATTAAGCTTCAAAGCTAAATAAATTATATCAATATTATTTCTGTAAGAAATATCATGAGCATGGGTCTACGGGAGCAGAAGTATTAGTTGTTATCAATATGATTAACTCTGATCGGGATCAATCTTCCATTTTTATGAGATTGCTCAAGCAAAGCAAAGGTACTGGTTTGTCAATTTTCTATTTGTGTATAAAGACGCTGGAGACGGATACGGGCATCCGCAGTTGTGAATTGCCAATTGGCAAAAGAGAGGGGCGAAAATTTAGAAAGGAGTATGTGTCTGGCTTTCCATAGTGTTAAGATGAGGAAAGAGCCAAGGAAAGAATCAGGGTTGGGAATAGTTACGGATAGTTCCTATCCATGAAGATGTTGATGACAGATTCATAACTGACCTCATATCCATAACACTTATGAAATGGGCAAAAATAATGAACCAATTCCTAATGTGACTAAACCACAAATAGTAAGAATTACTTGTGAGTAAATTGGGGAATTCAGGCGAAATCTTTGTTGAGGTACCCGGAATATTTTTACAAGTCTAATGACCTGTTCAACAAAAATACCCTTGGTGGAAAACTCTTTGTTTCCTGCCTTTTGTTCTGAGTGGCCATGGCATAATCGCTATCATGTTTTTCTACCTGTTCACGGAGACTAGTAGTCCACCAAGGCAATGTTGCTGGGTAAGCCCCTCTAATTGATAAACTAGTCAAAAAAGGGGTTGACCATGGCAAAAAAGTATGTTGTAGATTTAAGCGAAGAGGAAGTTTTACAACTGCAAGCAATCCTCGAAAAAGGAAAGCACAAAGCAAGAAGTATAACCCGTGCAAACATTCTTTGAATGGCATCTGAGGGAGAAACGGACACGGCGCTGCCGCAGTTCGAGTTCATGTTGCTACGGTGGAAAGGACAAGAGAAAAGTTTGTAATTGGTGGATTAGAGTTTGCTTTAAAGGATGGGGAAAATCCACCAAAACCCAAAAAATTAGATGAAAAACAAGAAGCATTTTTGATTGCGACTGCTTGTTCTAATCTGCCAGAGGGAAGAGTGCGTTGGACAATGCAATTATTAGCGGAGCATTTAGTGAAGGTTGGTATCATAGATTGAATCTCAGACGAAACAATACGCCAAACTCTAAAAAAAATGAAATTAAACCGTGGTTAAAACAACAGTGGTGTATTCCCGAAGTTAACCCAGAGTATGTGTTAAGAATGGAAGATGTTTTGGATTTGTACAATGAGCCATATGATCCGAAAAAACCTACACTCTACCTAGATGAACGCCCATATCAATTACTAGAAGAAGTAAGACTTCCTTTGCCACCAGAACCACATCAGCCTGAAGGTTATGATTGTGAGTATAAACGCAATGGTGTTGTAAATTTATTTGGCTTTTTTGAACCAATAGCCGGGTGGAGGCATATTGAAGTTACACAAAGTCGGACAAAAGCTGATTTTGCTAAACAATTAAAAGATTTAGTAGATGTTTATTACCCCCAAGCTGATGTGATATTTTTACTTGTTGATAACCTAAATATTCATACTCCAAGTGTTTTATATGAAGTTTTCTCTCCACAAGAAGCACGCCGCATTATTCAATAATTAGAGTTTCACTATACTCCTAAACACGCTTCTTGGCTGAATCAAGTAGAAATTGAATTATCAGTTTTATCTCGCCAATGCTTAGAACTAGGTATTCCTAATGTAGAAATATTATCTTCTGAAATTGCTATTTCGGAGTCACAGCGTAATCAACGAAAACCCAGTGTTTATTGGGTTTTAAAACCGAGGATGCACGTAAAAAAATGCAGCGTTTATATCCGAGTATTTAACCCAGCAAAATTGCCTTGGCAGACTACTAGGAGGGAAAACATCTCGTAATATCTCTAGCCAGTAATGAAATGTGTCCTTTGCTTCCGTTTTGGATATACCGAAATGCAAACCTAAAACCTCAAATGTTGGCATTTTCCTCCAAGAGAACAAGGATAGACATACCTGTTCTTTTATCTCTAGTTTCCCTTTCCCCCCTCCTCCTTTCTAATTTAGACCTATGTTTTTACTTTCTATCTCCCCTTGCAGTTTTCTATGCTACATTTCACCTTGGGCTAACAAGTCTTGAAACTGATGGTTAGTTATCCCCAGTATTTGTTTTCTACGATGTGGATATTCTTGAATATAGTTAATTTAGTGGATTTTTCCTTTTGGTACACCCTCAAAATTCCCTTCTACCATTTTTTTCACACCAAGTTAATTTTCCTGACAGGTCTAATTGGTAATTGGTGATTGGAAAAACCTATTCTCCGTTACCCATTAGCAATTATTTGACATAACCATTAGACACAAAGCAATCACCAGTGTCTTTTAGTGCTACATTCACAGGTGACTGAGGTAGACTAAGCTCGCGGACGGCCTTGGAAGCATCATAATACATTGGTTGCTGTGCCATGCGGACACCATCTATGGGAACTCTGGGGGTTTTTCCTATAGGTGCAAGAATTTTTTCTTCTACACAAACCACACTTAATGGTAAAAAAGCTGGAACGGATATTTGCGGTGCTTTCAATCCTGTGATCTCAGATAGTATTTCTAGAAGTTGTTTGAGGCTAAGATTTTGATGTCCGAGAATATAGCGAGGGCCTGATCTTCCTTTTTCTAAAGCCAGCAAATGTCTTCTGGCCACATCTCGCATATCAATAAAGTTTAAACCTGTATCCACATCAGCTGGCATCTGTCGCCGCAAAAACCGCAGAATAATATCCCAGGTTGCTGTGGGTTTAATATCCAAAGATCGAATCAGACTGCTAGGACTAACTACCATAATATCTTGACCTTATTTTGTAGATGTGATCGCTACTTGTTCAGCTAGAAACTAAGACTTTTTATAGTCTCCCACTAACTTTTCAACAGGACTCTGATGAGTTTCATCAACCACTTGACCAGATTTCCCCAATCCAATAGCTGCTACTGAAGTGGTATAAACCGTCCGTGAAATCCCCGCTTTTTGGGCTGCTGCTAACAGATTGCGCGTTCCTTCCACGTTATGAGGATAGAGCAAATCGCGGTCTTTTTGCCAGAGGGAATAATGGGCAGCGACATGAAACAGGTAGTTACAACCATGCATCTGTTTCCAGATATGCGGGTCATTTAAATCGCCTTTGACAATATATATCTCTAAACTCCGTAAATTTCCCAGGTTACTACTCGGACGTACCAAAGCCGTAACTTTGTATCCTGACTCTAATAGCGATCGCACCACATGAGAACCAACAAAACCTGTACCACCAGTCACAAAAGCCTGCATTTAATCACCTCTTAACTCCTCAATATTTGATTATTGCTGATTACATCCGATCAAATATGATTGTCTGGATCAGGATTTACAGGATGCCTGAAACAACCGATTCGTCTTCGGTCATTAATAATTAAAAATTATTTTTTAGGCTATTTTAAATAAATTTTTTTCAAAAGAAATCTTGTTTTTGGGATTGAGCTCGCGGCGAAGGTGGTAAAGTATTTATATCAAATCAAATTGGCTGTGAGAAAAAATTTTTTAAGCTATAATATTTCAATGATAAGAATATCAGCTTTAGAAGGAAAAATCAATGGGGTTCGACCCTAAAAAACGAATTTTTTTTAATTTTTGAAATTTCCTTGGAAACTTGAGAACGCCAAAGTCAGCATTCAGATAAGAAAATCTGACGACAAACATCGTAAAAATCCTTAAATCCTGGACATCCTTACCCGCACCCATATTTTTTGAGCCTGTTGTGCGAGACTATAAATTAGCGATTTTGCGATCACTGGGCTGACGAAAGATATGGAAGATGAAGAGATAGAGGGAGAGTCTTGAAGGGGTTCAATCTTTCATTTTTGCGAGAATGTGAGTTAGCGGAACTTATCGTGGGTATCCCTTCTAGGAGAATGAAGGACAAAGTCTAAAACTTCATCCTTCACCCTATTAATTACGCTTCATCTAAAGCTGCAATACCAGGTAAAACCTTACCTTCTAACAACTCCAAACTAGCACCACCACCGGTAGAAATGTGGCTCATTTGATCAGCCAAACCTACCTTTTCAACTGCTGCTACAGAGTCACCACCACCGATAATGGTAGTTGTGCCGATTTTGCCGATTTCTGCTAGAGTATGTGCGATCGCTTCCGTACCCGCAGCAAACTTGTCAAACTCGAACACACCCATAGGTCCATTCCAAATTACAGTCTTACAATCAGCCAAAGCCGCTTGGAAAACCTTCACAGAATCAGGACCAATATCTAAACCCATACCATCAGCAGGAATATTGTCAATACTGACTGTAGTAGCATTCGCATCAGGAGCAAACTTATCAGCCGCTACAATATCTGTAGGTAGCAACAAAGCCACACCGCGTTCCTTAGCTTTAGCTTCCAAAGCCTTAGCCAATTCCAGCTTGTCTTCTTCTACCAAAGACTTACCAACACTTAAACCACGGGCTTTATAGAAAGTGAAAATCATCCCACCGCCGATGATCAGCTTATCGCACTTTTCTAATAGGGTTTCAATTACGCCGATTTTGCTAGAAACCTTAGAACCGCCAATAATAGCCACCAAAGGACGTTTAGGTTCTTCAATTGCACTTTGTAAATATTGCAATTCCTTCTCAACCAAATAACCAGCCACAGAAGGACTGAGGAACTTAGTTACACCTTCAGTTGAGGCATGGGCGCGGTGTGCAGTACCAAAGGCATCATTTACATAGAAATCAGCATTTGCTGCCAATTTTTTCGCAAATTCAGGATCATTCTTTTCTTCTTCCTTGTAGAAGCGGACATTTTCCAATAACAGCACTTGGCCATTTTGTAACGCGCCAACTTTAGCAGCTACATCATCACCAATACAGTCATCAGTCTTGACAACTTCTTGTCCCAACAACTCAGAAAGGCGTTTAGCAACAGGAGTTAAACGCAATTTATCATCTACACCTTTGGGGCGGCCAAAATGGCTTGCTAGAATTACCTT
This sequence comes from 'Nostoc azollae' 0708, assembly GCF_000196515.1. Classification (NCBI taxonomy): domain Bacteria; kingdom Bacillati; phylum Cyanobacteriota; class Cyanophyceae; order Nostocales; family Nostocaceae; genus Trichormus; species Trichormus azollae. Next base: position 4,347,401 of record NC_014248.1, read on the forward strand.
CGCGCCCTTTTTGGTCAAATCTTGGATAGTTGGCACAGCAGCCCGAATGCGGGTATCATCAGTAATACTGCCTTGATCATCCACAGGAACGTTAAAATCAACCCGCACCAAAGCGCGTTTTCCAGATATATCAGCAGCAGATAAACTTGCTAAACTTTTTTTCGACACAGCCAAACTCTCCTGATTGCCTTTTTGTTATTGTTTTGGAATATAACTATCAAGATTTTACCGGAGTGAGGGGTGCTGAGGTGATCTATGTTTAAAACAGTTCTGTTTCCAATTGATCAAAGTCGCGCCGCGAGGGAAGCTGCTGAAGTAGTTACCAACGTCGTGCAGAAATATAACAGTCGCTTGGTTCTACTGTCTGTTGTGGAAGAAGCAGCCCCAGACGCGCCTAATGCTGATCCCATGATGTCTCCAGAGGCCGTTGCTAAACTTCTGGAAAATGCCCAAGCTCTATTTTCTCACCAGGGTATTACAGCCGAAGTCCTCGAAAGACAAGGTAAACCAGCCTTTACTATCTGTGATGTGGCTGATGAAATTGAGGCCAGTTTAATTATTATGGGCTGTCGGGGTTTAGGCTTAACTGATGAGGGTGCAACTGATAGCGTCACTAGTCGCGTCATTAACCTTTCCCCTTGTCCAGTTTTGATTGTGCCTTAGCTATCAAACAAGGAGTTACAGGAGTTACAGGAGTTACAGGAGTTACAGGAGTTACAGGAGTTACAGGAGTATGGCTTAGGCCAACCTACGCTAACAGAAGAAAAAATTAATTTTTCCCCCTACTCCCTGTTCCCTACTCCCTGTTCCCTACTGTAACGAATGGCAATTTCAATAAATTGATAAAGTTAAAATCTCTATTTTCTTGCGCTACACCTAATTTTATAGTTTGTGGAAAATTATGATAATAGGGGGATTGAAAAATTACATCCCATATAGTCGAAATACTTGCATAACTACTATTAGTAGCTTGTATTAGCTGTGAATGATGAAACCGATGGTAGTTCCGTGTCACAACTAAATAGACCTGTCAGGAAAATTAACTTGGTGTCAAAAAAATGGTAGAAGGAAATTTTGACCGTCTACCAAAATGAAAAATCCACTAAATTAACTATATTCAAGAGTATCCACATCCTACAAAGCAAATACAGGGAATAACTAACTATCAGTTTCAAGACTTGTTAGCCAGAACTGAAATGTAGCATAAAAAACTGCAAGGGGAGATAGAAAGTAAAAACATAGGTCTAAATTAGAAAGGAGGAGGGGGGAAAGGGAAACTAGAGATAAAAGAACAGATATGTCTATCCTTGTTCTATTGGAGGAAAATACCAACATTTGAGGTTTTAGGTTTGCATTTCGGTATATGGAAAACGGAAGCAAAGGACACATTTCATTACTGGCTAGAAATATTACGAGATGTTTTCCCTCCTAGTCTCCGTGAACAGGTAGAAAAACATGATAGCGATTATGCCATGGCCACTCAGAACAAAAGGCAGGAAACAAAGAGTTTTCCACCAAGGGTATTTTTGTTGAATAGGTCATTAGACTTGTAAAAACATTCCGGGTACCTTACCTAAACAAAGATTTCCCCTGAATTACCCAATTTACTTACAAGTAATTCTTACTATTTGTGGTTTAGTCACATTAAGAACTGGTTCATGAGTGTTGCCCATTTCATAAATGTTATGGATATGAGGTCAGTTATGAATTAGTCATCAATATCTTCATGGATAGGAACTATCCGTAACTATTCCCAACCCTGATTCTTTCCTTGGCTCTTTCCTCATCTTAACACTATGGAAAGCTAGACACATACTCCTTTCTAAATTTTCGAACGTGTCTAATAACTATCGGTCTACCCAACTTTTAAACAGCCAAATTAATACACCGATAATACACAAAGCAGATAAAGCCAAAGTGCTCCCAAAACTACCAAATACCTCACTGTCACGAGCAGAATCACCACCCAAATTCAAAGAAACACCAGCAGGTATCACAGCTTTAGCTTCAGCCACCACTTGATCAGTTGCATCACCCAAAGTTAAATTTGCACCCAGATTAGCACTGATATAAGCGACCCTTTGATTATTCAACCGTTCAATCTTAAAAACATTACGTTTTTGATTAGCCTCACCTGTCACAGTCACTCTGCAAAACCTGGTAATTTCTCCACTCGTGCTTTAATTTCCTTCACGGTTTTATTTAAAGCTGCCAGATCATCACCTTGCAAAGCCAACTGTAAAGCTTTCTACCCACCAGTATCAACAAGTTGAATATCTTCTACACTTGTAGTGACACCAGGTAGATTAGGCAAATCAGAATGCAGTTGATCCTGCAAAGCTGAAGTCAAGATTTGACGTTCTTTTTTCAGCTTGAGATACAACGTCCCTTTATTCCGCTCACCTTCACGAGAACCCACAGTAGTAAACACAGTTTCCACATCAGGAGACTTTCTCACCACTCCTTCCAGTTTCTTAGCAACATCCAGAGAATGATTTAAAGGATTAGGAATAGGAATTGGAGATGATAAAGCAGCGAAAGCAGCAGAAGCAGAGGAATTTATTTGTCCTCTTATGTTCGTTTCTCCTTGTCCCGTTAGCCTTCCTGGTTCTGGTAGTTGTCCTTGTCCTGCTTGCGCCAATTGTCGGGGATCAGGAACACTAGGCAAGGGAGAGGTATAGACAATATTGAATTCGCCTCGGTCAAGTTTGGGAATAAAGCCTTTACGAATTAGGGGGATCAGGGTTAAACCAGCAACTAAACTGAGAACGGCTAAACCGACAACTAGCCAACAGTGGTTTAATGACCAGGGGAGTAAGTTGCAGTAAATTTGGTCAAATCGCACCCCAAGCTTATTTTCCTGCCGAGGAGAGTTAGATTTTGAGGGTTTGAGCCAATAAATTGCCAGTACAGGGGATAAAGTCCGCACCACTAATAGAGAGGTGAGCATGGCTACGGAAATACTGATGCCAAAGGGTTTGAAGAATTGGCCAACCACTCCACCCATCAAACGAATAGGCAGAAATACCGCAACTGCTGTGAAAGTGGCTCCGGTGACAGTTAAGCTAATCTCATTAGTAGCTAGCTATCAGGGCTGCTTGGCACGGAGTTTCCCCATCAACAATGGCATCATTGACAATAGAAGCAATCACCAAAGCTAAAGCCAAAAGGGTAATTGTTTCTAAGTTAAAGCCATAGATCGCCATGACGATAAAAGAAATGGGAATTGCTAAAGCAGAAATTAGAGTAGCTTGCCAGTTCCACAAAAATGGAAATATCACCACCACAGATAAAATCATTGCTTCGATCAGTGCATCTATGGTGGAATGGGTAGCATTGCGGATATATTTAGCTTGAGTAGCAGCAAGTGTGAGGGTGAAATCTTTGAGGCTAGTCCTGAGTTCCTGCACTTCTTTCTCTACCCGACTCACCACTTCTAATGTGTTAGCATTACCTTTTATAATGACTTGAAATGCTAGGGTATCTTTGGTGTTAAGTCTGATTAATGTACCTACTGATGGGAGTCCAGCCGTAGCTGTAGGTGGAGGTGCGCTATTCCCATCTCCTAGCAGTGAAGATGTTCAGGACTCCTGGTATTTGTGTGATCGCTGGCACTATTTTATCTTTTGCCAGTTTCTGTAAATCATTTAAATTTCCTGATTTACTCTCAATCGCATAGCTAACAGCTGCTGACTCATTCAAGTTCAGAGGAATTATTTTATAATTTGCCCATTTAGGCAATTTCAACTGCTTAACTATATTTTCAGTGTTGCTAGTCGATGTTTCTAAATTCGTTCCTACAGCAAATGACAAGCTAACGGCAGTTTGAGCAGGATAATTTGAAGAACGAATATTGTCTAGTCCTGCCAGTGATTTTAGGCTTTCTTCTATTGGTTTAGTGAGTTTGTTCTCTGTATGCAGGGCTGATGTCAGGGGTGCTTGGGCGTTTACCACCACCACCGGAAAGGTAATATCTGGAAACAAAGCATATTTGAGGGAACTGAAGGCCAAAACTCCAGCTACCGTTACACCTAGCCAAAAATATACCATCAACCACGAAAAGTCAATAGCCAATTTGGAAATATTGAAACGTTCGCGTGGGGATTTTGAGCTATTAGTCTGTACCATCTTGGAAATTCCATTATGGTGCGGCTGACACAATCATTTAGTCATCCATGCTACAGTAATTGACCCAAGTTTAAAAATTTTAAGCCACACCATAATCTGTGTATGGACCTTTATAAGGTGGATGTAAACCCAATACAATATCTTCTCTGGGAACACCCATTAGACATCACCAAAATAGTAATAATCTATCTATGGTAAAAGGAAATGAGGATAGATTTTTAACACCCAAAAATGAGTGCTATACTGAACTACATTGAAGAGAATCAAAAAGAAACACAGAGGTTAAAGCGTATCCCTTCGGGACAGTGCGTGAACGCGGAGTGTGCCGTAGGCTCTAGTATCTTGGAGATTCTTCACTATCTCTTTCAGAGACGCTCCGCAAACGTTCAGAATGACACTTTTAAACCGTTTTTAGTATAGTTGCAGTTCCTAAATTGTACCAGAGTGAAAAATCCCCTGCCTGGGTAGACATGGGGACTGTAAATGGATAGCCTTACATCAAAAGTGGATTAACCAGCTAGATTTGCAGCAGCAAATTCCCAGTTAACCAATTGATCTAAGAAATTTTTGATGAATGCTGGACGAGCATTTCTGTAGTCGATGTAGTAGGCGTGTTCCCAAACGTCTAGGGTGAGAAGTGCCTTTTTACCATGGGCTAGGGGGTTCTCTGCGTTGGGTGTCTTGATCACCTTGAGTGTGCCACTATCATCAATCAGCCAAGCCCAACCGCTACCAAACTGGGTTGTAGCAGCGGTAGAAAATTCTTCTTTGAATTTGTCAAAGCTACCAAAATCTTTGTCAATCCTAGCAGCCAGTTCGCCTGTGGGTGTGCCACCACCTGCGGGTTTGAGTGAGTTCCAAAAGAAGGTGTGGTTCCAAACTTGAGCCGCGTTGTTGAAGATACCAGCTTTAGAGGAGTCTTTGAAGGAAATTTGGATTACTTCTTCGAGGGACTTATCAGCAAGTTCTGTAGCATCGGTGAGTTTGTTGAGGTTATCTACATAAGCTTTGTGATGCTTACCATAGTGATACTCAAAGGTTTCACCTTTCATGCCATAAGGCTCTAGAGCATTAAAATCAAAGGGTAGGGGAAGCTGTGTAAATGCCATGTTTTGAAGTCCTCTCTTTACTGTTTTCCAATTTAAAGCTATTGTCGAAATTCAGGAAATTACAGGTTTTGTATTCAGCAGTTTTACATCCTTAATGAATGCTGGGATATCAAACTTAACATGGTTATTTTACTACTAAATTGAACCACCTCAATCTAAAATCTCAATACCAATTAAAAATTAAAAGCAGTTTTACATCCTTAATGATTGAGAGAGTACGATTTCATTAGGGTTGGCGGTTTTTAATCTGCTGATCTCTTTTTTCCAGCTGGGATAGAATCCAAAATTGGCACGGTCAACTAGCCTTTTGCAGGATTTTATTCATAAATAATGATTTCCAGAAATGCACATATCCAGTATAATCACTTCTTCCCAAGGATAGGTTAAAAATTAATTAAAGAGCAAAAACACATTCTTGTTATTTTGGAATTTTACCAACTTTAGGAAGGAATTGAATGTTTGATAGTTAATCGCAACTTATATGATGGAGACTTATTTATAGTTGCTGATTTTGGGAATTTTCTTCATCTATCTTTGGTTAGATGAAGGATGATTCAAACTCTCTGTATTGTTGAATACAACACTTATTTATAGGCTATTGAATGTTTCTAATTCTAACCTGATATTATGTCCATTTGAATATCTACAACAGGGAGCAGGGAATAGGGAACAATTCAAAATTCCTGCTTCCTGCCTATTCAGATTTTAGACCAACAAGAAATTATTGCAATTACAACTGAGATACACACTTTTGGTAATAATTAACAATTTGCATTGCTACTTCAGAGGGGCTAAGTCCATCGGTTTCAACTTCTACCGCATCTGCTGCTTTTTGCAAGGGAGAAATTTTGCGAGTGCTATCTTTGTAGTCGCGTTCTGCAATATCCCGTTCAAGTTGCTCTAAACTCACTTCAGGTTGACCTTGTTTTGTAAAGTCTTGCTGACGACGGCGTGCACGTTCCCCAACAGAAGCAGTTAAGAAGATTTTGACTTCTGCATCAGGGAAAACATGAGTACCAATGTCCCTTCCTTCAGCTACTAAACCACCTCGTTTACCCCAGCTTTGCTGTTGTTTTACCAGTGCTTTGCGGACTGCACTTTGAGCAGCGATCGCAGATACTTGTGATGTTACCTCAATGGTGCGAATTTCTTGAGTCACATCTGTATCATTAATCCACACTCGCACAGGAATTTCCAGATTATGACTGGGAGTAAGTTCGATTTTACACTGAGTGGCTAATTGAGCGACCGCACATTCATCATCAATAGCAATGCCTTTTTGCAGCACCAGCCAGGTGATTGCACGGTACATAGCACCGGTATCTAAGTACACTAAACCTAACTGGGTTGCCACTTGGCGAGCTACCGTAGATTTACCAGCACCAGCTGGCCCATCAATAGCGATGATAGGTTGGCGTAGCCCGTCGTAGACATCGCACAAAATGGTATTATCAATTAACCGTGTAGAACCAAGACGGGCTGCGATCGCCAGCATTCCTTCCTCCTCAACTTTTGCTAAAAACATCAATGTATTTGGTTCCACCAATTCAATATATTCAACATAGATAGTGCTGATATTTGCGATTTCTTGCCACACCAATGCCATCAGCTGGCTGCTATTGCGATCGCCAGCACGGAACGCCGCTTCAGCTTGCTGCAAGCCTTTATATAACACTGTTGCCTGCTCTTTTTCTGTTGCACTCAAATATTGATTACGAGAACTCAAAGCCAAGCCAGACGCTTCCCGCACCGTTGGACAAGCAACAATCTCAACTGGCAAATTTAAATCAGCCACCAGACGCTTAATAATTGCCAGTTGCTGGCCATCTTTTTGACCAAAGTAGGCTCGGTCAGGCTGTACCAAATTGAAAAGCTTGGTGACAATTGTCGCCACACCTTGAAAATGACCCGGCCGATATCTACCACACAAGGTACTTATCATACCAGATGGAGGGATTACTTGTGTAACTTGAGTTTCTTGTATATTCTTCTGAGGAATTCCCATTTCTTCCGGAGTAGGGGCAAAAATCGCATCAACTCCAGCTTGTACACACAATTCCTGATCCTGCTCTAGAGTCCGGGGATAGCGTTGATAATCCTCCTGCGGTCCAAATTGCAGAGGATTGACAAAAATACTCACAATCACCGTAGAATTCTCTTGCCTAGCCTTTTCAATCAGACTAAGATGACCTTGATGTAACCCTCCCATAGTCGGTACTAGACCAATCTCTGCGGGATACCAAGTAGTGTTATCGTCAAATAATAACTCGTCTGAAAGCTTGAGATTGCTCTCCCAACGACGTTGATTTAAATAACAGCGTAAAGCTGCAACTGTAGTCAGCAGGCGCACAAAATACCCCTAGTTCTTGATCCTCTCACCCGTTAGTTTATATCTGAAACTGGGGTTAGGGATTAATCGACTAGGGGTATTTAAGTGAAAAGCGAAAAAAGAGCAGAGATTTTAGAAGGGTATGGGTGTAAGTTGTAGGGTATGGGGGGGAGTAGGGGATAAGAGGAAAAAAATGTATTTATTACCTTCTGTCTCTTGCCTTTTGCCTTTTGCCTTCTGATAGCCCAGGGTGGCGCAAGCCATACTCCTGAATATTATCTTCCCAACACCTCAAGCCGCACTGGCGCAATACCACTGCCAATAATCCCTAAAAGTCGTGCTGCACCAGCAGAAAGATCAATAATTCGACCACCAATGTATGGACCTCGGTCATTAATTCGCACAACTACCGAGCGACCATTACGGGTGTTAATAACACGCACCTTTGTACCCAGAGGTAGACTGCGATGGGCTGCTGTCATTGCTTCGGGATTGAATCTCTCACCACTGGCAGTTTTATTACCAGACCAATCATAGCCATACCAAGAAGCCATGCCTTTGAAGTTAATTTTTACTCCACCAATCGCAATCTGTTGGGGTAGCTTTGTTATTGATCCTGATGTACTTGCTGGTAAATTAGCAATTTCGCTGATGGGATATGCATTACCTATCAGTCTCCGCAGACGATTAGTTGCTTGCAGGGCATCTTGGGCAAGATTTCTGGTAGTATCTGCTAATCGCGTACCTTCATTGACTTCCACCAATTCTTTACCGTCAATTTTGATGGTGTAGCGATCTAATTGCTGTATAACAGAGGAGCCTTTATCTTGGGCTTTATTGTTAACTGAAGATTTTTCCTCTGTTTTCCAGCTGACGGTAATTTGGCTTGCGTCTGCGTTTTCGCGAATCAGCTGATTAATTCTAGACGCTACTACGCTGGCTCTTTGAACTGGATCATTGGCAATGGGGCTGAAAGATTTGCCCAGATCCATGATATTTCCCATGCTTGGGGCCTTTGGTGAATTACTAGCAACAAGGGCATAAGAATTTACGCCTCCAGCTTTTCCAATTGCTGCCATTTTTGTATCTGTGTTAGCAACTGGGGTAGAACTCAGAAAAGTGAGAACGGGAATATCCCGGATGTAAAGGGTTGCGGCCTGATTGCCTTCAACGCTGTGAGGATGAATCTCTGTCTTCACAGCATCCAAGGTAGGTTTCTGTTCAGGGGATTGATACTCTCCTACTTTCACTGCATCAGCCATAACAGATGCTTGGGAAACGGGAGGGTTGTCCTTAGCGGTTTGAGTACGACCCACTGAAGGTAAACCTGAAATAGCCACAGACAGGGCGACAATAGTCCACAAATGTCTTTGATTCATGCGTCCGATTTTAAAGCGACTGTAGAACTTAAGTTTTATAATGTGTGGGTTTTTCACTAGTGATAGTGATAGCCCGGAAAACTCGAACTTGTTCCGCTTTCACTTTTTGTTTATAACTGCAACAGAGTAACACGAACCTTTTGGGTTGGGGATCAGGGTTTTAGCGTAAGTCTTGAGTCAGGCTCTCAAATTTCCATTCACATTTCTAGGGTCAAAGCTTTTTCAAATCAGGTTTCTGGCTTTGTAACATTTTTTTTCGGGATATCAATAATTTTTTATGAAGGTTTAATATAAAGTCAGATTTGTTTAAGGTGAGTAATATCTTGATATTTCAGTAATGAGATCTACTTCTTCTGTAATTGATTTAACTTCGAGTTGATACTTGTTTTGGTCAAAATTAACTTTTTTTCCGATTTCAGAGAGTTGAAAAATACTTATTACAATTCCCAGAATAATCATATTTAATTGATTTATGGGCAGAATCATCCAATTTTAAAAGCATTGATTTTTGAATAAGTAGAATTTAGTTAGGTTTATGGAAGTTACGCAGAACTTTTGTATAGAAAATAGTTTTTACTGTAGTAGTTATTCTATTGCCAAATCAGTCTTTATCCCCATTAGCATTTTATCTCTTCACAAAAAAATAATTCATGAGACAATAAAAAAGACTCGCAAACTTGAAAGAGCAATTCGTCTCTGTATAAATATAACTCAGTAGTCCTTGTGCCCCCACTCATCGATCAAGTATGCTATTTATTAGCAAGTTATCAGCTTCATGGTAAACTCAGGAGACTTAGAAATAGTTTCACCACCATTTTCAGAAGTTCTCAAAGATTTGCATACCAGTACAAATCTCTGCAAGCAGGTACAGTAGCGAACTATATTCCTGAACTAGCTAAGGTAAACCCCAACTTATTTAGCATTTGTATTGTTACAGTAGATGGTCAAATTTACGAAGTTGGCGATTATGAACAACTATTTACAATTGAGTCAATTTCCAAAGTATTTGTATATAGACAAGTTTTAGAAGATCCTGGACGGGATTATGTGTTAACTAGAGTAGGGATAGAACGGACAGTAGACGCATTTAACCCCATTATCCTTAATGAACAATCAAAACGCCCATATAATCCAATGGTAAATGCTGGGGCTATAGCTATTACCAGCTTAATCGAAGCTTTGGGTCCTACTGAACGACTGAATTGGTTATTAGATATGTATCCGCGCTATATTGGTCGGGATGTGTTTGTGGATATTTCGGTATATACTTCCGAACGCAGCACAGGACACTGTAACCGTGCTACAGCCCATTTGATGCTTAATTTTGGCATGATTGACCAAAATATAGAAGAATATCTGGATTTATATTTTCAATAATGCTCTGTAATAGTTAATTGTCGAGACTTGGCAGTTATGGCAGCTACACTGGCTAATAAAAGGATTAACCCCATTACAAAGGAAAAAGCGGTGGATAATTGTTATATCAAAGATATATTGAGTGTGATGTACACCTGTGGGATGTATAACTTTGCAGGTGAATGGGTTTATAAAGTGGGAATTCCAGCCAAAAGCGGCCTTTGTGGGGGAATTATTGCTGTTGTTCCTGGCCATTAGATGTGTGGGTGGGGTAACAGTGTACGGGGGGTGAAGGTGTACGAGGAGTTGTCGCAACGCTTGGGGTTACATCTATTTAACTGTTCCAAGGGGTGAAGGGGAAATTACATCTATATAGATAGAGATGGGGATGGGAGGATGGGCAAGGAAACTAAAGATTTCCCGTGCTTCTATCTGAAAGGAGATATCTTTGACGGAAACAACCAGCCTTATTTACCATATTCTAGAGGGAGAAAGGCAGATAAGAGGTAAGTTTGTGTACAAGTAGTTAGGTAAGTAGTTAGATCAGTACATTGAGATAGAGATAAGTTTAAAAAATTATGAATCAAGCTATTCTGCAATTTATCGTTACTCAAACTTATAAAGATTTGTCTTTACCTCAGCCACCTCAGCCAGTAGAGTTAGATAAACTCAATATTTTTATAGGGTCTAATAGTTCAGGTAAAAGCAATTTTATAAGTTGCTTGAAATTTTTAAAAAACTCTTTAACTACTATTTAATCTAACTGAAATGTCAGATGGAACTGTGAGAATTTTATGTTGGGCAACTATATTACATTCTCCTTTACTAACTTCATGTTTAATTGCATAATAGACCTGTCCGTATCTTTTCCCTTGTTGACTAGGGTTGAATGTTGAGAAATCGGCTGTCCGGCGCTTGCTGACTTAGTTTTTGAGTGTTCTGGTAACGGATGTCCTTGTGCCTCCAAGAATAAACCAAACATCGCTTCTTGGTTCTGTTTTTCATAATGCGTAGGCATCAACTCAGATAGGGTGTAGACTAGCTCCTGGGTGTGGGCAAGCATTGTTCTAGCTTTTAAACGAATGATATTTCACGCCCTTTCTCTCATGTTTTGAGTCTTAACTGCAAACCCTGACATTGATTCAATGTCCTCGATCGCAAGAAGGCGCTGCGCTCCACATTTTATTTCCCTTATGTGATATTACTATTTAATTCGTTATTTTAATTACTACAGACTTCTCGATACTTACCATTTATATAGTGTTATTTCTTTGTAATCTGTATCTCCTATTTCTGGGTTTATTCGGTAGGTGCAAGATGTGAGCGCCCCTTGGGCGCGATTACACGCCCGTAATAAATGAAAGAAACACAGTTAACAAGACTTCTACGACTAATAACTTATACACTGAAAAAGTATCATGACAGTCAAAGCCGTTATTACACCGGTACAGTATTCATCCGAATGTGAGCGTGGTTCTGGGTGTTATTGGCAATGGTATTGGTGAAGTAGTTAAAGCTACTATGCCTTTTAGGAGACTAGATTTACTTGCCCACCCAGGCATGGTACACCCAATTTAAAGAGGAAAATATACGCAGTTTTGCTTGTTTTACTGGCGACCTCTATGCAATGGCAGAATGGTTAAAGCAGTACGGTGTTGAGACCGTGGCAATGGAATCTACAGGGGTTTATTGGATACCTGTATTCCAGATTTTGGAGAGTCGTGGTTTTGACGTTAAACTCGTCAATGCTCACTATGTTAAAACTGTACCGGGTCGCAAAACCGATGTATTAGATTGTCAGTGGCTACAACAATTACATACTTACGGTTTACTGTCCGGCTCATTCCGTCCCGAAGACCAAATATGTAAGCTTCGCAGTTACATACGTCAAAGGGATAATCTGATTAAAAGTGACTCCATCCATGTACAGAGGATGCAAAAAGCGTTAATATAGATGAATATAAAATTACATTGCTTCATCAATGATATTACAGGCACTACTGGACTGAGCATTATTAGAGAAATTGTATCTGGGGAACGAAACCCAGTAAAATTGGCCAGTTTGAAGGATGGGCGTATTAAAGCCAGCTTGGAAGAAATAGCTGCTTCTTTAACTGGAGACTATCGTTCAGAATTAGTTTTTATCCTTGAGCAAGAATTATAACTTTACGAGTTTTATCAAGCTCAAATCCAAAAGTGCGATAACCAAATTGAGCAATGTTTGGCTTCATTTACTGATAAAGTTGATGTTGAAAAAAAGCCTTTAGCTAAACCCAAGCGTCGGGGGAAAAAGCAACCAGGTAATGCACCACAGTTTGATTTACGTACACATTTATATCGCATCAGTGGTGTAGATTTTACTGCTGTTGATGGTTTGGGTGCTTTAACTGTACTGGTACTGCTTTCTGAAGTTAGTTTAGATCCAAAACGCTTCAAGAGTGTTAAGCACTTTACCTCTTGGTTAGGCCTATGTCCTGGTAGTCGTGTTACTGGCGGTAAAGTTAAAAGTTCCAAAACTCGCCCTATTGCCAGTCGCAGCGCGACTGCTTTTCGCATGGCGGCACAAACTCTATGTCGCAGTCATTCTGCTTTGGGTGCATATTACCGTCGTATGCAATCACGAATGGGCGCTCTCCAGGCCATTACTGCTACCGCTCATAAATTGGCACGTATTTTTTATCGCCTTTGGACATCTGGCGAACACTATACTGACCCTGGTATTGATGCTTACGAACAACAGTATCGAGACCGGATACTTAAAAACCTGAAGATAAAAGCTCAAGCTTTTGGCTTAGAACTCATCCCTATTTCTGACTCAACGCAATGTGTTTCTTAGGAGTTGAAGGGAATCAAGCAGCGTCAGAAGATGAAAATTAGTTTTCTTAAATGTGATTTCTCCTGCTTCCTTCAATTTTTGACATCTCTAAAACATCTTTAATTAAAGACAGTAAGTGTTCACCACTGGCAATAATAATATCTAAATTCTCTTGTTGTTCAGTGTTGATAGTCTGATCTCCCTGCATTAGTCGAGTAAATCCCAAAATGGCGTTCAGGGGTGTTCGCAATTCATGAGTCATTTTTGCTAAAAATTCACTTTTAGCGCGGGTAGTTTGTTCACTTTTAGGAAGAGAAGCTTCAATTTGTTTGCGTTCAGTGATATTATTGGCAATAATTATGGCGCATCACTGTCCATTGAGTTCAATCACTTCTACTGAACCCAACATGGTTCTAATTTTCCCCGCTTTAGTTCTTTAAAGTTTTGAGAGTTTTCTGGATTTTAGCCGTTTAGTAATATACCATTTTTACTAAGTCGTGTGATTGAAAATGTAATGGGACTTGCTGAAAACTTAACAATTGATTGGGTTTTAATAAAAACCTGTTTACAGTTTGCTACTTGGGGATTTTGTTCACTGTTACTTGCGGAAATCCTTAGAGATACCTATCATGCATTGTGTCACCAAATCAATTGGCTGGCTAAATGGCATAATAAACATCATGGAGCCTATCGGCGGGATTTAACCTTAGTTTCCCAACAAGCTTATTTAGATTCCCAGTTGTATCACGACATAGTTGAATCGGTCATACTGGTGGTTTTACTAACAATAGTAGCCTTAGTTTTTCATCAATGGGGCCTATGGTTGGGAGTCATCTATGCTGTTACTTTTTTGTATGGTGCATCTGTGCGCTATTTCCAAGGGACTGTTGATACAGACTATAACCATTTACCAGGACCATTAGAAACTATTCCTTCTGTTTGGTTTGTGAATAGAACTTATCATTGGCGACATCATTTTGATGATGTTAATGCTTATTATAGTGGTGTCTTTTCTTTTGTAGATAAAATACTAGGAACAGGACTATCTCTCAAAGGTAAAACTGTTGCTGTAACTGGTGCTTCAGGGGCATTAGGACAAGCATTAGTAGCAGAGTTACTCAAGCATGATACCAAAGTGATTGCATTAAGCACCAATCCTGATAAAATACGGTTACAAAATGGATTAAAAGTGCTTTATTGGGAATTAGGGAATGAAGATAATCTGCAAGAAAGCCTCAAGAAAGTTGATATTTTAATTATCAATCATGGAGTGAATGTTTATAGTGATCGCACTACAGACGCAATTAACAATTCCTACCAAGTTAACACTTTTTCAGCATTGCGATTGATAGATATGTTCTGTGCAACTATCACAGGACCTAATGCCAAAGCCACAAAGGAAATTTGGGTTAACACCTCAGAAGCAGAAGTTTTTCCAGCATTGAGTCCTTTGTATGAACTCAGCAAAAGAGCTTTAGGTAATATTATTACCCTTAATCGTTTAGATAAAGTTTGTGTAATTCGCAAATTAATTTTAGGTCCATTTAAGAGTCCACTAAATCCTTATGGTGTGATGTCTGCAACACAAGTTGCAAGAGGAATCTTGTTTTTAGCTAAAAGGGATTTTAGAAATATTATTGTCACAATGAATCCGCTAATTTATTTAGTGTTTCCTATCAAGGAATTTAGTACATGGCTGTATTATCACATTTTTAGTAAATCAGTTATAGCTGGGAATAGGGAACAGGGTTGAAAGTCTTTTATTGACTGAATCAGGACTTACAGGATTTGAATATTTACAGGATGGAAGAAATTAACTCGATTATTTATCCTGTTCATCTTTTCATCTTTTCCGTCCTGATTTCAGACACTTTCCATGAGCAAAGTCTACAAGATTGATAAATTTTCTTATTCATCTTGTTCATCCTTTAGTCCTGCAAATCCTGATTCAGAGACAAGAAATAATAGTGTATTTCCTTACTTGAGTCATACTTGCGAATTAAAATCCACACCTTCATAAATATCACTAAAGGCAATTTGAAAATTTATTGATTTTAATGATAAAATATCATTTACTGATTAATACTCAGTTAACGGGACTTAAACAAAAGTTAAGAGTAAAGAGGAGTATAATGGGATTTCGGTGTAGCTTTCACGTTCAAAGAAGCTGATGAAAGAAACCACTGCCCCAGCAATGGGACCATGGTTTGAAAGATGGTGTCATTTGATGATGTATTTACTCATCAAGCAGAAAAAAGAGAGTTTAGACATTATTTAGGGGGATGATTGGGTGAAAGTCAGAGAAAAAACCTATTTCAAATGGCAGAGAATGCCCTAGGGGTGACGTACTAGCGATTACACCACTTTTTAACTGCAGTACCTTGGTCCAGTTCCCAAGTCAATGACCGTCGGTTAGAGATTATGAACAAGTGTAGTCAGAGGAGAGTCACCAGAGGATTTAGCTTAATAATTGATGATTCTGTCCATAGAAAAAGGGGGAATTTTAGGGATGGAGTAGGAAGACAATATATTGGAGAAATTGGGAACACGGATAATGGAATAGTAGTAGTAACAACACATCTATATGATGGCAGTAAAAGCTTACCATTACATATAGAGTTATATCACCACGGTGATTCTTGACGCAAAGGGAAACAAGACCCTCTATTTGAGAATAAATCCTGAGTTAGGAATTAAATTAATAGATCTGACCTTAAGCCGTAGTTATCAACCAGGAATAGTAATTATAGATCCTGGATATGGCCACATATCTAAGATACATCTTTCTTATTAAAGATAGAAAATCGGAATTGAAAGTATTGAGGAGGATTAGCTAAAAATCCCAAAGTCCTTGCCAGTGACCAAGAGGATAGTCCACAAATAATTAGGTTAGATAAATTAGCAGAAAGTTTACCCCAAGAGGCTGTTACAGAAATTCAACTGGAGTTAGATAAACCCAAAACATTATGGGTAGTAACTCAAGAAGTAGAAATATCAGCCTTAACTAACTGGAAAGGGAAATATTGCTATCGTCATCAAGGCTTCTACTTTCTCTCAAGCCACTGATATTGACTACTTGATTACCAATATTTCTTCATCAATTGTCACACCCCAATGGATAGTTGATACATATTGTCAAAGAAATTGGGTAGAACTTGTTTACAGGGAAGCCAAGGGACGGTTAGGACTCAAAGAAGATCAAGTTGGAGATAATAGCAGTTGACTGCGCCATTTTATTTTGGTTTTCTGTGCCTACACTTTTATTATTTGCCATCAGTGGACTGGAGGATTAAGACCAAGGTGGGCTAAGAAACCTTTGAATACTTTTACTGCAGCTTTAGAAGGGTTGAGAACAGCCATATCTTTTCTATTTATTGATTGGTTCAACTGGAATCCGGACGTGTTTCCTTCTAATAGAGCCAGTTTGGGCTACATTTGGCCTTGATTTTTATTTACGTCCCGTTAATACCCATTGTCCTTCAGCATTTTTAGAAAATTGTTCAATAAAATATTGTATCTATCGGCGGAATAAGTAGGGGTAAGAGAAAAAAAGAAAAAGTTGAGGGTGGGACACAGGGTGTTATAAAATATGAGACATGACGCAAGAAATTTTAGCAAAAGACTTATCATAAACAGAGTTGCTGCAAAGCATTGAGTGAAAAGGAATTGCAGAGGAATCCATGGGTCAGAAAGTAGAGATATGACTGAATCTAATAGAGCAGTTACAATTAGAAGTCAAAGAATTACGGGCAGAAAATCAAGGGTTAAGAGATGAAAACAACCGATTGAAGGGAGAAAAGGGTCAGCCAGAGATAAAAGCCAAGAATCAAAAAGGCTTCACAAGCAATCACTCATCGGAGAAAGAGCGACAAACCCCAAAAAAGGACAACAAAGGCAGTAAGAAGGGTTGGATGAAAATAGACAGAGAAGAAATACTAGAATATCCCCAAGAATTACTGCCAGGACAGGCACAGTTCAAAGGGTATGAAGAAGTAATCATCCAAGACATCATCCTGGCAGCCGATAACGTACTCTTCCGGAAAGAGAAATACTACTCACCATGAGAAGGAAAAACCTATTTGGCAGAACCTCCTTGGGGTTATGAGGGAGAATTCGGTCTAGGAATAAAAACCCTGATTATCAGCTTGTACTATGGGGGTAACATGACCCAAGGCAATTTGTTAGAGTTCCTAGAGAATATTGACTTGCTCGAGCATTTTCAACTACCAACTAAATGGAAAAATGCTCTCCAAGTATTACCTTAAGAAACTGTGTTGAGTGAGGCAGAGTTTCATACCCTACTGGATACACATCTGCCTAAACTGGGTTCACAACAACGGACTCGGATTATGGAAGCAGTAGCTATTGCTTTTTATCATCAACAAACTGATTGGCCAGTGGTGTAAACTGTGGTCTGTGATGATGCTCCTCAATTGAAGTTACTGAATGATAATATCGCTTTGTGTTGGGTAGATGAAGGAAGAAATTATAAGAAGTTAAGTGCGTTTATTGCTTGTCACCAAAAGGTTGTAGATGAATTCCTGGATGATTTCTAGAATTACTACCGAGACTTACTCCCTGATCAAGATTCTCCCAGTCACCAAACGGAAGATAAACTCCGGTATAAGTTTTGGAAGTTGTTCCACACTGACAGTGGTTATCAACAATTGGATGAGCGAAAACCATTAACTCTGGTCAAAATTTCTGAGTTGCTTTATGTTTTAGAGCATCCTGAATTACCTTTGCACAATAACCCGGCTGAGTTAGGTGCTAGAACTATGGTGCAGCGAGGCAATACTTAGTTATGCCACTCAGACTCTCGAAGGGACTCAGGCTTGGGATACTTTTATGTCTCTTGTTCCTACTACTCGTAAGTTGGGAATTAGCTTTTTGAATATATTCGTGACCGCATTTCTAAGGTTGGAAATATTCCCTGTTTGGGGAGTATTTCTTACGGAAAATCTGCTCTCAATCCTTTTGGTTGCTCATGGATGCCTGAATAACTTCTTCCCCGGAAGTATTCAGGGGATACAAAATATTCATATTGATTAATTATAATATATTCTTTTAATTCAGGAATACACCGATAAGATCTAAAGTTGTCTATTTTCTCATAGTTGAGAGTTGATTTAGATAACACCTCAATAATTATTGCAGGATTAATTACTTGAGTAGTTCCAGTTCCTTCATATATTGGTTCTCCTGAAATTAGCATAATATCTGGATAGGTGTAGACACGATAACGCGGTATCCATAATTTGACATCTCCCATATAAATTTTGTAGTTTCTACCCCGCATTTGCAATCTGAAATGGGCATAAAAATTACCTGCGATTTCATTATGATTTGTAGTTCCACCCGTCATAGGTATAATTTGCCCATCTATAATATTCATTTTTCAATTCTGATGTTTCCTCTAGTTGTAAATATTCTTCTGCAGTGTAGAATTATTGAAATATTTTAACTTGCATATCAACCTCATTCTTTGAAGAATTCCAATAATTAAGATTACCGAGGATAATGCTGGGCTAAAAATTCTCGTGCTTCAGATTTATCCTTAATTGTACCATCAAGAGTAGCTGTCAATAAATCATCTAGTATTTGCTTATATAATGGATTAGGTTTATAACCTAATTCTTTTAAATCATTACCATTTAACAAAGGTTGTATCTTTGCTAAATTAGTTAAAAAATGCCTGATTTTTCGTCTGATTTTTCGCGGACTTTGCAAAGCGATTAAAATTAAAGTTGCCAAATCATATTTTCTCAATAAATGGACAATTTGACTAGGAAGTTCACAATTGGGTAAAGATGTAATAATTTCTGTTTGTGCTGCAAACAGTTTGTTAAATCTAGAAATACTATCATCAGCTAATTGCAGATTCTTAGCTACCTTTGCCTGATACTTTGGTTCTAAGTGAGCAACTAATACTTCTAAACGCATTTGCCAATCATGTAGATTTTGTTGTTGGCCAAATCTTCGTAAATAAATGTCTAATAAACTTAATTGTCGTAAAACTTCCCCATCTAATTTTAAGCTATGGTGAAGACACCGCAATGCACCTAAATTATCTAATAAATGTAAAGCTGATTGCCAATAGGTTGCTGCGAGGATATTTTTAAATTCTGCTTTTAAACGAGTTTGTAAAGCAGGTGTTTTGGTATTTTCTTGGGAAGTTCGATCATAAACTCCGCTATTTATAGCATAGCGAATATATTCTTCAGTTCGCTGTTCAATTTGAAATCCAAACCGCACAGCAAAACGGACACCGCGGTAAATCCGAGTAGGATCTTCAATAAAACTATTAGGGTGTAAAATGCGAACTTGCTTGGCTTGTAAATCTAATAAACCACCAAAAAAATCTAATAATTCACCACTACGAGGAGATGTTAACCTTAAAGCCATTGCATTAATAGTAAAATCTCTTCTATATAAGTCTTGACGAATAGAACTAGCTTCAACTTCTGGATTTGCTGCAGGATAGGGATAAAATTCGGTTCTAGAAGTGGCAATATCTACCCATAATGAATCTAATTCCGGGTCTTTGTGCCATAGTAAAGCAGCAGTTTGAAATGCACCATGAATTTCTAAACGGGCATTTTGATAAATTTGCTGGAGTGCTTTTGCTAATTCTATACCTGCACCCACATCTGCTGCTTGATGAAAACCATCAACTACTAAATCAATATCATTAATCATTAATGTACCCGGTTGAGCTTCTACTAACAGCAAATCTCGTACTGAACCACCAACTAAGTAAAGATGCCAACCGCGTTTTTCTGCTTCCTGTGAAGCTATATTTAATAATTGCCAAAGTTGAGGCAGGAGACGTTTCTCTAATTCTATTGTTAGTCCTAATTCCTGAGAATAAGTTTGAGTTTTTAATTTTGTTAGCATAGCCCTTCTGAAAGAAGTATTTTGATTTTCTGCTTGATGTATTTCTCTTAAAACATCGGTACGAGTGACAATACCCACTAAATTTCCATTTTCTAAAACTGGTAATCTTCCAATATCATAGGTCACCATTAAAGACCCAATTTGCGGTAGGATAGTATCTGGTGTAATTGTCTTTAGATTAGTTGTCATATAACCTTTAACGGGTGCATGGCTAAAGCCGTGATGTAAAGCGATATCTAAATCACGTCGGGAAATAATACCCACTATTTTATCTTGATCATTAACAACAGATAAACCAGAATGTCCGTAACGGAGTAAAGTTTTTTGGGCTTCACTAATGGTGGTTTCTGGTCGAATAGTACGTACAGGAGAAGACATTAAATCTCTGGCTGTGGGAGGATGGGGAATTTGTGCTTTTAATCTATCTAATAGTTGTTGTAAAATTTCTTGTGAGTCGTTGGTGCGAATATTTAAAGATGCGGCTTGGGAATGTCCACTACCACCAAAAGGGTGCAATAAGAGACGAAGATTTGTATGGGGAATTTGCGACCGCCCAATTACAGTTAATCGCCATTCATCTTCACCCAAAGGATATTCATTTGCCAAAATTAGGGCATCAATTTCTGTCAACTCCACCAGTTTTGATGCTAAACCTGATAACCCTGGTACGAAAGCACCAGTTTTTAATGTCACCCAAGCCATAGTATATCCACGTAGACAAAGATATTCTAAATTTTCCAGCGCCTCAGTTAATAATTGTTGCAACTGCGGTGATAAACCTGGATCACGGTAGGTTGAAATTACAGATAAACTTGCCCCCTGTTGCATCAACCAAGCCAACGCTAAAGCATCTCTGGGTGTAGATTGGTTATATGTTAACGAACCTGTATCAACGTGAATACCCAAGGCCATGACAGTTGCTTGAGGAGATGTGAGGTTAATCTGATGCTTTTGTAGTTCTTCTACCATTAAAGTCGTCGTTGCACCCACACTATCAACATATAATTGCGTCCTGGGAATATCACTATCTTGTCCAAGATGATGGTCGTAAACTACAATTTCCTGGACATTGGGTAAATCTAACCATTCAGCAGCTTTACCCAAGCGAGCGCGCTGTTGAGTATCCACTATCGTTAAAGAACGGATTTTTTCAGGATTGACAGAACGCCTTTCAATCAGCGAATATTCATCCCGATGCAACGCCAAAAAATCCCGTACTGGTGGATGCGCTCCCCCAGTCAAGACAATCTTACTTCCTGGCTTGAGGCAAGTTAACCCCACAGCCGCCCCTAAAGCGTCAAAATCAGCAGTTGTGTGACAAAGAATGATATCCATAAGAGGTAATGGGGACTGGGGATGAGGGAGATGAGGGAGAATAAATAATTATCTGTTCCCTATTCCTTGATAACTGATAACTGAATTGAGCAACTGTTACAAACCAGAAGTAAAATATTAATTGATCAGAGGATACCAAGTGAGTTCACAAGGGTCACTGAGCAACCCAGTCTGTCCATTTTATAGTGACAGCCTAGGGAAAAGTTACGATTTCACTGTGTTGGGAAAAGTAAAAATGAGCATAGTATTCCAATTTGCTTTAGTATCTCTGGTTCTGATGTCCTTCGTCCTGGTTGTTGGTGTTCCTGTTGCTTATGCAACTCCTCAAAACTGGGTTGAATCTAAAAAGCTCCTGTGGGTGGGTTCTGGTGTTTGGATTGCCTTAGTGCTTTTAGTTGGTTTATTAAACTTTTTTGTGGTGTAGATAACGGCTGCAAACAGACGTTGACACATAACATAAAAATTCAGAGGAGCAGAAAAGCTGGGTTTACAGGAAAGGGACGCAAAAATATCTTTGTTCTTTTTCGATGTTGACATTGCTTTCCTGCTCCTCTATATTCCATCCAGAAAAGAGTATTGGCTAAGAAGTTATAGTTATAAGAGGCAGTCATGGCAGTTTTTGAGGGAACATTTACTCAAACAGAGCCTTTAAAGTTTGCGCTGGTGATTGGTCGATTCAATGACTTGGTTACTGTCAAGCTTTTAGAAGGATGTCAAGATTGTCTGAAGCGTCATGGTATAAATCCCGATCCTCAAGGCAATCAGGTAGATTATATTTGGGTTCCAGGCAGTTTCGAAGTTCCTACCGTAGCTCGCCAGTTGGCACTCTCCCATCGTTATGATGCCATAATTTGCTTGGGTGCGGTGATTAAGGGACAAACGCCCCATTTCGATTATGTATCTGCTGAAGTAGCCAAAGGTATTGCTGCTGCAAGTTTTCAAACAGGAGTACCTGTGATTTTTGGCATTTTGACAACAGATACTATGCAGCAAGCATTGGAACGCGCAGGGATTAAAAGTAATCACGGCTGGGATTATGCCATGAACGCTATAGAAATGGCCAGTTTGATGCGTCAATTACGCTCTAATCTAGCAGAACCCTATGCTCGTCATGGTCAGTCTTTAGCAGCATCACTACAAAATCCTATGGAGTCAGAGGTGGTTTAGAAGAGGAGTGTGGGAAGATTGGGAAGATTGGGAGAATAAAATTTATTCTCTCCTGACTCCTGACTCCTCAACTCCTCTTCAAAAAAAAAATAAATTTAGGGGTTGACAAACCAGAATAAATCTGACAGACTGAGATTATTATAACATTTGCGGGTATAGCTCAGTGGTAGAGCGCAACCTTGCCAAGGTTGATGTCGCGCGTTCGAATCGCGTTACCCGCTTATAATAATAATTAATGTTAATATATTGATATTAACATTAATTATTATTAGGTTTGTGTATACTAAAAACGGTTGAAAAGTGTCATTCTGAAGGTTCGCGCAGCGTCTCTGAAAGAGATAGTGAAGAATTTCCGAGATACTCCGCTGCACTAAGTTACCCATGGCTTACCCCACCCTGCGCTATCAGTATGACATAAGTCTATGTTTCACCCGTTTGCAGTATAATCGCTACTAAATTTCCAGGCTTGATATTTATTAATGGCTGGACTCAAACCTAACGGATAACTACTAAGAGCTATCTTGCTCGGTATTTTGTTGCATTGAAAATAGCGGCTGGAATACTGGCAGAAATATACTAGAACTAGTGCTAAGAGTGGAAGTATCCCCACTCATAACTGTTAAGAAAAACACGCTCAAGTTATTTAGACTGCTTGTGCCATCTCAAAAACCTGAAAAAATAGATTTAAATACGGATTATACTTGTCCTTGTCGTCGTCGGGGGCGGTTAATTCCGATCACTCTGACAGAAGCTTTTGGTTGCAATCGCTGTCAACAAATTTTCGTTGTCGAAGATAATGGTTATGTGCTGGAGCAACTTTCTACTACCTATCCCTATAAGCGTGCTTGGCGCTGGACGGGGAAAAGTTGGTATGTGATCCAACCCCGGTTAGGAGAAAGTTATTTGCCGATAGCGTTGGGCATTATTTTCGTGCTAGTGATTATATGGCTACCATTAGCATTACGCTTGGCGAATAGTTCAAGTATTATTGCTTGGGCTATAGTAGCGGTGCTATTGGCTATTCTGCCAGCAATTATGGTCTGGCTTACTTACAGACGTTAATTCAATGACTGTTGAAGTTTTTGATGATTGTCCCGAACCCATGAACAGCGCCAAACGCGCTTACCAAGCTTCCCTTAAGTTAGGGATTACCAAAGGGGCGGATCGGAGTCGTGCTGTGCTGGCGATGGCACAGGGGCTTGAATATTCATTCGACGATATTCTCGAAGCGAATACGTTGGACTTAGAAGCAAGTCGAGAAATGGCGGTGTCGGAATTAATTTTGGATTGGCTGAAGTTAACTCCTTCCAGGTTAGAGAATGCTGTGGCCATTCTCCAACGTCTGGGAGAATTATCAGATCCGCTGCGACGGGTAAGGACGGCTGATTATCAACAGGAAGATTCTCAGAGTTATACCCAGTTGATGCCTTTGGGCGTGATTGGATTTATTTATGAGGCTTTTCCTGATTTAGGGGCGATCGCAGCTGGTTTTTGCTTAAAAACAGGCAATAGTGTGATTCTCAAAGGCAGTACAGAAGCTAGTCATTCCAATGCTGCGATCGCTCAAGTCCTACAAAATGCTATTAATGAAGTTGGTTTACCACCAGGCTGTATAGAACTAGTTACAGCCGAACATGGTGCTTCTGTGCGAGATTTAGTCACCCAAGACCAGTATTTAAGTTTAGTCATTCCCTACGGACGTTCTAGCTTAATTCAACAGGTGGTTAGACAAGCAACTTGTCCAGTTTTAAAGTCAGCCATGGGTAATTCTTACCTGTACTGGTCGTTGAATAGTAGTTTAGAAATGGTGCGCTGGATGATTCTCGACAGCCATGAGAGTGAACCAGATCCGGTAAACGCGATTGAAAAAGTGCTGATTCATCGTCAAGCTTTACCCTCTTCTTTATCTGTGTTATGGAATAGCTTAAAAGAAAAAGGCTTTGAACTCAAAGGAGATGCAGAATTAGTAGAAGCCTTTCCCCAGTTGCAGTTAGCCAAAGAAGGAGAATGGGGAACTCCCTATTTAACGAAGACAGTGGCGTTTAAATTGGTGGATAGTTTAGAAAGTGCGATCGCGTGGATTAATCAATATAGTAGCGGTCATGCGGATTGTATTGTCACAGAATCCTACCAAGAAAGTCGGCAATTTGCTTTAGGAGTAAATAGCGCCTCCACCTATATCAATGCATCCCCGCGTTTTTCCCGCAACTCCTCACGGGGAGATGCAGTATTTTTGGGAATGTCTAATCAAAAAGGACATCGCAGGGGGTTTATGAGTTTGGAAACCTTGACTACGGTGAAGCATATCGTTCAGGGAAATGGACGGTTTTAGGAGTGAGGAGTGATAAGTAAAACTGTTATTCATTTATTCATTTAAAATAGTCATTAAAGATATTCAGCTATTTCTCACAGTACGCTCAAGTTCGTAAACAGAGAAGTTGAATTTATATGTCTAATCGACTAAAGCTTGTTAGGGAAAGGATGGCAGCCTTTGAGGGTGCAGCAAATCCATCAGTAGCAATTGAAAGTGGTTATTATATCCACGCACCAGGAAAATTACTTGTAGATAATATCTCAAATCGCATAGCTTTGCGTCCATTGTCTTCACATCTTCTTTTAGGAGGTATTGGTTCTGGTAAAACAACTCAAAAGAGAGGGACGAAAATTTAGAAAGGAGTATGTGTCTGGCTTTCCATAGTGTTAAGATGAGGAAAGAGCCAAGGAAAGAATCAGGGTTGGGAATAGTTACGGATAGTTCCTATCCATGAAGATGTTGATAACTAATTTATAACTGACCTCATATCCATAACATTTATGAAATGGGCAAAACTAATAAACCGATTCCTAATGTGACTAAACCACAAATAGTAAGAATTACTTATGAGTAAATTCAGGAATCCAGGGGAAATCTTTGTTGAGGTATCCGGAATATTACAAGTCTAATGACCTGTTTAACAAAAATACCTTTGGTGGAAAACTCTTTGTTTCCTGCCTTTTGTTCTGAGGTCAATTCTCCTTTACGTGGTTTCTTATCTTATAATGTCTGGTATATTCTTTACTCCTTGATATGCTTTATCTTCTTCAAATATTTGGTTTTTATGAAACTTTCCTTGTTGCTCTTGAAATAAGCTAATATCACTGGTTGGGCCTTTTTCTCCTACTTCTACATCGACAATATCTTTTCCTTCTGGTAAGATGACAAACTGATTTTTAAATCTGTGCTGCTTCTTCTTACCTGAAAAGTACCTTTTTTGCTCCTGATTATCTGAAGGCCTTCCTCATGGCTGTTCCATGCTGTCCACTATTAAGTGAAACTCCGTCAATAGTTCTATCGCCATGGCATAATCGCTATCATGTTTTTCTACCTATTCAAGGAGACTAGCAGGCAAAACATTTCGTAATATCTCTAGTCAGTAATCAAATGTGTCCTTTGCTTCCGTTTTGGATATACCGAAATGCAAACCTAAAACCTCAAATGTTGGCATTTTCCTCCAAGAGAATAAGCATAGACATACCTGTTCCTTTATCTCTAGTTTCCCTTTCCCCCCTCCTCCTTTCTGATTTATACCTATGTTTTTACTTCCTATGTCACCTTGAAGTTTTTTATGCTACATTTCAGCTCGGGCTAACAAGTATTGAAACTGATGCTTAGTTATTCCCAGTATTTGTTTTGTAGGATGTGGATATTCTTGAATATAGTTAATTTACTGGATTTTTCCTTTTGGTACACCCTCAGAATTCCCTTCTACCATTTTTCTGACACCAAGTAGATTTTCCAGACAGATCTAATTCTTAGTTGCTTGTCAGCAAATTAATGAGATAGAAGATACCCATGTAATATATGTAGACGTTAGTTTGTATACATATATTTCCAAAATAACCACTGGCGTTCTAACTGCAATTGCAGGGCTAGAACTTGCTGAACTTATGAAAGATAGTGAAGATAACAATGTTATACTATCCATTGATTTAATTCGTAAGCTGGCAAAATGATAGCGAGTATTATGACGAATCTGATTATTACGAACCAGTGATTAGTGTCCAAGGCATTCTTCCTAAGAAAATAGAGGGCTATGGAATCAAGTTAGAGTTAGTAAAAACAGTCAATGACTTAACTAAGTTAACATCTGAAAAATATGCATATCTGGTTATTCTATTTGATTAATTAGATAGAATTAACGATGCTCAAAAATTTATGCGGCTTGTATTTTCAGATGCGAAATCAATATGATTTGCCGGTATTGGTCTAGTGTTAGTAGGTCTATTAACAGGGATTTATAGTAACTATCATGATACAGTTGCTAAGAGTTTAGACTACTTCTATTACCAGCCTTTTTTGATGTATAAAATAACCCAGAGTCTTATAATTTATTTGAGAAGATCATTCAAGCTTGCTCATATGAAAATTTTCTAGAGGAAGTAGCAATTAAA
Organism: 'Nostoc azollae' 0708; assembly: GCF_000196515.1. NCBI lineage: Bacteria > Bacillati > Cyanobacteriota > Cyanophyceae > Nostocales > Nostocaceae > Trichormus > Trichormus azollae. Next base: position 4,374,347 of record NC_014248.1, read on the forward strand.
GCATTAATTCGTTTGAAATCTTTAACAGCAGACTGTGATAAGAAGTTGTTGAAAATGCAATATCATGAAATTTATAGTTTCCTGAAAATGACATTGAGAAAAAGGAGTTATTGAACCCACCTTCCGCACCCTAACTGTACCCTAACTGTCACAGATAGTAGTACATACGAACTAAAACTCCTGCAAGGAAGAAAAGGCTTAATGAGAATAGTATGATTAAAATGGCTATAGAGTGAGAGAATAAAGTTTTGTAAAGAAGATAAAAGAAAAGAAAATTTAATGATTTAAAAATTAAATTAGAACAGAAGAAGAAATGATTGAATCACAACAGGAGTTGTGGATAATTCTGTTGTGGAATCAAAGCTTCAAAAAATGGAAATTCAAAACCTAGACCATTTAGGTATAGTAGCAGGAATAATAGACATCATAGGAGTAGTAGAAATAATCCTTGAAATTGGAGAGAAACTGAGTCCGGGTCATTTAGTAAAACCCATGATAATAAACGGGTTAGGATTTGTATAAAAACCCTTATATATGATATTTCCCTAAGATTTTGAAACAATCCCCTGTGACCATCTAATAAGAGCAGGAGTAACACCAGAATATCTCAAGGACGATAAACTGGGGAGAGTCATGGATAAACTATTTATAAAAGGATTGGATAGAATATTTTTTATTGTCGCCTTAAAAGCAGCCCAAAAATTTGGAGTATCCCTATGAGCAGGCCATCTAGACTCATCATAAATGTACATACATGGGCAATATAATACCAGCTTACCAGAAGTAATATTTGAGAGTCAAAAAGTAGGAAACAATCAAGAACTAGAAGAATTAGCAGTAAAATCACCAAAAGAAATAACCATCACCTACGGTTATTCTGGTGACCATAGAGCGGAGTTAAAACAGTTCATCATAGAAATAATATGTTCAGGAGATGGAGACATACCAATATATATTTTTAATACTAGCATCGGGAAACCAAGGAGATTTATCATGCTTTGGTAAAATAGCAGTAGAGTACCAAAAACAATTAAAAGTTAACAGTCTCATAGTAGTAGACTGGGCCTTATATACAGAATCAAATCTAAAAATGATGAATGATGTCATATTTAAGCTGGTTATGTCCAGTGCCATTAAGCGTAAAATCAGCACAATCATTAATATCAACATTACCAGAACCAGAACTTGTTGATAGTAACTTACCCGGATATAAACTAGCTTCAAAAACAGTAAATTATCCAGGAATAGAACAAAGATGGTTAGTAGTGCAAAGTGAAGAAAGAAGAGAATCAGACCTAGGTAAACTCTCACAAAAAATTACCAAGGCACAATCAAAAGCTGTGCAAGATTTCAAAAAGTTATCACCAGAAAAATTTGCTTGTGAAGGTGATGCTATCAAGGGGTTATCTAAACTATTCAAACAATTCAAATATCACCAAATTAACCAGAGTAACGTTACTCAAATCAAATCTAAGAAAAAAGATAGTTCAGGAGAGATATCCTCTGAAATATCAGCTACAGTCTCCCAGAATGAAAGTAAAATTAATACAGAATTTCTGAGGGCAGGGCCTTTTATTTTTGCTACAAACTTTTTGGATTCCAATGAACTTACCCATGACTCCATCTTGAGTGAATATAAAGCTCAACAGTCTTGCCAGAGAGGGTTTGCTTTTCTCAAAGACCCATTATTTTTTGCAGACAGTATTTTCCTAAAAAGTCCAGAGAGAATAGAGTCCCTGGGAATGATTATGGGTTTATGTCTGCTGGTTTATACTTGAGCGCAACGACAAATTACAACCGCTGTGAGAGAGTCTAAATCAACCGTAAAAATCAATTGGGTAAACCAACTGACCGCCCCACTTTACGCTGGATTTTTCCATGCTTTCAGTCTATTTATTTAGTTACACTTAACCAAGAAAAACACAGCTGTTACTGGACTCAAGAGAGAGATTTCATTGTGAATCTTTTACCAGAGCATTGTTTTCCCTACTATCAATTAGTTACCTAATTTTTCTCTCTATTAATTTATCTCTATTAATTTAATTTCTATCAAAAAATAACCTAATGTCTTTGATTTATAGCTCTATTTTACTATGTCCATAATTTCTTTTTTTACTTCAATCTATTAGTCTAAGTTATGATTTATCTCTTGAATATCTTCATTTATCTGTTGACTCCTCTGGGCGGTGTTCTTTCTTATTGCTCCTTATTGAGAATAGCTTTTAATGCTATTTTTGGTGCTTTACTGTTTCTCCAATGCCTTTCTTCACTGTATATGTTTATTTTTATGCTCCCTTGGATTTTTTCTCTCCGTAATTTCTCTCTGTAGCACTTTAGGGTGCGGAATGTGGGTTTGAAATAACTAACTGGAGGAAAGCAAAACTTTAAGCGCCTCAAAGACATCAAAGACATTGACTATTTTCAAAGATTTGATAGATGCTGGTTTAATTTTGCAATCTTAGTGAATGAAAATATTAAACCTGCTGAAATTATTACATATGATTTTGAAATCAGATTTTTAGAAGAGAACCCAAAGAAATTTTTACGCCTTGACTTGAATAGACTTGAACATAATCATGAAGATAAAAGAAAACGATTTCATATACATCCAGGTAATGATGACTTAATGATTCATGCCTCCCCAATGTCACCACTGGAAATTCTACATTTATTTTTATATAACTTAAAAAAGCCTGAACGTCCTCGCACTTAGCAGCAAAGGAAAAAATATAAAAAATGTATAGACACTGTATTATAAGTCTCTACACAATTAATTTATCTGGTTAATCCAAAATTCGCAAATAGATTCAAACCCTGAAACCCTGATATTTTGATAGAACCTTAATTTTGAACTTCGAATTTCGGATTTTGAATTTCTATTACTCACCCAAATTAATCGCGGGATTCTTACTAAAAAATCCCCTGGGTATCAGTTTAAAACTCACTTCATGTCTAGGCATGACTGGCCAATCTTCAGGACGAGGAAAGTGAGTGATACCCATTGTATACCACACCACAATATCTTCATTTGCTAAAGATTCATTATCAGCAATATATTTTGGGAAACCTTCCCCTAATTTGCTTTGATTAGGATAATTACCACCTGCATACATTTCACCATCTTTATATTTTGTCAACCAAAAATGATGAGATACAAAATTAGCTTTTTCTCTAAAATTTGCACCTTCCAAAGGATACATAATTGTATTTCCACCAGGTGTTAAAATATATGTAGTAGGAACATCTAATTTATTCTTTTTATCCGTATTAGCTATTATCTATTCTCGACTATGTTTGATGTCTGCATCTCGCACAGCATTTTTTCTGTGGTTCATTGAGTATCTGCCAAAGTAATAGCATTACCTAAAGGATTTGTATGACTTATGGGTAGTGAATTAACATTCATTTCCATGACAGAATTCTTCTGTCCGTCTACATCTAAATCTAGACGATACTTAAAAAAGTGTTGATGATTTACACCGAAGATATTTTTAGCTAATAACCGCCCCAAGGATGGATTTTTAGTTTGTGTGTTTACATTTGTTTCCTGTGGTAAATAAATTCCTGTTAATTCATTTTTAATTCCTAAAGTTCCATATTGGTGAAATATGCAATTGAGGATGTAATCATAATTATCAACTTAATCATTGATATTACTAATTCCCAATTACGGCGTACACAATTTTTCTGATTATGATAATTAAAATCTTTCCAAAGTACGCCATTGTCTTTTTCATAAATACCAATTACCCCTGCTACTAGATAAGATTCTCCCTCACCGTTAGCAAATACAGGATCTAATAAAATGCCATTTTCACGAATCTCTTTGCCTAATTCTAATTTATTGGCTAATAATCCAATGTTGTATTCTCCCACATCAAAAGCGTTACGAAATGACCAATAATGACCAGTTCTGATCTGGCTCACCATAAGGAACTACCATTTCCGAAAGGCTACCACGATAAAGAATAGGTCTGGATTTCTCACCATCGTGATAATTAACAAGATATAAAACTAAACCTTCACGGGGGTGCATTAAATAACGAAAATGCCAACCTTGCCAAGAAATTTCATTACCTTGAATTTTGAAAGTTGTTCCTTCAGGTTGAACAATTTTTAATGGCTTTGGTGCGGGAATTAATTTCTCAAAAGAGGAAAGAGCATAGTCCCAGTTTTCTTGGGAAATAGCGACTACACCACGATCAACAAAACTATCAACTCTACCTTTATTTAAATCAACTGTAATTCAAACTCCTTCAATGGGATGAGCAAAGTAATTCCCATATTGACATCGATAATAGGATAATGGTCGACAAATACGATTACCTTTTTTTTGTTCTTCTGATGTGAGTATTCCTGGTGCCCAACAACTGATTTGGACTTGAGCAAAATCTTTGATCCCTCGTTTTCTCATGGCACTTTGCCAACGTGAATCAGCTTTAACTACTTCTTCTGCAAGTTGATAATCTAGTGGTAACATGGCTGCTTGAACCTGGGGTATTGCTTGCCACTTAGTGAGGGTATTTTTATTTAAATCTACTATTCCTACAAAGGTTTTATTAAGTTCACGTTCATAAATTTCTAAAAATACCTGGCGTGGAAATTGTTGACCAGGTTGGAAATTTAAAACTGTTTTTTTATCAGGTTCTTGCAAAGTTATCATGGAAAAAAATGTGGCTTCGCTTAATTTTTTTCCCGTTGTAATATTTCTACGGCGGTATTAACTTCTCTTTCTGTTAAGGGGTTGAGAGGATGAGGTGTGATGATTTCCTCAGCAAATGTAATCTGAGGAGAACTTAGCCAGAAATGAAAACTCACGAAGATAGCGATCGCTAACCTAAAAAAAGGATGTAAACTCTTAATCATACTGTTTAAGAACAAAATACATCTATTGATTTCAATGCTTTTGCTCAAAAACAGTAAAATTACAATAATAACCAGCGGTCAGTGATCAGCGGTAAAACCCTTTTACTTTTGTACTTCCGTTACCTGCAATACCCTGTATATGGCATTGTTCTTACTTTTTGCGTTTCTGTAGCTCTGGATGAAACCAAATGGTATCTTTATGCAGAAACTAAGCGCCGTAAAGATTCAGCACGGCGTTTTGCCGTAGCGTTATTGGGAGCAAATTTTAATACTTCTTCATACATTTGCAACGCCTGAGCAGATAATTTTTTCTTCTCGTAAGCATGACCAAGATTATTCAAGGCTACTACATAATCGGGTTTCAATTTCAGTGCTTCTTTATACTGACGAATAGCTAAATCATATTGTTCTTGGGCGAAGTAAACATAACCCAATCCGTTGTAAACTGGGGCAATATTTTCTTCTCCTTCTTCCTCAGCAGCTTTGATGGCTTTTTGAAATAGGGGTATCGCCTGGGTAAAAACTTTTTTCTCGGAATAAATACTGGCTAATTCGTAATATTCTTGGGCTGTACCTTTTTCTTTTGTTAATTTGGTTTTTAACTTAGAAAGAGAGTTTTCCAGTTTACGAGTTTTGAAAATCTCGCGAAAAACACTCACTGCTGTAAATGCGAGTAAAATGACGAAAATTGAGAGATAAACAAGGACTAGGTTATTATCCATTGGCTGAAATATAGACTATTAAATGTTTCTTCTTGATCTATTTTGTCAGTTGTTGGTTGTCATCTGTCAGTTGTTAATGTTTTCTCCTGACTATTACCCAATCCCCAATGCTGTGTACTTTCTTTGAGCCAACCTGTAGCTATATAACGTGCGATAGCTTCATTGACCGACCTTCTAAACTCATCGTACTGCAAACCCTTGGCCATGACCACAGATAAGGGTTCAGTTGATAGTTGGCTGGGTAAGATGTGATATTTAGGATATTCTTGTACCCAACCGCTAAGAAGACTGTTATCAGCCGCAAAAGCATCAACAGCATTACTTTCTATTTTTTCTTGTGCTTGGGCATAAGAGCTAACGCCTATTAACTCAGACTTAGGTATAAAATATTTTACATAAAAGATAGTGCTCGAATTATTGAGGACAGCTATTTTACGTCGATATAAATCTTCTAACTGATTTATAGAAGTATCTTTAGTAACTATTGCAGCGCCATCATAATAGTAAGGAACACTGAAACTAACAATGCGTGAGCGTGATTCAGTGGCTGTAACGTTGGCAATAGCAAGGTCAATTTTATTTTCGACAATGACAGGTAAGCGATCACTATTAGCCACAGGTTGAAATTTGACAGCATCTGGTTTACCCAGCAAATCATTTGCTAAACGCTTGGCTAAATCAATTTCTAAGCCTTGTAAATTGCCCTTATCATCTCTAAATCCCAAAGGACGTAGGTTATCTTTTACGGCCACAGTCAAATAACCACGCTTTTGAATTTCTGGGAGAGTTGCGCCAGATGCAACCAAATCTGTCCCCAGAGAAAACAAGCACAAAATTAAAATTAAGGTAGCGCCTAATACCAGATGTAACCGACTCATAGTAGACCTTTGCTTTGCTTCAATTAAAAATTCAATCAAAAATCCCAATGGGTTGATCATTTTTAATTCCCCCCAGGGGACATCTGTTACTGAAAAAATGGGTTTAAAGCCCCGTGCGTCTAGGACGGCTTTTTAATGCTAGAATATTTTGCGTAGAAGTTTTCCACGTACAATGTTCTTCTTGGAGTTCAAAGCTAAGGGGCTGGCAACTGAATACAATGCTGTTGATGAGGCAATTAGAACGGCTCAATTTGTCCGCAATGAGAGTATCGTATCTTTTTTTGGATGCATAATCGAGGTGTAGGGCAGAAAGAGTAGAGTTATACCGCCTTAGTAAAACACTCTGAGAAGAGTTCCCCTTTGTTAAAGCTTTGAACTCAAGTGCTTGCCAAGCCTCTATCGAAAGAGCCTATAGTTCCATAGCTCGGTTCTACGACAACTGCAAGAAATCTATTCCCGGCAAAAAGGGATATCCAAGGTTTCAGAAAAATTGTCTGTCGCTCAGTTGAATACAAGACATCTGGGTGGAAATTATCTGATGCTAGGAAGCAAATAACTTTCACCGACAAAAAGGATATTGGCAAACTGAAACTCAAAGGAACTTGGGATTTCAACTTCTACCCATTAGACGAGATAAAATCAGTTAGGTTGATACGTACGGCGGATCGCTACTATGTTCAGTTTTTAATTAGTATCAGAAAACAAAGTAGAAGCACAGCCCACAGGTAAGACCGTTGGGTTAGATCTAGGACTCAAAGAGTTGTATACTGATAGCAATAGTAACATCGAACCTAACCCCAGGTTTATCGTACTAGCGAAACAAGGCTCTGCCAATCGTAAAAAAGCCATTAATCGACTAGGGCGAATACACCTCAAAATAAGTAGGCAAAGTGAAGAACACGCCAAGAGAGTGGCTCGTTGCATAATCTAATCTCACGATTTGGTCGCCTACCAAGATTTGAGAATGAGGATTAAGAACTTAGTTAAAAATCACTGTCTTGCCAAGTCAATTAATGATGCTGGTTGGTATCAGTTCAGAAAATGGTTGGAGTATTTTGGGGTAAAGCTTGGCAGAATAACTGTTGCAGTTAATCCTGCCTACACTTACCAGGAATGCTCTAACTGTGGTGCGATAGTCAAAAAGTCTTTGTCAATGAGAACCCACGGTTGCAAATGTTGGTTTGTTTTAGACCGAGACTGGAATGCTGCTATCAAAATTCTGAAATTAGCCTTGAGTACCGTAGGGCATACGAGAACTTGGATCTTAGATCGGAACGGAACGCTTCAAGACATTAGACCACCACTATGATTGGAGAAATCCTGTCACAGCAAGTTGGGTCTTGTAATGAAGAATGCCCACTCCTTTAGGTTGGGGAGTCTCAAATCCGCTATTCATCCGTTGTTACCTTTATCCCTTAATTAAGCTTTAACAGAATTTGCCAGTTCTGCGACTTTAGCAAAGCTTGCAGGATCAAGAACTGCCAATTGTGCCAACATTTTGCGGTTAAGTTCAACGTTAGCTTTTTTGAGATTACCAATTAACTGGCTGTAGCTCAGACCATTTTGTCTAGAAGCCGCGTTAATACGAGTGATCCACAGACGGCGAAAATCACGCTTTTTCTTTTTGCGATCGCGGTAAGCACTGCGAAGCGCCTTCATCACCTGTTGGTGAGCGGTTCTAAACAGAGTTGAGTGAGAACCACGAAAACCTTTAGCTAATTTGAGAATCTTATTGCGGCGTTTACGAGCTACATTACCGCGTTTTACCCGGGTCATATATTACTACCTGAAGAATGTTTTACAAATAAGGAAGCATCAAGCGTACATTGTCTGCATCGCGTTCATCAACAATTACCATCTTAGACATATTGCGCTTTTTGTCAGCAGACTTGTGTTCAAGAAGGTGGTTTTTGAAAGCCTTGCGACGGACGATTTTACCTGTACCTGTGGCACGAAATCGCTTTGCCGCTGCTTTACGAGTTTTGAGTTTAGGCATGGGGATGGCTTTGATTCGACACAATCTCTCATTGTATACTAAGAGAACCTAATTTAAACAATTGAGAGTTAGTTTTTTAAAGCTGTGCTGACTTTCGGATCTAACACGATGCGTGAGCCGGTTCGATCTATATGATAAATCCAAGACGCTTGATTGACTCTCACAACGACTTCCCAACCGTTAATAGGGTCAAACTGTTGAGTACAGACTTCACCAAAGTTGAACACACATCCATTACTGAAAGTTTTCTGTGTAGAACGAATGATTCTTATAGCACGAGTTTGTAAGTTAGAACGTTGATAAGCATCAATCAAAGCTTTTTCAGCGATTTGTTCTGGTAGTTGAGAACCCTTAGAGGTAGTAATTTTTGGGTCAAGAACGATTTGTGAACCGGATTTATCTACATGATAAGTCCAAGATTCTCCTTTTACCTTCACAATTAGTTGCCAACCTTCTACGGCGTCAAACAATTGAGTACAGACTTCACCAAAATTAAACACACAGGAATTACTGAAAGTTTTTGTTGTAGAGCGAGTAATTTTTATGGCACTTTTTGGTAAACCAGAACGGCTAGCTGCATCTGTAATCACTTTATCCGTAATGCTTTTTGGTAGTTCGGAAACATTAGATATATTAATTTTAGGGTCAATCACAATTTGGGAAGATTGACTAACATGATAAGTCCAAGATTGTTGTTTAACTCTGACAATGACCACCCAACCCTGAATAGGTCTGTATTCCTTAGTACAAACTTCCTTAAACTCAAACATACAGCGATTTCCAAAGGTTTTCGGTGTGACTTGAGAAACTTTCAAATCAGCGATTTTCACCCCTGAACGCAGGGAAGCATCCCTTAGCACAGCCGTAGAAATATCTCCGGGTAAAGTATTTTGGGCGATTTGTATCTGTTCAGATCCAGGAATAGCTACAGATGTATTATTATTAGCAACATCCACTCCACAAGCCAGCATACTGCTTAAGACAAGAGTTAAAACAACAGATTGAGATAATTTAGAGTTATTTTTCAGATGCGATAACATAGATGTTTTTTCCAAATCTTTAGATAGATACACATTTATTTACTATTTTCATCATAATTTTGTTCCCGAAATTGGTAATTGATAATTGGCAATATAAACCGACATGAAAACTACTATGTCTTCGTTCCGACCGACCATATTCTTTGATACGAGGAATATATTTCTGTATTCCTTTAAAGCTGTAGATGTCAAAATGACTGGAGAAAGTAGGGAATTTACCCGGATTTCTCACAGAAAGATAAAAAAAAGGGATCGAAGACTGCGAAAATGTATATACAGCAGGCATTTCAGCAGTTGGAAACCATGACCCCATCTTCAACAGATTGTATACCAAAACAGTTGAAATTTGAGCAACAAAAATGGCTGCCAGTCATAGTCAATTTCCAGGGTAGACCAGTAAGAGCAGATGCAGGATTCAGCTTAATTGCTGAAATAGACAGAAAATTGCAAATCACATCACAGTTTGCACAATGTTTCCAAGATTAGCGAAAGCCAAATCGGATTGACCATTCAATAGAGAGCTTAATTAAACAAAGAATATACGGGCTGGTCATGGGGTATGAAGACTTGAATGACCACGAAGAATTACGTCATGACCAGATGTTTGCTATAGCATTAGGAAAAAGTATTGGAGTAGAGAATGAACCTGTAATATTGGCAGGAAAGAGTACATTAAATCCCCTGGAACATTGTCCTGAAGATGTGGAACAAGGAGCAGACAGCGGGTACCATAAAATCGGACATTCTCCATCAGCAATTGAAAGCTTATTTGTCAAAATATTTCTATAATGTTACGCCAAAGAACCAAGAGAAATTGTTTTGGATTTAGATGTAACTGATGACTTAGTACACGGCTATCAGGAGCAAGTTTTCTCCAATACTTATGATGGGGGATAATGCTATGCTCCACTTTATGTTTTCTGTGGAAAACATCTATTAGCAGCCAAACTTCGCCCTTCAAACGTAGACCCAGCATTTGGGGCATTATCAGAACTACAAGGAGTGATTAAACAAATAGGTCAACAATGGAAGAATGTTGAGATTTTAGTAGGTGGAGATAGTGCTTATTCTAGAGACGATATCATGACATGGTATGAATCCCAAATGGGTGTGGATTATGTTTTTGGATTGGCGCAAAATAGTCGTTTAATTGGGATGACTAGAAAGACTCAAAGTAGAGCATCCCTTGAGTTTGAGTAAAAACTATCAACAGTAGTTTCATTCTTAGAAACTATGTTTAAACCAGATGAAGAACTTGCAGAATTTGCTGGTGACTTGATTAATAACTCAATTTGGTATAAATCGTTAGACTATAAAGCTCGTGAATCTTGGAGCCATAGTCGTCGTGTTGTTTTTAAAGTTGAATATGGAGTAAAAGGGACTCATGTTCATTTTGTTGTAACTTCACTTTCTACTAATAAAGTACCTCCTAGTCAACTATATAGACAAAAATATTGTCAGCGAGGGGAGATGGAAAATCGTTTTAAAGAACAACAATTAGAACTTTTTAGTGATAGAACAAGCAACCATACATTTACGGTAAATCAATTAGGTTTATCGTTCTCTTCTATAGCTTAGGTTTTGCTCAATGCCTTGGGTCAAAAATGTTTAGCTAAAACCGAATTACAAAATGCTACTGTTGGGACTATTCGTACCAAATTATTGCAGTTAGGAGCTTTAATTACTGTAAGTACACGTCCCATTTTAATTGCGATTACTAGTTCTTACCCATACAGACATATCTTTGCTACTGCTCATAGACGCTTAAGAATGCTCACTAATACTGCTTAATTTGAAGTTAAATTGCCTTTTACTTATTTCTAAGTAATCATAGTTCGCCCTTGGGTTGATTCAAGTCTTGTTTTGTCATGCTTCATTTTATGAACAGAGCATTTTGATTTTACTACCAATAAAAAGATAGTGACTATTTTAGCTTTATAAATGCGATTTTATATTTAATTTATCTCTGCGATTCAGTTTTGATTGATGATGTATCAAAATTTAGTCTCACATCAGGTCATGTAAATTTATTTTTTACTGCTTGTGAGAAATCCGGGTTTAGGGCATACAGGGTAATTACTGTACCTACTAAGGTAGCTAACAGCGCAATTAATATAACTCGCACTAACATCTCTAAAGAATAGGAGTTGGATATGATGAAACTAAAAAGTAATGGCAAAAGTGGGATGTGCGTGCCTAAAACAGCCACTAACATAATCTTGGCTGTATAACTTTTTTAACGAATCTAAAACAATTTAAGGATGAATGAATATAGATAGAGTTTTTGATTGTGTCGCATAACTTTTGATGAATTTTGTGTTAAAATTTATATTTTTTTATAGGAAAATAGGAAAGGTTGTGATCTCTTTCGGTAAATTTACAAGTCTAATTTTTAATATTCCCAATTTGTTTTCTGAAGTTTCTATGGTTTTGGATTACTGCGATTTTTGTAGAAAAAACTACAATATCCCCAACTTTTCGGAGAGGTCGGGGATATATTCATAGCGAAGAGGAAAAACCGATATAATATTCGTATCAATTCGTATAGCTGGAGAATTGCCGCTCTAGAGCGGCAAATACCGGACAAGGGGCTGAAGCTTGTAAACTATCAGGTTTACTCCAAGTAAATGGTGCTTGATGCGCCGCAGACATCCATAAAAGTCTTTTTGCCCTGGTCATAGCAACATACAATAAACGGTATTCTTCGGCCATTTTAAGGTATTTGGCTTGTTCCCAAGCTTGGCTTACATTGGGTATAGTTTCTGTTTGTTGATGAAGTCCGGCGCGAATTTGGGCGCGTGCTACTTCTGATAAGGTAAAATCGCCTAGAAATTGGCTTTGGGGAGGAACCCAAAATTTACCAGGAATTAAGTTTTCATGCAAAAACGGTAGGAAAACATAATCCCAGTCCAACCCTTTCGCTTTGTGCATAGTGGTAATTGTTAATTGTCCCTTTTTGGTATATTGTTCTTCTGAATTTTCTGTATCTACTGGTTCAAAGCGTTCAGAATTGACGATTTCACTTAAAGCCGACAGCATTGAACCCATAGAATTATTACCCCAATTTTGCAGGTTTACCCGTTCTGCAAGTTTGTCAGCGGTGGCTAACTCCGCTTGGTCGTAATTTAAGGTTAAGGCTAAAAACGGAATAATTTGATATATGGGTAGTTCTAAACGGGCATGAAGTAAACTGCGACACAAATGAGCAGCTTTTCGAACTATTTCTGTTTGAGGAGTGGCTAGGGGTCCAGGATATAAAAATTGTTCTGGGATACTGGCTAGGGAGTTAATGTCTTGGATGGGAATTAATTGACGTTGTACTAAAACCTGGAGAGTGGCTTTTAAATAATCAGAGGAATGCGGGCGATCGCAAAATTGCAATAATGATAAAATTTCTTGTGGAACATGAGAACGTCTTTCCATTTCTCCCACATCATAAAGTTTAATTTGATGTTCTTGACAAATAGCTTCTAAAGCCGATGTTAACCATCTCCCTTGACGATTTTCCCTGACTAATACCGCCGCACGGGAATCAGAGTTTTGAGTAAATAATTCAATTACTTTCTGGGAAAGCAACTCAACTGTATGATGAATATCACGAGGGCTATACAATTCCAGACCTTTACCAAATGGTGCAGGATTAGCATTTAGTTGGGGTTCACCCATATTAACAGCCGCAATTTTCTGGGAGAGAAATGGTGTTTGTCCGTTCTTAGTTATGGTTGACCATTGACTATTTACCCACTCCAATGCAAAGTTGGCTGCATCAATAATAATTTTGCTACTACGACCAGCTTGATTCATTGTTGCTAGTCGTTGATTAATATCACAATTCTTACAAAACTCCCGAAAATAAATCGGATCAGCAGGTGTAAAAGTTGAATTAATCGCCTGATTAGGATCACCAACTCTGACTAAATTGAGTGTTGACTGATCTGCATTATTGCCGTCTTCTTCACCAGCTAGTATTTCTAAAAGCTGCGTTTGTAGTGGGCTAGAATCTTGGGCTTCATCTTCAAAAATTGCGAAAATTTGATTTTGTTCAATCCGTCTGGCGCTAGAATTTTCTAAGACGCGTAAAGCGGCTAACATCATATCATCGTAGTCAATGAAATCTTGGGAAGCCATTAATTTTTGATATTGTTCATACAATCCCGCTGCCACTTGTAAAATTTGATAGGTATCTTGGGTTCTTTCACTCCATTTATAGAGTTTTTCCGGTAATATTCCCGAACTTTTAGCTTCGTGAATGACCGTATAAGCTAAGTCTGGTAATACTTCTGTGCGTAGCACAGACTGACGACGTAGTTTTTCTGTTTCTTCACCATCAAATTTTTGACCTTCTAGTAAGCGTCGATAAAGTTCAGGATTTTTTGTAATCCATTGTTCTACGGCTGCGCGGATGAAGCGATGAGTTTGATTAGGGGTGATTAATGTGACGTTTTCTAACTGCAACCCGGATAAATCAGGATAACGATTGGCTATATTTAAGGCTAAACCGTGGAGGGTATAAACAGCAAAGCCTGTTTGTGGTAAGGATAGTTTCTTAAGTTTATCGCGGATTTTTAATTTTAGGTTAGCAGCAGCAGAACGGGTAAAGGTGACAACTACTAACTGACGCCGATAATTATTACCTGTGGTGAGGGAATACTGATACTGGCGAGCTATTGCTATGGCTGCTGCTGCTGCCATTCCTGTAGATTTACCAGCACCAGGCACAGCAGATACAGCCAATGGACCCGATTCCCAATTAGCCATTTGCTTTTGTCCAGGTCGCAGACTATGACGAATTTTGTCAATATTTTTTCGTAACTTAGCTGCTGGTGATGGCTGAATATCTTCTATTTCCAGGCTTTCTTGATTGACTATAACCATAAAATTATCTTTTGACATATTAGAATTTAGACTTCTATTTTAATTATGACAGCAGAGAAATGAACAACATTGATTTATTATTTATCTTTAATTAGTGTTCAATACTTGTCAGTTCAGAGGGGAAGGGGCAAAATCAAACCTGAATGCTCAATCGCAAACTATATCTACATTATCTGGGTTTAACTGGTGTTATTACACTGGGGGCTATTTTGCGCTTTTGGCATTTGGACTTGAAACCCCTGTGGCTAGATGAAATAATTACTGCTATTTTTAGTTTGGGTAAAAGTTACCGTGATTTACCTTTATATGTAGTTTTTCCTCTCCACCAGCTACAGGAAATTTTTACTTTTCAGCCTGGGGTTACCTGTTCTCAAATTGCGGAAAATCTTGCCCGTTATTCTACGCATCCACCGCTGTTCTTTTGTGGTATGTACAGTTGGTTAGGGTGGTTAAATCCTTTGGGTACAGATTGGGTAACAAAGTTACGATCGCTCTCAGTTTTATTTGGTGTGGCTGCTATCATGGCCATTTATGGTGTTAATAGTATTGCCTTTTATCCCGCTTCTGGAATCATTGCCGCATTGTTCATGGCTTTATCCCCCTTTGCTGTGTATCTTTCCCAAGAAGCAAGGCACTACACTTTACCTATGCTCTTGATAATTTTATCATTGTTCTTGCTCATTAAAATCCAGCAAGATATCTTTACCAGGCAGCATGTTAGATTTGGTGTTTGGTTATTATGGTCAATTCTTAATAGTCTTGGTCTTTATATTCACTACTTTTTTAGTATCGCGTTTAGTGCCGAGATTGCCACACTGTCACTAATAATTTATTACGGCAGAACAACAATTATTAACCTGCGTCAAATTTGTTTATATCTAACTATATCTACCTGCGGCGTTATTATTAGTTATATTCCCTGGTTGTTGGTAGTATTCAGCCGTTTTCGTAGTTTAGATACTAACTGGTTGCCATCTCCTCATCATCTTGAACCCATCTATCATACTTTGATTAATTGGGCATTAATGATCATTTCTCTCCCTCTAGAAAATCAGTCCATAGGAATTGCGGTTATTTGTGGATGTTTCATGGTAGTGTTTACAATTTGGGTGGGAATACAAGTTTTTACAAGTTTAAAATTACTGTGGTCAGAAAGTAAAACTCATTTATCTACATTAATTCTTTTGAGTTTTACTTTTTTTGTTTTACTTCAATTTTTAATTATTGCTTATTTACTAGGTAAAGATATTACGCTTGTCCCGCGTTATAGTTTTGTTTACTATCCTGGGTTTTGTGCCCTTTTAGCAGCAAGTTTAGAAAAAATTAGAACGACAAGATTCATTTTTCTAATAGTAGGTATTGTCAGTTGTATTTTTGTTGTTAATAATTTAACTTTTCAAAAACCTTTTCTACCTGACTTAGTTGCCAAAAATATGAATTTAGAACCTGATGTACCCTTGATGTTGGTGATAAAATACGACAGTTATCAAGATGTAGCAGCAGGTTTAAGTTGGGCTTTGGCATTGGAGAAATTAAGATACCATGAAATTCAAAACCAATCAAACTCATTCAATAATGATAGTTTGGCTTTTGTATATAAATCTGCTGATTTATCTTCTCTTACTCACAAGGTTGGTAAATTTTCCCACTTCCATAAATCTCAGTTTCATTTATGGTTTGTAGGCTCAGGAATGAGAAAAAAAGATTACGCTGGCAAGTTAAGAATTGCTGGGCAAATCAATTGTGATATAGAACCTACCCAGCATTATCGTAGTGGTCAATTTCCCTATCAGCTTTATCGTTGTGAAAAGAGGGAATAGGGAACATAGGATAAATATTATCTTTCTTCTGCCTCTTGCTTTTTGCCTTCTTCCACTGATAACTGGTATTTATTCGTCAATTTGCCAAGAGTCTTTGGTAAATTCTTCATCGAGAACTTTCTTAGGACGTAAAATAATGATGATTTTTCCTAATAAAGTGTTTTCTGGTGCTGTTTCAAACCATTGAAAATCAACTTCTCCAGAGTTCTCAAATGCAAAGTAACTAGATGGATCCCATTGTCTTTGGGCCCGATCTATGACGACTATAACTGGTTCTATTTTGGTTTGTGTGGGGTTGGGGAAAATATCACTACTGGCAACAATTACTACTGGATCTTCTGCTGACTGTAACACTTGCCAACCTGGTAAAGCTACCCAAGCTTGTTCTCCGGCAAATTTGACAATGCGAAATGGTTCAACTTCTGTAATTATGGGTACGGAACGTACATGTTTTGGTGTTAATGGCAACTCACCCACTACAGGGACAATTCTGGGTAAGTCTTCGTCTGATTCTAGACGGAAAAAGGGGAGAATTGGGGCTGGACGTTGGGCAATTACGGTAAAATCAGTTAGTAGTTGTTCGATTTGTTTTCTGGCTGTGGGCGAATTAACAAAACGTAACCCCTTAGCAATTAAGCGTGATCGCTCTTGTAAATCGGAGTTTTGTCTGGCTAATTTCCAAGCTTGATAAGCTACTGCATCCCCTGGATGTTCGGTAAAACCTTGTGGTGGTGTGGAGAAGCGAGAAAAATCCTTAATTGCTTTGGCTATCTCCCGCGCTTCGTCTATGTCGAGTTTATGGAGAAAAATCAGGTCTGCGGCTGCGGCTCGATCTTCTTGAGTCAGTAAGCGTAGTTCGTAGAGAATATCACTAGCTCTTGTCCCGTAGTATGCCCTTGTTGCTTCAGATGCGCCACACTTTTCTAAAGCACTGTAAACCTGAGAACCAACAATCACTTGATTCTGTTGGATTGGCTCAAATCCAGTGGCTTCAAAGATATCTTGGGGATTGTAACCATTTTTTTGGAGGAAGCCTATCGCCTTCCCCCATTCTACCCAGTTACCTTGTTTTTGTCTTAACTTGACTAATAATTCTTGTGCTGTATCGTTAACAGTATGATCAGTATCTTGAGAGTTGGATTGTAATTCAGTCATAATTCTGATTTGTAAGCGTCAACTTAATATGGTGATAGTAGTTTTTGCAGTTATGGACTTGGCTGCTGGCATCAGCTTTTAGTCTTTACTCCAGACTCTGATCTCATCTATCAAGGTGTAATTAAAATATGTTACAGCTTAATCTGAGAAGCAAATCTTATTTTAATCTGCTTAATGCCCACACAAAATTAATCCCCAGACAGAAAGGAAAAATCACCAAATCCTATACAAATCTATATATCTAGTCCCGAAATCTACTAATGAGCTTCTATACACCCTACAGCCTATCTCCTATGCCCAGCTTATTGACTTCTGAAGTCAACTGTATGTTGAATCTGTTGAATCACTGACAACAAATATTTTCAACTCAGCCTTGTATGGAATATAACAAAATTGTGAAGATGATATAAAGCAAAATATGAATAACCCTAATGTCGAAGTTGATACAATTAACCGTCCATTAAGTAGCCGCGAACGGAATCAAAAGCTCAAAATCCTCGTAGTTGATGATGAACAAGATAATCTAGATTTGCTGTATCGCACCTTTCGCCGTGATTTTAATGTCCTCAAGGCTGATAGTGGTTCAAATGCGCTGCAACTGTTGGAAGCAGAGGGTGAAGTGGCGGTAATTATCTCTGATCAGCGGATGCCAGAAATGAAAGGAACTGAATTTCTGAGCCGAACTGTACCACAATTTCCCGATACAGTTAGAATTATTCTTACCGGTTTCACTGATATTGAAGATTTGGTAGAGGCTATTAATGCTGGTCAAGTTTTCAAGTACATTACCAAACCGTGGGACTCTGGAGAACTGAAAGAAGTGGTGCAAAGAGCAGCAGCAACCTATGATTTACTGAAGCAACGCACAGAAGAATTGCGCCGTGCTAATTCCCAAATGCACCTTTTGACTGTTTTAGTGGAAGTGACACAAGTTGCTTCTAGTTTAGAAGCAACTCTAATTCCTATCGCTAAAGCCTTTAGTGAAACTTTTACTGCCGATAGCTGTATTGTACAACTTATAGAAGGAAATACTCTGACGGAAACCCAAGGTGCTTACAGTGATAAAGGAGTAGTTGACAATTGGCTCTCCCAAGATCCACTAGCCAAAAACGCGATCGCCACTGGCCAAATCCAATCATCTCTCAATATACCTAAAGACCCTAATCTCAACAGTCTTACTCACTACCAAGCAGCTGGTGTGGAAGCACATTTAATTATCCCCATTATTTATCGACAGCAAATGTTGGGAGTGTTATCGCTACAGTGGCAAGAACCTTGTTATTTAAGAGCAGATGAACTTAAACTCATACATCTATCAGTAGAATTAATAGCAATCGCCTTATCGAGTAGTTATAGGGGTCTAGAGGTGTAGGGGGAAAAAATCTAACGACTAATGACTAATGACTAACGAAATTCCTGACATTTTCATTCGTGACATTTTCAACCGTATTGCTCCCGTATATGACCAATTAAACGACCGGTTAAGTTTGGGACAACACCGGATATGGAAAGAAATGACTGTAAAATGGAGTGCAGCTAAACCAGGAGATACTTGCTTGGATTTGTGTTGTGGTAGTGGTGATTTAACTTTTAGACTGGCGCGATATGTAGGAGTGAACGGAAAAGTATATGGTATGGACTTTTCTTGTAACTTACTGGAAACTGCTAAACAGCGTTGCCAAATATATTACCCCCAACCAGCTATAGACTGGATAGAAGCTGATGTGCTAAACCTGCCCTTTGACAACAATCAATTTGATGCGATCACCATGGGCTATGGGTTGAGAAATGTTAAAGATATACCTCGTAGTCTTCAAGAAATACATCGTGTCCTCAAACCTGGTGGGAAAGCAGCAATATTAGACTTTCATCGCCCTGATAATGGCATATTTCGGGCTTTTCAGAAGTGGTATTTAGATAACCTGGTTGTTCCCCTAGCAACTAATTTGGGTGTCAAGGAAGAATATGCTTATATTAGTTCCAGCTTAGACCACTTCCCCACAGGTAGACAGCAAGTAGAAATAGCGCGTCAAGCGGGTTTTACTAACGCCACACACTATCCCATCTCTAACGGTATGATGGGAGTGTTGGTAATTGGTAATGGGTAATGGGTAATTGGTAATGGGTAATTGGTAATGGGTAATTGGTAATGGGTAATTGGTAATTAGTAAAAGTATTTCCTTTGTCCCCAGTCCTTTGTCCCCAGCCCTTTGTCCCCAGTCCTTTGTCCCCAGTCCTTTGTCCCCAGTCCTTTGTCCCCAGTCCTTTGTCCCCAGTCCTTTGTCCCCAGTCCTTTGTCCCCAGTCCTTTGTCCCCAGTCCTTTGTCCCCAGTCCTTTGTCCCCAGTCCTTTGTCCCCAGTCCTTTTTTCCTAATCCAAAATACTGTGGATTGGTCTCATCTTTGGCTTTATATATCACCCCCAATTCTGGGTGGAGTTATTGGCTATTTCACAAATGATATAGCCATAAAAATGCTATTTCGCCCTTATCGACCTATCTATATTCTTGGCCGAAGAGTGCCTTTTACTCCTGGATTGATACCTGCTAATCAGGAGCGTTTGGCGAAAAATATTTCTAATACCATTATGGGATCGTTGTTAACGCCAGAGGAATTACAAAAGCTGGCGCGGCGACTCCTACAAACAGAAAGAGTACAAGGCGCGATTTCTTGGTTATTACAGTTAGCAGTTGAACAAATTCAAGGTGATAAAAATCAGAAAAGTATCAAAATTGTGGCAGGAATTTTACGGGATTTGTTGGGAGAATCCTTACCTCGATTACTGAAGGTTTTGGCTCGTCAAGAGAATTTTTTAGAAGCGCAAATTAACCAGATTTTTGACCAAATATTACTGGAATCTCAACTGAGTGAAGAACAATCTACACGCTTGGCTGATTGGTTGTTACAAGTAGTTTTACCACCGGATGCGTTAAGACAAGCAATAGTTGACTTTTTAACAGACCGCACAATTCAAACTATTGATGATAGCTTTCGAGAAAAAACTAGTGGTACTTACTGGGTAGTAGCAAATCTGTTTGGTTTACGTAATACTCTGACTCGATTAAGGACATTTTGTTTAGATGAAAAAGAGGCTACTAATAAGCGATTGCAAGAATTAATTCAAGATTTGCAAATGCGCGATCGCCTCAAAAAATTACTACAGGATTTATCTTTACAAAACTTACCAGTTGCTACAGTCCGTCAACTTAGAAAAACCAGCAGGGAAAGTGTTCATTATTACCTCCAAAATAGTGGTAGCACTTTGTTAGAGGAATTAACGGAATCAGCAGACTGGAAAAATATTGCTAGTTTGTTATTAAAGCGTCTTGGTAATTCATCTGTTATTGGTACTTCTTTGGAAGTAGTGTCTAAAGAATTAGCTTTAATTTTAGAACGGTATTTGGAAAAAGATTTAGAAGTAATTGTCGCACAAGTAATTCCTATTTTGTCTATAGATCAAGTGATTATTGATCGTGTAAAAGCAACTTCTCCTGCTGATTTAGAAGCCGGAATTGAAGGAATTGTTAAAAATGAATTACAAGCAATTGTGACTTTAGGTGGAATTTTGGGTTTTGTTGTCGGGTTGTTACAAGTAGGTTTTCTATTTTTGAGTCGATATTAATTGTTGATAGAATGTTTTACTTGCAATATGCACATAAACCATCTATCAACTTTCTAACTCTGTCACCTGTCACCTACTAAGTAAGTGGGGGTTAAACATTGTCGTTATGACAAGGCAAGAGGTGAACCAGCGCGGTATTGGGGAGCCACTGCGGTGGAAGGTTTTCCCGGCATAAAGCAAGTGGCCTGGTTTCCCCCATGTAGGGGCTTCGCCTTCCCCCAGGGTGCGACTGGAGAACCAGAAAGGCAATAGGGAAGAGGTTTTCGGGCTAAATTACATTTTTTTACATACTTTTGTTTTTTCACGTCGTTCTACTTAACATTTCAAAAATGTCCCGGCCAAGGTGAGGTGGGAGCATCAGCATCAACTGTCGATAAATGATCTGTAGAATAGTCTTGTGCTAAACCTATATTTACATCTTCATAAACCACTAACTTATTCAGATCCTCTAAGACTTGGGATGCAGAATTATATCGCTGTTGATGATCATCCAAAACCATTTTATTAATAATTGCTGCTAATTCCTCGCTTACTATTGCTTTGTCAAGCCATTTTACTTCTCCATCCGTATCTCTTTCTAATTCATGAGGAGATATACCAGTTAAGGCTTTAATGCCAATCATTCCTACAGCATAAATATCACTATTATATTTAGGACGACCGAAACATTGCTCATTAGGGGCATAACCTCTTGTCCCAATGCCGATGGTGAAAGCAGTTGAATCAAAACTTTCGGTGATTTGGGTGCTAACTTCTTTAACAGCACCAAAGTCAATTAATACTAGTTTCCAATCTGAGTGACGACGGATAATATTGTTAGGTTTAATATCTCGGTGGATTACACCATTCTCATGGACAAATGTTAATATTTGCAATAGTTCTTTTAACAGCGAGATTGTTAAATTTTCTATGATACACTTACCTGAGATTAGTTCCTGATTTAAAGGATGTCCAATTATATACTCTTGGATTAAATAAAATTCTTCGTCTTCCTCAAAATATGCTAAAAGCTGAGGAATTTGGTTATGTGTTCCCAACTTTTCCAAAGTATTCGCTTCTGCACCAAATAAACGCCTAGCAAGTGCTAAATCTTCTGATCTTGTCGTGGCTGGTTTTAGTTGCTTGACAACGCATTGAGGATTACCAGGATATTGTATATCTTCTGCAATGTAAGTTTCACTAAATCCTCCTGCACCAAGCACTTTGATAATTTTGTATCGTCCGGCTAAAATTTTACCGTTCAATGCTAAATCCCTTTGTTGTATTAGGTCTTGCAGGTCATCTTGTTAATTAATAATTTCCTGAACCACAGGAGAAGATTTATATTTCTGAAAAATTAGTAATAAGTTATGTTTGTGGATTTTTTCCCTAGCTACTTCAGTGCCTAAATATAGAGAGTCCAGTTAAGGCGATGGCTATGATTGGTATTGTAGTGGGAAACATTAATTTACCATAAATAAAGCTGGTATAGCTAATTCCTCCCCACACACCAGCTAAGGCAATACTTAATAAGAATCGCCGGATACCCTGTTTTCTTCTCGTTACTACCATAGATGAACCACTTACCAACAGCAGTACAAATAAACCTCTCCATAATGGACTTCTAATGGCTGTGGCAATGGATTTATTGGCCATTAAGGTTGGGACCCATTGGCATAAATTTCTACACCAGCCATGCTGTTACGTGGTGAAACAGCCACTCGATGATCATCATAGCTTAATTTCGCTGTAGCGCTAATTAGCGCGATCTTATTTTGCAAAAACTGTCCTTGTTGCAAATAATTATTCCAGTTTTCTGGCTCAAACAGATACCACAAAGGAATTGTCCTGAATGTCTCCCCATTTCCCCAAAAATAAATGTGATCGCCCCTGGGTTGGGAATAATTCACTTGTGCTGCTGCTAAAAGAGCTTCCTCAAAAGAGGGCATTTTTGAGTTAAAAACAGTGCTTGGCTTTCACAAGGGTGAAAATTCACTGGATAAGCGATGAATTTTACCGTCTAACTCCAGGGGAAAATTGACTGCACCTATTGACACCACCCCAAAACGAAAAATAGGCTGTGGTTGGGTCAATGGCTGAAATGAAACTTGATGTGTCGTAAAATTTTTATATACTGCCGATAAGGTAACTTTCCTACCATATTTATTTTCGCAATACTGCCTGTAATTGCCGATCATCAGCTTCACTATAGATACTTGGTTGATCAAAAACTATATCTAAGTCCACTGAACGGGCACCAGCATTAATCAACTTAGTGATCACCTGATCATAAGCTGCACGTTAATAAGGAAAAGATTGTATTGGTTTTAAATAGGCATACTGTTGAGGATAGGTCTTATAATACTCTTCAGGAATGGAGATAGATTGATCATCAATCGCCAAAATCACAATATCCTGTGGAGCTACTACCGTTCCACGCATTTGAAAAAAAAAGGTAGTCACAGCTTGATTTTCTAGCAATTGCACCCTACTTCCATTAGCCGCACTGAGTATTCCTGCCAAAAATGCAGAAATTCCAGTAAGTAGATGACCAAAACGCACTATCAGTTTAGACTGGTGTAATGGTGTTGTTAAACTCCCCTTTGTTAACTTACTTAACTGCCTCTTGGCAGCGGAGAGTGATTCGTCGGCTAAGGTGGGTGTAGTGTAGGTTCTTCTGCCATATTGAGTTACTCGTTAATTTCAGTACAACACGGTTATTTGTTTACAAGTTGTTTTTTAGGCAACATTCTAAATAGCAATCAAACTTAAATGAGAATCTTATACATTTATGATGTATGTTTCAATTATTACCAAAATGATGTCAGTATATTTGCCTTTCAGGATTTCCTATACAAATACAGTCGAACTTTCTATCTCACGCAATATCTATCTGTAATTCTTGCACACATATTATCTAGAGGCTCTTCACCCAAGCATTTGACGGAAAACATGGTGTGGGGTGTAGGGTTGTAGGGAAAGATAGTTTGTCCCACACCCTAAAAGGTACAAGCCTATCAATAGTATTGATGGAGAAGATAAAAATGTAGCTCCAGATCTGCAGTACTAGAAATACAAATTCCTAATTTGAAACCTTTGATTTTAATTATGGGGTTCCCTACACCCTACACCCCTTTCATTAAGGTGAGTTTATTTCCTCAGTTCAGTAGTATCGCTTATACCACTCTTTGCTATCAAAAGTAAGATTAATTTTTCCCATCTCTCCTACTCCTTGGTAAAAAGCTCCCCACACTCCTCATGACCACAACTAAATGTTATAACCAGTAACTTAGCTCTTGAATGGGTATCAGTATGGATCTTACCGCCAGCCTATACCATACCTCTTTAGGAGTAAACTTGACTGATATACAGATCAGAGTCCTGTTACTAAGTCAATTTTATTGGTAGATTTTGATCACAGCGGATTTGGGAAAGATTTGGAGGTTAATAACTAGCTAATTATTTAATCACCATTACTAACTATATCTAGCTAATGCTAAATAGCGTCAGATAGTGGGATAATCACAAGTATCAGTTTTACCAAAAATTGCACAGTCAAATTATCATGATGCTCATCTGGGTAATAACCGAACTTAAATTGAATCACCAACAGCGCACGGCGTTAGCCAAAAAAGCAGACCAAGCCAAAGTTACAAGTATCACAAATTTAATTTTTTAGCCAATTTTATGCTTTGACAGAGGTAAGATAAAAGCTATACATGAAAACAACATGAAAACAACCCTATAGACATTAGCAACCTTGCCAATTAAGAATTGCTATAATCTATTGTTCAATCTTACATTCTTATCTATTATTTAGGTGTAAATTTCTATGGGTTCTATGATGAATCGTCTGTCTATTTTTGTAGACGGAAACAATATGTTCTATGCTCAACAAAAAAATGGCTGGTTTTTCGACCCACGACGAGTATTAGAATATTTCAAAAATGAGCAGCCAGAGACAACATTAATTAATGCTTTTTGGTACACAGGCTTAAAAGATCCACAAGATCAGCGCGGTTTTAGAGATGCACTCATTAGTTTAGGATATACAGTACGCACTAAAATTCTCAAAGAATACTATGATGATGTCTCTGGTCGTTACTCGCAAAAAGCAAATTTAGATATTGAAATTGTTGTCGATATGTTTAATACGGTAGACCAATACGACCGAGTTGTTTTATTCAGCGGTGATGGAGATTTTGAGAGAGCGATCGAACTATTACGTTCAAAGAATACGCATATTACAGTTGTATCAACAGAAGGAATGATAGCCAGGGAGTTACGTAATGCTACTGATAGATATATAGACTTGAATGATATTAGAGACCAAATAGAGAAAACCGAAGCTTAGTAAAATTAACAACTATTTACAAAGCCAAGAGTTAAATTAAGGAACTCTTAACAGGGAACAGTAAAAAGGTTGATAACTGAATAACTGTTAAAAAATAAAGTTCAAGGTATTCTTCGTCCATAATCTCAAGCTAAAACAACCAAGAAGAATGAGCAATCAAGCAGACAGAATTATCATATTTGATACGACACTGCGAGATGGAGAACAGTGTCCAGGTGCGACTTTAAACATAGATGAAAAGCTAATTATTGCTAAACAGTTAGCGCGTTTGGGTGTAGATATAATTGAAGCAGGATTTGCCGTTGCTAGTCCAGGTGATTTTGAAGCAGTCCACAAAATTGCCCAAACAGTAGGAACGGAAAATGGACCGGTAATTTGTAGTTTGGCCAGAGCTAGACATGATGATATCAAAGCCGCAGCAGAAGCGATCAAACCGGCTGCTAAGGGCAGAATTCATACTTTTATTGCTACTTCTGATATTCACCTGCAATATAAGCTAAAAAAAACCAAACCAGAAGTGATCTCTATTACTGAAGAAATGGTAGCTTATGCCAAAAGTTTCACTGATGATGTGGAATTTTCTCCTGAAGATGCTGGACGGTCTGATCCAGAATTTTTGTATCAGGTTTTGGAGAGAGCGATCACAGCTGGTGCAACAACAGTTAACATTCCTGATACGGTAGGTTACACTACACCAAGTGAATTTGGGGCTATTATCAAAGGCATTACAGAAAATGTCCCCAACATCGACAAAGCTATTATTTCCGTTCACGGTCATAATGATTTGGGTTTAGCTGTTGCCAACTTCTTAGAAGCTGTGAAAATTGGCGCAAGGCAACTAGAATGTACCATCAATGGTATTGGTGAACGGGCAGGAAATGCTGCACTCGAAGAATTAGTAATGGCACTGCACGTGCGGCGGCAATATTTTAACCCCTTCTTTGGTAGACCTGCTGACTCCCAAGAATCATTAACTAATATTGATACCAAGCAAATTTATAAAACTTCACGTTTGGTTTCCAACTTGACGGGAATGTTAGTGCAACCAAATAAAGCGATCGTTGGTGCAAATGCCTTTGCACACGAGTCAGGTATTCATCAAGATGGAGTTTTGAAAAACAAACTCACCTATGAGATTATGGATGCCCAATTGATTGGTTTAACAGACAATCAAATCGTATTGGGCAAACATTCTGGTCGAAATGCATTCCGTACTCGGTTAAGGGAATTGAGCTTTGAGTTGTCGGACAAAGACCTCAATAAAGCCTTTATTCGTTTTAAAGAAGTAGCGGATAAAAAAAAAGAAATCTCAGATTGGGATTTAGAGGCGATAGTTAACGACGAAATCCAACAAGCACCTGATTTATTCCGAGTTGAATTAGTACAGGTTTCCTGCGGTAGTAATACCCAACCCACAGCTACAGTCACTCTCCGCACTCCCAACGGGGAAGAATTGACCGATGCGGCTATTGGTACAGGTCCAATCGATGCAGTTTATAAAGCCATCAACCGAGTCGTGAATGTACCTAATGAATTGATTGAGTTTTCTGTGCAATCAGTGACAGGTGGTATTGATGCGCTTGGCGAAGTCACGATTCGCTTAAGTTATGAGTCTTGTGTATTTTCTGGTCATGCAGCCAATACAGATATTATTGTGGCCTCGGCTCAGGCTTATGTAAATGCACTAAATAGATTATATGCTGCATTGCAACAGCAAGTGAAAGAAGAAGTAACAGCTTGACGATCTCAGCTAGTCTGGCTTTAATAGTAGTAAAAAACAATATTTTTAGCTCATTTGCCAAGGCTAGAAGGAGTAACAATGCCGCCTAATCAGCGGTATTCGCCTTTTTATAGGCTTCATATTTATTTTGTAGGTTTCGCTGCCGATGTGCTTGGGTAACTAAATAAGCTGTCCACAAAAGTACATAAGTACATATCATTCACGGTTAGCTAAGATTACAAGGTATTCTTCAGCTTCTAGCCACAGATAAATGCGTTTTTCCCCTTTTCTGTCATTTTCCCAGAGTTTTATAGCGGGATATTCAGCATTTTCAATTATAGGTCGTAGCCAACAGATGCGTTCAGAACTGCGAAAATCAGGAATGCGTTACTTTTCCTGGCTACCTTGTGAGGTCACGTGCCAGAAAGTTGCTTCTTTATCTTGAAATAAAGGATAAATAAGGATGACGTTTAAGGCTAAATCGTATACCTTAAAACGTAGGCTTGCTATCAATCAAATCTTCTTTGAAAATGGTGTAAACTACCTCTCGGTAAGCTTCCCAATTACCACCGTAATCATTAAATCAAAGCAGAGGTGGCAGCCAAATCGGCCGTTTCATGCTAAACCCTCCGCAGGTTGCCAGCACAAAAGATTTACCTTATTTTCTAAATAGAGTGTAGTTTTAGTTAGGCTATAGCCGGAACGCTCTCGCATTCCCTCAACTAAAGCACTTTTAGCTGCATTGCTAGAAAATCCTCGGTTGATATAGGAAATAGTTCCAATTCAAAGGTCTGCAAGTTGCAAGATTTCGACTTCGTGAGAACGCACAGACAGTTTGAAGCTTTTCAATTATCTGGGGTGAAAACTGAAGGAGGTTGTTAGAAAGTACATCATGTAATTTTACAACTTTTTTTACTCATTGTGTATATTTAACATCCAAATACATTCTATAATGTGCTTGTGGACTGAGAATTAGCTTGAGCAAAGTAAAATACATTTTATAATACCAATCATGATGAGTTCGATTGTCAACCTCATGTTGTAGTTGGAATTTATCTGGTACAATAAAACCTCGAGAATGCAAATTTTCATTACCAAAGAAATAATCTATTAATTCGAGAGAAAAATGTATTTTAGCTGGTGATAACCTTGTCCATTTAATTTCAAATTATGAGTTTAGATCATGTCTTTTGTTAATTTCCCGGATATAAGTTGAAATTTCGCGCCTTTTTTCTAAAGGACACCAAACTGCACCAAGTATCATTGTCCCTTGGAGAGCATTTTCTAAATGGCAGCTTTCATCACAGTAAACATTCAAGGTTTGAGATATGGGTGATTTTTCAGATTATTAATTTTTCAAAAAATATGTTATCATATCACATAGGTGTATCCAAAACTTTAGCAATTATATCTTTCACTGATTATGAATCTTCCCATCACAACCTCATTAACTGAAATCCGCACCGCATTGAAATAAATCTGGGGTTATGATGATTTTTGTCCCCCATAGGGAGAAATAGTCAAAAGTTTATTATCTCAAAAAGACGCATGAATTATTATGGCCACAGGTAGGGGAAAGTCCATTTATTTTAACTTCCAGCACTCCTAAAAATAGGATTAACTTTAGTAGTTTCTCCCTCGGTAGCATTGATGGAAAACCAAGTAGAAGAACTCAAACAACGAAATAAAAAATCTGCACCTTTACATAGTGAATTACCTACTTATCAACGTCGGGCAACTTTACAAGCCTTAGAAAAACAACAATTAAGATCATTATATTTATCACCAGAAACTTTATTGAGTTCCCCAGTGTGGGAAAGATTATCTCATCCCCAATACAAATTAATGGATTGATATTAGAGGAAGCCCATTGTTTAGTATAATAGGGTGATACCTTTCGTCAAGTTTATCGGCGTTTAGGTGTAGTTCGTCCAGCGTTATTAAAATCAAAACTACGAGGTACAAAAATTAGTATAGCTGCTTTTACGGCAACGGCTAATCCTTCAGCACAAAAGATAATTGCTGATGTTTTACAATTACAACAACCTGATAGTTATAAACTCAATGCTTACCGGAATAATTTACATCTTAATGTTAAGATTGCTGGGACTCCAAAGGGAAGAAAACAACAATTATTAAAATTTATTCAAAATCGACCAAATCACACTGGTTTGATTTATATCAAATCTCGGAAAAATAGCGATAATTTAGCCTATTGGTGAGTAGCAATGGGATATTATACTAGCTATAATGCAGGATTAGGTGCAACGGAAAGACGCGTAGTATAAGCTAGTTGGTTAGGTGGAAAAATACCATTTGTGGTTTGTACCTGCGCCTTTGGAATCGGGATAAATAAATCTGATTGTTGTTGGATTATTCATTTTCATGCACCACATTTATTATCTGAATATGTACAATAAATCTGACGTGCTGGAAGAGATGGGAAAATAGCAGAATCGTTCACTTTAATAAGTGAATCAATTGTTTTTCAGATGGCGAAGATAAACAAAGAAAGCAGTTGTTTGAAGAATAAATGCTGAAGGAACAATAAAAAGCCCAACAATTAGCTAAAAAGTTACCAAAACAAGGAGAAGTAACATCTGTAATTAAACAATTTTCAGATCGTGCAATAGCACTTTCTTTACCTCATAGTAGTGGAAAATTGGCAAAATAGAGGTCCGGAAATTTAGAAATGAGTATGTGTAAGATGAGGACAGAGCCAAGGAAAGAATCAGGGTTGGGAATAGTTACGGATAGTTCCTATCCATGAAGATGTTGATGACAAATTCATAACTGACCTCATATCCATAACATTTATGAAATGGGCAAAACTAATGAACCAATTCCTAATGTGACTAAACCACAAATAGTTAGTAAGAATTACTTGTGAGTAAATTGGGGAATCCAGGGGAAATCTTTGTTGAGGTACCCGGAATATTTTTACAAGTCTAATGACCTGTTCAACAAAAATACCCTTGGTGGGAAACTCTTTGTTTCCTGCCTTTTGTTCTGAGTCACCATGGCATAATCGCTATAATCTTTTTCTACCTGTTCAAGGACACTAGGAGGGAAAACATCTCTTAATATCTCTAGCCAGTAATAAAATGTGTCCTTTGCTTCCGTTTTCCATATACCGAAATGCAAACCTAAAACCTCAAATGTTGGCATTTTCCTCCAAGATAACAAGCATAGACATACCTGTTCTTTTATCTCTAGTTTCCCTTTCCCCCTCCTCCTTTCTGATTTATACCTATGTTTTTACTTTCTATGTCACCTTGAAGTTCCTTATGCTGCATTTCACCTTGGGGTAACAAGTCTTGAAACTGATGGTTAGTTATTCCCAGTATGTCTTTGTTGTGTACGATGTGGATATTCTTGAATATAGTTAATTTAGTGGATTTTTCCTTTTGGTACACCCTCAAAATTCCCTTCTACCATTTTTTTGACACCAAGTTAATTTTCCTGACAGGTCTATTGGCTTGATCCCTTTCATTATCAGATGTCTGCAAAGTCGGGAGATTTGCCACAAATGCAGTTACAAGCTGCTAAACAAATGAGTGAATATCTGAATACTAAAAAGTGTCATCGGCAGTTTTTTTTAAATATTTTTGGTTTTGGTAAAGAAGTTGGAAATTGGCGTTGTGGACATTGTGATAATTGTAGAAGATACTAATTTGTCTTTGTCTATGGATGTCAATTATTTCTACTCGCGTTTCTATTGAATATAATGAGAACTGATGCACTGTTTTGAATTTTGAGATCTGAATTGTTGATTGTGGGTTCCGCCTTCGCTAACCCAGCCTACGATACTTAAGGTAATCTATAAATTATTGCTCCTGTAGATTCGTAGTTAGTCATTTCCATGAGTCTATCAGTACCTGGAGTTTAGACTAAGTAAGCTATGCAAAACGACCCAGCAGGGCTGAGTTAATTAGAGAGGTAATGAAATAATGAATAATCTTGAGTATTCAACAGTAACTGATGGTTCTTTAGGTGGTCGAGGTACTGTTTTTCCAGGGCGAACGCATGTAGATATGGTACATATATACTAAGAAATCAGAAAGTTAGGGAGGGCTGATGATATGGAGGTTGACCAATGAGGCTCTGATGGTAAAGTCATTGTAAAAGTAGAAGAAGAAAGTCCCAAAAAGTGTGAAGCTCAAGCCCAAAATCACGATTACTGACCACATTGCACAGATGGAAGATCCAAGAGTAGAGGGGAGGAAACGACACAAGTTAATTGACATTCTTACCATTGGAATTTGTGCAGTAATTTGTGGAGCAGATAGTTGGGTGGCAATTGAACTGTATGGCTGCACAAAATATGAGTGGTTAAAAACCTTTTTAGAACTAGGAAATGGGCTTCGGTCCCAGGACACATTTGGAAGGGTATTTGCACAATTGAATCCGCAACAATTTCAAAATTGTTTTTTGAACTGGATGAAATCAGTACATAAGATAAGGGATGGTGAAGTTGTGGCAATTGACGAAAAAACTTTGTGTAGTTCTCATGGTAAAAATAGTGACTAGAGTGCAATCCAAATGGTAAGTGCATGGGCAACTACAAATAAATTAGTGTTGGGACAGGTGAAGGTGCATGAGAAATCAAATGAAATTACAGCAATTCCCGAATTATTAAAGGTTTTAGAATTAGCTGGATGTATTGTCAGGATTGATGCCATCGGGTGTCACAAAGACATAGTAAAGTTAATTACGCAAGAAAATGCAGATTATGTAATTACTTTAAAAAAGAACCAAGGTAATCTGTATGAGTCAGTAGAACAGCTATTTAAGTCAGGGATAAGTACAGGTTTTCAAGAGCTTCAACATAGCACATATAAACCCGAAGAAACAGGGCATGGTCTTCATGAAATCCGCAATTATGTGATGTTACCTGGAATTGGGTTTCAGCTTGACCCTGATTCAGTTTGGTCAAATCTAAAAAGTGTTGGGATGGTAGAACCTATCGGATAAGTGGATGATAAAACAACAGTAGAGACTCGTTATTTTATTAGTAGTCTTGACTCAAATGGAGAACAATTGGCTAATTCTGTCCGCAGCCATTGGACAATAGAAAATTCATTGCATTGGGTATTAGATGTAGCTTTAAAACAAGATGACTGCCGGATTAGGAAAGATAATGCTCCACAAAACTTTGCAGTAATGCGGCAGATAGCAGTCAATCTTTTGGGTAAAGAGAACCCCGTGAAGCGGGGGATAAAAAATAAACAGTTTTTGGCAGCAATGGATAATAAATCTTGAGAAAGAGTTTTAGCTTTAGCCTCAACTAACTTGTCAAGAATTTACTTAATATTTTCTTCCGCTTATTTTTACAGATAAGTTTACTTATTTATGGATGAATAGTTAGCTCATTTATCCTTAGCTAAGAGTTATTCAATTGGAGATAAGCTAATTCATCGCTTAATAAAAAAGTGATTGATTTTGTTCATATATCCATCAAGCTCTGCACTTAATATAGATGATTTTAAAGTCCTCATTAGTTTTTATTAGGAAATAAGGTGCGTTTCCCCTGGAGTATAATGGGATTTCGGTGTAGCTCTCACGTTAAAAGAAGCTGATGAAAGAAACCACTGCCGCAGCAATGTCACCATGGTTTGAAAGATGGTGTCATTTGATGATGTATTTACTCATCAAGCGCAAAAAACAGAGTTTAGACATGATTTAGGGGGATGATTGGGTCAAAGTGAGAGAAAAAACCTATTTTAAATGGCAGAGAATGCCCTAGGGGTGACCTACCACCGATAACACCACTTTTTAACTGAAGCACCTTGGTCCAGTTCCCAAGTCAATGACCGTCGGTTAAAGATTATGAACAAGTGTAGTCAGAGGAGAATCACCAGAGGATTTAGCTTAATAATTGATGATTATGGCCATAGGAAAAGGGGGAATTTTAGGGATGGAGTAGGAAGACAATAGTTAGGAATTAAATTAATAGATCTGACCTTAAGCCGTGGTTATCAATCAGGAATAGTAATTATAGATGCTCGATATGGCCACAATACATCTTTCTTATTAAAGATAGAGAATCGGAATTTAAAGTAGTTAGGAGGATTAGCTAAAAATCCCAAAGTCCTTGGCAGTGACCAAGAGGATAGTCCACAAATAATTAGGTTAGATGAATTAGTACAAAGTTTACCCCAAGAGGCTGTTACAGAAATTCAACTGGAGTTTAGATAAACCCAAAACATTATGGGTAGTAACTCAAGAAGTAGAAATATCAGCCTTAACTAACTGGAAAGGGAAATATTACTATAGTCATCAACGGTTCTACTTTCTCTCAAGCCACTGATATTGGCTACTTTATTACCAATGTTTCTTCATCAATTGTCACACCCCAATGGATAGTTGATACATATTCTCAAAGAAATTGGGTAGAACTTGTTTACAGGGAAGCCAAGGGATGGTTAGGACTCAACGAATCTCAAGTTTGAGATAACAGCAGTTGACTGCGCCATTTTATTTTGGTTTTCTGTGCCTACACTTTTATTCTTTGCCATCAGTGGACTGGAGGATTAAGACCAAGGTGGGCTAAGAAACCTTTGAATAATTTTACTGCAGCTTTAGAAGGGTTGAGAACAGCCATATCTTTTCTATTTATTGATTGGTTCAACTGGAATCCAGACGTGTTTCCTTCTGATAGAGCCAGTTTGGGCTACATTTGGGCTTGATTTTTGTTTCAGTCCCGGTAGATGATGTCTGGTGTGGTTTGGGGAATGAGTTGGTGTACCATAGCTATACCTCCAATTCTGGCGAGTTGCGCTTATAGTCTGAGTTTAAAGGTGGGAATGTTAAAATAGGAAAATCTACTAAAATTTTTGAGAAGTAGATATAGATTAGGACTTAGGCAAGTGTCACATTCAAGTCTCTTGTAAGGTGCGTCAGATGTGGAAAATCTGTTAATACTATCCAATTTATAGGGTTGACGCACCCTACTAATATGCCAGTTGCGTAAGTCCTGTACATGACTAAACATAAAATGCTTAAAAAATAGATTTTCAACTTTTTTAAAAAATCGAGGTTCAGCATATTCTTTTTTAAGAGTTGAGTCTCAACGACTTTTATAACATCTTTTTAGTTTATTTAATTTATCACTCTTTAGTGTTGCCATCCACTTGATAGAAGCAATTACTTAAAAAATTCGTTATTTTAAAGATAGTTGCTTAAAAACTAGGAAAAATCCAGTGGTTCCCCTGAAAGACAACAATCCTACAGAAATTACGCCTTATGTAACTTATGGGCTAATGATTACCAATATCCTCGCTTTTCTCTATGAAGCAAGTCTTCCTCCTCAAGCATTAAATGGGTTTTTACATCTAGCTGCTGTAGTCCCCAGAGAACTTTCTTTAAGCTTTGCAGGTATTCCTATAAATCAGCCCATTCCAGAATGGGCAACTTTAATTACAGCCCAATTTCTTCACGCTGGTTTTCTACACTTAGCTGGTAATATGTTGTTTCTCTGGGTTTTTGGTAATAATATAGAAGATAAGTTAGGTCATTTTAAATATCTAGTTTTCTATTTATCTTGCGGTATTTTAGCATCATTAACCCAATGGTATTTTGCTCAATATTCCAATCTTCCTTCTTTAGGTGCAAGCGGGGCAATAGCCGGTGTGATGGGCGCATACATTCTCCGGTTTCCCGAAGCTGAAATTCTCACTGTACTTCCTTTGGGGATTTTATTTCCTACTTTCCGGGTACCCGCATATTTCTTTTTAGGATTTTGGTTTCTCCAACAAGCTTTTTACGGAGTTGCTAGTTTAGAAGCACCTATTAATATCGGTATGGAAGGTGGTGGTATTGCTTACTGGGCTCATGCAGGTGGTTTTATTTTTGGGGCAATTCTTGGCCCTTTGTTGGGTTTGTTTAACGATAAATCTTAGAGGATGTCTGAAAAGATATGTAAACATTCAGCTAATCCCTAACGGCACGGTACGCGAACAGCCATCAGCATTCAGCTTTTTCAGGCTAACCGCAAAAATACTTGTTTGATAACTAACGAATTTCTCAAACATTCTGACTCCTGACTCCTGAATTCTTACAAAGATATAGCGGGTGATAGAGTTGAAAGTTTTGTAATATCTATAATGCAGGTAGCATAAGCCATATTTTATATTCACTACTACAAAAACAAAGTCCACCTGTGTGGACTTATTAAAAATCAACGATTCCCAACCCATGTCAGTGGATTTACTTTTGGGAAACCGCTACCCTTGTTGTTTGTGTAGTTGCGGTTTATAAGCACCAGACGTTCTGATTTTTTCGTATAAAGCAACTTGATTTGTTTATTTTATAATTCCAAAATCTATAATTCCCTCCCTGAATCCCCGTGTGTTTGAAACTGAGGAGTGTTAACCTGAAATACTTTCAATTAGATGCCAATGTCGGCTCTGTTCAATCGTTTGCCTAACGAAATCAAATACTTGTCGGCAGTGATTGTTTAATTGAAGTGGGAGTGTTTCATTCTTAATCACAATACTCATTCGAGTTTCCGTTTCAGTAGCACTGGATTTATCTACTAACACCTCCACTGTAACTAATTGAGAGAAAGATACGTTACCCGGAATTTCACGAGCCATAATGTAGTCTGCTGTGTAGTATTGAACATCTAAACCACAGTCCTGTAGTAGTTCTAGCAATAATGCTTGCAGATGGTCGATGGGTACAGAAACGATAAACGAACAGGTATAGCGAGCCATAATAGCCCCAAACTTTGTAACACTTCGTCCATCCTATAATAGAATAAGCTTCAGTCAAGGAAAGTTATCTGCTCAGGAAATGGAATGATGGTGGGTGCTCAAATCACTGGTGCAGCTGTGACTACAAACCATAGTAAAATTGCTAAAATTAGTACGCCGATTTTAATGAGTAGGTAGGCGTTACTATTTGGGATGATAAGATTATATGTCATTTTCTTTCACCTCCATTTACTAATAGCTAATCAAGTATTTGGGGTTGGAGTGAATTAATTAATGGAGTTTCTACTTCTCTTTTATTATGGTCTAAAAATAACTACAGAAGATGTTTAGTAAATTTTATGTAACATTTTGTAGATTTATTTAGAGCATATTGCAGGTTGCTCTATGTACCAAGGAAGAGTAAAAAAGCTATAACCAAGGGGGTTTTGCTACTGACTGTCGAGTGCTGAATGTTATTTGGATCCTAACACCCAGCCTCAACAGATAAGTTTGTGATTTACTGAAGGTGGGCATTGCCCACCGTACCTTTGTTGAAAAGGTGCAAGATATCAGTAACAGTATTTATGCTTCTGGTACGTCAATCAAAATATTGCCGTCTTCCACGCGCACAGGGAATACTGGTAGGGTTTTTTCTTGGGAAACCATTGATAGGAGTTTACCCACTCCAGGTGGCCAAGGACACCAGGTTTTTACTTCTCCAGTATTTAGGTCAAAAGCACTGCGGTGGAAAGAACAAACAATTCCTCCATCTTCGATTTTCCCAGGTTTTAGGGGTAATTTCAGGTGAGGGCAGTTATTTTCCACGGCATAAAGCTGATTTTCGTGGTTTACCACCAAAATATTTTTGTTACCTACTTTCACTACTTGTCGCGCACCGGAGTCCAGTGCATTTTCTGCGAGAATTTTTGTCCAGGCCATATAGTTCTCCTTCTTTTACATATCTGTTCTAAGTTTCCCGCAATTTTGTCCTGTGCGATCGCTTATAGTCTGCTACCCGGATGTCTCTTGTTTGCGAGCGCTAGGGTAAGTAGGTAGACACAAATAAACATAACTATGTAACAAAATGTAAATTACTTGAAACCCACCTTCCGCACCCTAACTGTCACACAGAGTAGTACACAAAAACTAAAGCTCCTGCAAGGAAGAAAAGGCTTAATGAGAATAGTATGATTAAAATGGCTATAGAGTGAGAGAATAAAGTTTTGTAAAGAAGATAAAAGAAAAGAAAATTTAATGATTTAAAAATTAAATTAGAACAGAAGAAGAAATGATTTAATCACAACAGGAGTTGTGGATAATTCTGTTGTGAAATCAAAGGTTCAAAAAATGGAGATTCAAAACCTATACCATTTAGGCATAGTACCAGGAATAATAGACGCCATAGGAGTAGTAGAAATAATCAACGAATTAATAGGAGTTGAAATTGGAGAGAAATTAAGTCCGGGTCATGTAGTAAAAGCCATGATAATAAACGGGTTAGGATTTGTATAAAAACCCTTATATATGTTTCCCCAAGATTTTGAAACAATCCCCTGTGACCATCTAATAGGAACAGGAGTAACACCAGAATATCTCAAAGACGATAAACTGGGGAGAGTCATGGATAAACTATTTATAAAAGGATTGGATAGAATATTTTTTCTTGTCGCCTTAAAAGCAGCCCCAAAATTTGGAGTATCCCTATGAGCAGGGCATCTAGACTCATCATAAATGCACATACATGGGCAATATAATACCAGCTTACCAGAAGTAATATTTGAGAGTCAAAAAGTAGGAAATAATCAAGAACTAGAAGAATTAGCAGTAAAATCACCAAAAGAAATAACCATTACCTACGGTTATTCTGGTGACCATAGACCGGAGTTAAAACAGTTCATCATAGAAATGATATGTTCAGGAGATCGAGACATACCAATATATATTTTTAAAACTAGCATCGGGAAACCAAGCAGATTCATCATGCTTTGCTAAAATAGCAGTAGAGTACCAAAAACAATTAAAAGTTAACAGTCTCATAGTAGCAGACTGGTCCTTATATACAGAATCAAATCTAAAAATGATGAATGATGTCAGATTTAAGCTGGTTATGTCCAGTGCCATTAAGCGTAGAATCAGCACTATCATTAATATCAACATTACCAGAACCAGAATTTATTGATAGTAACTTACCCGGATATAAACTAGCTTCAAAAACAGTAAATTATCCAGGAGTAGAACAAAGATGGTTAGTAGTGCAAAGTCAAGAAAGAAGAGAATTAGACCTGGGTAAGCTCTCACAAAAAATTACCAAGGCACAATCAAAAGCTGTGCAAGATTTGAAAAAGTTATCACCAGAAAAATTTGCTTGTGAAGCTGATGCTATCAAGGGGTTATCTAACCTATTCAAACAATTCAAATATCACCAAATTAACCAGAGTAAAGTTACTCAAATCAAATCTAAGAAAAAAGATAGTTCAGGAGAGATATCCTCTGAAATATCAGCTACGTTCTCCCAGAATGAAAGTAAAATTAATACAGAATTTCTGAGGGCAGGTCCTTTTATTATTGCTACAAACCTTTTGGATTCAAATGAACTTACCCATGACTCCATCTTGAATGAATATAAAGCTCAACAGTCTTGCCAGAGAGGGTTTGCTTTTCTCAAAGACCCATTATTTTTCGCAGACAGTATTTTCCTAAAAAGTCCAGAGAGAATAGAGTCCCTTGGAATGATTATGGCTTTATCTCTGCTGGTTTATACTTTAGCTAAACGACAAATTACAACCGCTGTGAGAGAGTCTAAATCAACCGTAAAAATCAATTGGGCAAACCAACTGACCGCCCCAGTTTACGCTGGATTTTTCCATACTTTCAGTCTATTCATTTAGTTAAACTAAACCAAGAAAAATACATCTATTACTGGACTCAAGAGAGAGATTTCATTGTGAATCTTTTACCATATCATTGTTTTCCCTACTATCAATTAGTTACCTAATTTTTCTCTCTATTAATTTATCTCTATTAATTTAATTTCTATCAGAAAATAACCTAATGTCGTTGATTTATAGCTCTATTTTACTATGTCCATAATTTCTTTTTTTACTTCAATCTATTAGTCTAAGTTATGATTTATCTCTTGAATATCTTCATTTATCTGTTGACTCCTCTGGGCGGTGTTCTTTCTTATTGCTCCTTATTGAGAATAGCTTTTAATGCTATTTTTGGTGCTTTACTGTTTCTCCAATGCCTTTCTTCACTGCATATGTTTATTTTTATGCTCCCTTGGATTTTTTCTCTCCGTAATTTCTCTCTGTGGCAGTTTAGGGTGCCGAATGTGGGTTGAAACCCTTGGGATTGCTTGATTCCCCTTTGCTGCATTCGCCATGACATAGTTATAAATTTTTCCGCCCACCTACTTATCTTCAGGACTTAGGCAACTGGCACAGGCGATGGGTGGAATATAGTACATCGGTATTAAAAAATCGGATACCAAAAGCTTTGTTAACCCATAAGAAGTAGCTGCAACAGGAAACATTATTGAAATATTCATGAGAAAATAGGTAGGAGATTGTATTAGATAAATGTTGCTGAAGGTAATGAGATTTACTAAACTTGATTACTGCCAATACTTATGAACTAGTCAAATTAATTATACAATTACTAATTTAGCAGAGCATTTAGAAAGTATTAGCCATGATGCAATTAACTTTTATTTAAAAACCGAAAAGTTAACATCTCGTTTACTATGGGATAAGGTGAAAGAGGTAGTAGAACCTGATGGTAATGGGTACATCATATTTGATGATAGTGTTTTACACGAAAGATATTCTGAAGAAATAGAGATGGTGAGGAGACAATATAGTGGTAATGAACATGGCATACTCAAAGGAATTGGTGTAGTCAGTTGTGTATATGTGAATGCTAAAGTTCAAAGATTTGGGGTAATAGATTACAGCATTTTTAATGCTGATGTGGATGGTAAAACCAAGATAGACTATGTGAAAGATATGCTGCAAAACCTGGTCTATCATCAGCTTTTCCCCTTTGATACGGTTTTGATGGACACATGGTATGCAGTAAACAGTTTCATGCTATATATTGATAGTTTAGACAAAATTTATTATTGCCCTTAAAAAAAATCGGTTAGTTGATGATACATTTGCCAAAGAAAAAGATAAACCTATTGAATTATGAGAATGGAGTACTGAAGAGTTAGAATGTGGTAAAATTATAAAAATTAAAGGGTTTCCCGCTCAGAAAAAAGTGAAACTACTCCGGGTGGCTGTTTCTACCAACAGAACGGATTATCTCGCTACTAAGGATTTATCTCAAAGTTCTACGAATGTTGTAAAAGAGGTATGTAAAGTTCGTTGGGAAATCGAGGATTTTCACCGAGAGATTAAACAAATAAGTGGCATTGAATCTTGTCAATGTCGTAAAGCTAGGCTTCAAATAAATCATATTGCTTGTGCAATGTTGGGTTGGATTAGATTAAAGAATTTAACCTATAAAACTGGTCAAACTGTTTATTAAAACAAGCATAGATTGCTTTCTAATTATTTAATTCAGCAACTAAAATGCCCAAGTCTTCCTATGTGCTTGGTTTGAGTTCAATTGTTACGTGCCAGGGCTACATCCCGCAATATTCTCATCCTTAAATCTCAACCATCTTATAGTTAATTAAGGAGAAAAGTATCTTGTCAGATTTAATCTAGTAAGCACAACCACCGCTAGAATTTATCCCTCCAGCATTTAACCGCTGACTATTAAGATTTGTACATCTCTTTTTACCAAACTGGATGA
The DNA here is from genome assembly GCF_000196515.1 of 'Nostoc azollae' 0708. NCBI lineage: Bacteria > Bacillati > Cyanobacteriota > Cyanophyceae > Nostocales > Nostocaceae > Trichormus > Trichormus azollae. Next base: position 4,414,872 of record NC_014248.1, read on the forward strand.
CATGGAAAACTCCTATCAGTCAAATTTAAGCAGATAATATTGAAGTTCTAGCGGATCCATATCGTCAATTTCAGGAAGGTAAGATTCGGCTTTATGTTAGCGTTTCGACATCCTCAAGGCGCAGATCCCCTGTGTTTAGGTTATTTCTTTTCCCAACTTATACCGAAGGTAGCACAGGAGCAAAAAATAGACCTAAATGATCCAATTCATGTTCATTTTATTTATGACCGTGGTATTCCTCTATGGGCTGGTAAACATATTGGTTGGACTGCTTCTAATTTAAGTGGAACTCCTATCCAGCGGGTTAAGGCTGACTGGATGGGATTACGTTCAGCACGAGATTTGTATATTAATGGAAAATTTCCAATGGCTACTGCACCTTCAGGTGCCACTAATAGTTTATGAGAAATTGTCAGTCCATTAGAACCTGGTATTGCACAAATGGGTTTTTGGTGTGCAGAAGATTTGCAAAAAGCAGGTAGGGATGAAGAGGACTTCATTGTCCCCGTGGGGCTGAAATATAGTTATATTAATGAACCTTGGGCTCCGTTGGCTAATTTGTTAAGTGAATTATAAACGGCTAGTAATTGTTCTGTAGACTCAGATAATAATGCAACTTCCTTTGAAGTTCTTCATCCCAAAATTTTGAGTTTATCATAACATATGTTATCCTTAATCGAGCAGTATTACACCAAGTTTTATCATCAAATATTGCCTACTCCAAAAACTATTGGCGTAGAGATTATAGATATAAATACAGCCTTAAATTATCGATTATAAGCTGTAATAAATGTAGCCTATTTATTGCCGAACAAAACTTTAATTTAGCATCTAGAGGAAATTGGAATGATAGATGTAGACGAGTATAACAAGCTGATTAGAATTATATATTTAGAGAGTACTTTAAGGATATTAAATCATTAATACCAACTGGAAAAAGCTTAGGCGGGCGCATTGCCAAATGCGGAAGAAGCATATTATCGGATGTGGCACATGAGGTTAGTAGAAAGTTTTGTGGCTGTTTCTGGTATTTACATCCGTGAAAAACCAACAGTAGAAAGATTTGCTGAAACTACCTTACTCTTATGGGATATAGTCAATAAAATTAAAGGTAATAATCCTTTAAAACGTCCCCAATTGGGTAAGCAAAAAGTGCAGATTACTGTCGGTACACCAATATCTGTTTCAGAACGCTATCCAGCTTATAAAGGTAGTCGCGTTAGTGCCAGACAAGCAGTAGCTGAATTGACAAATGATTTGCGTACAAGTCTTAATTTGCCTTAGAGATTAACACGAAGTACACAAAATTGTTAATTGAGTAATCGGTAAGGTGGGTCTTACCCACCTAATTAGTTTAGCAATATTGTTCTACAATTCACTCACACGACCTACACCAACAGCATCAACTACTACCTGATCACAAGAAATTCTACCACTGGGAATCAACAAATCTGCTAATTTTTTCCCAGGAAGAGGAAGCTTGATTTTAATGCGAATTTCTGTGGCAATGTCGTTGCTAAATTTGAGGTTAAGACTGGTAGACGTTCCAGTACTAAAGGTTCTTTAAAATGCTTTTTTAGCTTCAAATAAAGTAATTGTTTCACCAATATTTTGAGCAAATAAATCCCTCACATCTGAAGCATTAACGTCTTTGACTAGATCAATGGCTATATCATAATAAGCATCTGCATCTCTGCCGTTACAAGTTCCATGTTTAGTCCATTCATGACGCTCAAGATTAGATTTTACACCGGGCATGATTTTAGTTAATTCACTGTTTATCTCTGGATCAATATCTACTATAGGCAAAGCTTTCCAATTTCCTATTTCGTCTTTGTTGATATCATCAGATGGGACACCTAGGAAAATTTATCACGCCATAAACCCTGTAAGATAAATTATTGGCATCATAGCTATTTTCAGTTTGATCAATACATTCTTTCTTGGTTGGATGGGTTTCACAAAAAGCTGACTGCCAAGAGAGTGGCAATAAATATTTTCCAGCACAGCCTTTAGTTAGACAACCTGGAGCAGTTACAGGTTGATTCCTAGTATTAGTGTTATTGCTGGTTGCATTATAAGTGATGTCTGCACTGGCTAAACTCAATTGACCACAGTTTTTATTAACCCATTTATTACGCCCTTCGACTTTAATAGATACATAATCTCCGTCTTTAATATTCAAACCAAAGGCTTAGTAAATCTGTTCTGATGGAAGTGATACAGGCTCATTTTTAGTTCTGCTGCTCGTGTAACCTTCGCAGCCATTAGAGGTGAAATTCCCTGTCATGGGATAGTCAGCATAGGTTGCTTGCTGGCCAAGAAGCAGAAAAAAGAGTAAAAACGCTATGATAAATCGCATACAATACTTATATGTGTAGAATAATACTGTATTAATCTACTATGCTTGTATTCTCTTTAGTGGTAGTGTTAACTCAATTTTATCTTTTATATAGGAATCCAATTTGATTTCTGATAGCTTGCGTGGCGTAGCCACGCAAGCTATCAGCAACGTCTTAAAACACATTTATCTGACCATCATTGAGAATATAAAGAGAGCGATCACCTGGAAATTTATTACTAGGTCGCAGTTCTAAACGCAGTGTACCAAAATTAGGTTTAGAAACATTAGCTTGTAAAGACCTGCCTGTATCATCCCAAAACAGGAGAGACAAATTTGGTTCTGTAGCGCTTTGTTGATCTAAAATATATTTCTTTCCTGGTTCTACAGAAATACGGCGCATTTCTGGTAATTCCTCCAGTTTCAATACTCTAGGTGTACGGTTTACAATCTGCACACGAATATATTGCCCAGGTTTAAACTGAAGTGGACGCGCACCACAATGAGAAGCACAGGTTTCGGCTAATGTGACAGGAGAATTATTAGTTGGTGTTAACAATAAAGCAGTAGTAATTAATGTTGCTGAAATTAACTTGAACATAAGACACTCCTCAAATAATTAGGCAAATTAGATTTTTGTGATTTATCTAATAACTAACAACTGAGGTAAGAATTCAGGAGTTAGGATTCAGGAGTCAGAATATTTGAGAAATTTGTTAATTATCAAATAGGTATTTTTGACGTTAGCCTGAAAAAGCTCACTGCTGATGGCTGTTCGCGTAGGGTCCCGTTACGCATTAGCTGAATACTTACCAACGGAGAGTAAGGATTTAGAAATCCTAAACCCCTAAAACTGACTTTACAAATAAAATCTGACAGTGGTTATAACTCGACTTTTCTTAGCTTTTAAAGCATTCTTTAAAAATAAAGTCGTTTGGTTATGTAGAATCCCATCCCACCAATTGCGTGTTACAAAAGCTGGAATGATGATAGTTGTGAAAACATCTGGATGATGCTCTTCAAATTGGCTAACAAAATTAACAATTGGTTCAATTACAGAACGATAAGGAGAGCCAATAATTTCCAAAGGAATATCTGATTCGAGATGTCGCCATTTTTTTTGCAGTTTTTCTCGGTCTGTTGTACCCATATCTACGTGAACGGCTACAATTTCGTCCGCAATTGTCCGTGCATAATCTAAAGCTTCTACTGTTCCTCTGTTCAGTTGTCCGACTACAACGACAGCAGGATGAGTGATAAATTCAGGTTTCGGTCTAGGGATGTAACTTCGTGGTGCTATCCCCTGAATACTGAGACGTTGTGCTACATATTGATAGTGACGATGAATAAGGGCAAAAAGACTTACTAACAAAGGAATTGCTACTACTACTAACCAAGCACCTAATAAAAGCTTAGTATAAATAATTACTATTAATACCACAAAGGTGGTGATCGCCCCCAAAGCATTCATCAGCGCACTTGCATGCCAACTCCCAGTTTGTTCATTAAACCAGTGGCGTACCATTCCTGCTTGGGAAAGTGTAAAGGAAGTAAATACACCAACTGCATAGAGAGGAATAACTGCGTTAACTTGTCCTTTAAAGATAATTACTAAAATCCCCGCACAGACACTGAGGAGAACAATACCATTAGAGTAAACCAAGCGATCGCCCAATAGAGACAACTGGCGTGGTAAAAATCCATCTCGTGCCAAGAAGTAACAAAGCCTAGGGAAATCTCCATAGCTAGTATTAGCAGCTAACAGCAAAACCAACAAAGTCACAATTTGCACAAAATAGTAAAATGGCCCAGTCCCTAAAATTACTCTACCCAACAGAGAAACCACCGTTTGTCCCTCTTCGGGAACAATATGATAAGTGTTTGCTAAGTAACTGATACCCACAAACATCAGTCCCAAAATTACTCCCAAATATAACAAAGTTAGGCGAGCATTTTTCCATTCTGGAGGTTTAAAAGCTAACACCCCATCAGATATTGCTTCTACTCCCGTCAGTGCTGTACATCCAGCAGAAAAGGCTCGTAAAATGAGAAACAAACTCAATCCTTCAGTAACAGGAAGAGAGGGATATTCTGTAATAACTTGCCCAGTGCTATTTTTAAACAAACCAATGGCAATCAACAAGAAAATACTACCAATAAAGGCATAAGTAGGAATCATGAAGATTTGACCTGATTCCTTCACACCCCTGAGATTTGCCAGCATTAACAAAAAGATGAAAATCAAACACAGAAGAACTCCATGAGATTGCAATACAGGAATCGCTGATATCAAAGCTGCTGTACCCGCAGATATACTGACAGTTACAGTCAAAATATAGTCAATCATCAACGAACCACCAGCCACCAAACCTGGATACAAACCCAGATTTTCTCTAGCGACAATGTAAGAACCACCACCTTGAGGATAAGCGCGAATGGTTTGACGATAAGACAGCACAACTATTCCCAGTAGGAAAATAATTGCTATAGCGATCGGTAGAGACAAACCAAGCGCACTGGTCCCTGCTGCTACTAAAACCAGCAAAATCTCCTCAGTTGCATATGCAACTGAGGAAAGAGCATCAGAAGAAAGAACCGCTAAAGCAGCAGCATTACTCAATCGCTCTTCACTATGGGCGCTAGTTGGTAAGGATTTACCAAGGAAAAATTTCTTAATCTGAGGGTATAAGGACATAAAAAATCCACCTGACAAATGTTTTTATCCTACTTAAGTTAAAGATTAAATCAAAACCAGAGCTATGGAATATATTGACACTCTCAAGTTTAATTAGGCCCTGCTGATAGCGTAGCGTGCCATTAATCCCCAATCACTTTCCCAGATTTGAGACTATTCTTACCTCCTTCTAATTCTCCCTCCTGACTCCTGGTTAAAAGCTGTTGAATGGTGGCAGCCAATTGCTTGAGCATCACTGTTGGGAGCAACGCAGCTTTGTCAGGTGGCGCAAAAAGTCTGCGATCACTAAACCCAAAACAGGCATCGATAAAAATCATTTACCGTACAATTAATATATTACACCTCTATAGATAGATTAAATGAAATTACTTAAATAAATTTCTCATATGAGATGAGTTGAGACACACTGCTATTGCGGTCAAAAAAAAGGTAGGATTTCTAAAGAAAAGACAGGGAAAGCTTACCATTAATGACAAAAAATATATATTCAAGTCTTGAATTAAGCAAATGTTTGAAAAATTTTCAAGAGCAAGTTACGAAGCTTTTATACCAAGTCTAAATGAGTGTAGATAGAACTGTAGAATAAAGAACATGGAAGATAAAGAGTCATGAGGAAGCAATGGCACGCCCTTCCAATCTAGAAGTTCAAGAAAGTGCTGAGTATTTGTCAAAAAGCCTGAAAAATACGCGGACAGCATTAGACAAATAACGTTTATAAATGCTGTGGTGGATAAAAATAGAACAAGTAACCCAGCATCAAGAAGTGAGCCGAAGATTGGGCAGAGATGGGTCAACAATAACAGGATGGTTACAAAGGTATGGAAAAGGAGGACTATCTTCTCTTTGAGAGGTAAAAACTGCGCCTGGGGCAACTCCTTTAATACAAGGTGAAATGCTATCACAACTAATATCAAAGTTAGAATCCCCCCAAGGGTTTAGCAGTTATAGGCAAATTGTGGAATGGCTAGAGCAAGAATGGCACGTCCAAGTCAAATACAAGACAGTTTACAGTTTAGTGCCCTACAAACTAGGGGCAAAGTTGAAAGTACCTCGACCCATCAGCTCATCACAAGATGAGCAAGCTATAAACCTTTAAAAAAAAACATCCCCCTTGCCTTGGTAGCTTTAGAGAAACTATTGGGTGGGGGAAAACGACTGAGTTACCTGTGCCAGGACGAAACCAGATTAGGTTTGAAGACCGAAACTGGAGGAGTGAGTGATTACGGCTCGTGGTGTTAAACCTGTAGTGAGGGTGCAGTGGCCACGAAAAGCATTTTGGCTTTATGGAGTTGTTGAACCCACCTCTGGATGGCATTTTTGTCAGGAATATCCTCATCTAAACAGTGAGAATTTTCAGAAATTCTTGGATGTCCTATCTCAAGAATTAGGTTCTGATATGGCATTAATGCAGATGGATCAAGCTTCTGCACACCAAGCTTTGGCACTGTCTTGCCCTAAAAATATTATTCCCATTTTTCAACCATCTCACTCTCCTCAACTTAACCCCATGGAGCGATTATGGCAGTTTATTAAACGTCAGTTCAAAGGTAAAAGTTTATCACATCTCGACCAATGCGTCAAGGAGTTCAACATGAATTAGCTCAATTATCTTCTGAGGTCATCTCCTCTTTGACCAGTTATGATTTCATCCTTGAAGCTCTGTTTCACCAAGCTTTATTCTGTGCAGCCTCATAGAGAATTCGTATTAGAAAGTAATAACATTCCCGAATGTAATGGACAAACTTTTAAGGCCCATGAAGAAAAGATTAGAGAAGCTGCATTAATATGGATGAATGTATTGCTTCAGCAGTAGGAGAGCATTCTAAAACTATGGTTCAATAAAGAAATTATTTTTTACATGCCTATAATGAAAGGAAACAGTAAATTGCGGAAATTATGTTACATTTTCGTTGTCAATGGGTAGCTGGAAGTTGGCATAATTTCTGTAATTCCATTTTTACCTCTTATATCCATCTTTAAACTGTCTAATATTTTATACCTAGAACTCCCATTTAACAGAATTTTCTGTGCTAATCAATACCTGCTTATTTTCTTACTAACGTAAGCAGCTAACTCCTCTGATGATTGCCTATCATTTTTTCAAAACTCTGGGGAATCAAATTTTTCACCATAGATACTTAGTAGAAATTTAATAAGTAATTCAGCTTCAATTGAATTGTTAATTCGGGCAATTTTAGCCACTGGTGCAACTCCTGAAGATATTGGCCAGCTTATTACTGGTGTGAAGTAAAAGAAATCATGACAATGTATTAAGTTGTGTTCCTTAACTCAAGGTACAGGATTGGCGATCACTAACCTAGCAGCTAATTGACTGGTAACACTAGGAAGACTAGATGCCCAAATTTTGAACAAGCTCTTCAACTGATTGCATAGGAATATAGAGTTTCATCGGACTTTGCTTAAATTGCTGAAAGCTGTACTTTATAAAGCCGTACTTTATATAGAAATTTACAACCTGCTCATCTAAAGCTTCGGCTATCACAGCTAAAGAAGCAACCTGTGTAGAGGCATTGATCGCCCTTTTCAGCGTATCCAACAACATTAGCTCACCTTTGTCTATTATCAACGGGAAGGCAACCTAATAGCATAGCTGGTAGATAAGGATAACGAGGCAATCGTTTTGCAAAAGCCTCATCCAGAACTGTAATATCAATAGTATATGGAGAAGTATATGGAGAGAGCGTGTAGTAAGCTAAAACACGAGAATCAGGCTCATCAATCAAAACAAACACAGTTGAAACTCTTTTTTTGATATGCTGAGATACTTGTTTACATAGATAATTATCTAAACTATCTTCCCCACAGCAAAATTCAGTGCGGATATGCCTACGAGTATCTAGAGGCTAGATCTTAAGAACCATTACACCGACATTACTTGCTTATTATAGTAGTGTAGCAGCCTTCAGGGCATCATTCAGCTTGGGAGGATTGGTTAGAGCATCAACAAAAGCTTCAGCATCTTTAATACTTAGCTTGAGAGTTTGGTGTCGTTCGATGACTCGCAAAGCCTCTGATTGAACACTGGCAATCACAAAATCAGTTAGGGTGCGTCTTTCTAGATCGGCTGCTTTCTGGAACAGAGCTTTAGTTTCTGAACTAATACGACCTTCAAGTCTCGCTATCAGTTTTGGATTAGGTCCAATATTTATATCCATTAATTAGTTTTAGATCAAGTCTTAAATACAATTATATACGGCAAATTGCCGTGCGTCAAACCTTGCCATTGCCGAAAGTGAGAGACTAACTAAAGCTACAAGATGAGCGATTAATTATTTATTGAATCGAAAAACAGGAGAAGGAATCGCCGTATTTTTTGTATTCCTAAAGACTTGATTTCCTGTAGATTTATGTGATAACCTACATTTACATATAAACTACTTCTACTCGATAAATTTATCTTATCTTAACAGTATAATTATAAGCGCACTCTGCATAATTCTAGTTTTTAGTAAGCGGGAATCTGCTTGTATATCCCTTTCAACTAACATTCCTATGGCTTATGTTTATTAATTTGCTTTTATGTAAAGAGGAGATAAAAAATGAGTCACATAAAAAAAGTCAGTGATGATTTGAGTGTTGCTAAGCAAATTTATTCGGAAGAATTAAAGGAATTAGCATCTAAATCCTAAAGAAGCAAATCAACAGTTAACAACAGAGGCAATTCTAGAGATTCATAATTTACCTAAGCCAATTTTAATTCACTGTGCTGGTGGTGCAAGAGCCGGAGGAATATCCTTGATTGCTGATGCGATTAAAGCTGGTTTGACTTATGAAGAAATCGTCCAGAAAGCAAATGTAGTAGGTTAGGTATTGATTGAGAGCAACCTCACCTCGAACAATTCTTGTTAGAAAAGTTTGCCGCTAGACAAAGCTAATTTTTCAAAGTTGCCTAATGAGAATAAGCTGTTGGACATTTACAGGACTTACGCAAGAACTCTCTGAAACCCTTTTTCTTTCGTGTCCTATCCCGAAGGGATGCTACGCGTTAGCGGAGCTTTCGCTTTAGCAATACGCGGTTCATTTTTCCGTTACCTTTGCGTAAACCCTAATTTAATTTAAGTAGGTGGGTGGAAAAATTTATAACTATGTCATGGCGAATGCAGCAAAGCGGAATCAAGCCATCGGAAGGGCAGGGCGAACGCAGCTGATGATATGGAGGTTGACCAATGAGGCTCTGATGGTAAAGTCATTGTAAAAGTAGAAGAAGAAAGTCCCAAAAAGTGTGAAGCTCAAGCCCACAATCACGATTACTGACCACATTGCACAGATGGAAGATCCAAGAGTAGAGGGGAGGAAACGACACAAGTTAATTGACATTCTTACCATTGGAATTTGTGCAGTAATTTGTGGAGCAGATAGTTGGGTGGCAATTGAACTGTATGGCTGCACAAAATATGAGTGGTTAAAAACCTTTTTAGAACTAGGAAATGGGCTTCGGTCCCAGGACACATTTGGAAGGGTATTTGCACAATTGAATCCGCAACAATTTCAAAATTGTTTTTTGAACTGGATGAAATCAGTACATAAGATAAGGGATGGTGAAGTTGTGGCAATTGACGAAAAAACTTTGTGTAGTTCTCATGGTAAAAATAGTGACTAGAGTGCAATCCAAATGGTAAGTGCATGGGCAACTACAAATAAATTAGTGTTGGGACAGGTGAAGGTGCATGAGAAATCAAATGAAATTACAGCAATTCCCGAATTATTAAAGGTTTTAGAATTAGCTGGATGTATTGTCAGGATTGATGCCATCGGGTGTCACAAAGACATAGTAAAGTTAATTACGCAAGAAAATGCAGATTATGTAATTACTTTAAAAAAGAACCAAGGTAATCTGTATGAGTCAGTAGAACAGCTATTTAAGTCAGGGATAAGTACAGGTTTTCAAGAGCTTCAACATAGCACATATAAACCCGAAGAAACAGGGCATGGTCTTCATGAAATCCGCAATTATGTGATGTTACCTGGAATTGGGTTTCAGCTTGACCCTGATTCAGTTTGGTCAAATCTAAAAAGTGTTGGGATGGTAGAACCTATCGGATAAGTGGATGATAAAACAACAGTAGAGACTCGTTATTTTATTAGTAGTCTTGACTCAAATGGAGAACAATTGGCTAATTCTGTCCGCAGCCATTGGGCAATAGAAAATTCATTGCATTGGGTATTAGATGTAGCTTTAAAACAAGATGACTGCCGGATTAGGAAAGATAATGCTCCACAAAACTTTGCAGTAATGCGCCAGATAGCAGTCAATCTTTTGGGTAAAGAGAACCCCGTGAAGCGGGGGATAAAAAATAAACAGTTTTTGGCAGAAATGGATAATAACTCTTGAGAAAGAGTTTTAGCTTTAGCCTCAACTAACTTGTCAACAATTTACTTAATATTTTCTTCTACTTATTTTTACAGATAAGTTTACTTATTTATGGATAAATAGTTAGCTCATTTATCCTTAGCTAAGAGTTATTCAATTGGAGATAAGCTAATTCATCGCTTAATAAAAAAGTGATTGATTTTGTTTATATATCCATCAAGCTTTGCACTTATATATATAGATGATTTTAAAATCCTCATTAGTTTTTACTAGGAAATAAGGTGCGTTTCCCCTGATCGGAAGGGTTTCAAGTAATTTACATTTTGTTACATAGTTATATTTATTTCTGTCTACCTACTTACACAAATAGGGTGGGTATCTTGCCCGCCTCACAAGATTTTTTTTAATTAGCAACACCAACTTTTAAAATTAATGTCGGAGTAAGGATTCAGGTGGTGGGGTAGTGACAAGTGTGATAGGTGAGGCAGAATATAGCAGTTATGGAAAAGAAGCTGCCACACTAGACAGAGAGATATTGAAGCAGTTGGCAATAGAGGAACTGGTAGAAATCATTATTGACCAGGGGAAAAGTATAGAGAACCTAACAAATAGAGTAGTAGAACTGGAAAAAGAAATAGAGAAACTCAAAGTCAGTAGAGATTTAGAGACCATAACATGATCCAAACCACCCTTGGGAGACATCCTCAAAAAAAGCGAGAATAAACAAGAAGAGAAACAAGAAGAGAACCAGACACGAAAACGGAAACCAGGAGGACAACCAGGGCATAGGGGAAAAAGGAGAAAGGTGTTTGGTGGAGTAGATAGAATAGATTTGAGATAGTGGGACGGCAAGTATGTGGATGGTGAGGTCAGGGGGAACTGTTTGGTGAACCAATAAAAATCCAAACACAACAAGTAGGGGAGTTGGTGGACAGGCCAATCCAAATAGTAGAATATCAAAGATATACGTGCATTTGCAGTAGACCTATCTTTAAAAGAAATTTTGTGGGAAAATAAACAGAAAAAATATAACTGTGTATATCAATAATGACAAGTCCCCTAGAAAGAATAGAATTATACCCCCAGGAATCAAAAAGATTAATTCAGATTAAGTATGAAGACTTTATCACATGAGTAGCATTAGCAGAAAAAAGGCATCTAGAGAAACAAGCATAAATTGAAAAAAGAAAAATTAGGTTAATAGCGTCTGGAGGAGGACTTAAAGTAGAAATGACCCTAAAGGAGGGAATATGTCTATCCCTAGTAGACCTCAGACAGAAGCCAAAATTTGAAATTTCAGGACTATTGTTTGATCTATGGGGGACAAAAGCAAATAACACATTTAATGATTGCGTAGAAATTCTGAGGGAAATTTTATCTGTCTCCCAAATATAAGATGCAAAAAAAGATGAGCAAAAATATCAAGAATTACGGGAAGGACTGAGTGAGTATAAATAAATGATAGATCGTGCAGAAAGATCTATAGAAAGACCAGGTGACTGACTATCAGGAGCAGAAAGAATACTATTCAGGCAAGAAGAAAATACACACTCTAAAAAATCCATTTAGAGTATTGCCACGAGGTGAAGATATAGTTGATATTTTTATTGGATAATTAGGTAAAATAAGCGATATTACACTATTTAGAAATAATCGCCAAAACCTAGATGCCAAACAAGGATTTTTGGGAGACAAACCTTATATAGGAGAATAATTTATTACCACAGCTTATAAGAAGCCCAAAAAAGCTGAATTTTCACAGGTCCAAAAAGAAGAAAATAAAAAAATATCATCAAGAAGAATTGGTGTTGAACATCTCATAACTTTTCGAGTGGCTAGTAATAGATTTCCTTTAGCTCGACATGGTTATAATCCGGTGATAATAGGAGTATGTGGATTAGTTAGTTTAGATCTAAATTATTCATTTATACTCAGTCATGATATTTGAATTATCAGCCTTTAGATTATCTTTTTTAGAAAGCTATATTTCTCAAAACTTTTAATAATTTTGATATTTTCATCCCCAAACCCTTATTTTTGCCTTCAGCCATAATCAGTGTTTCATCCCAGTTATAGTTCGTGTAAACCTTTCACAGTAAGTTTTTTATCTTTTGTAGACAAGTCTATTGCATATAACAGGGAACAGGGGGGATGAGGGATACGAAAGAGAAATAAAGGCTCTTTATTATTCACTTCTGACTATTTAACTCTGCTGTGATGTAGTAGGAATTATGTCCTGAGATAGTTGAAATTATTACTGTGTACAACTAATATTAAGCCATAAGTAGAACAGCAATAAGTCAGAATCCAAGTGTTAGCGTGTTTAGAGAAGGATTTATTATCAATAATTCAGCAACAAAGCAATGATTTCATCCACATCAATGCCAGAAAAACTGATGTCTTCGATATTTTTGACTTAAGATATTACATTGGTCCAAATCCTTATTTAGATAGAGGTGCCTTAGTTTTTAATTTTGCTTTGACTGGATATGGAGAAGTATTAAAGATTTAGGAATATCTTGAGCACATTAGTAAACAGTATTCTCACTTAGACAAGCAAACATATAATTCCTATGGTGATTTGTTTGCTCGTGTTATCTCCGAAGTGGGAAAATTAGACATGGGTTTGCACATCAATCACTGGAGTATCAAGCCTGATCAGTATTATGTAAAAATCAGCATCCAAGCACTACATGAACTGACCAGTAGAGCAGTAGTTTATTTTGTTTGGGATTGGTGGGAAACTATTCCTAAAGGTGAGGATTTCCTCTTTGAAGAAGGGTTGATCAAACTGCAAAATAGATTTCGTTTATCTGCTTATGGTGGACCCACGGTTTACGCTTTATTGCGAACAGCTTATAACCAAGTTATTCCCGCTTTCTATTTATGGGAAGAGGGATTGATGCAATATGGTTTTGGGAGAAAATTGGTGCGGGGAGTCGCAACTACTTTTGATGGTTATAGTCATATAGATTCCGAATTTACCACTCGCAAGGATGACTGTAAAGGATTTTTACACAATTTTAGTTTCCCTATTCCAGAGGGTGAAATTGTATTTTCTGAACAAGAAGCTGTGGAGGTAGCGAGAGTTATTGGCTACCCGGTTACTGTTAAGCCTGTGGTGGGTCATAAAGGAATTGGTGTTACACCACCTGATGTGCATAATGCTAGAGAGTTAACATCGGCTTATAATAGAGCGTTGATGGCGATTCCTGAAGAACAACCAACGCGAATTATCGTGGAGAAAAGTATCCGGGGAAAAGATTTCCGTTTATTGTGTGTTAATGGTAGATTCATTGCTGCTACAGAACGCTGTCCTGCATCAGTTACTGGTCATGGTCATGCAACTATTAAAGAACTAATTAGACGGGAAAATCGTAAACCGGAACGCTGGGATACACCGACTTCACCCATGGGTAAGATTGAGATTGATGAGGCGTTAGAACGGTATATAGATGAACAGGGTTTGATGTTGGATAGTATTGTCGAGAGCGCTCGCACTGTTTATTTGCGTAAAGTAGCTAATCTGTCAGCGGGTAGAGTCAGTATTGATGCCACAACAATAATTCACCATGATAATATCATCTTGGCGCAAGATATATCCCAATATTTTCGCCTCACTTGTTTGGTGATTGATGTCATTGCTGAAGATATTTCCAAATCTTGGAAAGCTGGTAACTTTGCTATTTTACAAATTAATTCTGCACCAGGAATTTTAATGCATCTTAACCCAGCAGTGGGTGGAAGTGTTGATGTTCCTGCTCATATTTTGTCAACCTTTTTTGAATCTGCTAGAGATTCCAGAATTCCCATTATTACTTTTAATCACATTTCTGTCAGTGAATTACAAGCAACTATTGATCACATTCTTTCACAACATCGTGAATCGACAATTGGTGCTGTTTGTCGTGAGGAAATTTTTGTTAATCGTTCGGAAAAGCTATTGACAAGGGATTATAACAGCAATATCCAAATCTTGTTGCGTAATCCCAAACTTGATTTACTCATTGCTGAATACCCAGAAGATATCCTGGAAGAAGATGGACTATTTTACAAAGGAAGTAATATTTTTGTTTTGGATAATCCCAGTGAAATAGAAATGATGTTAGTCAGGGATATTTTGGATGATTCAATTGTGGTGATTAATAAAGAACAGGATATTTCTATTCGCCGTCAAGGATTAATTGAAGATTATGCTTTGGGTGCTGATGAACCATTCACAAGGGTTTATTTGAAGGAGATTAGCTCGATTTTGTAACTGAAAATAAAAGTATACATTTCAATACTGCTCGGTTAAACGGGAAAGGGGGAAACAAAAACCTTTACCCTTTAATCATAATCATAGTCTGATTCATATATTTCTACATCTGGTGAAACTGTGGCATCAGTGAAATCCATAGCATCATCTGTGAGACGGATGATTTCCCCAGAGAAAAAATTTGCTAAACTTTTAGCCGCTTTTGCCACTTCATCATTATCCCAAGTTGACATAGGTGCTTGTGATATAGGTGCTTGGGTTAGTGGAGGTGGAAGGGTTTGTACTGGGGCTGAGTTCGTGACTACAGGCTCATTTCTGGTTGGTGGTGCTTGGATTGGTTGTCGTACAGGTGCTGGCGTTGGTTGTGGTGTTGCTTGTGGCTGGTTATAGCTGGGTATTGTTGGTGGTTGTTGAACACGATTAGAATCTCGTTGAGGAGGATTTCTTGCGGCTGAAGTGGAAGTTGATGAAGTTGCTTTTTCTAGATTGACTTGGATATGACGCTGAAAAGTCTGCTGAAAAGCAGTTGTAATGATAGGCAAATCCGATTTACCCTTTTCATACCATGCTTGTTTAATAGCAATACGAGCTAAAGCGCCATTAAAGTCCAACAGATTACTCATTTGACGTAACATTTCTCGCCTGGAGGGTGGTTGGAGGTTCGCAAGTACCTGTTGCCAAATCTGAGTTAAATCATACTGTGATTCTGTAACAACTTCCTGTGCGGGTGCTGTAGGATTTGTTACAGCAGGTGGGGGTGGAGTGTATACAGGTTCTGGTGCAGGTGAAGATACTGTTTGAGGTGCTGAATTGTGATTTTTTTGGGTATAAGCTGGTGTGGGTGAAGATATTTGAGAATTATGATTTGTCTGGGTATAAGCTGGTGGTGGTGAAAATGCTGCTGGGTAAGAAGGTGGAGATACAGCAGGTGTATTCAAGACTTGCGAGACGCTGAGTGCTTGTGGCTGAATATTTGCACTAGGTAACAGGCCGAGTAATGTGACTTCTAACCACAATCGAGGCTGGGTGGTGTTTTTTAGTTGGACTTCTGCTGTTCTTAAATGTTGCTGTCCGCGCAAAATTGTAGTTATGTCTAACTTGTGGGCAAAGTTAATTAGTGTTGTCCAGGTTTGTTGAGTACAAGCAACTAAGTCTTGACGATTTGGGGCAGTTTTAGCAATGAGTAAGTCTCGGTAGAAGGCGGCAACATTTTGTAGAATGGTAAGGGGTTCTCTGCCTCGATCTAGGATTTGTCGGGTAGAATCTAATACGATTTCGGCATTATCTTGAGTGATCGCATCTAATAAAGCTAACAAATCCTTTTCACTTACTGAACCCACTAGGTCCCAAACTTGATCTGGTATGACTTCTCCAGGGAACAAAGCTAGTTGATCCAGTAAACTTTCCGCATCTCGCAAGCCTCCCTGAGACATTTGTGCTACTAACGTGACCGCATCAAGGCAAATATTAATGTTTTCTTTTGAGGCGATCGCACCTAAATGCTTTACCATCGCTTCTAGGTGAATGCGTCTAAAGTCAAACCTTTGACAGCGGGAAATAATTGTTGGTAATACTCGCTGTGGGTCAGTTGTGGCTAGGACAAAAACAACGTACTTCGGTGGTTCTTCTAATGTTTTTAGTAACGCATTGAATGCTGCGGTACTGAGCATATGACATTCATCAATCACATAAACTTTGTACCGACACTGTACAGGAGCAAACTGTGCCTTTTCAATCAATTCGCGGATATTATCGACACCAGTATTACTAGCCGCGTCGATTTCAATTACATCCAGGGAATAACCTTTAGTAATACCTTGACAAATATCACAAACTCCACAAGGTATGGGGGTTGGCTTGTCACTTTTAAGACAATTTAATGATTTAGCTAAAATCCGGGCGCTAGAGGTTTTCCCCGTGCCTCTGGGTCCAGTAAACAAATAGGCAGGGGCAATTTTTGCCGAACTAATGGCATTAGTCAGGGTAGTAGTGATCGCCTCTTGTCCCACCAGTTCAGCAAAACTCTTGGGGCGATACTTGTGGTGCAGGGGTTCGTAAGACATGGAGAGCGTAATTACTAGCTAAAAACAAGGACACTTTCCGAATCAGTTTAATATCTTTCGCGTTTCAATACCCTGGTAATTGCTATAACCATCAAAAATTACACCTAATATCATGTCTGTTTAATTATCATATATTTTATCGTACTCCCCATCTTCCCCAAACAGTGATTGCCTACGGCAGTGCGCGGGAGCCCAATCGCCCTTACTAGACTCCTGCGATTCGTACGGAACCCTTGCGCTATCGCTCTTCCTACACTCACTACATCCCCCAAATAGCGATACCTTCGGTCAGCTGAGTGCAAGGCATACGTTCCGCGAATGCTAACGCACCTCCCCATATTCTCAAAAAGCGATACCTACGGTTAGCTACCGCTAACGCTAACGCGCTGCCTGCATTTCCCAAAGGGAAGTGACAAGTCAGCGCAATCGCTGTGTATGCCAAGACCAAGAGCCAACGATACTGAACAAGACAAAATAGGTCGATTTGAGCGGATTAAAAATTGGGCGGATTAAAAAGGCGATTACAGCTTTAGAAAAACAACAAGCTATGATATCAAGTCAAGGCAGGGGGCTTACCAAGTCCGTCAAAATTTAAAGAAATCTTGGTACTACAAGTTACAAGTTCCGACTCCATGTTTACCATGCGCGACATCGTCACAATTGAGTAAATACATGCATTTAGGCAAAGCTGGTACTCAAGAACATAATATTCACTGTAAATATTTATTAGGTAAGGTTTAAATTACGTAAAGAATATATGCGCTATGTACAGAATTATAAAATGTCAATATTATAAAATGTCAATTATTCAAATAGTATAGATATACACATATCAAACTAGCGGATCTGGGAAGGGCTACAAAATTCACCCCTATTCCCTGATAACCCAATAGCAGCTTGTCACGGACATCGCTAAAATTTGAAGAAGCAACATTCAATGGTGGAGCAGATGCTCAAGCGGCTAATTCAGTGGCTCAAAAGATTATTGCGAGGTTTATTTGGGAGCAGAAAAATTCCCATTTCTACCAGACAGGATGCGGACACAACAGTAGCGCCACCTCTTACCGATACGGATCTAGAATTTTTGTTTACAGAACTTTTAACAGGAGTTCATCAATCCAGAGGCCAGGCTTGGACGCAAAACTGGTTACATAAAATACAGCATCGTGTCACTACGCAACGTTGGTTAGAATGGTTAAATCAATTTGGCGAAAGATTATTAGCATCGAAGAAAGCTAATAACGAATTAGCAGCGCGATTAGTACACCTAGGTGAGTTAGGCATAGGTGAGATTGGCGACCTTGCCTATAGTATTGGGATGCAATTGTTGACGCGTAATCAAGGTGAACCAATTTGGGAATATGCGGGTCCTGATGTTGTTAGCCAAATTACTTTAGCACCTATAACTTACATGGCATCGGAAGATGAAGATTTTGCAGAGGAAGAATACCAAAGTGTAACTTGGGATGAATTATTGGTGATATTGCAGGAGCATGAGAACCTGCGCCAGCAAATTGCTCAAGATTTGGGAATTGAAACTGATGATCCACAGATGATGATTCAGATGCTGATAAATCAATCACAGACATTTGGTTAGTCTTCTCCACAGAAAAATTGAAATGATCAGCAGAATTCAGAATTGCAGAAGTAAAACCCTGATGTATAAAGAGTTTCATGATCACTCGATATCCTAATGTCCTTGTCTGTTGCTATAATTCACCAGTCTGTTAGGTAATTCATGATTTTTTTTGACACAACGATGGCTACAATCTAGGAGAGAGAAAATGCAAGAATGTGGCAAATGCTCAGGTGGCTATTGCAGTGGCTTAACAGGTTTATGAAGTATCCTTTTAACAGTCGTCGGACTCATGATGCCAACGATAAAAAGGGTCATCAGGTGGTAGAGTCTCTACCTGAATTAACCAATGCTGATCTAGAAGTATTGTTTAACGAGCTGCTTGAAGGTGTGCATCAGGCGCGGGGAAAACAATGGGCGCTGAAGTATTTGCAGCGGATGGAACCACGAATTACTGTTGAACGTTGGATAGATTGGCTGCTGATATTTGGTGAAAGATTGTTATCTTCACCTGCACCAAATAGTCAGATAGCAACGCGAATGGTTAAATTGGGTGAACTCGATGTTGGTAAAGTTGGTGAACTTGCATCAGAAATTGGTGTCCAGCTATTGAGTCGTGAGTTTTTAGCCCAAAGGTATGTCGAGAATCCACAAGCAGTGGAGGTGGAAACAGCAGTAGCAGTAGTGGCAGATACTCCTGGGCAACAATTACTGCGGGACTTTGGTGAAGAGTTATGGGAGCATGATCAGGAAGAACCGGTGAACAACATCACACCAGTATCCTTAAGCTTGGAGGAATCATGGACAGGGAACTCAGAACAGTGGAGTGCTCAAAATTTAGAACAACATACATCTGAGGCTGTTATTTTTGAGTATGTCCAGGAAGATAATCCCACTGCGATTGAGGAAGTAGAATCTGTTAGTGATTCTTCTTTGGCAGAGAATTGGGATCAGTGGCTGGTAAGTTTAGAGCCCAAGGTGGCACATACTCTGGATGAGTTGGTGGTAAGGTTGGAGCAAAGCACCAATTTAGTCCAGCAACTTGCTTCTGAATTAGCTATTCGCGATGAACGCCAAGCATTAATTCAGCGTCCTAGTTTTCAAATAACTGTAACTAATCAAGCTCAAGCATGGTTTTATCAAGGTTTACAGCAAGCTAAATCTGGCGATTTGTTAGGGGCGCTGGCTTTTTATAATCAAGCTACTAAACTAGAACCAGAATCGGCTGAGTATTGGTTTAATCAAGCTTTAACCTTATTCCATTTAAAACGTTTTGAAGAAGCGATCGCAGCCTATGACCAGGCGATCGCACTCAAGCCAGATTTCTTTAAAGCCTGGTATAATCGGGGGGGAATTATGGTCGAATTTGGCGACTTTGACGGAGCGATCACTTCTTTTGACAAGGCTATAGAATTGCAACCCAACTATCAAGAAGCTTGGTCTAGTAGGGGTTTAGCGCTGCTGAAATTAGGACTGATTTGGGAAGCAATTTCCAGTTATGACCAAGCCTTGGAGTTACAACGCCAAGACCAGGAAACTTGGTATTATCGAGGAGTTGCCTTGGCTGTAGGAGAGCAATATGAAGATGCGATCGCCTCATACAACCAAGCTATAGAAATTCAACCAGACTATCACGAAGTTTGGATTGACCGGGGAGTAGTCTTATTTAACCTCAAGCGCTGGTCAGAAGCCATTGAATCCTGGGATCAAGCCCTCTCTATTCAACCAGACTTTTACTTAGCCTGGTATAACCGAGGCATCGCCTTGGAAAACCTAGCCAGACGAGAAGAAGCCATTACTTCCTATCAAAAAGCGATCACCATTAAACCCGACTTTCACCCTGCATGGTACAACCAAGCCGTAGCCTTCTATTATTTAAATAGATTTGCAGAAGCCATTTCTTGCTATGACAGCGCCTTAGAAATCAAACTAGACTACTGGGAAGCTTGGCTTGGTCGTGGTGGAGCCGTTGGTAACTTAGTCAATGACAAATTCTCCCTGAGTTTATCCAGTACTATAGCCGCATCCAATCCCAATCTAAATCAGCTTGGCTATGAGGGCAAATTAGCCACATATCAAGAAGGCTTTAAATATCTTCGTCCAGATACTCACCCCGAAGGTTGGGGAAGATTGCATCTAGCTGCTGGTAATACACATTACGAACACGGCAAAAAACAATCCACACCCCGCTATTTTTGGCAAAAAGCCGTATCTGAATACCAACAGGCACTCTTAACCCTCACAGCCGAAGATTTCCCAGAATTACATCTTGATGGTTTACAATCTCTCACCAAAGTGCTTATCCGTTTGGGACAAACAGTAACAGCCCAAGAATTACACCAACATGGACTAGGCTTATTACAACAATTACTTAATCAAACAACCCGTCCTGAACACAGTAAGAAACAACTAGCTTTAAAATTTGCGGGTTTAAGACAAATGGGAGTTGACTTAGCAGTCAATATAGGTGATTTAGTAGAATCTTGGGAAATTGCCGAACATTGTAAAAATACCTGTTTAAAATTACTGCTTTCTGATTGCCATGATGAAATTTACTCTCCCAACTATGAAGCCATTCAACCTCTACTAAATTCTACAACAGCCGTGATTTACTGGCATCTTAGTCCAGCAGCCTTACACACCTTCATTATTAAACATGAAGCTCCTTCACCCATACTGTTATTAACACCAATACAAGATATAGAAGCTATACCCGAAGCCGTGCAACGTCTAGTTGAATTTGAAAACTGGCTAGAAGATTGGGAAAAACAATATCAAGAATATCGTCAAATACAAGATATAGAAAATCAGTACAAACATTCTTGGTGGGTAGATATAGAACAGAAGTTGTTACAACTGCAAAACATCCTCAATATTTCTACAATTATTCAAGAACTTGAAGGTATCTCCAAACTGATTGTAATTCCCCATGGTGATTTACATAAATTACCTATCCACGCACTTTTTCCACTCAATCAGAAAAATTCACTCAATTACACCATCAACTATTTACCCAGTATCCAAATAGGCCTGGACTTAAAAACATATTCATTATCAAATTGGCAACAGCAAAAGTTCCTCAGTGTTGAAAATGTAGAACATACAAATGATAGCCAGATAAAATGTGCTGATTTTGCATCGGCAATTATCAGAAAAATGTTTGATAATGCCCAACATATCCAAGGTTCACAAGTTACGCAAGATAATATCGAAAATGCCTTAGCGGCAGATTACAATATCTTTCACTTTACTGGTCATGCTATCAACAATTTGAGTGAAGCTCAAAAATCAGCTTTAGTTTTAACAAGTGAAGAAAAACTGACTCTAGCAGAAATTAGTCAACAGACTTTTAATACTTACAATCTGTTTACTCTCCCAAATTGTGAAATGGTTAGTAATCACAGTCAGAATATCAACAGTGAATATGTGGGTTTAGCAGCTGGTTTACTAATTCGTGGAGTTCCAGAAGTGTTGAGTACACTTTGGATTGTTGAATCATCTGCGACAGCTTTAGTAATTATCGAATTTTATCGCAGATTACTTTTCCATAAATCTCCAGTTACTGCTTTAGCTGAAGTCACAACTTGGCTGAGAGATATAACAGTTGGTGAACTAATCACATGGTATGAAGATTTACTCACTAATCTGCATTCAGATGAAGTTAAATTGAGGAATTATGTAATGATGGAAGTTGATAAATATCGTCAGTTATCACCTCACAAACAGCCTTATCAGCATCCTTATTATTGGGCTGCATTTATCATTACAGGATGCGTTCAAGCAGATGAGAATTGACTTTGAACCTAATTCATCAATAAAATGAAAAGCAATCAAAATTTTGAAAATAAGTTACTAAACCTCTTGCAAAATTAATTCTATGGTATAGTCGGGGTTTGAAGTTTTGTTACGGCTAAACTTAACTCGTAGTTGTAATTGATAAGCTGTGAAAGATACTCGCCAAATTGCGACAGTGTAAACCTCGCCAATAGAGTAGAAATAGAGTAGAGAATATTCCAGTATTTGAAACAGTGGCGACATTTTGACGCGATTGCACGTTCCCGCCCAGTATGAAGGCGATAGCCTCCGGTCAGAATCAATCAATGGAGGATTCAGACCCGCCACGTTTTTGGATCAATGTGATCGTTTGCTGTAGGCCAAGGATTCCCTAATAATCCAGGTCTGACTATGTAGCGTGTTACATAGATTGATTAATCATTTTATGTGACTTTGATTAATCAATCTATGTGACGCGTTTATCAAATTATGTGACACAACTTAACCACAAATCAGAACCGAAGTCCAACCGTAAATTTTCAGCCTTGGATATCCATGCTTAAATAGCTAATCCATGATCAGCATTGATAAAAATCATGGAAATAGCCGACCTAGAGTTTGACTCTATAGAATTTCAAGATATAACCGGACAATATCGCCTCATTCAGGGTTACTCACTGAAAAACCGTGAGGAATTACGATCCTGTCTTTCACAAGTACAAAAATCTTGAGACAATAAATATCCATCCCCTCTGGGATAATCACCCCCGCATCCTGAGCCAAAGCCCGCAGCGTATTTAGTAGCTTGTTCTGCTCCTCTTTAGTTGGATTTTGTCCATACTTACCCACAGCAGTTGGCATCCCAAACTTTTCACAGAAAACCGACCAAAAACTAATCCCCTACACCCTAAAGATAGGTAACGGGACGTAAACAAAAATCAAGCCCAAATGTAGCCTAAACTGGCTTGATAAGAAGGAAACACCTCCGGATTCCAGTTGAACCAATCAATAAATAGAAAAGATATGGCTGTTCTCAACCCTTCTAAAGCTGCAGTAAAAGTATTCAAAGGTTTCTTAGCCCACCTTGGTCTTAATCCTCCAGTCCACTGATGGCAAATAATAAAAGTGTAGGCACAGAAAACCAAAATAAAATGGCGCAGTCAACTGCTGTTATCTCAAACTTGAGATTCGTTGAGTCCTAACCATCCCTTGGCTTCCCTGTAAACAACTTCTACCCAATTTCTTTGAGAATATGTATCGACTATCCATTGGGGTGTGACAATTGATGAAGAAATATTGGTCATAAAGTAGTCAATATCAGTGGCTTGAGAGAAAGTTGAAGCATTGATGACGATAGTAATATTGCCCTTTCCAGTTAAGGGTGATATTTCTACTTCTTTAGTTACTACCCATAATATTTTGGGTTTATCTAACTCCAGTTGAATTTCTGTAAAAGCCTCTTGGGGTCAACTTTATGCTAATTCATCTAATACCAATTCTCTATGAGGCTGCACAGAATAAAGCTTGGTGAAACAGAGCTTCAAGGATGAAATTATAACTGGTCAAAGAGGAGATGACCTCAGAAGATAATTGAGCTAATTCATGTTGAACTCCTTGACGCAATTGGTCGAGATGTGAGAAACTTTCACCTTTGAACTGACGTTTAATAAACTCCCATAATCGCTCCATGGGGTTAAGTTGAGGAGAGTGAGATGGTTGAAAAATGGGAATAATATTTTCAGGGCAAGACAGTGCCAAAGCTTGGTGTGCAGAAGCTTGATCCATCTGCATTAATGCCATATCAGAACCTAATTCTTGAGATAGGACATCCAAGAATTTCTGAAAATTTTCACTGTTTAGATGAGGATATTCCTGACAAAAATGCCATCCAGAGGTGGGTTCAACAACTCCATAAAGCCAAAATGCTTTTCGTGGCCACTGCACCCTCACTACAGGTTTAACACCACGAGCCGTAATCACTCACTCCTCCAGTTTCGGTCTTCAAACCTAATCTGGTTTCGTCCTGGCACAGGTAACTCAGTCGTTTTCCCCCACCCAATAGTTTCTCTAAAGCTACCAAGGCAAGGGGGATGTTTTTTTTTTAAGGTTTATAGCTTGCTCATCTTGTGATGAGCTGATGGGTCGAGGTACTTTCAATTTTGCCCCTAGTTTGTAGGGCACTAAACTGTAAACTGTCTTGTATTTGACTTGGACGTGCCATTCTTGCTCTAGCCATTCCACAATTTGCCTATAACTGCTAAACCCTTGGGGGGATTCTAACTTGGATATTAGTTGTGATAGTATTTCACCTTATTAAAGGAGTTACCCCAGGCGCAGTTTTTACCTCTCAAAGATAAGATAGTCCTCCTTTTCCATACCTTTGTAACCATCCTGTGATTGTTGACCCATCTCTGCCCAATCTTCGGCTCACTTCTTGATGCTGGGTTACTTGTTCTATTTTTATCCACCACAGCATTTATAAACGTTATTTGTCTAATGCTGTCCGCGTATTTTTCAGGCTTTTTGACAAATACTCAGCACTTTCTTGAACTTCTAGTAGTCCACCAAGGCAATGTTGCTGGGTAAGCCCCTCTAATTGATAAACTAGTCAAAAAAGGGGTTGACCATGGCAAAAAAGTATGTTTTAGATTTAAGCGAAGAGGAAGTTTTACAACTGCAAGCAATCCTCAAAAAAGGAAAGCACAAAGCAAGAAGTATAACCCGTGCAAACATTCTTTGAATGGCATCTGAGGGAGAAACGGACACGGCGCTGCCGCAGTTCGAGTTCATGTTGCCAAGGTGGAAAGGACAAGAGAAAAGTTTGTGATTGGTGGATTAGAGTTTGCTTTAAAGGATGGGGAAAATCCACCAAAACCCAAAAAATTAGATGAAAAACAAGAAGCATTTTTGATTGCGACTGCTTGTTCTAATCCGCCAGAAGGAAGAGTGCGTTGGACAATGCAATTATTAGCGGAGCATTTAGTGAAGGTTGGTATCATAGATTCCATTTCAGACGAAACAATACGCCAAACTCTAAAAAAAATGAAATTAAACCGTGGTTAAAAGAACAGTGGTGTATTCCCAAAGTTAACCCAGAGTATGTGTTCAGAATGGAAGATGTTTTGGATTTGTACAATGAGCCATATGATCCGAAAAAACCTACACTCTGCCTAGATGAATGCCCATATCAATTACTAGAAGAAGTAAGACTTCCTTTGCCACCAGAACCACATCAGCCTGAAGGTTATGATTGTGAGTATAAACGCAATGGTGTTGTAAATTTATTTGGCTTTTTTGAACCAATAGCCGGGTGGAGGCATATTGAAGTTACACAAAGTCGGACAAAAGCTGATTTTGCCAAACAATTAAAAGATTTAGTAGATTTTTATTACCCCCAAGCTGATGTGATACCTTTACTTGTTGATAACCTAAACATTCATACTCCAAGTGTTTCATATGGAGTTTTCTCTCCACAAGAAGCACGCCGCATTATTCAAAAATTAGAGTTTCTCTATACTCCTAAACACGCTTTTTGGTTGAATCAAGTAGAAATTGAATTATCAGTTTTATCTCGCCAATGCTTAGAACTAGGTATTCCTAATGTAGAAATATTATCTTCTGAAATTGCTATTTCGGAGTCACAGCGTAATCAACAAAAACCCAGTGTTTATTGGGGTTTTAAAACCAAGGATGCACGTAAAAAAATGCAGCGTTTATATCCGAGCATTTAACCTAGCAAAATTGCCTTGGCAGACTACTAGATTGAAAGGGCGTGCCATTGCTTCCTCATGAGTCTTTATCTTCCATGTTCTTTATTCTACAGTTCTATGTACACTCATTTAGACTTGGTATAACCTAATTAATGGTGGACTATCCTCTTGGTCACTGGCAAGGACGTTGGGATTTTTAGCTAATCCTCCTCAATACTTTAAATTCTGATTTTCTATCTTTAATAAGGAAGACCTATTGTGGCCATATCCAGCATCTATAATTACTATTCCTGATTGATAACCAAGGCTTAAGGTCAGATGTATTAATTTAATTCCTAACTCAGGTTTGTTCTCAAATAGAGGGTCTTGTTTCCCTTTGGGTAAAGAATCACTGTGGTGATATAACTCTATATGTAATGGTAAGCTTTTACTGCCATCATATCATATAGATGTGTTGTTACTACTACTATCCCATTATCCGTGTTCCCAATTTCTCCAATATATTGTCTTCCTACTCCATCCCTAAAGTTCCCACTTTTTCTATGGTCATAATCATCAATTATTAAGCTAAATCCTCTGGTGATTCTCCTCTGACTACACTTGTTCATCATCTCTAACCGACGGTCATTGACTTGGGAACTGGACCAAGGTGCTTCACTTAAAACGTGGTGTAATCGGTGGTAGGTCATCCCTAGGGCATTCTCTGCCATTTTAAATAGGTTTTTTCTCTCACTTCCACCCAATCATCCCCCTAAATAATGTCTAAACTCTCTTCTTTCCCCTTGATGAGTAAATACATCATCAAATCACACCATCTTTCAAGCCATGGTGCCATTGCTGGGGCAGTGGTTTCTTTCATCAGCTTCTTTTAACGTGAAAGCTACACCGAAATCCCATTATACTCCTCTTTACTCTTAACTTTTGTTTAAGTCCCGGTAATGGACAATATCCCCGGCAATTATTCTGCAAAAGAATCTTCATGGAAATAGAAATTTACCAGTTTAAAACAAGAATATTGTTAAAGTTAATTACATCAACTTCGACATTGTGAAGATAATTCTCTAACTTCAGCTCACCAGTTAGTACGAGATAATTACCTTGAGCTAGAGTGAGGATTACACTGTGAGTAAGTCCGAATTTTATCAATTTATCAGCACTCACAGCTTCTTGAGTTTTTATATAGTTTTCATTTAAAATATGCACATTTTGAACAAATACCGCAAATATTGCAAAGCACTCAGAACGTTCAGGTTTACCAAATTGATTCGCAAGGCTGTTAATCTCTGTGAGAATATTTGGAGTTGTGACAAGGTTCTTAACCTCTGACATCAATTTTAGCAAAAGCTCATAATCTTCTGGGATAAATTGCTGCGTTCGATGAAATTTAGTCATCCGTTCTTTATTCACACTCCCAACTAACAAAAGAAACAGGATGTTTGTATCAATTAAACTTCCCTTTTGGCTATAGCGACGGATCAGGTCATTAATGAAATCTTTCATAATTTTCTAATTTTCATTGCTTCTACCTCTCCAGTTTGTGAGTTAACTTTGAGAACTGTACCCCGTATTCTCTTGGAGAAGTTGGTATAACTAATCCAAGAGTAGTAGTGAGACTATTCTCCTGGGGTTTTATAGGCGTATCAAAACCCAAGGTAATTAACCGAAAATATCTGTCTTCTGTTAACTCAACTTCTTCAATCCTCAAATCTGGTAATGAAGAACCCATGATATATTTGAGGGATTCTATATATTTAGAAGCAGTACTTACACCAGTTTGTACATCAATCATACTCTGATTATCTTTACTGTGTAATTGTTCTAACTTATTAGACTATTATTTCTGATTTCATAAATTGTTTTTCTTCATATCTCATTAACATTGTTAACACGACTAAATGAATATATTAATTAGCAAATTCCAGAAACCCGTAAACCTTAAATCAGAAGAAACTACCCTAGAGAAAGAACAAAACCGCTAAAATAGTACCCTAAAGAAAAATGATCAAAATGGTAATATGACCACAGCCAGACCCGTAAAAACAGAATACGAAGCAATTATCGGTTTAGAAACCCATTGTCAACTCAGCACCAACACCAAAATATTCTCCAGTAGTTCCACGGCGTTTGGTGCTGACCCCAACACCAATATTGACCCGGTGTGTATGGGTTTACCTGGAGTCTTACCCGTACTCAACGCCAAAGTGCTAGAATATGCGGTCAAAGTCGGTTTAGCATTAAATTGTCAAATCGCTAGATATAGCAAATTTGACCGTAAACAGTATTTTTATCCTGACTTACCGAAAAATTACCAAATTTCTCAATATGACTTACCTATAGCTGAAGATGGTTGGATAGAAATAGAATTGGTAGACGATGCTGGCAATCCTATCCGCAAACGCATTGGTATTACCCGTCTGCACATGGAAGAGGATGCAGGAAAACTCGTACACGCAGGAAGTGAAAGACTGTCTGGTTCTAGCTATTCTCTCGTAGACTATAACCGCGCGGGTGTACCTTTGGTGGAAATTGTTTCTGAACCTGACTTGCGTTCTGGACAGGAAGCAGCGGAATATGCATCAGAATTACGCCGGATTGTGCGGTATCTTGGTGTTAGTGATGGGAATATGCAAGAAGGTTCTCTGCGTTGCGATGTAAATATTTCTGTGCGTCCTGTGGGAAGAAAGGAATTTGGAACGAAGGTAGAAATCAAAAATATGAACTCCTTTAGTGCTATCCAAAAGGCGATAGACTACGAAATTGAGCGCCAAATTGCAGCTATTGAAGCTGGAGAACGGATAATTCAAGAAACCCGTCTTTGGGAAGAAGGTTCACAACGTACTAGCAGTATGCGCGTTAAGGAAGGTTCTAGCGATTATCGTTATTTTCCAGAACCCGATTTAGCAGCTATCGAAGTTACTGATGTGGAGTTGGAAACTTGGAAAAGTGAATTACCGGAATTACCCGGGCAAAAACGCCTTCGTTATGAAGGTGAGTTGGGACTTTCAGCTTATGATACGCGAGTCCTGACAGAAGATCGCCCAGTAACTGATTATTTTGAAAGTGCGATCACTGCTGGTGCAAATCCCAAAGCTGCGGCTAACTGGATTACCCAAGATATTGCTGCTTACTTAAATAAGCAAAAACTCGCAATTTCTCAAATTGGTCTGACTGCCGCTAATCTTGCTGATGTGATCACTCGCATTGAAACTGGTAAAATTAGCAATGCTCAAGCTAAGGAAAAACTCACAGATTTATTGAGTGGTGTTTCTCCTGAAAAAGCGTTTGCAGGTCAGGAGTTAATTAGTGATCCTACTGTACTAGAACCCATTGTTGATGAAATCATAGCCGCTAATCCTCAACAAGTAGAAAAATACCGTGGTGGTAACACTAATCTCAAAGGTTTCTTTGTTGGACAAGTATTGAAAAAGACAAACAAACGTGCTGACCCCAAACTCACTAATGAGTTGGTGGAAAAGAAATTGAATGCATAGCACTCAGCAAAGGACAGAATAGATGGTTTAACAGTTATAAGAAAATGGGTGATACCCCTCATCCCTTCAGTGCTATACTTTGCTACTTAGATACACCCTGATGATTTGGAGAGCTATTCAATTGGCTCTCTTTCTTTCAGAGAATTTACTGCTTCTTCAATTGACTAATGAAAATTAGGAAATGAAGAATTAAAGTAGTAATTATACCTCTTACAAAATTGTTTCTGTGGTATGATAAATAGCTTTAGATTGTATGGATTTTTGGTGTTCTTTGCGCTCCCTAATTGAAACATAACCGTGTAACTCTAACTTTTGGCTAAAACAAAGACAAGCCCCTTTTATAACATAAAATTAATTCTGCAAGAGGTCTATTCTATTGATTGTATGAATTAGTCAAAATCGGGTTGACAAACCATTGCGTTAACGAGTATTACAACGCTGCCAAAATAACAAAAATCTTTGGAATTTCCTTTATAAAAATTCTCAAAAAGGGGCTTCACCCCCCGTACTAAAAATGTTATACTTTGCTAGTTAGATGCACCCTGATGATTTGGAGAGCTATTCAATTGGCTCTCTTTTTCAGTTTTTATTGTTAACTAAGTGCAACAAAAACCTTAAGTAAACAGCTGATACAATTACATTGTATCATTATGTATCACTAACTATACTGCTTGATCGCAGATTGGCTCAACTCAATATTAATACGATTAATACTTATAACGTCAATTACTTGATGCAAGATTGCCGTCATAAAGATAAACTCACAATAAGGATATATATGGGATAGCTGACCTAATTTTAGGAAAGCAATCTACCGACTTACACAATATATATATATATATATATATATATAGTTGTTGGGGAAAAATTATGGGAGACTGGCAGGAAATTACTGGTGGAGTGACAGCAGCTAGAGGTTATAAAGCAGCGGGAATTACAGCTGGTCTAAAACCTTCAAGATTGCCGGATTTAGCGTTAATATTATCAGATGTGGATGCGATCGCAGCTGGTGTTTTTACTACTAGCCACGTCAAAGCCGCTTGTGTAGATTATTGTCGTCAACGTTTGCAAGCCAAGCACAGCGCCAGAGTCATACTTTGCAACGCTGGACAAGCCAATGCAGCCACAGGTAGCCAAGGTGTCAAAGATGCGCTGGAGACTGTAGACTTATTAGCCAAAGAATTGCGTATTTCCCCGGAAGCGATTTTACTGGCTTCTACTGGTGTAATTGGTCAAAGAATTAAAATGGATGCTTTGCGGCGTGGTATACCCAAGCTAGTAGCCGCACTTGCTGAAGATGGCTCAGATGCAGCTGCAGGAGCAATTATGACCACAGATTTAGTCACCAAATCCATTGCTCTAGAAACAAGTATCAATGACCGACCAGTGCGAATTGGTGGAATAGCCAAAGGTTCGGGGATGATACACCCTAACATGGCCACCATGCTGGCATTTGTTACTTGTGATGCGGCGGTTTCATCAACACTTTGGCAACAAATGTTAACAAGAGCAGCGGATAGAAGTTTCAATTCTATTACCGTTGATGGTGATACCAGCACCAATGATAGCTTAATTGCTTTAGCTAACGGTGAATCTCGCACCCCAGCCATTACCGAAATGGGTGCAGAAGCCGAGAAATTAGAAGCCATGCTAACAGCAGTATGCCAGCATTTAGCCAGAGCCATCGCACGTGATGGTGAAGGTGCAACTTGCTTAGTAGAAGTAAAAGTCACCGGCGCACCTGATGAAACAGCAGCGCGACAAATTGCCAAAACCATTGCTGGGTCTTCCTTAGTTAAATCTGCAATCTTTGGCCGTGACCCCAACTGGGGACGAATCGCCGGCGCTGCTGGCCGTGCTGGAGTACCTTTTGAACAAGAAAACCTGCAAATTAAATTAGGCAATTTCTTACTGTTTGAAAATGGTCAACCTTTACCTTTTGACAAAGCATCTGTCAGTGCATATTTGAAACAAGCAGCCGCAGGTGCTTACATGAAAGAGGATACGGTATTAATTTCCGTTACCGTCGGTAATGGTAATGGAACCGGTAAAGCTTGGGGTTGTGACTTGAGTTACGACTACGTGAGAATTAACGCCGAATATACAACTTAAAATTAGCCTCCAACATGATTTATATCCTCGAATTCTTAAAGAATTCGGGGGTCTAGTGAGGCTACTTTTCTTGCTTTTTCTATTCAACTACTTAGTTTACATACAGCTATCTATTTTCCACAAAGATAAAAAAGATAAAGGTTGACTCATATTAGCAGCAAACGCCAAAATTCCTGGATCTCGATGTTCATAAACTAACTCACCTTGACTATTAAACAAAAAGGTTGCACCACGCTGAGTTAAATAAGCAGAATTAGGTACATAAGTCTGCCAATTTTTCAGCACTTCCACCATATTCCGTAGCCTTAAAGTAGCTAATTCAAAAGGACGTTGAAAACCACTTCCTCCTGCTAGTTGAAAAAATGAACCTTTAAAAGCTGGTAGAGGTTTATTTTCTATCATTTCATCATCACCAATGAGTTGAGGCGCTTGGCGATCACCTCTATATCCGCGAAAAACTTCGCCAAGTGTTCCAGGACTACCAATACCTGCACACATCAACAGTAAGTTTAGCCAAGCTTTCTGAGATCCAGAAAGTCCAGGGAGAGAAAAATTCCAACCAGAATAACGATTCAGTTGACGATGTAATTCTGCATTAGGATCAACAAATAAATTTTCCTGGGGAAATCCTGTATATTGACAGAATCTTTTTCCAGAGGACTGACTACCAATTCCCACTGCACGAATAGCGAGTTTTTCATCTGCTAACTTTTCCGCTTCGCGCTTTAACCAGCACGCATATTCAAGACTATCAAAGTCCCCAAGTTGTGGCCAAACTAAAATAAGGATATGTGAGGCAGTTTCGCGATTTTCTAGCAGGGGTTAGATTATGGCATCACTAACACGCTGATGTTTAGTATGATTAAAAATATAGTAGGGGTTCATCAGAAGCAATTAACTCGTATTTACCTATCAAATTGTAGCTGAATGACAGCAGGTTGCAGATCAATGAGGTACAGAACCTAAATTGAAACCTAGACAGCAAGAGAGTTTTACACCTGAGTCCTGACTCCTGCTGTAGTTATAATTCAATCTGCTGTTGCCCCCTAAGTTTATTAAATTCATCTTCATTTAATAACCAGCCGTTTTATCCACTACTTTGTGTAAAGCTTGTCCTTAACGATAGCGCATTAAATTATCCAAGAACAGGGCAATCGCTCGCTCTTTTACTCTGGGCAATTTCTAGAAAAATGCGTTATAATAAGCATATTTGGTAATGTCCATAAAGGACTTTCTGGCGGTAATGGTTATCCCTTTGTCTGGCAATTGTCGGAGGTACATTTCGTACTTTGCAAAAATATTTGTCGGATAAACTTGGACACAAATGTTACATTCAATGGACCGCGATTCGCTAACTAATTCAATCATATAAAAAACCAAAATTAATATTGAAGTAGGTTGGTAAAAAGCGCCACCATATACCCGAATTCTGACATCAATTCATTATTTATTTACAAGATGGAAAAAAGAAGTCGGGGATCTTAGATTTACACAGTTACGAGTTCTTTCGTTTTTGTTTCCTGTATAGGTGCAGCTTTTACCCACACTTGATCCAGCACCCCTTGCATCCAATCTCGGTTGGATAAAATCCTCCTAAAGCTTGTCTAGAAGCCATTGCAGCTTCTCTACTTTCGTTTCCGAAAGGTTAAGGATTAGAGGGATTAAAGAAGGTGTATGGAAGGCAGAGTGAACCATGGCTTTCATAGGTTGGTCAAAAAACTCAATTAGAGAAAGTGCTTGACGGCGACAAGTTTGTATAACGGTCAATCAATTGGCAGGATGTTGGAATAGCTCCAGAGAAAGAGAACCACCAGAGACTTTTCGTTGTGTCAGTGCTAAACCTAACCAAGGAGGGAATATATCTATCTCTAGTAGACCTGAGACAGAAGCCAACATTTCAAACCCTAGGACTATTGTTTGATCTATGCAGGACAAAAGCAAATAACACATTTAATTATTGGGTAGAAATTCTGAGAGAGATGTTACCTGTCTCCCAAATAGAAGAGGCAAAAAAAGATGAGTGAAAGTATCAAGAATTATGGGAAGGACTGAGTGAGTATAAATTAACAGTAGATAGTGCGGAAAAAGCTATAGAAAGACCAGGTGACTATCAAGAGCAGAAAAAATATTCTTCAGGCAAGGAGAAAATACACACTCTAAAAAATCAATTTAGAGTATTGCCAGGAGGTGAAGATATAGTTGATATTTATATTGGATAATTAAGTAAGATAAGCGATAGGACACTATTTAGAAATAAGTGCCAAAACCTAGATGCCAAACAAAGATTTTTGGGAGACAAGGCTTATATAGGAGAAGAATTTATTACCACACCTTATAAGAAGCCCAGAAAAGCTGAATTTTCAGAGATCCAAAAACAAGAAAATAAGGAAATATCTTCAAGAAGAATTGGTGTTGAGCATCTCATATGTAGAGTCAAAACTTTTCGAGTGGCTAGTAATAGATTTCCTTTAGCTGCACATGGTGATAATGGGAGTATGTGGATTAGTTAGGTTAGATCTAAATTATTCATTTATACTAAGTCATGATATTTGAATTATCAGCCTTTAGATTATCTTTTTTAGAAAGCTATATTTCTCAAAACTTTTAATAATTTTGATATTTGCATCCCCAAACCCTTATTTTTGCCTTCAGCCATAATTAGTGTTTCATCCCAGTTATAGTTCGTGTAACGCTTTCACAGTAAGTTTTTTATCTTTTGTGGACAAGTCTATTGCATATAACAGGGAACAGGGGGGATGAGGGAGTATGGCTTACGTCACACTCCTAAATTGCAGTATTTTTCCTGTTCAAGAAAAATACTTTTCCACACATCTGACAAACATCTCCACTCCCATAACTAAAGCAGTTTCATCAAAGTCAAATCGGGGATGATGATGAGGATAATTTAAGTTTTTTGCTGCATTTGCAGAACCTAATAAGAAATAACAACCCGGAACTTCTTGTAGGAAAAATGACATATCTTCACTACCCATAATTTGGCATTCTGGGACGATATTCACAGGGGTTTCTACTACGGATTCTGCTACATTTCGTACTAATTCCGCAATTCCAGGATTATTAATGACTGCAGGATAAAGATTGATATATTCCAAGTCATAATTTGCACCATGACTTTGACACACTCCGGCGATAATTTGCTCAATTCTTTGTTTAAAGAAACCTGCTAAATCGGTATTAAAATATCTGAGTGATCCAGTCATTCTAGCGGTATGAGCAATGACATTCATTTTGGTGCCGGCGTGGAGTTCTCCTATTGTCACCACGGCTGAATCTAAGGGGTTGACGTTACGGGCAACAATTGTTTGCAAGGCGTTGACGATTTGGGCAGCGACTACAATTGAATCAATGGTTTGATGGGGAAGTGCGCCATGTCCACCTTTACCTAAAATTGTACAGTTAAAGAAGTCTACAGCTGCTAACAAAGGCCCTGGACGAACTCCGACTGTTCCCACGGGTAAATCATTCCACAGATGTAAGCCGATCATGGCATCAACATCCGGGTTTTTCAAGACTCCTGCTTCTATCATTGGTTTTGCACCACCGGGGCCTTCTTCTGCTGGTTGGAAGATAATTTTCACAGTGCCGGCAAAGTCTTGGCGATGCTGTTGAAGGTAGTATGCTGTTCCCATTGCGATCGCCGTATGTCCATCATGTCCACAAGCGTGCATGACTCCATCATGCTGGGAACAATAACTCACTTCATTCTCTTCTTGTACTGGTAAGGCATCCATATCAGCACGAATTCCTAACACTTTTCCATACTGAGATTTTTCACCTTTGATAATTACAACAATGCCAGTTTCGGCTATCCCTGTTTGATGTTCAACTCCCCATGCTTGCAATTTCTGGGAAATAAATTCAGCTGTTAATTTTTCTTGAAAACCTAATTCTGGTTTTTGATGTATGCCTCTTCTCCATTCTATTAATTGTGGTTGTAAGGAACGAATTTGCAAACGCACATTAGAGAGATTTTCAGTAGAGGAACTAGGAAAAGTAGAAACCATGATTGGTGATTGGTGATTGGTGATTGGTGATTGGTGATTGGTGATTGGTGATTGGTGATTGGTGATTGGTGATTGGTGATTGGTGATTGGTGATTGGTGATTGGTGATTGGTTATTAGTGGACATTAGGATAATTACTTCCCCATCTTCCTCAGTCCCCAGTCCTCAGTCCCCAGTCACTTATCAAAATAATATTTCCCAATCTAAATTAGATCCAACTTGGGCTAGTTGTTCCAAGTTAGTGGATGCTTCTAAATAAGGTAAACAGCCTAAAATCGGTATGTGTGTAAATGATTCAATTAAATCCGGTGGTGTTAAATCAGTTATTTCTTCTTCAGTGCAGGGTTGGGTACAGTTGAGAATAATCCCACGCAAATCAATTTTAGTTTGTCTAGCTAATGCTACATTAGCCACGGCTTGAGCGATCGCACCTAATCTTACAGGTACAACTAAAACCGTTGGTAATCGCCATTCTCCAGCTAAATCTGCTACTGTCAATTCATACGTAATTGGTGAACCCAAGCCTCCCAGAGATTCCACCAACACAAAATCATGGCGTTTTTGCAATTTTAATAAAGTCTGCCAAACCAAAGCTAAATCTATGGTACGATTTTCCTTGGCTGCTGCGATCGGTGGGGCTAGAGGTGCTTGAAAATACAAAGGTGTAGTTTCTTCTGGTGACTGATCTAGAGCAAAAAGATGTTGATAAAGTTCTCTGTCACCTACCCCAGATTGAATGGGTTTCATAATCCCCAAGCTGCTTTGAGGATAATATTTTTGCCGATAGGCTGCTATGGCTGTAGTAACAACAGTTTTACCAGCCTCCGTATCAGTCCCTGTAATTAGTAGTGTGTTAGACAATTGCTTTGCGATACATTACTCTAAAATATAGAAATTCACCCCAGCAGTTTTCTGTCGGGGGCTATTCATAATTTAACCTTAATTTCTACCGGTGAATCCTGGTGTTGGTGTTGTTTCAGGGCGTTGATTATTTTCTTGTGGGACAGTAGTTGGTGTTTCCATTGGTGTTTCCATTGGTGTTTCCATTGGTGTTTCCATTGGTGTTTCCATTGGTGTTTCCATTGGTGTTTCCGTTGGTGTGGGTGTTTCTGTCGATATAGGTGTTTCTGTTGGTCTCAGTATCTCTGTCGGTGTAGGTGTTTCTGTTGGTCTCGGTATCTCTGTCGGTGTAGGTAGAACTGGATTTTCTAAAGCCACACTCAAACTATAGTCACTTTCTGCCACTCCCTCAGACAGACTTAATTGAATTGTGTATTGACCACTATCCAACAATAAACCCTGATAGGAAGTAACTTGAATGGAGTCAGAACCAATCGGTTGTCCATTGGCCGCTAACACCGTGACCAAAACTCCACTACCTTGGTTAACCGCTACAGTTAAATTTTGTCCAATTTCACCCGCAAAACTGTATTGAATTATTTCATTAGCCTTGAGAGTACCATCTACCTTAAGTGTATTAGATGTGCCTAATTCTAGGCGTTTTTCATAAAAAATAGGTTCTGCATTAGTCGGTGTTGGTGTGGGTGTAAATGTAAATTCGGGTGTTGGTGTGGATGTTAAACCACCAGGGATAACTGGAGAAGGAAAACTTTGAGGTGTGCTTGTGTCTTCCGGTGACGTTTTGGATTGATGGCGAATGGAATTCACCACTGCCCAAGAACCGAATCCTGCTAAGATAACCACCGCACTGCCAATAGCGCCAATCGCTAAGGGGCTATCTAACATGGAGCTACTTGGCTGGGGTGTAATTACTGGATTAGGTCTGTTGGGTCTTGGTGGTAAAGGGTCGGGACGATGACCAACAGCTATAGTTTGTAAATGGGATCGATTTGGCTGAGGAACACTGGGTTGGTCTAGGGATTGTAATACTGATAGCACTTCCTTGGCACTTTGATAGCGATCACCGGGCACATAACTTAAGAGCCGATTCAAGACTTCAGCAAACCGGGGACTGACTGTTACCCACTTCTGCCAATTCCAACTCAGCGCGGTTTCATCAAATAAATATGCTGGTTCTTTCGCTGTCAACAAAACTATTGCCGTTACTGCTAGTGCATACAAGTCACTATTAGGATAAGCCTGACCTGATTGCATTTGCTCACTGGGAGAATAGCCTAATTTACCAACAGTAGTTACTTGCTTTTGTTTTGGGGCAGATAACCGCGTCGCTAGTTCTTTCACGACACCAAAATCAATTAATACAGGCTTTTTGTCAACATCCCGTAAAATCAAATTATCTGGCGAAATATCCCGGTGAATAATTCCGCATTTATGAATATGCTCTAAAATCGGCAACAAAGAGCGCAACAACTGTAATACTTCGGACTCTGTGAAAGCTTTTCCCGCAGCTTGGTATTCAACCAGCAGAGTGTGGTAGGTTTTACCCGCTACATAATCTTGTACCAAAAACAAGCGATCTTCTTGTGCAAACTTTTCCCGAAATTTTGGTATTTGTGGATGGTCGATTTTATATAAAGTAGCTGCTTCTCGCTCAAACAACTCTTGCGCTTTTTTGCCACCATATGCTTCCGTTGTTGCGAGTATCAACTCCTTAATCGCGCAAAGTTCGTTAAAGCGTCTCTGGTCTTCTGCGAGATAGGTTCTACCAAATCCCCCCTGCCCAAGAACGTGAATGATATGGTAACGATTTTGTAAGATAGTACCAACTTTAATGGGTGGTTGCATGATTAATTGATTAAGTGTAACAGCAACTGAGTTAGAAGTTATAGCAGGTGACAGGATTGAAAGTTGTATCTCAGTTTTATCATCAGTTGATGTCCTAACTGCCAAGACAGTTGCTATAAAGCATGAAGTATATGCCACGTTAGTCTTGAAAGACCTGCTTCACTCCATTTTTACATCATGACTGTCGGAAAAATGTCTGCATTATTAATCATGCTATCATCTATAATGACTTGACTAAAATAATTTAATTAATAAATTTTACAATCAATCTTGAAGCGTAATGTAGCTAAAAATGAAGAAAATCGAACTTTTTATCGCTCGGATCCTAAGCAGCTATAATTGACTCCCTAAATATTTAATATAAAATTAACTAATCGATTAATTTGACGCTAGTATCATAGGATAACTAGCTACATCCTGGGTGCTGATATCCTGTCTGGTTCAAGACTTATTATGAAGTCCGCAGGGGTGCAGAGTGCAAAATAGGGGGTAGAAAGTTTGCAGGTTTTTGCACAGATGCAGGAATCACAACTAACCAACCAGACTTGATATTAATCATAGGTGTTCTACTAGTTCTGATGAAAAAAATTCCTATTCTCTGGCATATCTACCAACTTACAACCGTAATTTTCAGGTTGAAAGACCACTAGGACCTGAGAGACGATTTAATTAACACTTTATGTGTGAATAATTTGATCTCAGTTAGAAAATAACCAGGTAGAATAGGTAATCTACCATAGAAAATTCTCAGATATTTGGGCAATTTACCCCAAACAAACAACTATGCGCTCTCAAATTATTTGAGAAATTATAGATGTCAGTAGAATCTTCAATGGTTTTTTTCCCAGAAGAACTAGAAAATTAACAAATGTAATTCTATGGAGAAATATTGCGAATTTGTATAAAAGCTTGAACAAAACTTACAGATGTTGTGATTAGTCTATTTTGGTTAAATCTGCTAAATCTCTGATGATAATATTGCCATGAATGCACATCGAGGATCTGCTGTGCTAAGTTCTGCAACTTTAACAGTACAACCAATAGCCACAGGAGTGAATGAAAATCACCGCCTGCGGCTGTTTTCTGGTTCTGCCAATTTACAACTATCCCAAGAAGTCGCTCGTTACCTGGGCATGGACTTGGGTCCAATGATTCGCAAAAGATTTGCGGATGGAGAAATTTATGTTCAAATCCAAGAATCCATTCGGGGTTGTGATGTCTACTTAATCCAGCCAAGTTGTCAACCTGTTAACGACCACTTAATGGAATTGCTGATTATGATTGATGCCTGTCGTCGGGCTTCCGCACGACAGATCACAGCAGTTCTTCCATATTATGGTTATGCTCGTGCCGATCGCAAAACCGCCGGTAGAGAATCTATCACCGCCAAACTTGTTGCTAACCTGATCACTCAAGCAGGTGCTAACCGTGTTCTAGCAATGGATTTGCACGCAGCCCAAATTCAGGGGTATTTCGATATACCCTTTGATCACGTTTACGGTTCACCAGTGTTACTGGATTACTTAACGAGTAAAGCACTACATGACATTGTAGTTGTTTCTCCTGATGTGGGTGGTGTCGCACGAGCCAGAGCATTTGCGAAAAAACTCAATGATGCACCACTGGCAATTATTGACAAACGTCGTCAGGCTCACAATGTCGCCGAAGTTTTAAATGTCATTGGTGATGTTAAAGGCAAAACCGCAGTTTTAGTAGATGATATGATTGATACCGGCGGAACAATTACCGAAGGAGCTAAATTACTGCGTGAAGAAGGTGCAAGTCAGGTATATGCCTGTGCTACCCATGCAGTATTTTCACCACCTGCCATTGAACGCTTATCAAGTGGTTTGTTTGAGGAAGTTATAGTTACTAACACCATTCCCATTCCTGAAAGCGATCATTTTCCCCAATTAGTAACGCTTTCAGTTGCTAATTTACTGGGAGAAGCGATTTGGCGTATACACGAAGATACCTCACTTAGTAGTTTATTCCGTTGATCAAGTTAAAAACATCCTCTAAAAGGATGATGTATGAAGTATGAAAGATGGATTTTTTCATCTTCATCCTTCATTTTTTGTTTGTTGCTAAACTTTCTAATTCTGTCACTACTCTTACCAATTCTGCGACTAAGGGTGTAAGTTGCTGTGTTTGGAAAGTATCTGCTAATGCATGATAGATAATACCAAAGAGTTCCTTCTTTACCACCTTAAAAAGGTTCCTAAACTGCTTCAGCAATCATGCGCTAG
This sequence comes from 'Nostoc azollae' 0708, assembly GCF_000196515.1. Taxonomy (NCBI): domain Bacteria; kingdom Bacillati; phylum Cyanobacteriota; class Cyanophyceae; order Nostocales; family Nostocaceae; genus Trichormus; species Trichormus azollae. Next base: position 4,455,203 of record NC_014248.1, read on the forward strand.
TCTTTGAGAATTGATCTGGCATTATGAAGTTTATCAGATGCAGAAACTAGCAACACTGAGGAGGACGCAGTATGAATATGGGTAATATACGCTTATTCACGCTCTTTCCAAGGGGGTTTAGGTGTGGTATCTGGATCTGTACATCCATCATGGCTGTGACATTATCCCCAAATCGACGACGAATTTTTTTTCTGGTGGCTGGTCCTCCTTGGTCTTCTATGGCATCATGTAATAAGGCTGCGAGCGCTTCATCTTCGTTTGTACCATATTCTAAAGCTATGGTGGTTAATCCTAATAAATGATGGCTGATGTAGGGAACACCTGAACCTTTGCCCACTTGTTTAGCGTCGAGTTTATGTGCCTAGGTTAAAGCTTGAGTAAAACGTTCTGATAGCATTTTTAGTTAAACAGGTATTTCTGCATTATTGGCAGTATTATTAATGTTATGATCTGGTGTTTCAAGAATGGTAACGGTTAATTTGAAGCCTATAGTGTTTAGCCACATTGCTAAATTATAAATTGCTTCATTTTCCTGTTGGGATAATATTTCATCTAATTTTTCTCGATGTATTTTAGCTTGTTCAGGGGTACAATGTTTTTCTGCTAAGGCTTCTGCTACATTACATTACTTAATGCTAGTTTCAGTAATTCTGGTTCTGGATCTTGTTCTTCAAATACAGCATCAATATAACCTGCTGCATGATTTTTATCTTTGAGATGTGAGATTCAAAAGTCTTGATAGGGTAAACTTTTGAGCATGGTTTAAGTCCTTGAAATTGCTATGAGTGTAATCACTATCAATATTCCAGACGAACAATTACAACAACTGCAAGCAATGGCACAAACAAACGGTATTTCTACTGAAGAACTATTACGTACTACTATAGAAGACTGGCTCAATTATCCAAAAAGTGATTTTGAGCAAGCAGCAAAATATGTACTGAAGAAAAACAGGACTTACGCAACTGGCACAAATAGGGGGCGGGATGTAGCCCTGGCACGCAACAATTGAACTCAAACCAAGCACATAGGAAGACTTGGGCGTTTTAGTTGCTGAATTAAATAATTAGAAAGCAATCGATGCTTGTTTTAATAAACAGTTTGACCAGTTTGATAGGTTAAATTCTTTAATCTAATCCAACCCAACATTGCACAAGCAATATGATTTATTTGAAGCCTAGCTTTACGACATTGACAAGATTCAATGCCACTTATTTGTTTAATCTCTCGGTGAAACTCCTCCATTTTCCAACGAATTTTACACGCCTCTTCTACAACATTCGTAGAACTTTGAGATAAATCGTTAGTAGCGAGATAATCCGTTCTGTTGGTAGAAACAGCCACCCGGAATAGTTTCACTTTTTTCTGAGCGGGAAACCCTTTAATTTTTATAATTTTACCACATTCTAACTCTTCAGTACTCCATTCTCATAATTCAATAGGTTTATCTTTTTCCTTGGCAAATGTATCATCAACTAACCGATTCTTGTTTAAAAGGTAATAATAAATTTTGTCTAAACTATTAATATACAGCATGGAACTATTCACTGCATACCATGTGTCCATCAAAACCGTATTAAATGGAAAAAGCTGATGATACACCAGGTTTTGCAGCATATCTTTCACATGGTCTATCTTGGTTTTACCATCCACATCAGCATTAAAAATACTGTAATCTATTACCCCAAATCTTTGAACTTTAGGATTCACATAGACACAACTGACTACACCAATTCCTTTAAGTATGCCATGTTTATTACTACTATATTGTCTCCTCACCATCTCTATTTCTTCAGAATATCTTTCGTGTAAAACACTATCATCAAATATGATGTACCCATTACCATCAGGTTCTACTACCTCTTTCACCTTATCCCATAGTAAAAGAGATGTTAACTTTTCGGTTTTTAAATACTAGTTAATTCCATCATGGCTAATACTTTCTAAATGCTCTGCTAAATTAGTAATTGTATAATTAATTTGACTAGTTCATAAGTATTGGCAGTAATCAAGTTTAGTAAATCTCATTACCTTCAGCAACATTTATCTAATACAATCTCCTACCTATTTTCTCATGAATATTTCAATAATGTTTCCTGTTGCAGCTACTTCTTATGGGTTAACAAAGCTTTCGGTATCCGATTTTTTAATACCGATGTACTATATTCCACCCATCGCCTGTACCAGTTGCCTAAGTCCTGAAAAATTCTGAATTTTACCGTCGTCTAGCATGATACGGTACCTGATATTAGTTGAAGTCCTTTATCTGCACCGTCAGGTAATTAAGCAGTCTGTAGGAGCTTTGGGTATACGCGATTTAGGTTTATTACAATTAGCTGTAGCTAAACCAAAAATAAATGACTTTTGGAGGAGAAGATTTTGTATCCTGGAGTCATTGACAAGGCTTCTGCATTGGGTTTCTCTCTCATCAAGAACCATGCCTTGGTAGATGGTAAAAAGCGCACTGGTCATGCAGTAATGGAAACCTTTCTGGTTTTGAATGGGCTAGTAATCGTTGCTGCGGTTGATGAGCAGGAACAGATAATACTTATCTTAGCAGATAGCTAGCTAGTTAGTTAGGGCGTGAAGATTTGACTAGTCACAGTACGGCGTAAATCCAACCATTCCAAATCTCCGAAAAGCTGAAGCTGTATACATTTTGAATTTCGTTCGCGTAGCGTCTCCGAAGGAGATATTTTGAATTTTGTTAGCCTAGCTAGCTCTTCTGAAAGAAACATTTTGAATTCACAGCGGTACTAGCTGGTTGAACCAAAAGCAAAAGGTTGCACCAATTTAAAATCAGGAATTTTTTATTCTTGCTAGTTCTTGTCAAAACAACAATATTTATGACAATTGAGCTAGAATTATTAAAGGTTCGTTACAGAATTGGCAAAAGATACCCAAATCTGTTACAACAGCCAAACATTTAGCTTCTTAATCTAAAAACACTAAAGTTCACCTAAACTCTGTATGACGCTCCCAATTCGTAACGTCGCCATTATCGCTCACGTTGACCACGGCAAAACCACCTTGGTTGATGCTCTTCTCAAACAGTCCGGCATTTTCCGCGAAGGCGAAGACGTTCCGGATTGTGTCATGGACTCCAATGCATTGGAGAGGGAACGAGGAATTACTATTCTTTCTAAAAATACAGCGGTTCGCTACAAAGAAACCCTGATCAATATTGTTGATACCCCTGGACACGCTGACTTTGGTGGGGAAGTAGAACGAGTACTCGGCATGGTGGACGGTTGTCTGCTGATTGTTGATGCCAATGAAGGCCCAATGCCCCAAACCCGCTTTGTACTAAAAAAGGCTTTGGAAAAAGGTCTGCGTCCTATTGTTGTTGTTAACAAAATTGATCGCGGACAAGCTGATCCTCACGTTGCGGTTGATAAGGTTTTGGATCTGTTCTTAGAATTAGGCGCAGATGAAGACCAGTGTGATTTTCCCTATCTGTTTGCTTCGGGTATGGGTGGTTATGCCAAGGAAAACTTGGAAGCTGAATCGGTAGATATGCAGCCTCTATTTGATGCAATTCTCCGTCATGTACCCGCACCAGTGGGCGATCCTAACAAACCTCTGCAATTGCAAGTTACTACCCTAGATTATTCTGAATATCTGGGACGGATTGTGATTGGTAGAATTCACAACGGTACTATTCGCGCTGGACAACAAGCTGCTTTAGTAGTGGAAGATGGCAGCATTGTCAAGGGTAAAATTACCAAATTGATGGGATTTGAAGGCTTGAAGCGAGTGGAAATGACAGAAGCCACTGCTGGTTATATCGTTGCTGTCGCTGGTTTTGCTGATGCTTACATCGGGGAAACAATTACAGATCCTAACGAACCCCAAGCTTTACCACTAATTAAGGTGGATGAACCAACTTTGCAAATGACGTTCTGGGTGAATGATTCACCTTTTGCTGGTCAAGAAGGTAAGCTAGTGACTTCTCGCCAAGTGCGTGATCGCTTGTTCCGTGAATTAGAAACCAACGTAGCTTTGCGTGTTGAAGAAACTGATTCTCCTGATAAATTCCTAGTTTCCGGTCGGGGTGAATTACACCTGGGTATCTTAATTGAAACCATGCGTCGGGAAGGCTTCGAGTTCCAAGTTTCTCAGCCACAAGTAATTTACCGTACAGTTAACGGTCAACCTTGTGAACCTTATGAACTCTTGGTTTTAGACGTTCCTGCCGATGCTGTTGGTAGCTGTATTGAACGCCTGGGACAACGCAAAGGCGAAATGCAAGATATGCAACCCGTAGCAGGTGATCGCACACAACTAGAGTTTGTTATTCCAGCCCGTGGTTTAATTGGTTTCCGTGGTGAGTTCATGCGGATGACCCGTGGTGAAGGCATTATGAACCACAGTTTCCTCGACTATCGTCAGCTTTCTGGTGATATTGAAGCCCGGAACAAAGGAGTTTTAATCTCCTTTGAAGAAGGTATTTCAACTTTCTACGCCATGAAAAACGCGGAAGATAGAGGTTCATTCTTCATCACTCCAGGAACTAAGGTTTATAGAGGTATGATTGTTGGTGAACACAATCGTCCTCAAGACTTGGAATTAAATGTTTGCAAAACCAAGCAGCTAACTAACCACCGTGCATCTGGTGGTGATGAACTCGTGCAATTACAAGCACCTGTAGATATGAGCTTGGAACGTGCATTGGAGTATATCGGACCAGATGAATTGGTGGAAGTTACACCCCAGTCAATTCGTCTCCGCAAGATGGCAAAGAAATTAGCGAAACGTTAATTTATTAAGGGTGGGTTTATTTTTCCCACCCTATTTTTCATCTGTGTTCATCTGCGGTTAATTAAATTTACTTATCTTTGTTTTTCCAAAAAAGTTAAACAAGGCAATTTTCGCAATAAATCGCCCCTATTATCAATAATTTAACGAAGTTTGGCTTTTTCAGCCATTGATATTGATATTGTTCCGACTTTTTGGTTTTTTTAGTTAAAATCCCAAGGTATTGATATATAGTTTTTAGGTCTTTTTTTCACACAGAGACGCAAAGAAAGAAAAAATTCAATACTTGCAAAATATACCTAAAATCAAAACCTGATGCTCAAAAATATTGGGTTAACAGAAAGCAAAGCTACTGCTTTAGCAAGTATCACATTAGAGCAGTTTTTAAGACTTCCTTATATTGAAGAATCACCTGCTTGCAAATATATTAATGGAGAAGCAATTCAAAAACCAATGGGTGGTGCAAAACACAGTCTTTTACAAAAATGGTTAGTTGTATTTATTGGTGTTTTAGGCACTCATTATGAAGCTTTTCCAGAATTGCGTTGTATTTGTGGCGAGCGTTTAGTACTTGCTGATGTTATGGTAATTTGTACAAATCAAATACCCTTAAATGAGAACGGTGATACTCCCTTCTCACTAAAAGAATAAGGTCATAGTAATAGGGTAGAGGGATAATGCTTCTGCGTAAGGTGGAATCTCACACCCCTAATTTCATATTGGGAAGGGAGTAAGATAGTGTTTAACAAAAAAATGGTAATAATGATATTACCCACTCTATTCCTAATTATTGAAGGGATAGTTGGAAAAGCCTTATGATATTGTTTCTGAGTAAGATGTTTAGCCGCTGGGTGACGGCTAGTGTCAGGCCCGGTAATTCCACTCATCAACTTACACAAAACAATTTGTACCTTCAGGGAATTATACTGTTCGTCCTCATTAACATCATTTGGGGTACAACTTTTCCACTGATTGAAAGAATAGTAATTAGTCTTTCGCCAAGTGTATTAATTGCCACGAGATTTGCCGTAGCAGCATTATTTTTTAGCGTCAACTTGCGTTGGCTAAACGCCCTTTTATTACATGATAGTTTAATCTTGGGCATCTTATTTTTGCCTATCTAGCAACGGAAGCAATTGCTCTTGAGAGTATCCCCATGCCAACCAAGCATCATTTATTATCAGTCTGAGTGCAATCATAGTACCTCTAATGGGTTGGCTTTTGGGTCGTTACTTACCGTGGAAAACTTTCCTTGCAGCCGGACTGGCAGTTATTGGTGTCGGTGTGATGTTTTGGGGAGAGGGAATATTAGCAATTGGCAATTTGTTAATGATAGGTGATGCTTTTCTGTAAGCAGTTTATACTCTTATTCTAGAACAAGTAGCATCCCACCACCTATCTTTATAACCTACCAGTATATAATTATTTGTAATTGCAGTTATGGGCTTGATCTGGAGTAATACAGAATTAATTGAAGAGTGGAAGAGCATTAATGAAAATTGGGGTGTGACTATTTACCTGCGGCTAGTTGCAACTGCTCTTGTTATCTGGCTGCAAACAATAGCTCAACGCTGGATAGGATCTGAAGAAGCGGCTTTACTCTACACGCTAGAGCCAATATTTGGAGAAAAATTCTCATATTGGTTACTTGGTGAACAACTGGCAATACTGCTCGGTTAAGGAAAAAGAGGGGGTAAGATCAAGAGAAATGTATTCGCGTTTTGTTTACGAGAACTAACAGATTGACTTTTTCTCTTTGAGACTATCGTATAATTCTACCCAATTTTGCCTAAGATAATTAATACACGACTGCAAGTGGTAAATTTGGGTTCGTCTGGCAACCGAGAGGACAGCATGAATATGATTTGGGCTTCCAGCCTTGCCTAAATGCTTATATTCGCTGAGTTTATCAGGTGATTGAGTAGGGAAAATAGGCTTGTTAGCCTACAACTTGTAATAGCAGTAAGTACCCTGCTGACCCGATGCTTAGTAACAGAAAACGCAACATCCAGGAGGTGCTACCTAGAAGCCTGAATTTGTTGAATAGATAGTTGTAAAGTCGCAATAGCTTGTTGTATTAATTCGGCTCTAGAAATAATATCCGAGTCTTTTGCAGGCATTGACTTACGGGGGGAATGAGAAAAATTAACTTGTTCACGGAATATTTACGAGAACAAATACCCATTCATTTTATAGTTTTTTAAAACTATAATGAAACTGAACAGAGGTGCAAATGTCACTAATCAACTTTGAAGTCATTGCAGCATCAGTGGCCAAAGCGCAATTGCTTGTGGCGTTAGAACAAGTCATTCCCGCTCAAACTATACACAGAGCAATTATCAATACTTCTTCTCAAGAACGAAGAGAAGGAATACTACCCACTCACGTAGTTGTAGCTTGAGTCATTGCCATGAGTTTTTCCTCAACTGACTCTATAGTTGATGTCTTCAAAAATCTGATTCAAGGTTTGAGTGGTTTACAAATACCCCATCGTCTACGTTTTATTGCACCAACTTCTTCATCAATCAGTGAAGCACGTCAAGGAATTGGTCCTAAAGAATTGGTCCTGGTGTGATGACTCGTTTGTTTGAAATGGTAGTAAAACCCCTGGCCACAATACAAACACCAGGTACTTTTTTGGGAGGATTAAGATTGATGGCTGTAGACGGAACAGTTTTTGATATCCCTGATACTCCAGCCAATGGTAAAGTATTTGGTTATCCTGGTTTACCACCGGGTACATATCCAGCTTTTCCAAAGGCCAGATTGGTTTTTTTAGTAGAAGCAGGAACTCATGTAATTGTTGATGCTCTCTCTATTAAGTCCCTATGGAATTGGTGAAAGAAAAAGAGCAATTCAAATCCTTCCCAGTGTTGGGGAAGGAATGTTGTTAATGTGGGACAGGGGATTGCATTCTTTTAAAATGGTTCATGCCGCAATCAAACAAAAGTGTCATATCCTTGGTCGTGTGCCAGCGAATGTGAAATTTGAGCTCGTCAAAACTTTGGGTAATGGTTCTTATTTGTCTTGGGTTGCACCTGATGGTAAATCTAAAAAGAAAGGTGCAAAGAGAATTCCTATTTGTGTAATTGAATATGTGATTGAAGATAATGGTTCTGATAAAGTATACCGTTTGACTACTGATTTGATGGATATTTCGACTTTCCCAGCACTGATTTTAGCTCAAGAATATCATACTAGATGGGAAGCTGAGAATACTTTGGATGAATTAAAGGTGCATCTATTGGGGCGTAAAACTCTGATTCGTTCTAAGAGTCCTCGTGAAGTAGTCCAAGAAATTTATGGTTGGTTGTTAGGACATTTTTGTATTCGTTGTTTGATGTTCCAAAGTGCTTCCGAAGCAGGAATCTCGCCATTAGGTTTGAGTTTTACTGGTAGTTTACGATTAATTCGACGTGCTGTTCCTCAATTTCCACAAGCTGCTACTGAAGATTTACATCTATTTTATAGTTGGTTAGTTCCATAAATTTCATATTTAGAAATACCACCTCCTAAATTTAGAAGTAATCCTAGGATTCTGAAAAAGACGCGCTCCAAGTTCCTGAGTAAAAAACGATGTCATCGTGGTAGTACCACTGTCAATCAACCTTCTTTTATGTTTTTAACAACTGCTATTTAGTCTTATCATATTTTCGCTTTTCTACCTTTATATCTACCTTTATATTTGAGCAATTAAATATTATTTATTGATGGGGACACTCTTCTTTGTTCATAGTGTGGCTTTTCTGTTTTAACGGGGCTCTTAATTCTCGTAACTCAAACGCGAACTCTTTTCTCCTGATCTTACCTCCTCTTCTTCCTTAACCGAGCAGTATTGGAACAACTGGGACTAAACGGTTTTATTGGTGCAGCTTTTGTATTATCTGCAATAGTTATCAGTCAAGAAAAATCTCAAAATTCCAAAGAGGATACAGCAGTTGATATCAGCAAAGCAACATTACTTGTTTTGGTTATCTCCGAGGAAAACCATAAAAAATTAACTAGCTTGGGATTGTTAGATGATATAAGTTAACCAAAGTTGCTATCTTTTAGGGTGTGTTATGAGTAAATAAACCTTAATTTTCTACTATCAGAACTCGGTTGATTTTTGATGTTGTTAATATAAATAATTCTCATCTAATAAGCTGTTACTCACCTAAATTTAATATTTAGTGGCCTAGAGTCATTGTAGCAAGCCTTTTGGGCAAAAAAAGTAAATGCGTAACAGCTTAAAACTTGCTTTCTTCCTTTCTGCCTTCTGTCTCCTTAAATTTATGAAAATCACCAAAAATATTACTAATCGCCTAGAAACCCACGCTTCATCTCCTAGTTATGGCGCTTGGGTATTAGCTGGCGTGGCTATTTGTTATTTAGGCGCTGCTATCAATACAATGGCTGGCTGGTTATATGTAATTAGTGGAGTCTGTCTTGCTCTTTTGGGTGTATCGGTCTTTTTAGCACGGCGCTCGCTCAAAAATCTAGTCGTCAAACGCGCTCCCATCCCACCAGTCACAGTTGGAGAGGAACTCAGCATTGAAATAGAAATCTATAAATCCCACCCAAAAACCTGTAACCTTATTACAAGTTGCCGATATCCTGCCTTTTATTTTAGGTAAACCAATCAATAATCCCATTGATACCATTGAAGGAAAAAATAGTTACCGCTGGCAATACTACCACCACACCCAGCATCGGGGACTATACAGATGGCAAACAGTAGAATTAGCTACAGGTGCGCCTTGGGGATTATTTTGGTGTCGTCGTCAGCGAGAATGTAAAGCTATAGCCATAGCCTATTCCACAGTCTTACCCCTCACCGCTTACCCATTAGTAGATGAAATCGGCCAAGATGACAGTCAAAGAAACGATCCGCGAGGTAAACCGCTACAATTAGCAACATCAGGAATAGTGCCATCGCTCCGTCCTTATCGCATAAGTGATCCCACCCGTGTCATTCATTGGCGTACAAGTGCCCCATACGGAGAATTACGAGTTCCCGAATTAGAAATTATTACAGGTGGACAAGAAGTAATAACTGCCCTTGATAGTGCTGCCAATTGGCAAGAAGAACAATTTGAATAAGCAGTAACCGCAGCACCATCATTGTATTTTTACGCACGAAGAAAACAACTACAAGTTCAACTTTGGACAGCAGCCACAGATTTAGTCAAAGGTGACATTACCATTCTCGAAACATTAGCAGTAACCAACCCCCTGGAAGAAGCGAATACACCGCCAGAAAGTTATCCTTGAATTTGGCTCACCCAAAACCCCATCACCTTATCTGCCTTACCACTGGGAAGTCGCTGGGTTTTATGGGAGAATGGAAATTCATCCTTAGAACAAGTCGTAATCAACGGAGATTACCCCGGTATCATTCTGCAAAGTGAACAAGAACTGCAACTTCAACTGCAAAAACCATTAACTTCATTATAGGGAACAGAAATCAATTCAAAAATCAAAAATCGAAAACTTCTACCTCCTGACTCCTGACTCCTGCCTGTTGTACAATGCAAAAAAATATTTAAATTATCAACGCCGATCCCATGATAAATTCAGAAGTTAACACAAAATCCAGTGATAAAAGCCTAGAGGCAATGCGGCATTTTTCCGAACAATACGCCAAACGGACTGGAACGTACTTCTGTTCTGAACCTTCCGTCACAGCAGTTGTAATTGAAGGTTTAGCCAAACATAAAGACGACCTCGGTGCGCCTTTATGTCCCTGCCGTCACTATGAAGATAAAGAAGCGGAAGTCAGCGCAGCCTATTGGAACTGTCCTTGCGTACCCATGCGAGAACGCAAAGAATGTCACTGTATGCTGTTTCTAACCAATGACAACGAATTTGCTGGCGAAAGACAAGACATCTCTCTTGAAACCATAAAAGAAGTGCGGGACAGCATGGGATGAGTGAACACCTGCCCCAAGAGTTTTGGCAAGGAGTAGAACAGTTCAACTCTGGACAGTTCTACGCTTGTCATGACACCCTAGAAGCTCTGTGGATTGAAGCAACTGAGCCAGAGAAAAGTTTGTATCAAGGCATTCTGCAAATTGCTGTAGCCTTATATCACCTGAGTAATCGCAACCTACGAGGAGCAATGATTTTATTGGGAGAAGGTAGTAATCGTCTGCGTCGTTACCCAGGTAATGATTACGGCATAAACGTAGAAGAATTACTACTTGAGAGTGTGAAATTTTTCAAAGCACTCCAACAAACAGACCCAGAGAAAATTGCCAGTGGTGATTGGCATGAAACCGCAGCCTTGCCTTTACCAAGAATTTCCATGATTCAAAAGTTGAAGTAAGATTACGTCCGGTTAATGATTGTCGATATGTGTAGGGATAGGGCATTAGGCATTGGGCCTGCGAGTCAATTACCAATCACCAATCACCAATTACCAATCACCAATTACCAATCACCAGCCCAAACAGATATGATTATTATTCAACCGGAGTTGATATAACGAAACCTTGAGGTGCAAGAAACCGTCAAGCCTCCAAATCAGAATATAAAGCAACTGCCAAGGTGGTTCAGACATTAACAGATGATAAGACTTAGACACGAACAGGCTTTTAACTCTGTCACCTGATATAACCTGAAATCTTCTATCACCAAATTTCTATGATACCTCTTTATCACTTGCCAAAATTACAAATGCACCGTCTAGCATTATCTTTAATGCTGCCTGTAGCACTCTTGGGTGTGGTTTCCCTTCCCAGCCAAGTACCAACCGCTACAGCCCAATCAGCCGGGGGGAATCGCCCGCTAAGTATTCGCTCTGATGTGCAGGAATATGATGCTAAAACTCAAGTAATCACCGCTCGCGGTAATGTGCAGATGTTGTATCCTGCTCGTCAGTTACAAGCAACCGCAGCCCAAGCACAATACTTTAGCAAAGAAAGACGGATTGATTTCAGCGGCAATGTTTATATTTTGCAACAAGGTAATAATAGTATTAGGGCAGAGAAAGTCACTTATTTGATTGATGAAGGTCGATTTATTGCCTTACCCCAGTCCAATCGTCAGGTAGAATCTGTATATATGGTGGATGACTCTAATGTCAATGGACAAATGGCTAAACCTGCCCCCAAAACACCAGCCCTCAAGCGATCTAATTAGCATCTCACACCACAAAAACGCGAATAGTGAAAATTGTTTTAGAAAATATTCACAAATCTTATGGTAAGCGAGTAATTGTCAATCGCGTTAACCTTTCTGTGGCTCAAGGTGAGATTGTCGGATTACTCGGCCCCAATGGGGCTGGTAAAACCACCACATTTTATATTGCCACAGGCTTAGAAAAACCTAATCAGGGTAGGGTGTGGTTGGATAATTTAGATATTACAGGAATGCCAATGCACAGAAGAGCTAGATTGGGTATTGGCTATCTAGCACAGGAAGCAAGTGTTTTTCGTCAACTCTCAGTTATAGATAATATTGTCTTGGTACTGGAACAAACTAATGTCCCACGCAGGGAGTGGTCGACACGGTTACATGATTTAATAGGAGAGTTTCGCTTAGAAAAAGTTGCCAATAGCAAAGGTATTCAACTTTCTGGAGGTGAAAGACGACGGACAGAATTAGCCAGGGCTTTAGCAGCAGGAAGAGAAGGTCCAAAATTTCTGTTTTTGGATGAACCGTTTGCGGGAGTTGATCCCATAGCAGTTGCGGAAATTCAAGATATTGTGGGACAGTTGAGCGATCGCGGTATGGGAATTTTAATCACAGATCACAATGTCCGCGAAACACTAGCGATTACTGATCGTGGCTACATCATGCGCGAAGGGCAAATCCTCGCTTTTGGCATTGCTGAAGAACTTTACAATAACCCCCTTGTACGACAATATTATTTAGGGGATAACTTTAACGCTTAAATCAACTCAGAGAAAAAGAAAAAGGCAACAGAAAAATTTTTATAAATCATTTAGCACTGCTATGTTATTAACAATAATATCTTCTTTAATATCTTATTTTCTCAACTATCTATAATCTATATATATAAAATATGTTCTAAATTTTCGTCATTAGCGACTTCGTTCAGGATAATAAATCATAAATACATTCTCCAACATCTATTCCATCAGATTTGACGATATCTAACTTTTAAAGTTATTAAACCAGTTTGAAAAAAGAATGCTACAGATTGAAACCTGGAAACCCAGTTTGAATTAGCATATTTTTGAATGTGTATGTATCCCTGACAGAAAAACTAGACCTCTTGCAGAATTAATTTTATGTTATAATAGGGGATTGTCTTTGTTTTAGCCAAAAGTTAGAGTTACACGGTTATGTTTGAATTAGCGATCACAAAGAACACTAAAAATACATAAAATCTAACACTCTCTATTATACTACAGAAACAATTTTGCAAGAGGTCTATTAGGCGTAAGTTAGGAAGGCACAAAAAAACGGTAGACGCGCAGCGGCTTGTCGGAGAGAAGTATGTAACGAAAAGTAAAATTGACCAAAACCTCTTCCCTATTGCATGAGTGCCCTTCGGGTTCTCCAGTCGCACCCTGGGGGAAGGCGAAGCGCCTAAATGGGGGAAACCCGTCCACTGCAGTGGCTTCCCAAGACCGCGCTGCTTCACCTCTTACCTTGTCATAACGAAAATTTTTAACACCTACCTACTTATCTTGAATTTGGCATTTTGAATTTGTATTATGACATATAAGCAGATTAAATCCTTCTACACACTCGGTTCACTGCTGCCTTTTTCCATCATGGATCGTTATTTGGCTATGCAGTTACTCCCACTTTTTTTGTTCGGAGTTGGGGCATTTACTTCTGTAGTATTAGCCATTGATAGCTTATTTGAATTATTGCGAAAAGTAGTAGAATCTGGACTACCAATAAATATTGCATTAAAAGTTTTTATCTTAAAATTACCCTATGTGATGGTTTATTCCTTCCCTATGTCCACTTTACTAGCTACTTTGATGACTTACAGTAGGTTGTCTAGTGAAAGTGAACTAATTGCTTTACGGGGATGCGGAGTAAGTGTTTATCGCATGGTACTAACTGCCGTCTTATTAAGTAGTTTAGTCACAGCCATGACTTATATATTTAATGAACAAATTGCCCCAGCAGCCAATTATGAAGCAACTCGTACTCTAGAACAGGCACTTAAATCAGACAAACCATCATTTAAACAACACAATATTTATTATCCTGAGTACCGAGAAGTTAAAGAAAAAGATGGTAGCACAACTAAAATACTTTCACGCTTGTTTTATGCTGACCAATTTGATGGCAAGCAAATGCAAGGTTTAACAATTATCGACCGTTCTAGAGAAGGACTAAATCAGATTTTAGTTTCAGAATCTGCCCAGTGGAATGCTTCCCAAAAAGTTTGGAATTTTTACAACGGTACAATTTATTTAGTAGCTCCTGACCGTTCATATCGTAATATTTTGCGGTTTGAACATCAACAATTACAACTGCCACGCACGCCTTTGAACTTAGCAGAAAATAGCCGAGATTATGGGGAAATGAATATCTCCCAAGCCTTGCAACAACTAGAAGTAGAACGTCTAGCTGGAAATCCCCAAAAAATTAGAAAATTAGAAGTGCGAATTCAACAAAAGATCGCCTTTCCCTTTGTTTGTATTATTTTTGGATTAGTTGGTTCAGCAATGGGAACCATACCTCAACGTACTGGAAGAGGAACGAGTTTTGGAATTAGTGTCATAGTTATTTTCAGTTACTACTTATTATTATCAGTTTCTGGAGCTTTGGCACAGGCTGATATTCTCTCTCCCTTAATAGGTGCTTGGCTACCTAATTCATTCGGTTTAGTAACAGGTCTATTTCTCTTGATGCGAGTTGCACAAAGGTAATACCAATTAAAAGTGTAAGAATTCAGGAGTCAGGAATAGGTATTTTTGGCGTTAGCCTGAAAAAGCTGACTGCTGATAGCTATTAATTGGTATTAGTGTAGATATTATTCTTTATTAAGGATTTCTAGATTCTGGTGCAGCTGGATTTTCTCGACAATATTCTTCAAAAGGAATTTGAGCTGATACCATAGTTTCTGATTTTTGATGAGCAGCTTCTGCTTGCAGTTCTTCCACTTCATCCCAAGCAGAAGCACAGCCTTTAGAATAAGCACCTTGCTCAGTACAAATACCACGAGCTTCTGCAATTGCTTTTTCGATTCTCTCTTCTAACACCAGCATTCTTGGTGTTTCCACAAAATCACTCTTAGTGAGAATATCAGTAATAGAAATAATTCCTAACAGTTTGCCTTGAATCACAGGCGCTCTGCGAATACCAGCATTAGCAAATAATCGTGCTACATATTCCACGCTTAAGTCAGGATCAACAATAATACAAGGCTTACTCATAATTTCATAAACCCGTAATTGTTTGGGGTCTTTGCCGTAAGCTGCCACCTTATAAACAATATCTGTTTCTGTGACAATGCCATAGGCATCATTGTCATAACGACGATTCACAACCAGCGCACGCAATCCTTTTTCTTTCATTAGTCCGACTGCTTCTGCTACGGTTGCCGAACCACGAATAGTAACTACGTCCTTAGTCATGATATCTTCCGCTTTCATCATTACTTCTCCTAAATGGTACGGTGGTGCAGAGTTTAGTAGTAACTAAAGAGCAAAAAGTTGAACTAAGTAGGTAGACACAAATAAACATAACCATGTAACAAAATATAAATTACTTGAAACCATTGGGATTGCTTGATTCGGCTTTGCTGCATTCCCCATGACATAGTTATAAGTTTTTTTGCCCACCTACTTATTATCCAGC
The DNA here is from genome assembly GCF_000196515.1 of 'Nostoc azollae' 0708. NCBI lineage: Bacteria > Bacillati > Cyanobacteriota > Cyanophyceae > Nostocales > Nostocaceae > Trichormus > Trichormus azollae. Next base: position 4,470,734 of record NC_014248.1, read on the forward strand.
TATACCAATAAAATTAATCCAGGTTTCAACTCCAGATGATATCCAAAGTGACCAATAGTTAAACCCAAACCATAAATTGTCGAAAAATTATCAAAATTATTCTTAAAAACACCAAAATTTCATCCTACTCCCTTCCCATTAAAAGAATAAGGTCATAGTAATAGGGTAGAGGGATAATGCTTCTGCGTAAGGTCGAATCCCACACCCCTAATTTCATACTGGGAAGGGAGTAGCTTTACATTTTAAGTAAAAATACTTAATATTTTAGCTTTTTGATTACTTCAGCCTCATAGAACCTGTATAAACATAAATTCTTGACTAATTTAAGTGTATGTTCAATGTCTAATGATTGTTTAAAGGCTACAATTATATTTAGTATACTTATGGTATGGATAAACGTACAGTCAAACTAGCACTAGTGCAACATAGTGAAAATAGCTATCCAGTAAGAACAGTTTAAGAAACTGATGCAACAGATTGCCTTTTCCCCTCCTACCTCCTACCATTGGTTTTGCCAATTTATTACCCATTAAATTGGACAAAATTATGCGAGAACACAACTATCCCCCTGCTTACTTCCGCTACCTTAAAGCCAGATTATCCAATTTCCTGCGACCTAGTTTTTGGGGGACTGGATTTTTTTTAGTGGCTCTAAGACTGGCATTTAGGGGATATTGGTTGAATCCAGGCATTTTTACTGTAGAGCCAAATCAAGAACCTAATAAAGAAGCTGTTGAGAAAGAGACTACTGATCTTTCTGAGGAAGATAAAGCGATCGCAGCAGATATTGATAATATGCCTACATTGTTCAGTGATTTTTCCCAATCAACTTTATCGACAACCACAATCAATGCTGAAAACAAGACTGAGAAAAATAACAGTCCAATATTTGTGAAAGATGAAATTAATCAATAAACTGTTGCTGCAAATGAAGTCAGATCTAACTCTAGTTTAATAACAGTTAGTAATGTTTCTTCACCAATAGCAAAAAGTCCATTCGTGCTACAAGCATAAAATTTATTAACATCTGATATAAGTTATGTAGATAATGAGTTTTTAGGTATTAATAATTTAACTACATTGCCAGGCAAAACAGCCCCAAAAACTGCTGATAATTTAGCAAGTGGTCTAATTAATCAAAATACTATTATAGTGAATCCTTTGGAAACAGCCATTAAACAATCACTTAATACAAATCAAACTAATCCTCTGGATAACAATAGAGGAATAAGGTAAACTTCACCTAATAACAGCTTACCTAATCAGGCTTTACCAGCTAGTTCTAATATGGGTTACATTCAACCCACTGAAACAAATCAGCCACAAAACTCTTACACTAATTTTAATAACCTTCAAGCAGCACCAAATAAAGATCTAACAACAACTGTAGTCAATCCTGTACCTAATAATCCTTATCTTGTTCAGCCTCCAATTAAAGGCAGAGCCCGGACAATTACCGCAGTCTCATTTATCTTATCCTGGACAGATAGAAGAGGTAAAGAATGGTAATCAGAGATAGTATTTCCAAGGCGATGACTATTCATTAATCTCACAGCTATATTATTAGCTCACTGGCAACACACATTGCAACCCTTTGGTGTTGAGCCAAATAATGGCAAATAAGGCATTTCCTCAACTAGTGGCAATTTATTATTCTACCCCTAGTCGCTATTATCTTATCATACTCTACAACATATTCACTATGTCCTTAGCACAATAGATGTGTTGCAAATCTATATCCAATATTTAGCTTCTGTACAACTTGCCGCCTGGTTTCATGATATCGTATATGATACTCATCTTCGAGATAACGAAGAAAAAAGTGCTGACTATGCTGTTGATATGCTGAACACTTTAGCAATTCCAGCTAACACTTTTACTAAAGTTAAAAATCTGATTATGGCTACTAAAAATCACCAAGCACACGATATAGATAGTCAAGTATTACTTGATGCAGATTTAGCAATCTTAGCTGCTGAATCGGTTGAGTATCAAAAATATGCTCAAGCCATTCGTCAAGAATATGCTTGGGTTTGAGAAGCTCAATATATCACAGGTAGGACACAAGTGTTAGGGAGATTTTTACAGCGTCAATGTATCTACTTTACACCTTTAATGTTAGAATCTGCTGAAGAACTAGCCCGGTTGAATATCAAAACAGAAATTAACAATAATCTAAGGATTCAGGAGTCAGAATGGTTGAGAAATTTGTTAATTATCAAACAGGTATTTTTGGTGTTAGTCTGAAAAAGCTGACTCCTGATGCCTGTTCACGTAGCGTGCCGTTAGGCATTAGCTGAATGTTTACACAAGAATTTTCTCTAAAATTGAAGATTTAAGATTAATTTCGATAAAAAACGTAGAGTTTCGGCTTTGTTAAAATCAAAATGCTTTCAATATGTTGAAATGCTGAATCTACAACAGATATTGAGCCTTCACAGGAATCTTAATCACAAATTCTGACCTCTTCCCTGGACCATAAACACAGCTAATTTGTCCACCATACTTTTCGAGTATAATCTGAGAACTGATCGCTAGACTTAAACCCGTGCCTGTACCCACTGGTTTATCAGATTTATGCCGTGAGTTCTATTCTGGAAGTTGCCCAACGGTTGACAATAACGTTAAGCATTTGATGGTTGTAGAGACATTCCAAAGAACGTCTCCACAAATAAGAATTATTTCACAACAGCTAATTCTTTTTTGAAGAAAGCCTGCAAAACAGTTTCCACAATTTGACGACTACTCAAACCTAACACTGCAAAAGATTCATCAGGAGTAGCATGATCTACCAAAATATCTGGTACACCAATTCGCTTCACTGGAACTAAAACATTAGCATCCATTAAAGCTTCAGCCACCGCAGAACCAAAGCCACCCATTAAACAGCCTTCTTCTAAAGAAACAACCCGGCCGATTTGTTTAGCCAAAGGTACAATCAACTCTGTGTCTAAAGGCTTAACGAAACGGGCATTAATCACTGTTGCTTCAATGCCATGTTCGCTGAGTATTTCTGCTGCTTGCATACTTGGATAAACCATTGTGCCATAGCCAAGAATTAACACATCATCACCTTGACGGAGAATTTCTCCTTTACCAATTTCCAAAGGTTCCCAACCTTCTTCCATTAAAGGTACACCGTGACCATTACCACGGGGGAAGCGCATAGAAATGGGGCTAGTGGTATGGTTAATACCTGTCACTACCATGCGTTGTAGTTCAGCTTCATCCTTGGGAGCCATTACTACCATGTTAGGAATACATCGCATATAAGCAATATCATACATACCTTGGTGAGTTGGCCCATCAGCACCAACTATACCGGACCTGTCTAAACAGAAGAACACAGGTAGGTTTTGGATGCAGACATCATGAATAATTTGGTCGTAGGCACGTTGTAAGAAGGTGGAATAAATAGCCGCAACGGGACGCATACCTTCAGCGGCTAATCCCGCAGCGAGAGTAACAGCGTGTTGTTCTGCAATACCCACATCAATATATTGATTTGGAAGTTTGGCTTGTAGTTTATCTAAACCTGTACCTGTGGCCATTGCTGCCGTAATACCAACAATTTTCGGGTTCTGTTCGGCTAGTTTGACTAAGGTGTGAGAAAAGACTTTTGCGTAAGCAGGTGGTTTGGGCTTGCTGGAAGGTATAGCTTTACCAGTGGCTAAATTAAATGGGTTTTGAGCATGGTAGCCTACTTGATCCTTTTCAGCTAGTTCATACCCTTTACCTTTAGTTGTAACTACGTGAACTAAAACAGGACCAGTAATTTTATGTGCCTGTTGGAATGTAGCAATCAACTCCTCTAAATTATGCCCATCCATTGGTCCCATGTAGGTAAAGCCCAGTTCTTCAAAAACTGCACCCACTTTGGGAACTGCTAACCGCTTCATTCCTTCTTTAATGCGTTCCAGTTCTGGGGAAATAGATTCACCAACGAAAGGAATATGTTTTAGCTGTTCCTCAATGCCATCTGAAAGAAACTGCACCGGCGGACTCAGACGCATTTTATTAAGATAACGAGGAATCGCTCCAACGTTGGGAGAAATTGACATTTCGTTGTCATTGAGAACCACGAGCAGGTTAGTTTTTGGTAAGTGTCCTGCATGGTTGATAGCTTCGAGCGCCATACCACCAGTTAAAGCGCCATCTCCAATGACTGCAACGGATTTAAATTTTTCCCCTTTTAAGTCACGGGCTAAAGCCATGCCTAAAGCGGCTGAGATACTGGTTGAAGCGTGTCCTGCGCCAAAGTGGTCAAACTTGTTTTCGCAGCGTTTGAGATAACCGGCTACTCCGTCTTTTTGTCTGAGAGTGTGGAAGTTACTGTAACGTCCGGTGATTAATTTGTGGGGATAAGCTTGATGTCCCACATCCCAAATAACTTTGTCCCGATCTAAGTCTAATGTCTGGTAAAGCCCTAGAGTTAATTCTACAACTCCCAAACCTGGCCCCAAATGCCCTCCAGTCGCTGCTACGGTTTGTAGGTGCTTATCTCGGATTTGACGGGCAATTTGTTGCAATTGCCGAATAGACAAACCATGTAACTGGTTAGGATGGGTTATTTCACTCAGATGCATACTATAGGGTTTTCCTCTCTAACTCTACTTTTGGCATTATTTAATTTTTACACGCTCAGGTGGCTACAAGTATCTGACTGTCATTAATGTTGTTGTAGCAGTATAACTTTGGTTAGCGGTCAGTAGCTATGTTTATCCTTGTCTTCATCAAAATTGCAGGTTGGTGGGAACTACTGGTGTTTCTGCTTGTGGTTTTTGTCGTTGCAAATATTTACTTAATAGATAAGCCATGTATGTCACCACGGGTCATGGGGAGTAATGGTTGAATATTGCCTTATTAATGAATCGTTAAGTGATCACTGTGGCGATCGCTTTTCTAGCCCAATTAGGTATAATTGCTGCATCTAGGTAGGGTGTCAAAATTTAGTTGATGGTTTGATCAGGAAATTGAAAGACTCCGTAAGCTTGGGCAAAAATTGCTAACCATTCAGCCCTCGTTACTTTTTAATTTGGGAAAAACATATTCCCCCGATAGCCTTTCATAATATCGGTTTTTAGCACTGTCTGCATATCTATATTGATATGCCCAATGATAATTAGGCACATCTGGCTGGGAGAATTATGGCTTTTTCTTGTTTGGCTATTTCTCGTTTATCTAAATAAAAGGCTTTAACTAAAATTGATGCTAATTCTGCCCGACTAATTAATTTTTCTGGATAAAATCCACCATGGGGTAACTTATCCATTAATTTGGATTGGATAACTTTTTGGATATAATAAACAATGTCAAAATCTGTTGATAGTAACTAATTTATAGGACTGACGCACCCTATAGGAGACGTGACTGTGTCTATATTATAGCAGGAAAAAGGCTTTAAAGCCTTTTGGTGTAAGGATTTTTTGGTAGTATAGACCTATTGCAAAATTGTTTCTGTTGTATGACAGAGAGTTTTAGATTTTATGTATTTTTGGTGTTCTTTAGGCTCCCTAATTCAAACATAACCGTGTAACTCTAACTTTTGGCTAAAACAAAGACAAGGGCCGATTATAACATAAAATTAATTCTCCAAGATGTCTATTTTTTCCCTCATTCAAGTGTATACGACTATAGCACTCAAGTAGATCGGAATTCTCAGACTAATTGGAACTTATAGCACGCTTAATATTGATACAATAGGCTTAATTCTAGTTATTAAAAATTTTAATTGTTTTAAACAAGCTAATTATAGAATTACTACTTTTAAATTTGATTTTGAAGACAACTTGTATGTGATACCGTCATTACCTAAGTGATATTGCTATAATAATACGTAAATATGCGAATAGTAGGAATTTAAGATCGAGAAATATTACTGGCAGTATCGTACTATAAAAAAATAATTTGGGTATTTAAGATTTTTTAGGTAGTATTTAAGTAATAAATAATTAGTGTGGGTAAAGAAATTTCCAGTAATGATTTCAACTCAGTTATAGATGGAGAACGTAATATATCAGTGGAATCTTTAGCGCAGCAATGGGCTAAAAACTATTTACAAAACCTCCATATTGCTAACAAAAATCAAGGCAGTTCTCATCTGTATGCTTCATCTGAGATAACTTCACCAGAAGGACGAGAGAAAACAGTTCAGGAAATCAGGGAATCTTTACGAAGTGTTAGCGCCAAAGCCTCGAATAAAACAGAGATGCTAATGATAGTAGCATCTGAAATCAAACAGCATTGTATACACTTCAGTATGATTAATCCGTGGGAGATTGCGGCAGATTCTTTTAATTTCTATGAAAAAGTTCTCAATGTATACACCCAGTCAATATCAATTGCATGGAAACAATCTCAACTCAATTTGTAACGAAAATTATTGAAGAATTCGTGTGATCAACAGATACTATTAGACTATACCAAGCAAGTGACTCATAGGCACGTGTCTACGTTAATTGGTGCAGAGATAAGCGTAATTAGATGAAAATATATAGGTAATGACCCTAGCTTTATTGGTTTTGTTAGTACGCAGTTTCATTATACTAGCCAAATGCTCATTCAATTACTAGAACCTATTGAGTAATTATTGATTACTTCATACTTTAAAGTCACTGATGATTATTTATATATGCCACTACAAAATACCTATGAGGCAGCAGCTAAACATAACTATAATTCTCCGGTTTTATCCGCAGTGTAAAACCTGTTACCAGTTACCGGGACGTAAACAAAAATCAAGCCCAAATGTAGCCCAAACTGGCTTGATAAGAAGGAAACACGTCCGGATTCCAGTTGAACCAATCAATAAATAGAAAAGATATGGCTGTTCTCAATGCTTCTAAAGCTTCAGTAAAAGTATTCAAAGGTTTCTTAGCCCACCTTGGTCTTAGAGATGATTTATAAAGTAAATGTTGAGGAGACAAGAGGAAGTAGCATAATTCTAGTCATAAGAGCATATATAGCCCCTTCGCTCATTTGTGTTAAACGCTCATAATCCTTGCTTAGACGATGATATTGGTTAAACCACCCAAATGTTCTTTCTACTACCCAGGGTTGTGGTAAAACTTTAAATTCTTGCTCAGTAGGTCCTATGACTTCAACATGAGCTTGAATCAGGAACCAAACTGCAAGTGCAAATTTATCACCGTCATAACCGGAATCAACCCATAAAACTTGGACTTTTTCCAATAATTCTGTGGGTTCCTCTAGCAGTTCCATTAGTGCATAGGCAGCAAGTATTCATTCTGGGGCATTCGCTTCACTAACAACAACTTTCAACACAAGTCCCAGGCTATCAACCAACTAAAGTCTGCCCCTTTCTTCCTTTTACCTTTTTACATCCGTCAAAACTATACACATCCCCTTTTTTTGGTCAGTGTTAACCGACTGACTGTCTGCGGCGAGCGCGGTAGGTTGTGTTGATTTACCTAATTGCGAGCGAACTTGACCACCCAATGTATGGTTGAATTTTTCCCAAACCCCCTGGCCCTGCCATTTACTGTAATAGCTATATACCGTTGACCTTGGCGGGAAGTCACCTGGAAGCATATTCCATTGACATCCAGCTTTCAAATGATAATAGATGGCATTACATATTTCACCCATATCTGTTGTGGGTGGATGCCCTCCTTCTTTGGCTGGTGGAATCAATGTGGCCAGGATTTCCCACTCCATATCAGTTAAGTCTGTGGGGTAAGACTTTCGTTCCATTAGTAGCTATGTAAATACACTACATTTTATGTATCCTATCCTTCCAACATTCCTTTTCTACTCCCCTTTATATTTACTTTATCAATAGCCTCTTCATCCTCCAGTCCACTGATGGCAAAGAATAAAAGTGTAGGCACAGAAAACCAAAATAAAATGGCGCAGTAAACTGCTGTTATCTCCAACTTGATATTCTTTGAGTCCTAACCATCCCTTGGGTTCTCTGTAAACAACTTCTACCCAATTTCTTTGAGAATATGTATCAACTATCCATTGGGGTGTGACAATTGATGAATAAATATTGATCATAAAGTACTCAATATCAGTGGCTTGAGAGAAAGTCGAAGCGTTCATGACGATAGTAATATTGCCCGTTCCAGTTAGTTAAGGCTGATATTTCTACTTCTTTAGTTACTACCCATAATGTTTTGGTTTTATCTAACTCCAGTTGAATTTCTGTAAAAGCCTCTTGGGGTAAACTTTGTGCTAATTCATCTAACCTAATTATTTGTGGACTATCCTTTTGGTCACTGGCAAGGACCTTGGGATTTTTAGCTAATCCTCCTCAATACTTTCAATTCCGATTCTCTATCTTGAATAAGAAAGATGTATTGTGGCCATATCCAGGATCTATAATTACTATTCCTGGTTGATAACCACGGCTTAACATCAGATCTATTAATTTAATTCCTAACTCAGGTTTATTCTCAAATAGAGGGTCTTGTTTCCCTTTGGGTCAAGAATCACCATGGTGATATAACTCTATATCTAATGGTAAGCTTTTACTGCCATCATAATAGATGTATGTGTTGTTACTACTACTATTCCAGTATCCCTTTTCCCAATTTCTCCAATATATTTTCTTCCTACTCCATCCCTAAAGTTCCCACTTTTTCTATGGTCATAATCATCAATTATTAAGCTAAATTCTCTGGTGATTCTCCTCTGACTACACTTGTTCATAATCTCTAACTGACGGTCATTCACTTGGGAACTGGACCAAGGTGCTTCAGTTAAAACGTGGTGTAATCGGTGTTACATAACTTCTAGGGCATTCTCTGCCATTTGAAATAGGTTTTTTCTCTCACCTTCACCCAATCATCCCCCTAAATAATGTCTAAACTCTCTTTTTTCTGCTTGATGAGTAAATACATCATCAAATGACACTATCTTTCAAACCATGGTGCCATTGCTGGGGTAGTGGTTTCTTTCATCAGCTTCTTTTAACGTGAAAGCTACACGGAAATTGCATTGTACTCCTTTTTACTGTTAACTTTTATTTAAGTCCCGTTAGTACACAAATTGCCAAAAATATTTGTCAAGGGGTGACTGAATTATTCCGAGCTTACAGTTCCATGTCTGGGATGTTGAGTGACCCAGTGGTGAAAACTGCTAGTATCCGGGATGTGGAGATCTTCCAAGTATACCTGTGGGTATGTGCTTTAGAAGGAAGCATTGTTGCTATTCAAGAAGAATTATCCGCTCTGTATGTGATGCTTGGCCCCACATTAAAAGTGCAGTGGGAAATGGTTCAACAAATGATGTATTTGCTAAGATATGAAATAAGTGCTCGCTTGACTCCTCAAGAAATTAACACCTTAATGCCTTATTCTCAGGCATTGTCGCAAATGTTCTCTTCAGAGATTCTGCACTAGTCATTTTGAAAAAACTAACAAAAGTGCAACATAATTTATATTCATTTATCTGCAGCTTCGTATTTTCAATTGCTGCGAATATAGTATAGTCGGCTGTGAGAGTTTGTTCAATTTCCAGGAGTTTTGGAATGTCCGTAGCAGCAGATCCGGTCAAATTGATGAAGCAAGAAGTTGGCAAAGCCGCCGCTGAAATGGTCAAATCAGGTTCAATTGTAGGATTGGGAACAGGTTCAACTACAGCTTACACGATTCAGTATTTGGGTGAGCGCCTCAAATCTGGTGAACTTAAAGATATTGTTGGTGTCCCCACATCATTTCAGTCAGAAGTTTTAGCCAAACAGTACGGCGTTCCTCTCACCACTTTAGACGCTATTGATCATATTGATATTGCCATAGATGGTGCTGACGAAGTTGACGCCCACAAAAACTTGATTAAAGGCGGTGGTGCAGCACATACCCGGGAAAAAGTGGTAGATTATCTCGCAGCTCAATTTATTGTTGTAGTTGATAGTAGCAAACTAGTGGACAGATTGGGTTCTAGTTTTGCTGTACCTGTGGAAGTGATCCCAATGGCACTTACCCCTGTCACTAATGCGATTAAAGAACTAGGTGGTATACCAGAGTTACGAATGGGTGTCAAAAAAGCAGGGCCTGTGATTACTGACCAAGGCAACATGGTCATAGATGTCAGATTTGATAATATAAGTGACCCTGTAAATTTGGAAAAAACCCTGAACAATATTCCTGGTGTTTTGGAAAATGGCATTTTCGTCAACTGTGCTGATGTGGTTTTAATTGGTGAAGTGATTGACGGTAAACCTGTTGTGCGGAGAATGTAGTTAGAATTAGTAGGGTGGGCAATGCCCACCTGAAAAATTAAAAATTAGAATCTTAAATATGATGTTGTATAGAAGATTTGGACGCACAGAATTACAAATGCCCGTATTTTCTTGCGGGGGAATGCGATATCAATTTAAATGGCAAGATGTGAGACCAGAGAAAATTCCTCAAGATAATCAAGAAAACCTAGAAGCAGTGATTCGTCGTGCATTAGAAATAGGAATTACTCATATTGAAACTGCAAGAGGTTATGGAACTTCAGAAATGCAGTTGGGAAAAATCCTCCCTCAGTTTCCCCGTGAAAAGTTAATTGTCCAAACTAAAGTTTCTCCTGTTGCAGCTCCCCAAGAATTTGGCCAGACCTTTGAAAAATCTTTGGCTTATCTCCAGTTAGATTATGTTGATTTATTTGGTTTGCATGGAATTAATAATGCTGAAATTTGGGATCTATAGTATTCGTGTAGGTGGTTGGTTAGAAGTAGTAGAAGAGTTACAATCTGAAGGAAAGATTAGATTTTTTATTGGTTTGTCTACTGATGGTCCTACAGATTTAATTATACAGGGAATTAATACCAATAAATTCGATTATGTGAACTTACACTGGTGCTACATTAATCAATGGAATTTGTCTGCTATTGAAGCTGCTAAAAAATTAGATATGGGCGTATTTATTATTAGCCCGTCTAATAAAGGTGGATTATTATATCAACTATCGGAAAAATTATTTAATTTGTGTAGTCCATTGAGTACGATGGTATTTAATGATTTATTTTGTTTAAGTCATCCCCAGGTGCATACTTCGAGTATTGGGGCAGCAAAACCAAGTGATTTTGATGAACAGTTAAAAACATTGAACTTGTTAGATAAAAGTGAAGAAATTCTACAGCCAATTCTTAAAATTTTAGAAAATGTAGCCATAGAAATTTTAGGAGAACCTTGGCTCAAAACCTGGGAACAGAAGTTACCAACTTGGGAAAAAACACCAGGAAAAATAAATATTTGCGTAATTTTGTGGTTGTTAGATTTAGCTTTAGCCTATGACATGATGGAGTATGGGAAAATGCGCTATTACCTCTTAGGTAATGGTAATTCCTAGTTTCCTAGCAATAAAGCTGATAAACTCAATGAATTCGATTTGCGAGAATGTCTTGTTAATAGTCCCCACTCTGAAAAAATACCGCAGATGTTGGTGAAAGCCCAGGATATATTAGGGGGTGCAGAGGTGAAGCGATTGTCGCAGACTTAAGGACTAGAAACGTAGTATATTTAATATATATATACGATGATAGGATATGGGTAAAAAATATATTCAGGAGAAAATTATTATGGGATATCACAGTAATTTGCTTATTAACTTGGATGAGGCTAAATCTGCCAATAGTGCGCTACTAGACAAGCTAAAAAAAGGATGGGAGCACATAGCAAGCTAGAAGCAGAATGGGAAAAGCCTATTTTTACCGCCACGTTGTACAATAGAGCAGTAACTATACTGACAGTGTAAAAAGAGGATTTCCACACGATGAAAACAGTATAGAGCGAGAAGAGATGATTCAATTTGCGGCCAAAGCTGTCAACATAGGCATGGATTTAGGGACTTCCAAATAAGAAAATACAACAACATATTGGCTGTTTAAGATCAGCCTCAAATGTTACATCATTGAGGACTCTAACAAGCAAAGATAATCGAAAGATAATCGGTAAAATAACTAAAAATAATCTTTCACCGATTACCAATTACTAATTACCAATTACCAATTACCAATTACCAATTACCAATTACCAATCACCTATTACCAATCACCTATTACCTATTATTAGGTACTCTTGGCATAATTAATACCTTATCTACCCGGTTGCCATCCATGTCCATAACTTCAAAACGTATACCATCCCATTCAAAATGATCTGCGGCTGCGGGAATACGCCCTAAATGGGTGATAATAAAACCGCCTAATGTTTGATAATTTCCTCTTTCTTCATTTTCCAGTTCTTCGAGACCAAAAAGTTCCAAGAACTCTTCTACAGGTAACATTCCATCCACTAACCAAGAACCATCTTCCCGTTGTACAGCTTGTGGTTCTTCCTGTCCGGGTCCGGCGGGAACATCACCGACGATTTCACTCATGATGTCATTTAAAGTTACTAAGCCTTGAATTACGCCGTATTCATCGACTACTAAGGCCATGTGAGTTACTGTTTGCTTGAATAACTCCAAAACTTTTAAACCACGAGTGCTTTCCGGTACAAATACAGGCTGACGTAATTCTAGGGTTAAGTCTAAGGGTTCATTGCGTAAACTTCTGGCTAATAAGTCCGTAACAGGGATGATTCCCAGGACGTTATCTAGTCCTGCTTGACAAACTGGATATCGAGAATAGGCGCTGTCGGCCATTTTTTGGCGGTTTTCTTCTGCGGGATCTTCTAAGTCTAAGCAAACTATATCCGGTCTGGGTGTCATGAAACCAGTTACAGGGCGATCGCCTAACCGAAATACCCTTTCCACCATATCCTGTTCTGCTTCCTCAAAAGTTCCCGCTTCCGTCCCTTGTTCTATTAAAATTTTTATTTCTTCTTCCGTAACTTGCGGTTCATCTGAAGGTGTAATTCCCAAAATTCGCAACACCGTTTCTGTAGAAGCACTTAATAAAAACACCACTGGGGAAGCTAAAGCAGCCAAAGCCCGCATGGGAATAGCAACAGTTGCTGCAATTCGTTCAGGGTTGTTTAATGCTAACCGCTTAGGTACGAGTTCACCGACAATTAGGGAAAAATAGGTGATTAGTAATACAACTAAACTAAAAGCTATGGGTTGGCTATAACCAGCTAAGAATGGAACTAGCTTCACATAGCCTTCTAGCCTTTGGGCAATGGTAGCACCACCAAATACACCATTGAGAATATTGATCAGTGTAATTCCAACCTGGACAATGGACAGAAAATGATTGGGAGATTCGGCTAGTTCTAATGCAGCCCTGGCATTGAGGTTGCCTTGATTAGCTAATTGCTGTAATCGCACCTTCCGTGCGGAGACTATCGCCATCTCGGACATCGAAAATACACCGTTGGCAAAGATTAGCACCAAGATAATGAGAATTTCAACACTGATGGAAGACATTTTTAAAATTGCCGCTATAAAAAGCGAAGGTAGCTTGATTCTTAGTATCTAATGTAAAGGGAACAGAGAATAAGTAGGAGTTCAGGAGTAAGAAATCAGGAGTCAGGAGGTAATACATTGTTCTCCCCACCACTCTCATCTCCCCCATATCCCTCATCTGGCTTCTAAAATGGTTATATAACATCTAAAATTTTTGCACTTCTCAAGACTTGTAATTCTAGTATTAACTTATGGCCTTTTCTTCTATTGTGCGTGCCTTGGCGCGATCACCTCTCACCGCCGAACTAATTACCAAACTCAAAAAGTACCAAGAATTGCGGTTAAATGGCATTTCCCGTTTACCCAAGGGTCTGGTAGCTTCAGCTTTAGCCAACAATGAGGGTAGGGATTTGTGCGTGGTCTGTGCCACTCTCGAAGAAGCCGGACGGGTTTATGCCCAAATGGAAGCGATGGGATGGAAAACTGTGCATTTTTACCCTGCCGCAGAAGCTTCTCCCTATGAACCTTTTGACCCGGAAACTGAGTTAAGTTGGGGACAAATGCAGGTTTTAGCCGATTTGGTCAATGGTCAATGGTCAGTCGTCAGTAGTCAGTTACCTAATAGGAATACGGCCATTATTGCTACTGTAGGCGCATTACAACCGCATTTACCACCTCTAGAGGTATTTAGATCTTTTTGTCTGTCCTTAAAAAAGGGTCTGGAATACGATTTAGATGAGTTCAGTGAAAAAATCACCAGTTTGGGCTATGAACGGGTGCCGTTGGTGGAAACGGAAGGACAATGGAGTAGACGGGGAGATATTGTGGATGTGTTTCCTGTTTCCTCGGAGTTACCAGTGCGGTTGGAATGGTTTGGGGATGAAATCAAACAAATTCGGGAATTTGATCCCGCCACTCAACGTTCTGCTTTAGATAAAGTTGAACAAATATTTCTTACCCCAACAAGTTTTTCAGGGATTGTTTTGGCAGCACTCAAACAGAGTTCTGAGTTTCGTGTGTTGAGTGCTGACTTAAATTCTGATGTAGATGATTTGGAAAATTTAGGACTGGAGGGAAGCAGGCGTTTTCTAGGGTTAGCTTTTGCCAAACCCGCTTCACTTTTAGATTATTTATCAGCAAATACCCTTATTGCCATTGATGAGGTAGAACAGTGTCATGCCCATAGCGCTCGCTGGGTGGAAAATGCGGATAGTCAGTGGAGACTTGGGACTGGGGAAGAATCTCAGCAAGTTCCCAAAATTCATCGGACTTTTAATGAGTGTTTAGATGAAGCTGGAAATTTTCAAAAGTTATATTTATCAGAATTAGCGGAAGAAAACAGCGGTACTAATTTAGCTAGTAGACCTTTACCTGTAACACCTCACCAGTTTGCCAAGTTAGCTGAGAAAATTAGACAGGAACGCGATCGCAAGTTTGCAGTTTGGCTAATTTCTGCTCAACCTTCCCGTTCTGTTTCTCTACTCCAAGAACATGATTGTCCTGCCCAGTTTATCCCTAATCCCCGTGATTATCAAGCGATTGGTAAACTACAAATAAATCATACGCCTATTGCACTCAAATATTCTGGTTTAGCAGAATTAGAAGGTTTCATTTTACCTTCTTTCCGTCTTGTTATTGTTACCGATCGCGAATTTTATGGACAACATTCCTTAGCGGATTTTGGTTATGTCCGCAAACGTCGCAAAGCTATATCTAAACAAGTTGATACCAATAAATTACGACCAGGAGATTTTGTTGTTCATCGTAGTCACGGCATTGGTAAATTTGTCGAACTAGAAAGTTTAACAATTAATAATGAAACCCGTGATTATTTAGTTATTCAATATGCCGATGGTTTGTTGAAAGTTGCTGCTGATAAAGTTGGTTCTCTATCTCGGTTTAGAACCAGTGGAGATCAAACACCCGCACTACATAAAATGACGGGTAAAGCTTGGGATAATACCAAGAATAAAGTCCGTAAGGCGATTAAGAAATTAGCAGTAGATTTGTTAAAGTTGTATGCTGCGCGATCGCAACAACAAGGGTTTGCTTATCCCGCAGATATGCCTTGGCAGGAAGAAATGGAAGATTCTTTTCCATACCAAGCTACCACCGATCAGCTAAAAGCGGTGCAAGATGTGAAACGGGATATGGAAAGTGAAAGACCGATGGATCGGTTAGTGTGTGGTGATGTGGGTTTTGGTAAAACTGAAGTTGCAATTCGGGCTATTTTCAAAGCTGTTACCGCAGGTAAACAAGTCGCAGTTTTAGCACCAACAACTATTTTAACCCAACAACATTATCACACAATCAAAGAACGTTTTTCACCTTATCCTGTAAATGTGGGTTTACTTAATCGTTTTCGTAGTGCGGAAGAAAAGCGTAATATTCAAAAGCGTCTGGCTACTGGAGAATTAGATATTGTTGTAGGGACACATCAATTATTAGGTAAAGGTGTACAATTTCGAGATTTGGGACTGTTGGTAATTGATGAGGAACAAAGATTTGGTGTGAATCAAAAGGAAAAAATCAAAAGCCTGAAAACTCAAGTTGATGTTTTAACTCTTTCTGCGACTCCCATTCCCAGAACTTTGTATATGTCTTTATCTGGCATTCGGGAAATGAGTTTAATTACCACACCACCTCCCACCAGAAGACCAATTCAAACCCATCTTGCACCTTTAAACCCGGAAATTGTCAGAAGTGCAATTCGGCAAGAATTAGATAGAGGAGGGCAGGTTTTTTATGTAGTTCCGCGAGTGGAGGGAATTGAAGAAACAACTGCAAATTTGCGAGAAATGATACCGGGGGGAAGATTTGCAATCGCACACGGTCAAATGGAAGAAAGCGAGTTAGAATCAACCATGCTCACCTTCGGAAATAATGACGCTGATATCCTAGTTTGCACAACAATCATTGAATCCGGTTTAGATATTCCGCGAGTTAACACAATTTTAATTGAAGATGCTCACCGTTTTGGTTTAGCTCAATTATATCAATTACGTGGTCGTGTGGGACGTGCAGGAATACAAGCTCACGCATGGTTATTTTATCATAAACAGCGTGAATTATCCGATGCAGCCAGACTAAGATTAAGAGCAATTCAAGAATTTACCCAACTCGGTTCTGGATATCAATTAGCAATGCGAGATATGGAAATTCGTGGTGTGGGTAACTTGTTAGGTGCAGAACAGTCAGGTCAAATGGATGCAATCGGATTTGACTTGTACATGGAAATGTTAGAGGAAGCAATTCGAGAAATTAGAGGTCAAGAAATACCCAAAGTTGATGATACCCAAATTGACCTTAATCTCACCGCGTTTATTCCTTCCACTTACATTACCGATATTGACCAAAAAATGAGTGCTTATCGTGCAGTAGCAACTGCAAAATCCAAAGAAGAATTAAAATCCATTGCCGCGGAATGGACTGATAGATATGGAACTATACCAGTTCCAGCAAATCAACTCTTGCGAGTTATGGAATTAAAACAATTAGCGAGAAATATAGGATTTAGCCGCATTAAACCTGAGAACAAACAGCATATTGTGTTAGAAACACCAATGGAAGAACCAGCTTGGAATTTGTTAGCAGAAAATTTGACTGAAACTATGCGAAATCGCTTTGTTTATTCCAGTGGAAAGGTGACAGCAAGAGGTTTAGGTGTGTTGAAAGCCGAACAACAATTGCAAACTTTAATAGATGCTTTCGGAAAAATGCAAGGTGCTATTCCTGAAGCAGTTTTAGTTTGATTAATGGATTGATTTATCTCACAAAGAGAACGCAAAGTAGGATGGGCAATGCCCATCTTAAAACAACTGCTTACTGTTAACAGCAAGTGCAACCAGTGGTAGCAGTATTATCACCGGAGTGTTGCAAGTCATCTTGAATGTTTTGGAATCGAAAATGGATGTTGATGCCACCGTATCTCTCCCATGCATACATCACCAGTGGCTACCCGATGAGTTGCGTGCAGATGCATGGGGTTTAGATGCGTTAACCTTGCAAGACTTACACCTTCAGGGACATAAAATCAAAGAAACTGCACCCTTGGGGTAATATTAATGCGAATCGCTGTTACAGAAAATGGTAATTTAGAAGGAGCAGCAGATCCCCGTGGTGATGGCTATTGGAGAAGTTATTAATTCTCCACGGTTGACTCTGCCAAATTACTGCTAAACTCATTTACGTGTGGGCTAGGAACTAAACTCCAGAATGTTTTCAAGAGTTTTTGATAAGTTGCCCAGCCCTTAGAACCACCTGGTATTTGATAATCTGCAACTGAAAATTGAGGAAACGCCGTGTAAGGCCGCCAAGGTTGACCGGGTGCAGTTTGCAAATGCAAAATTTTATCTCCATCGCCACTGGACTTAGATAACCAGCACATTTGTTGATGCATAGTAAACTCCTTTGCGTTTAGCCTATATTGGATAATGACAGGCTTTCGTTAATACCTGCCTCAATCTTGTGGGGTAACTTATAGCCTAAAAGATCAAACCAGGGGAATTTTAGATTATTAAACTCAGGTAAATTTCTGAAGAAGATAGACTCCTATATACGGTTTTCCGCAAGATAAGAAGATAAACACAGAACACAAAAGGTTGTTCTCAAAATGGTTTCTTCCAGTACAATCTTTTTTTAGTGTTATCTATACTTTCTATAATTGTATGTAGCCATAACTACGATTTTGGAAAATAACTGCAAATTAAGCTATTAGTTTTTCTAGTCAGATATATAAGCCAATGAATATCTGTTAATTAGGGCTGGCTGAAAAAATTTTTTGTGCTGGAGTAACCTGTAAAATTTATCCCTCCCATTAGTTTAATACCGTAAATTTCCTGAAAAATTGCATTAGTAATCGCACCATTTAGAGGATGTTTGAAAAGTCCTTAGTGATGTATCAAAAACTTTTAGATCCCCCTAAGTCCCCTTAACAAAGGGGGACTTTGATTCCAGTTCCCTTTCTGTGGGACATATTTCTGCTTATTTACAAGAGGTATGCTACTGACTGTCCTAAATAGGTAAAAGTTTTATCAGTCAATTTTCTGTTGCTGATTATTTTCAAATTGCTATTTCCTGTATTGACAAAATTCTCAAAAATTAAAATTTTAATCCCGAATACAGCACAAATCTAAAAAGCTATGCGAGATATGCTTTTGAGCTTTGTCTCATAGATTCACTCCGTCAGATAGAGGGAAGCAGGTATCTGCACAAATTGGGCGTTGCTACATAAAATCACTCGTAGGCGATTGGTAAATTCTTTGGAAAATGCAGGTTTTAGCAGTCAAATAATCAATAATTATGTATTGGCTTGGGAATGTTTTAAGGAACTCTATACCAGTAACAGCACAACCATCCATCAGTTGGGAAAAACTAATATGACGACGTGGCAAACAATTACTGAACTTTATAATAATCCACAAAGTTTGAGCCAACTGACTCCAGAAAAGATAGAATAATGGCTGAGTAATTGCGCTCAAGCTGTGCGTGTTTTTTTATATCCCAAGTCTATTTCTGTGGATGCTCCTATTGATGGACAAGAATAAGATAATTTATTGGATAAGTTACCAGCAGATTTAGCATCATCTTTACGTGTTTCCCCCCTTAGATATTCCTTTTTCCTTTTGGGGAGTATTAATAGCTCATGGCGGTTTCAGATAATGCTTATATGAGTTGTGCCAAGGAATTGCATAATCAGTATCTACAGGGATATCGCTTCAGGAAAATGTATCGAATTTTTCTCAACAAGTAGGCTGGGAACTACGACAATTTACAGCTTTGCTTTCGGGGATGAGAAGTCAAAAAAGCCAAGCGTCTATTCGAGGCTTATCCCGGCAAATTATAGTAGCAGCTAATACTTATGAGTTAAAAACTTTACCTCAAGCCAATCTGGAAGAACAAAAAGCCAATCTGGAAGAACAAATTTGACGCTTTGAATTACGCCAGCACTAATCCAAGAAGGATGATTCCTGTTGGGTTTCAACTCAGATTGTTGACGTAAGATTTACAACCATTTCCTAACGATGAAGATATAGCAACAACACCTGTAGAAGAATTGTCTGTGGAGGAGATGTTGGAATCGGGTGAAGGCTGGGTTTGGGAAGTGATGCCTTTTCCAGACGAATATGAGCGCGAAATTTTGCGTTTTTAGGCTGATTTTACAGGTTTAATGGCAGCTATTTAGATAATTGCACTACTTCCTAAAGTGAGCGCCGCAGGTATGAAGGCAATCCAACAACTGTATAGTATTAATACTATCAGGCAAATCCCGTATACACTCAGCAATGCTGCCCCAACGGCCAAGCCTAAATAAGTGGGTTGTCGGAAATAAGCAGCAAGTAAACTCCCTGTTATCGCCCAACTCCAAATCCAAATCACTTCACCCCAGACATTCCAAGCCCATAACAGAGGCAGTCCATCTAAACCTGCACTCAACAACTGACTAAGAGGCTATTGATAAACTAAATGTAAAGGGGAGTAGAAAAGGAATGTTGGAAGGATAGGATACATAAGATGTAGTGTATTTACATAGCTACTGATGGAACGAAAGTCTTACCCCACAGACTTAACTGATATGGAGTGGGAAATCCTGGCCACATTGATTCCACCAGCCAAAGAAGGAGGGCATCCACCCACAACAGATATGGGTGAAATATGTAATGCCATCTATTATCATTTGAAAACTGGATGTCAATGGAATATGCTTCCAGGTGACTTCCCGCCAAGGTCAACGGTATATAGCTATTACAGTAAATGGCAGGGCCAGGGGGTTTGGGAAAAATTCAACCATACATTGGGTGGTCAAGTTCGCTCGGAATTAGGTAAATCAACACAACCTACCGCGCTCGCCGCAGACAGTCAGTCGGTCAACACTGACCAAAAAAAGGGGATGTGTATGGTTTTGACGGATGTAAAAAGGTAAAAGGAAGAAAGGGGCATACTTTAGTTGATAGCCTGGGACTTGTGTTGAAAGTTGTTGTTAGTGAAGCGAATGCCCCAGAACGAATACTTGCTGCCTATGCACTAATGGAACTGCTAGAGAAACCCACAGAATTATTGGAAAAAGTCCAAGTTTTATGGGTTGATTCCGGTTATGAAGGTGATAAATTTGGACTTGCAGTTTGGTTCATGATTCAAGCTCATGTTGAAGTCATAGGACCTACTGAGTAAGAATTTAAAGTTTTACCACAACCCTGGGTAGTAGAAAGAACATTTGGGTGGTTTAACCAATATCATCGTCTAAGCAAGGATTATGAGCGTTTAACACAAATGAGCGAAGGGGCTATATATGCTCTTATGACTAGAATTATGCTACTTCCTCTTCTCTCCTAAACATTTACTTTATAAATCATCTGTGCTTGTAAAAAGACTCCTGCCATTTCCTGTAGTTGGCTGCGGTTAACTTATTCATAACTAGGCGCACTCAGAGCGATTTGAGCTTTGGGATAGCGTTCTAGTAAATCCCACAAATGCCAAGGAAGTTTTTGCAGTCTCAGGTCATTAGACACGTTGGAAAATTTAGAAAGGCTTATGTGTGTGGCTTTCCATAGTGTTAAGATTATGAAAGAGCCAAGGAAAGAATAAGGGTTGGGAATAGTTAATGATAGGGACTATCCATAAAGATGTTGATGACGAATTCATAACTGACCTCATATCCATAACATGTATGAAATGGGCAAAACTAATGAACCAATTCCTAATGTGACTAAACCACAAATAGTTAGTAAGAATTACTTGTGAGTAAATTGGGGAATTCAGGGGAAATCTTTGTTGAGGTACCCGGAATATTTTTACAAGTCTAATGACGTGTTCAACAAAAATACCCTTGGTGGAAAACTCTTTGTTTCCTGCCTTTTGTTCTGAGTCGCCATGGCATAATCGCTATCATGTTTTTCTACCTGTTCACGGAGACTAGGAGGGAAAACATCTCGTAATATCTCTAGCTAGTAATGAAATGTGTCCTTTGCTTCCGTTTTCCATATACCGAAATGTAAACCTAAAACCTCAAATGTTGGCATCTTCCTCAAATAGAACAAGGATAGACATACCTATTCTTTTATCTCTAGTTTCCCTTTCCCCCCTGCTCCTTTCTGATTTATACCTATCTTTTTACTTTCTATGTCACCTTGAAGTTTTTCTTGAAGTCTTTTATGCTGCATTTCACCTTGGGCTAACAAGTCTTGAAACTGATGGTTAGTTATTCCCTGTATTTGCTTTGTACGATGTGGATATTCTTGAATATAGTTAATTTAGTGGATTTTTCCTTTTGGTAGACGGTCAAAATTTCCTTCTACCATTTTTTTCACACCAAGTTAATTTTCCTGACAGGTCTATTAGGGTATATGTAAATAGGTGACAGGTGACAGAGATCAATTCAGAATTTTAAGATTTGTCAAGCTTCTCTAGACTCTCTAGCTAACTGGATGGTTTAAACTGAATGTAATAGGACTCTCAGCCAAAAATTAGTAAAGACCAACAATAATTTACTAATTTCTAGCGGAAATGCCCTCAACCTTCCTTGGGAAGTGGAAAGAGCAACAGCTATGCTTAACAAATCCGTCAATTCTGGTCTTTTAGGTTTACTTGCTGCTTTATCCCTAAACCACAGCGTCCAAGCCCAACAAAACCAACAGTCACCATTTACCCGTGCTAGTGAGACTAACACCAGTCCGCAGCAGCAGGGAGATCAGCATTTCGTGAAAATGATGGTTCACCACGACCAAAAAACGATAAAAATCGCGGATTTGGCGTTACAGAAGGCGAAAAATCCGCAAATCAAAGTATTGGCAACCCAGATCAAAACCGACCAAACCAAAGAAATTGAGCAATTGCAAGCTTTGTACAAACAGTTGTATCGCACAGAAGTTACTGCTAATGCCATGAACTGTATGGGAATGGGTCAAGGTCAGGGAATGGGAAAAATGATGAGTTTAGAATCTTTGCAAAATTCCCCTAACTTTGACCAGGAATTTCTGCAAGGAATGATTTAACATCAGCAAATGTGTATGAACATGGCCAAGAAAGCTTCCGAAACTGCTACTGTGCCACAAATTCGTGACTTCGCTCAAGCTATCATCAAAACGCAAACTGCTCAAATTCAAAAGTTGGAACAGTTGTCTCCATCTGAATCTTAATTTCTTTCACTCATTTAAAGTTATGACAATCAAACTTACAGTTCCAGGAATGGCTTGTCCTGCTTGTGCCAATAATATTACCAATGCAGTCAAAGCTATAGATGCTAACGCTAATGTTAAAGCTGACCCTAAAACCAAGCTTGTTAATGTAGATACTCAAGCTTCAGAAACTGCAATTAAACAAGCATTAGTTGCTGCTGGTTATCCTCCGGCTTAAAAATCAGTTATCAGTTATCAGTTATCAGTGGAAAAAGGCAAAAACCTTGAGGTGGAAGGTTAATTTTTCGTACCTCTGCTTCCCCTATTCCCTATTCCCTATTCCTTATATGGATAATCTCACTCTCAAACTTCGGGGTATGAGTTGTGCTTCCTGCGCTAATAATGTTGAACAGGCAATACTTGCAGTTCCTGGTGTGATTGATTGCAGTGTTAGCTTTGGTGCAGAACAAGCAACTATTAATTATGACGAAAAACAGACAAATGTAGAAAAAATTCAAGCTGCTATTGATGCTGCTGGTTATTCTTCTTTTTCGCTACTAGAAGAACAAGATGAAGATGATTCCGAACAGGTAATTCGGCTGGCAGAACAACAAGAATTAAAACGTAAATTATGGACATGTAGTGTAATTAGTAGCCTGTTATTTTTTGGTTCCTTACCGATGATGATGGGGTTAAGTTTATCTTTTGTTCCAGATTATTTACATCATCCTTGGTTGCAGTTGGTATTAACAACACCAGTAGAATTTTGGTGTGGCTGGTCTTTTTTTCGTAATGGGTGTAAGTCTTTGAAACACCATACAGCAACTATGGATACTTTAATTGCACTGGGTACAGGTGCAGCTTATTTATATTCTTTAGTGGTTACGCTTTTCCCTGATTTTTTTATTACCCAGGGTTTGCAAACTCATGTTTATTATGAAGTTGCAGCAATGGTAGTGACATTAATTCTCTTGGGGAGGTTTTTGGAACATCGTGCTAGGGGACAAACTTCCGAAGCTATTTGCAAATTGATGGGAATGCAAGCGGAAACGGCTAGGGTGATGCGTGATGAGGTGGAAATAGATATTCCTATTAAGGACGTGAAAATTAATGATGTGGTTTTGGTGCGTCCTGGGGAAACAATTCCGGTTGATGGGGAAGTTATTGATGGGAGTTCGACGGTGGATGAGGCTATGGTAACGGGTGGAAGTTTACCTGTAAAGAAGCAACCGGGAGATGAAGTAATTGGAGCGACAATTAATAAAACTGGTAGTTTTAAGTTTAGGGCAACTAGGGTAGCAAAGGATACATTTCTGGCGCAAATTGTCAGATTAGTACAAGAAGCGCAAGGTTCAAAAGCACCTATTCAACGGTTAGCGGATCAGGTGACGGGGTGGTTTGTACCTGGTGTAATTGCGATCGCGATCGCAACTTTTGTAATCTGGTTTAATCTGACAGGTAACTTTACTCTGGCAATGATGACAATGGTGGGTGTGTTAATTATCGCCTGTCCCTGTGCTTTGGGTTTAGCCACTCCTACTTCTGTGATGGTTGGAACTGGTAAAGGTGCAGAAAATGGCATTTTAATTAAAGATGCTCAAAGTTTAGAGTCAGCACACAAAATTCAAACTATTGTCCTTGATAAAACCGGGACTTTAACTCAAGGTAAACCGACTGTTACAGATTTTGCCACTGTTCAAGGTACAGTAAATCAAAATGAACTGGAATTGTTAAAGTTAGCTGCATCTGTAGAAAGAAATTCTGAGCATCCTTTAGCGGAAGCAGTGGTAAAATATGCCGAATTTCAAGAGGTGAGTTTAGCAGAAGTTGAGGATTTTGTAGCTATTGCTGGGAGTGGTGTACAAGGAATTGTTAATGATCATTTGTTACAAATCGGTACAGAACGCTGGTTAACGGAATTAGGCATTAATACAGATTCTTTGCAAGAATATCAACCTGGTTGGGAAGTGGGAGGGAAAACGGTGATTTTAATTGCTATTGATGGGCAATTAGAAGGGATAATGGGTATTGCTGATGCCCTTAAACCTTCCTCTGCCAAAGCGGTGAAAGCACTCCAAAAGTTGGGTTTAGAAGTGGTCATGTTAACAGGAGATAATCGCGCTACAGCGGATGCGGTCGCACATCAAGTTGGTATTACCCAAGTTTTTGCCCAAGTTCGTCCAGACCAAAAAGCAGCTATTATTAAGTCATTGCAACACTGGGGACTGGGGAAGAAAATTCAACATCGAAAATCCAAAATTGTAGCGATGGTGGGAGATGGAATTAATGATGCACCAGCATTAGTGCAAGCAGATGTGGGAATAGCTATTGGCACAGGAACAGATGTAGCGATGGCAGCAAGTGATATTACCCTAATTTCTGGAGACTTGGAAGCAATTGTCACCGCTATTCAACTCAGTCGCGCTACCATGAATAATATTCAGCAAAATCTCCTCTTTGCTTTTATTTACAATATCATTGGTATTCCCATTGCCGCTGGTATTCTCTACCCTATTTTTGGTTGGTTACTAAACCCAATTATCGCCGGTGCAGCAATGGCATTTTCTTCCGTTTCTGTAGTTACTAATGCTTTAAGATTGCGTAACTTTCAAGCAGGAATCAATTAAATGTTGAATCAAAAAAAATTCTGGATGATGCTTGCCTGTTTAGTGCTATTGACATCAAGCCCCGCATCAGCAAAAATATCCAATTCTCATTCACCACACAATCAGCAATTGCAACATATTGAAAAACCTTTAGGTGTGAAAATTGCTCTAACTACTGGTGGTTTAGGTTTAATGGGCATAGAATTATGGTGGTTTATTTTCAGTAAGTCCATTGCCGGAGTCAAGACTCAGCGTGCAGGAGAGAGGAAATAAATAATCACCGATCACCAATCACCTAATTTATTTCTGAATAATTGGACAAATACTATCTTCTAGTTTAGTTTTTAAATTCTGCCAACCTGAAAGTAATTGGTTAATTTCTGAACGTAAAGTTAATAATTGCTCAATTTGATGATCAATCTGTAATAATTTTTCTTGCAACTTTTCATGAATGTCATAACAAGGAGGTTGTCCGTGATCATAGACTTTCAATATATCTAGAATTTCTTCCAAAGTTAAACCTAAATGTTGCGCTCTTTTAATAAAAACTAATCTCGTTAATACATCCGCAGTCAACTGACGATAGCCTCCTTTTGTGCGTGCTTATGATTGAATTAACCCTAGACTTTCATAATAGCGAATTGTCCTGATAGGAACGCCACTTTTTTCTGTTACCTGACCAACTAAAAGTAGTTATTTATCTTGAATTAACACCATAGAATTCCCAACTGTTGTTCTTATTATGACATACAATAAGAGACAGGTCACAGGTAAGAGTTTTTCTTAGTTATGTATTACTAATTCCCCATTCATGAAGTACCAAAGATAACTGTTTTTCTGAGCTTGCCATGATATTTCTAGATTAACCGCTTGACTGCTAGTTAAACCCTAAAAATGAACGTCAACGCTGAAAATGTGAACTACGCAAGGAAACCTAAGATTTTCAATCAACCAGAGCGTTTTATTGAGGGGTGGTATTGGGTAATACCCTCAATAAAATTGCGAGTTGGTGAAGTTAAACCTGTGACAATTTTGGGTAGAGATTTAGTAATTTATCGTGGTGAAGATAGACAAGCAGTAATTTTTGATGCTTACTGCCCACATATGGGTGCTCATCTTGCGGAAGGCAAAGTTGAGGGTAATGAACTACGCTGTTTTTTTCATCATTGGAAATATGATACAGAAGGTTTCTGTGTTGAAGTTCCTTGTTTAGATGAACCAATTAATGTTAAAGTCAAAACTTGGCCTACCGCAGAAAAATATGGGCTGGTTTGGGTTTGGACTGGAGAAACACCACAACAACCGTTACCATTTATTACTGAGTTAGAACTTGAGGAATGTGATAGTGCTTTTGGTTCACAGTTTATCACAAACTGTCACCCGAATGTTGTCATGGTTAATGCTATAGACGCGCAACATTTTAATACGGTTCACAATCTATTATCAGAATTTAATCTTGAAAAACAGGAACTGAACGAAAATGCTATTACCTTCAGTAATCATACACAGGAAAAGCCTAAATTTTGGTTAATTAAACTGATATTTCCTTTCTACAAAAAACCTGTGATTTATGATCTTTGCTATTGGTATGGGACTACGGGAATGGTGACAGTTGGTACAGAATTCTTACATTTCCACATTATGTTTGCTTTGCGTCTGATTGAAGGTGGAAAAACAGAAGGTCTAATCATCTTTATTGCTGAAAAACGCCGTGGTATTTTCGGTTGGCTTTATAATCGTTTTATCCTGTGGCTGAGTAAGTTTTTAGCTCAATACTTCATCAAAAATGATAGTAAGATTTTCCAGACTATTCAGTTTAACTTAAAATCTCCCATCGAGCTTGATCAGCCTATAGTACAATTCATTAACCACTTAGAAGGACAGAAAGCTTTGAAATGGGGAAGTTGGAATTTAGAGAGAGTTCGTGATGGTGAGGTGCGAGAGATAGAAAAACGAGAAAACCGCGAAAAATGGCGTGATGAGCTAGTTAATGATTGAAAATCCCGCCTTTGAACAATAAAAATGAAGTGGTTTTGCCACTTCATCAATTCCCAGGTAGAACCTTAGCAATGAGTATAACGACTAGCAATATTTAAAAATGTATACAATAGAACAAACTTTAAAATTATTCTCTATGTCAATTCTTTTATTGCTATACAAAATTTGATTCCTCTTCTGTGTGATACAAAGAAGATGTGGTCCTTTTACTTAAAAACTCCCTGTATCTATAATCTTCCTCTTCGAGAAATTTACCAATTTTCAATGGAATGAAGTAATCGGATTCGGCTTATTTGTTCCTATATTTTCTTTGATTCATGTCGTCTCTCACTTGCTAACTAGTGGTGGAAAATAAATTGTACATTTAGAGGAGGGAAAAGGGAACATATAAGCAATACAGAGATTTCTGTTTTTCCTAAAAATGTTTAATTAGTTTTGTCCAGGTACTTATTAGTCCACAATATAAGTAGTAGTGCAAAATAAATTGCACATTTCGAGAAGGGAACAGGGAAGGGCAAACACGGAACAGAAAAAGATTCTAGGGATTTTTATTTTTTGGCAAAATGTATAAAGTGTTTGAGTTTTAATGGTAAGCTGTCACGCATCTAGTATTTTAACCCGAACTAGGCTCTATAAGAGTCTTAGCCTCCAAATTATCCAATTTAAATGCGCTACAGCTTATCCCTCTTTCGTCAAACTAGGAATTACAAAAATAATTTCCTAATTTTCACGCTCCAGATGTATAAAGGTTTGAACATTTTATTACTAACAAAATATGGTGAACATTTTGAAACATTAATAAATCGCTAAAACCCTTGTTAAATAAAGGTCTCAAATTTGTATTGCCGAAAGTGATGAAAGAGGGTTATCAAGGCTTATTTTTTGGATATTATCAACTTTGAACACTCTTCAAGTATTGATATCTATAGGTTTTAGGTTTACTCCATAGCCTCATTCACAGGGAATCTATCAATTAACTGCATAGCCCGTTGAGCATTTTTCCGCAAAGAGTCCGGGACTAATGGAACATGAGGAATCTGGGATAATAGATCTAGAGTCCGGCGTAAAAGCCTGACTACATCACCTTCATCCAAAGTGGTATTTGCACATAGTTGTACCCAATCCATACCTAAAGCCCACTGTTCGATAATGGCGATTAATTCAAATTCTAACCAAATAGGCAGTGCCACATTATAGCGTCGTTGTATTTGAAACAATTGGCGACGAATCCCCCGCAACTTTGCCAAAGCATCAGCTACTTCACTACTGAGGTCAAAATGTACTTTACTATCTGGACGTGGGGTTTCTGTCACTAAGGCCGCAGCCGCAGCAGCTAAATGGTGGGGGTCTAAACTATCTAGTTCACCACTGGCGATCGCTAAACCTAACCATAATTCATTTTCACCCCGAATCGCAGCAGCCATTTGTCCCAGTGTTGTGGGTACTAAGTTATCTAAACCGCCAAACTGCTGCAAGATTTGAATTAAATTCAGAAATTGTTCCCAATGTCTTTGAGACTGTTGTTCTACCTGTTCTTGTAACTCTTCCAGTTCGGCTTCCAATTCTACACAACGCGCTCTGTCTTTAAATATTTTGGCTATGTTTCCTGATTGATGTAAGGGGTGATTTTCTAATTGTGCTTGCACAGCATTAAACCGAGCAAGTTGTTCCACAACTTCTGGTGGCATATACATAAATTCCCCTGGGTCGGGTATACTCTGAGCAATCGCAGCAGTTTCTTGATTACCACACACACACTGACCCCTTTTTAATGCCAATTCTGCTGGTGGTAAAATATCATGCGACACTTCCACCCTGGGCAATTCAGCATACAAATCTACCACATCCGCAACTGTTGCCACATACCAACGGTTATCTTGACCCAAACAGACAAAATAAGAAGCTTGACCAACATCAGGGGCTTTCTCAACCAAAACTGCTGTAATTGGCAAAGTTGCTATCATACTTTTATCTTTGAGACTCAAAAGCGTCCCAGACACGGCAAAGTCTAGCATCATCGACAATTGTTCTTGTCTATCTGTCTGTGCTTGTTCTTGGAGAGTTTTTAGAATATGACGTTCTACTTTTAGCCGTTGTCGCAATTTTTCATACAGCGCCAATTCATTTTCATCAATTGCTGCGAATTCTGCCTGAATTTTTGCTAATTCTGCTTTTATTTCCCCCATTTCGTCGTATTCTGGCTTTAAATACAACGTTGCCATATACTGTCCAAAACTGCGTTCTATCAGTTCCCTAGCTTGTTCCAAAGTATGGGTTTGCAGCAAATTCAGCACCATCCCATAGCTGGGTGTAAACTGACTAACTAGGGGATCTGCTGGAGATGTAGCCAAATATGCAGCTTCTTTTGCCCCCTCAAAGGGAGTTTGTAATGTCACCACATAGCCTTGTAAATCCATGCCCCGACGACCTGCCCGACCTGACATTTGCAGGAATTCCGAAGCCTTCAACAACCGGTGTCCATTATCGGTGCGTTTGGAAAGAGTAGAAATTACCGTTGTCCGTGCAGGCATATTAATTCCCGCTGCCAAGGTTTCCGTTGCAAAGACGACTTTAATTAGCCCCTGTTGAAATAGTTCCTCTACCAAAACTTTCCAGGCGGGTAAAATGCCGGCATGGTGGGCTGCAACTCCTCGGTACAAAGGGGCAATTTGTCCAGAACGTCCTGCTTCTGGGTTACGAGCTAAAAATTCATCAATCTGTCTGCGTAATATTTGGGATTCGTCATTATTGACTAACCATAAATCCCCTACTTCTGCCACGGCTTTATCACATCCTCGGCGGCTGAAAATAAAGAAAATGGCTGGCAGCATATCCCGTTGCTCTAATTGGCTGATGGTATAAATGATACTGAGTGCTTCTGGCCTACCGCCTTTGCCTTTTTCCCCTGGTCCTTTTTTACCCCGTTTAATCAGCCTGGGGTTAATTTTGGTTTTACTTTCATTGAGGAGGGGGAAGAGTCCTTTGGGATTGCAAAAGTTAAATTCTAAGGGAACTGGGCGAAAATCGGAATAAATCAGGTCTGTTGGACCATGAACACGATTTAGCCAATCGGTGAGTTGGTCACTGTTAGCAACAGTAGCGGAAAGGGCGACAAGTTGCACTTCATGGGGACAATAGATGATTGATTCTTCCCACACCGTACCCCGTTGGCGATCATTCATGTAGTGGCATTCATCCAGGACAACAGCCTCCACATCTACCAAGGAGATGCCAATTTGTCCTATGGGTGTGCCATAGAGCATATTGCGGAAAATTTCGGTGGTCATGACTAAAATTGGGGCATCCCTGTTAATGGAGGCATCCCCGGTTAACAGTCCAACCTGATCAAACCCGAATTTCTCTCGAAAGTCACGTAATTTTTGATTCGATAACGCTTTGAGGGGTGTGGTATAAAATACTCGTTTCCCTCGCGCTAGGGCTCGATAAATGGCGTATTCCCCAATTAATGTTTTACCTGAACCTGTGGGTGCACAGACAACTACTGAGCGGCCAGCATTCAAGGAGGCGATCGCTTCCTGTTGGAATTGATCCAGTTCAAAGGGAAAAATCGACCCTAAGTTAATTTCTGAAGACGGGGCGGGATAGTTCACTCAATCATCTTTTGCATCCAGACTATCTACTATCATAACCTGATTGGTAATTGGTAATTAGTAATTGGTAATTGGTGGTTAATTATTCTGAGTATTCCGTAACTAGAAACTTACATTACTATAAAAGCTAATATATATTTTATTAGTCTTGCATAATGACACTGGTAATTGTTGCTGAACCAGCACCACTACAAATTTCTAAAGTTTATCTGCTTGTAATTCAACTGCTCAAGCGATCACCTTCCTATATTAGTTTCACGTAATAAAACACAAAAAAAATTTTTAAACAATCACCACCTATCACCCTTTCCCCAATTCCTGAGAACGATGAGCAGCACCTTTCACAGCCTGAATTAAGGCAGAACGAAACCCAGCCTTTTCTAACTCGCTCACTCCGGCAATAGTTGTCCCCCCAGGACTGGTAACTCTATCCTTCAATTCTGCGGGGTGTAATTTAGTTTCTTCTATGAGTTTTGCCGTTCCCAATACCGTATGCAAAGCTAATTTTTTAGCTACTTCTCTAGGTAAACCCGCTGCAACTCCCCCATCAGACAAAGCTTCTATCATCAACGCCACATAAGCCGGACCACTACCAGATAAACCTGTCACCGCATCCATGAGGGTTTCTGCAACTTCTACCACTTCCCCCACGGCGGAAAAAATTTGCTGTGCTTTTTGCTGGTGGCTTGGGTGGGTGTAAGCACTTAAACAAATGGCCGTCATTCCTGCTCCCACTGTAGCGGGTGTATTGGGCATAGCGCGAATTACTGGCATTTGGGGAAATGCGGCTTCTAGCTGTTTTAAAAGCACACCCGCCAAAATAGAAATAATTAGAGGTGAATGTTCTATAGGTAATATATCTGCTAATTCTTGAGCGAGCGCACTAAACACCTGGGGCTTCACCGCCAACATCACAGCTTCTTGAACCTCAGCGAAAACCAAGCAATTATCACTCGTTACAGCTACCCCATATTGCTGCTGTAAAAAACTCCGGCGAGCCGCTTGGGGTTCACTGACAATCACTTCTGCGCCTTGATAAATTCCACGCGCAATAAGGCGGGATAATAGAGCCTCTCCCATTACCCCACCGCCAATTAAACCAAATTTAATAGTCATTTAGTTAATATTCATTAGTCATTGGTTATTTGTCATTTGTCATTTGTCATGAGCATGAAGACAACGGACAAATGACTAATTCAACTTCATTATTGCGCCATCCGATTAACTTCACTGCCCCAAGCTGGAGTAGTTGTGGTTGCGGGACGGGTTGGACGTACTGGTGGTTGGGGAACTTGGTGTAAGAAACCACCTTGAGTACTCACTTGTACACAGCTTGGTGTAAACAAAAAGATACTTTCACCAATGCGCTCTTGATGTCCATCTAGAGCATAAGTACCACCAGCTACAAAATCTACAGCACGTTGAGCCTGATCAGGGTCCATAATTGTCAAATTTAGAACTACCGATTTACGCTCACGTAATGCTTGAATTGCCTGGGGCATTTCTTCAAAAGTACGTGGTTCGAGAACTAAAACTTCAGAAATTCCGTTAATTGCGCCTGGCATACCAATCACATTACTCATAGGCTTTGATCCTGCTGCTACTTCATCTCCCATTGTAGAGGTACCTTCGCGCCAACGTCGATTGGGAGCAGGGGTTTCTTGTGGAGTGGGTTGAGGATTTTCTTGCTGATACAGATTTTGGTAACTATCACTATCTGGTTCTTCTTCGTAATATTCGTATTCTACTTGCTCATTCAATCCCACAAAGTCCCTAAGCTTGGAAAATATATTGTTCATTTTGTACGCTCCTAGTGGAAATTACCTTAATTGATCTGGCTATAAATTTTGGTAGCCAGTAAGTATAGTAGCTGCTGCCTTGAGCAATTTTATTGCTGTTTGTAGCCTCTAGTACAGGTTTTCATCAAGAAATTTTGCGCTAGAAAAGACTATACCTGATATGGGCATAACAATGAGTCAAGATTATATCCTAATGTTTGAGTAACGAAAAGTCCCTTTCATCTAATTTTCTCTTAGTGATTACATTTCTCAACACTATATCTTTAAACACATTCTTTGGCAACAGGCACTGAACTTCTCAGGAAATTATACTATGCTTATTTCTATATCCTTGTATCCAACTAAACACTAAAAGATTAGGAGCGATTTCCAAACAAAATTGTTCCCAATCTTACCATTGTTGCACCTGCTCGCACTGCCAATTGATAATCTCCAGACATACCCATTGATAGATGCAGCATTTTAATATGCAACCATTGTTGTGATTCAATTTCCTTAGCTAATTTCTGAGTATGATTAAAGATACTTGAAATTTCATCATGATCCAACCCAAAGGGTGGAATTGTCATTAAACCTTGAATTTGTAAATTTTTGCATTGGTTTAGTGCCTCCAAGTCAGCTAATAATTCCGATACCATCCAACCAGACTTATTAGGATCGGGGAGAATTTTGACTTGTAGACAAACCAAGGGAGTCACACCTAGTTGTGACGCTAGGGTATCTAAACGCTGGGCTATCTGGAGACTATCAACAGAGTGAATCCAATCAAATAATTCCAAAGCTTTTTTAGCTTTGTTACTTTGTAAATTTCCAATAAAGTGCCAAGTAATGTCCGGCAAATCCTGCAACTCAGCTTGTTTACTGGCAGCTTCTTGGATACGACTTTCAGCAAAATCACGAATTCCTGCGGTGTATGCTTCCCGCATCAGTTCAGTCGTAACTTGCTTACTAACAGCAATCAACCGAACAGAGGCAGGAAGTGAAGCGCGAATGGTAACAATACGTTGACTAATCGAACTACTCATTGGAAGGTGCGTTGGAAAACACTCTGAAGTTGATCGTACTCCTGGGACTTACCACTGCGACGCAAAGTACGTAAACGATTTTCCAGCATCATCCTGGCTTCAGTCCTACCAATAGACTGAAATTTAATACCTTTAACGTCACTTGTTACCAAAAAAAATAAGCGTTGGGCATAAAGTGTAGTGAAAAGATCCTGGTTATCATCAACCATACAGATCCTATATAGTAAACCCCACGTTGGATGATTGATGTAAGTTTCTGAGTAGTCTGGATTCATTGAATAGTCAAGGTTTGGAGTACATATTCTTTTTCGCAGTCAAATACAAGCATTCCGACGATAATAGATATTCTTTCGCCAAGACTTTTTGTAAACAATGCGAAACTAAGGACATTTTGCCAGGTCATGGCTTTCATAAAGACCTTGATCTAGTTTCTCATTGCTAGTGAAAGCAGCAGCACTAATTTCCGGCTTCTTGTTGCACCAGCTTCTTTCCATCCTGCCATAACTCTGGCTTTATGGCGCAAATGTAATAAAAGGGGTGTGGGGGAAACTCTAATGCGCCATGCCCCCTCCCTAATCCCTAATCCAAGAATGTTAACGGTTGTCCCCTGACTTGCGTGTTTACCTGGCCTTTGTCGTAGACGATTTCACCACCGACAATTGTTGTTACAGGCCAACCTGTTAAATTCCAACCTTCAAAGGGACTCCAACCACATTTGGTTAACAGTTCTTCCCGCTTAACGGGGTGATACGTGTCTAAATCCACCAATACTAAATCAGCATCGTAACGAGGGGTAATTTCTCCCTTGTTAGGAATACCATAAGTGGTAGCTACAGCCTTAGACATCCAGTTAGCAACTTGTGCAATAGTACATTTTCCTTCGATTGCGGAAGTTAACATTAAAGGTAGGGAAGTTTCCACACCGGGCATTCCTGAAGGTGTGTTGGGGTAACTTTGGGCTTTTTCTTCCAAGGTGTGGGGTGCATGGTCGGTGGCAATAAAATCAATGACTCCATCTCGTAACGCTTGCCAAAGAACTTCGTTATCATGGGGCGAGCGCAACGGTGGATTCATCTGCGCCAAAGTACCAATCGTTTGATATGCACTGCTATTTAACAACAAATGCTGTGGTGTTACCTCCGCTGTCACCCAACTGGGTTTATCCTGACGCAGTAACTCAGTTTCCTCAGCCGTTGACAGATGCAAAATATGTAACCTACGTTGATATCTTTTAGAAAGTTTTAATGCCAATTGTGTTGCTAACAGTGCAGCTTGATTATCTTGAATTTGGGAATGAATGGCAGGATCATCAATACCAGCAAATTCCTGACGGCGTTGGTTAATCCTCTCTTGATCTTCAGCATGAACAGCAATTAAGCGAGTTCCCTGGGCAAAAATCGACTCTAGCAAACCTTCTTGGTTAACTAGCAACTGACCGTGCATTGACCCCATAAAAATTTTAATTCCCGGTGTCGGCTGCGCTAGAAGCAATTCTGATAGATTTTCTCCTGTGGCCCCAATAAAAAAGCCATAATTAACCAAGCACTTATTAGCAGCCCGTTCTAGCTTGTCATCTAAAGCTGATTGGTTAATTGTCAAAGGTCTTGTATTGGGCATTTCTAAAAAGGATGTGACTCCCCCTTTAGCGCAAGCACAACTAGCGGTAAACAAGTCTTCCTTATGTTCCAGACCTGGTTCTCGGAAATGCACTTGCGGATCAATCACACCTGGCAACAAAGTTAAACCCTGTGCGTCAATCTCTTGAGTTGGTGAGGCATTAGAAATTTTTGAGGCTACTTCGACTATTTGCCGTCCATCCGTCAGCACATCGCCAATTATCAACTCACCATTGGGTAACATTAGGCTTGCTTGACGAATTAGTAAACTTGTTGGATATGACATGGATTTACAAGAAAATAAGCTGATGCAGACAATTCTGCAAATGCTATTTTAATCAGGAAAACACGCTTCTCTAGTTAAAATAATAAATAAAGTCTCTCCCCGATGAGTTTAGTGCTTGCCTCTTACCCTAAAATTTAAGTAATTTCATGCAAAATCAAGTGTCTGATAAAAAATCTAGCCCCCAACCTGATAATTCCTGGATCTTAGAGCTAGGCAAAACAATTATCTTGAGCGTCTTTCTGGCCTTGGGAATTCGTACCTTTGTCGCCGAAGCAAGATGGATTCCTTCAGGTTCAATGGAACCGACGCTCCATGGTACACCAAACCAATGGGAAGCGGATAAGATTATTGTTGATAAGGTGAAGTATAAATTTAGTAAGCCAGAACGGGGAGATATAGTTGTATTTTCACCGACGGAAGAATTACAAAAAGAACAATACCATGATGCATTCATTAAACGAATCATCGGGTTGCCTGGAGAAAAAGTAGAACTGAGGGAAGGCCAAGTCTATATTAATAACAAAGTTCTAGAAGAAGATAAATATTTACCCCCCTCTGTGCTTACAGTTGTTGATGTTTGTACATCAGGGCAACAACGCCCATTCTTGGCTCAACCGGAAACCATACCACCCAACTCATATCTAGTTTTAGGTGATAATCGTGGTAGCAGTTATGATGGTCGTTGCTGGGGTTTAGTACCTCAGAAAAATATTATTGGTCGTGCCATAGTTCGTTTTTGGCCTCTTAATAATGTTGGCTCGATAGATAAGCCTCCGTTGTATCCATCTGCAAATCCTTAGAGCCTATTAATAAAGTAAATATTAAAAAGGCTACCGTTATAGATTTCAAAATTCAAAATTAAGAATTATTTACTAAACCTCTTGCAGAATTAGTGTTATGTGACAAAAGGGGGTTATATTTGTTTTAGCCAAAATTTTAGAGTTACACGGTTATATTTAAATTAGCGAGCCCAAAGAACACCAAAAATAGATAAAATCTAAAACTCTCTATCATACCACAGAAACAATTTTGTAAGAGGTCTACTCTTGGCTGTTCCCTGTTCCCTTCTTTGCGAATTACAAATTACGTATCCCTTACGGGAGTAGGAAGCACTATTACGAATTACGAAATATTTCAATGGCTAATCTAGCTAGGATACTTTTGTATCCGATTAAGTCATTGGATGGTGTGGAAGTAGAAAAGGCGACAATTCTACCTGGTGGCGCACTTCGTTATGAGCGAGAATTTGCAATTATGGATGCACAAGGCAAGTTTCTCAATAGTAAACGCGATGCCAAAATTCATCTATTGCGCTCAGAATTTTCTTTACAAGAAAGAGTTATTCGTCTCCAATTCCCTGGTGGTCAATCACCACAGGTTTTCCATCTTCATGAAGAACTCACACCGATATAAGCAATTTTAAGTGATTTTTTCGGGCTTGGTGTCAAATCAATGCAAAACACGAATATGGGTTTTCCTGATGAAACAGACTCACCAGGTCCAACGGTGATTAGCACCCCAACACGGAAGCAGCTTCTTGGTTTCCTGGTATGAGTGTAGATCAAATGCTCCGTCGGATGCGTGCGAATATTGAGATTGATGGTGTACGAGCGTTTTGGGAAGATAGGCTGTATACTGGCAGCGGTGAAACTGTATCTTTTGTAGTGGGAGATGTGTAGTTTTTGGGAGTTAACCCTTGTCAACGTTGTGTTGTTCCTATGCATGCGGGACTCATATTTAGGTCAGGCTTACCCCAACTTTCAAAAGATATTTGTGCAGAAACGTAAAGCAACTATGCCTAGTTGGGTTGATGCATCAAGATTGAATCATTTTTTTAGATTGAGTGTGAATACAAAAGTTGCTGCATCGGAAGTTGGAAAAACTCTAGAGGTTGGTAAGAATATCAACAGCTACAGGTAATTTTTTATCTCCTGAACGCTCGCCTCTAAATTCTGTGAAATATCAATATCAATATATAGCTTCTGTAGTTGTTGGTTCTTCTAGAGTATCGAACTGACTTTGTAAAAGTCGCGGTTCATAAAATGACCAATGCGATCGCCCAATCTCTGATCAATCAACTCATAGCTACCTTTAAGGTAAACTAACTTTATCCGTGGATCATCGACGCTGAGAATCTGGCGATAGTTGGCTTTGAGTGCGGAACAAGCAAGAATGGTATTTTTTTCTGCTTTTAGCGATTGGGCGATCACTTCTCCCATCGTCTGTAACCAAGGTGTGCGATCGGCATCAGTCAATGGTTCTCCGCGGCTCATTTTTTCCTTGGCTTCTACTGAGTGAAATGAGTCTGCATCATGAAACTCCCATCCAGTTTTGTCTGCAAGTGCTTGACCAACGGTGGTTTTTCCTGAGCCAGTAAATCCCATGATAATTACAATCATATTTCCTCTATCTAAATCTTCAGGCGCTAGATCTGCATATTCACGACCTGATTGCACAACACACCAGCAGCTTCTACTAGAATGCCTCGCAAGTCCTCAATTTCCATCTCGGTCAAATCTCGGTTTAGATATTCGGAACGTTGTTTAGTTAGTACCCAATCACTGCCTTTTCATAGATTAAAATTTTTGACAATTCGGGAGAGCCACCTGTGCAAGTGTTCTCCTCCGTGTGAAAAAAAGTCTTTAATTCTCACCCTTTATCTCGTCATACTTAGCTTTTACAGCCTGGATATCCTGCCACATCAACCATTTTGGCGAACCTTTTTCCCGTGATGGGTTACGCAATAAATAGGAAGGGTGGAAAATTGGCATACATAAACGCCCTTCCGACTCTAGCCATTGTCCGCGAATTTTCGTAATTCCTTGTTTACTTCCTGTAATGCCTTTAACAGCAGTTGCACCAGTTAATAAGATGATTTTCGGGTCAACTAAACGTATTTGTTCTAATAAATAGGGTTTACAAGCTGCCATCTCTTCCGCTGTGGGAACTCGGTTTTCTGGTGGGCGGCATTTGTTTATATTACCAATATATACATCTTCCTCTGTACTTAAATTTACAGATGCCAAAATTTTCTCTAATAATTGCCCTGATTTACCGACAAATGGTAAACCGGTTTCGTCTTCGCTTTGTCCTGGTGCTTCCCCAATAATCATGATTTTAGCTTGGAGATTTCCACGTCCCACAACCGCATGAGTGCGATTGTCCCCCAACCCACAACGACGGCAGTTGTTACAATGCTGTGCTAATTCCGGCATATTCGCATAAGTTCCGGATGGAATAGGAATTTTTGCGTCTGTGGGAATCAAGTCTTTTTGGTTGAAACTTGATCCGTCAAAGAGACTGAGTTGGGTGTCGCTACTCATGACAATGGGGATTGTGGCTGGGCAATTTCATTCAATTGGAATTTCATGGAAATTCTTGCAAAAGTCCCAAAATAACAATAATTAACCGCATTTAACTGCGGTTAATTATTGATGATTTGATTGATGCAAGAGGTCTATTGTATCAAGTAATGGCTGTGGAAGGTAAGATTACAATGCTTCTGGTGGGGAAATATCAGATCCAACACAGATACAGATACCAGTGGAAGTAGATTTGATGCCTGGTTTAATGTTGATATATGAGTGTAAATATTCAGGTTTTGCAGAGTCAGACCTTGAGATTCTCTTGCTTGTCTGAGTTGTTCACCAATTTGACGCAGACGTTCTAACCTTTGTTCTCCTGCTAGTTGTGCTGCTAGTTGTGCTGCTAGTTGACTTTTAGAAAGTTTGTGCCGTTTGGGAAGCCTGTTGCTTAGTGTTGGTGTTTTTGGTTGGTCTTTTATGGTTTCATTTGCTACTGAATCTGTTTTATATGTTGGTGGTAAATTACTTTGTTTAGTCTCTATTAATGCTGGTTCTGGGGTGGATTAAATAGTATTTAAGGTTGGTGTGGAATTACTAGATTGTTCTAACTTTGGATTTGGTAACTCGGTGTCATCTACTTTCAGATTGATATCTGTGACTGTCTGCTGTTTTCGTGCAAATCGCTTAAATGCTAAAGTGATGGCTTCTCTACCCACGGCTTTAAATAAAGTCTTGGCTTGTTCATCGGTTGAACCTAGTAACTTTTGTAAGTTAGCTACTGCTAGGCGATAAACTTTACTCTGGTATAGTTCAGATTCTATTTCTCTCAGTAGCGATCGCAATTCATCTTTACTAATTTGCACAGTAGAATTTCTGAGAATTTTGAAAAAATATGCAGATGCCATGGTCATGATCTTATTCTCTCCGGGTGTCAGAGGAAAAAGCGGTTTTATCTGTGTCATTTATTCTACGATGAATTGCAATATCCGGATTTTCAGGTATCATTTTCGAGCATCTTTAGCTAAAACTCAGAATTATTACTAATATCATTATCTCTGGGAACAAAAAAGACTGATCAATTATCAACAGAATATTGTAATTATTCCTACCAAAAGCACCAGCTAAATAATTCTTCCAGTAGAGGTGATAAGTTATTTATGACCATAGAATGTATATCCAGCCTTGTAAGTAAGTATGGATAAATACAATAAATGGGCGCAAATAAACAGTAAAATATGGTAACTAAGGGTTGCCATTGTGAAAGTGAGGATTAGACATCTGGTTAACAAGAATGTAGAAACCTTGTATAAAATATCTCTGCAAGGGTTCTGGATACAGCATAAAGCAAGGAAATCTTAACAGGGTTTAAAATCTATCTGTAACTGATAGCGCATCACCGTGTATTCTCATTCAATTGATAACCGCTATAATTGAATACTTTTCTTTAATTTATATATATAAGTATATAATATTATATGTATTGACTTTAGAGGAGATAAAGGTGACTGTTTTAAATGATGCCCAACAAGAACAACTAAAAGAAATAACTGCCAATTTACAACAGGTCAGAGAGGAAAAAAATATCAGTCTAGAAGAAATTTCTGTTCAAACACATATTCGACTAAGTTTTTTACAAGCTTTGGAAGAATGGCGATTTGAGGATTTACCTGAGCCTGTTTTTATACAAGGTTTTATTCGCCGTTATGCAGATAGATTAGAACTAGATGGTACTGCTATAGCTAACAACTTTGAAATTAATTTTGCTCCTTTAGAATCTAATCATTCAATTAGAAAACCAAGTATTTATATACCGCTGTTTGTTCCTTACATTTTTTTATTAATAGCTGCTGCTGTGGGACTCTTCTATTTACTCAAAATAGATTTTAGAGATAAGTCATCAGCTCAGAAACAAAATCCTATGTTGAGCGTTCCACAAAAAACGCTAACATCTCCTTTAAAGTCAGAAATATTACCATCTCCAAATACCGCTCCTGTTTCCACAGCAACACCTTCTCAAACTAGTACATCTATTTCAGATGTTGCTGTTACTTTAGAGCTTAAAGGTGACTCTTGGGTACAAGTAAAAGCTGATGGTAAAACTGAATTTGAGGGAATTTTAACTAAGGGAGAAAGAAAAAATTGGACAGCCAAAAAATCGTTGACTGTCCGTTCTGGTAATGCTGGTGTAGTTTTAATTTCTGTTAATGAAGAAGAACCGAAACTATTAGGGAAAAATGGTCAAGTCAAGGATTTTACTTACAATAAACAATAGAAAACCTGACCACTAACCACTGACAAATTAGGCTATTTCCGCTTTTTGAAGATGCCAAGTAGTTGATTGTTCATAAGAGTATGCTACTTGTAAAAGCTGGTCTTCTCTCAATACTTTGCCGATTAGTTGTAATCCAATTGGTAAACCTTTGCTGTCAAAACCACAAGGTACGCTAATACCGGGTAAACCGGCAAGATTGACGGGAATAGTCATCAAGTCATTTAAATACATACTCAAGGGATCGGTGATTTTTTCGCCGACTTGAAATGCTGTGGTGGGTGCGGTGGGACAAATTAAAACATCTACTTGTTGAAAAGCTGTTCCAAAGTCTTCTTTAATTAAGGTGCGGACTTTTTGTGCTTTCAAGTAGTAGGCATCATAATAACCGGCACTGAGGGCATAAGTACCAATCATAATCCGGCGTTTGACTTCTGTTCCAAAGCCGAGCGCACGGGTACTAGTGTACATGGAAAGCACGTTGTCTGCGTCAGGAGACCGCAAGCCATATTTAACGCCATCGTAACGGGCGAGGTTGGCTGATGCTTCCGATGGGGCGATAATATAGTAGCTAGGTAAGCCATAACGGAATCGGGGACAGGAAATATAATGAATTTCTGCACCTAAAGTTTCTAGTTCAGTGATCGCATTCTTTACTGCTGCTTCTACTTCTGGATCTAATCCTTCACTAAAGGTTTCTTTAATTACACCAATTTTTAGTTTTTTCCCTGCTTTCAGGTCTGGTGTTAAGCTGGCAGCGTAGTCAGGAATTTCTACTTTTAAGCTTGTGGAGTCTTGAGGATCATAACCTGCGATCACATTTAATAAAATCGCCGTATCCTCCACTGACCGACCAAATGGGCCAATTTGATCCAAAGATGACGCATAAGCCACCAAACCAT
The DNA here is from genome assembly GCF_000196515.1 of 'Nostoc azollae' 0708. Taxonomy (NCBI): domain Bacteria; kingdom Bacillati; phylum Cyanobacteriota; class Cyanophyceae; order Nostocales; family Nostocaceae; genus Trichormus; species Trichormus azollae. The sequence continues at coordinate 4,512,563 of NC_014248.1, forward strand.
AACGGGAAACTAACCCATAAGTCGGTTTCATCCCTACCACACCGCAAAAAGAAGCCGGTTGACGAATCGAACCCCCCGTATCCGAACCCAGGGAGACAACGCATTCTTCAGCCGCTACAGCCGCCGCCGAACCACCAGAAGAACCACCAGGAATCCGTGAGATATCCCAAGGATTAGCTGTAACTTGATAAGCAGAGTTTTCTGTGGAACTACCCATTGCAAACTCGTCTAAGTTGGTTTTACCAACCATTACGGCCCCAGCATTGGCGAGTTTTTGCGTTACCGTTGATTCATAAGGTGGGACAAAATTTTCTAAAATCCGAGAAGCGCAGGTGGTGCGAATACCCTTGGTACATATATTATCTTTGATACCGATGGGAATCCCTGCTAAAATACCTATTTCTTCACCAGCAGCGATTTTTGCATCCACAGCACTAGCCTGTTCTAGAGCCTGTTGTGCCGTGACAGTTAAGAAACTGTGCAGTTTTGATTCTAATGCTTGAATGCGATCTAAAGCTTCTTGGGTAATTTCAACGGCAGAACGTTCTTTTTTTACTAGCTGTGTGTGCAACTCGCGAATGGATGCCATAAATAATTTTTCTCTTTATCATTCAGGTCATTGATTTTAGCATTTACAGGACTGAGGATTAGGGAATTTTCGTCTGAACTTCTGAATCCCATCGAGTCTTTTTGGCAATTATACTGTCTGTGTAATGTAGTACAGGGAATCTTGCTCGCTTTTTATTAATAAAAAACGTCTTTAAATATGCCTGCAAAAGATATTTATCACAATGCTGTTAAAAATGGCTTAATTAAAGAAGGCTGGATAATTACAAATGATCCCCTACATTTAAAATGGGGTCAAAAGGATATGTATGTAGATCTAGGAGCAAAACAACTTTTAGCAGAAGAACAAGGAACTAAAAAAATCGCTGTAGAAATTAAAAGTTTTGTCAGTCCTTCAGAAATAGCAGACTTGAAAGGTGCTATTGGTGGATTTGTTTTGTATCGTGCTTTGATGAGTCGTCTAGAACCTGACAGAATTTTATATTTAGGAATACGTGACGCTATATTTACAGCTTTATTTAAAGAACTGATTGGTAAACTTTTAATGGAAAGCGTAAATGTAAATTTACCTGTTTTCAATCGTGAAACTGAGAGGATCACACAATGGATACCTTAGATAAATATCGCCGTATTATTAAAGAAGTATTAGTACCTTATAGACAAATCCCCTACTCCTATGGAGTGATTGAATGTAAAACAGTTTTTGATTGTGAAAATGATAGCTATTTACTAATAACTGTTGGTTGGGAGAGTGCTAAAAGAATTCATGGTTGCTTAGTTCATCTTGATATTATTGTCTGGGTACAACGAGATGATACAGAAGATGGTGTTACTTATGAATTAGAAGCGGCTGGAGTTCCTAAAGATAAAGTTGTGTTGGGTTTTCAGCCGCAAAATGTTAGGCAACATACAGGATATGGTGTGATATAAGGTGCTTTAGGCGAAAAGAGAAGTTTTATTAAATTCTATCTAAACGTTTTTGAACCTCTTCCCAACTAGAACCATTTGTAGGTTTTTTTGATAATTTTCTAACCGTCGTTCTACTTCCTGTTGTTGTGCTGGACTTAAGGGCAGTTCCTCTTGTTGTTCTAAGATGCTATCCCATAAATCTTCAGCAAGTTGGATACGTTCTGCAATGCTGAGTTCAGAAATTTCAACTTTCAAGAGGGGATGGAGACTCATGAGTAGAGAATTAAGGTTGAGCTTTTATCTATTTTATAGCATTGGGGAATTTGACTGTTGTGGAGAAAATTGCTGGATATTCAGTGACTAATGTACTGAAAAATATGTAATTAGGTATAATATTCTCTAAATATACGTAAACACCTATGTATAATAGTTAGATATAGTATTGGTAGTAGTGTTATGCCTAAAAGAATAAGTGAAATTTTTGGGGTTTCTGAGGATGATCTAAAAAACGAGGGTGTGTTTAATGGATTTATAGACCTAGATTCAGTGTTTTATGTTGATCCCCATCTTGTGAAAAATACAAAGATTCCAGAACTTGAGAACTCATACATACACTTCAAAAAATATTTTTCAGAAATCCTTCATGTTCTAGAGAATGTAAAAACTTCTGAAGATAGATTTTTTAGCACTGCTCATAAAAAACTGATATTTCCAGAATTATCGTTCGTCCTACCATTGGGATATTCCACAGGGTAAAATCCAGTCCATCTACTCTAAATCAAATTACATCGGGTTGCAGTTCATTCTCATCATCAAGCCGTACAGTGGTTTCAACACCCATTTCCATGTTAGGAATAGATGATTAATACAGACCGAGCCATGTAATAATTTTGGTATGAGGTTTGGCATGAGGTGTAAAGCGTAAAGGAGAAGCCACGTATACAATACCTTCAATGAATTCAGCTTTTTTGACATGGGCTGCAGCCGCATAACAACGTTCCAACTCTGAACGATGCAAGCAACCAAGCGATAGCCATTTTCAAGAAGCGGTAAATTTAGCGCAAATTTAGCAATAGTCATCGCGTTTAAAAATATCTCAACCTATGAGTTGGAATATTTTCGCATAAAGTATGGGGAGCGCTCGCTAAATCGCAAGAATTTGTTAAGCAATAACTTAGTACAGTACGGCGTAAATAAAGTAACGATTCCAAATCGCTGAAAAGCTCATACAGTATTCATTTTGAATTTTGTTAGCGTAGGGTCTCCGAAGCAGATATTTTGTTAGCGTAGCTCTTCTGAAAGAAGCAGTTTGAATTCACGGCGTTACTAGTATAAGGATAACAAATCAACTGTTAGAGTATGATATTGGAGATGGTAAACTGAAAGCGTTAGCTCCAGAGAGTATGACAAACTGCTCGGTAAAGTATAATTGAAGTTTAAGCAAATAGACCTATTGCAAAATTGTTTCTATGGTTATGATAGAGAGTTTTAGGTTTTATGTATTTTTGGTGTTCTTTGCACTCCCTAATTCAAACATAACCCTCTAACTCTAACTTTTGGCTAAAACAAAGACAACCCCCCCATTGTAACATAAAATTAATTCTGCAAGAGGTCTAATATCTAGAGATAGCTTAGAAAAGCTAAATAATATGGTTAAAATAATTTCACGTCAATTCTTAGGTCCAGCCAATGTTTATGATATTGGAGTTGCACAAGACCATAACTTTGCGATTAAAAACGGTTTAATAGCCTCTAATTGCTTCAATAAATCGCATTCCACGGCTTACGGTTACGTCACTTATCAAACGGCATATTTAAAAGCCAATTATCCCTTAGAATATATGGCGGCGCTGTTAACCTCTAACAGTGGGGATACGGACAAAGTTCAGAAATATCTTAACAACTGCACAAGTATGGGGATTGAAATAGATCCGCCGGATATTAACCGTTCTGGGTTAGATTTTACACCAGCAGAAAAGAAGATTTTATTTGGATTTTCGGCGGTGCGGAATGTGGGACAAAATGCGATCGCCTGTATTCTGGAAGCAAGAGCAGAGGGAGGAGAGTTTAAATCTCTTGGGGATTTTTGCGATCGCATTGATTTACGTGCTGTAAACCGTCGTACTTTAGAATCACTGATTCAGTGTGGAGCCTTTGACAAAATTGAATCCAACCGCCAACAATTAATTAGAGACTTAGAATTAGTATATGATTGGGCGCAATCCCGTGCTAAAGAGAGAGCTAGTGGACAGGGAAATTTATTTGACTTAATGGGTGGTAGTTTTGCAAATAATAGTAATCTACAGAAATCAAATAATGCCTTTGAATCTGCGCCTAAAGCTGAAGTAACTCTGGATTTTCCCCCACAGGAAAAATTGCGACTGGAAAAGGAACTATTAGGTTTTTATGTATCGGCTCACCCACTCAAAGATATTAAACAATCATCATCACTGCTCGCACCAATTAATCTTTCACAATTAGGAGACCAGAAAGATAATACAATGCTTTGTGCAGTCGTCATGCTGAATAATGTCAAAAAAGTGGTGACGAAAAAAGGTGATCCGATGGCAATATTACAAATAGAAGATTTAACTGCATCATCAGAAGCCATTGTCTTTCCTAAAAATTATGAACGAGTTAGTTCACTATTACAAGTTGATGCCAGATTAATAATTTGGGGTAAAGTAGACCGAAGAGATGAGCAGAATCAATTTATAGTTGAAGACGCAGAACCAGTTGAAAAAGTCCATATGGTAATGGTGGAATTGAATCCCCAGGAGGCTGGAACTATTGAAGTCCAACATCGGCTCAGATCAATTTTGAAGGAACAATCAGGAGATAAAGATAAAGTAAAAGTACCTGTAATTGGTATTATTAAATCAGAAAACCATTGTGAATTAGTACGTTTTGGACAACAATTTTGGGTACAAGATTCTTCTTCAACTGTGCAATCTCTCAAAAATGCTCAATTCCCTGCGCATGTTAAAAAATTGACAGATAATTAGTTTGATCCATAAAATAAATAATAGCGGTAGCGTGGCATAAGCCATATTTCCCAGGTGGTAGTGGGGTTTTATGTTAAGTTGACCTCATGTACCGATTGCAAATCTCTGAAAAGCTCACGCTATATTCATTAATAGTAATATACTACTGAGTTCCTAATCATGGCAGTCTACTTTTATCATTCTCGTGATCAATATACTTGTTTTTCTAATTTCTCACCTCACGGGTTTATGTTAGATGATTTGTATTGGCTTACTAGGGAACATTACTTTCAAGCCCAAAAATTTCTTGGTACATCTCATTTAGAACAAATTCGTCTTGTTAAAACCCCAAAAGATGCGGCAAAAATGGGTAGACAAAGAACTCTTCCCCTGCGTTCAGATTGGGAACCACTAAAAGATGATAAGTAGGTAGACACAAATGAAGATAACTATGTAGCAAAATGTAAGTTACTTGAAACCCTTGGGATTACTTGATTCCCCTTTGCTGCATTCGCCATGACATAGTTATAAATTTTTCCGCCCACCTACTTATTATGCGACAAGCAGTGTTATGTAAGCTTTCTACCCATGCAGATATTAGAGAAATGCTACTTTCTAAAGGTAATGAAGAAATAGTTGAAAATTCACCTGTAGACTATTATTGGGGTTGTGGTGCTGATGGTAGTGGTAAAAATATGCTAGGCATCATTTTAATGGAAGTATGGGAAATATGACGAGTTTAGTAAATACTCAGGTTAGAAACATTGGTAACTCTGAATCAACCCATATTTTCGGAGCAATCAGAAAACATGAAGAAAAAATATCACAAAATATGATAACATTTCATTTCACTCTACAATAGGTGCATAAGGTTGCCTGTAGGGTGATTTTAAGTATAGTATCATTACGGTCAATAGTTAATGCTTAAAATGGGTAGATACGAGGTAAGTGAGCAAGTTGTAAGATTTAAAGTGGTAATTCAGCATTAGGAGTTAAATTATTATGTCTACATTACAAAAGGTGAAGAAATATTATAAATGGTCATGGGATGTATCTCTTGGTGGCAAATATGATGAGTGGGGTACTAGCACCTACTTTATGGAAATTGATTGCAATTTATATGCTCGCAGACAAATGGAAATTTATGAAAATGGCAACGTATTATTCTATGATAAAAACCATTCAGCTGATGATTATGGGATGTTATGCGATAAGAAATTAGATGACAAGAATATTGAAGAATTTGAAATTTCAGAGGCAGAATTTGAACAAGTATGGCATAGTAAAACCCCCATTAATAAATGATGGGGGATGGGTGTTCACCAGAAATTATGTTCTTTGTCATCTATAAGTGCTCGCTCATACATTAGATGCAATTACTGCTAGATTGGGTTCTATCAAGGAATTAAGGAAAGTCCACAAGCGTAAATCCGTAAAATCACGAATTGCCATCAATGTACCCTCTTCCTGCAATTCTTGGGGATCATGGGTAGAAGCAATGCCAATTGTGGATATATTAGCAGCAACAGCAGCACGAATACCGGAAGGAGAATCTTCTAAAGCAATAGCTTGTTCTGCTGTAATCCCCAACTTGTAGAGAGCAACTTTGTATGGTTCTGGATCTGGTTTCCCGGCTATACAATCATCTGCTAAAACAATGGTATGGAAAACTTCTTTAATGCCAAGAACTTCTAGGATAAATTCAGCATTTAATCTGGGAGCGTTAGTTACTAATGCACGTTTTATTTGATGTGTTTGTGTCCATGCTAACAACTCTGAAAATCCCTCCATAAGTCGCAAATGGGAAGAACGTTCGCGGAAAAGAGCTTCTTTCTCATCAGCGAATTTTTCACCTTCTGTTACTGATAATTGCGGTAGAATATCTTTCACAATTTCTGGGTTTAGTCGTCCACTAATTCGGGATTTATAGGAAATTTCATCAATTTGTATGCTGTAATTTAACAGCATTTCTCTCCAAGCTTGGTAGTGTATTGGGTCAGTGTTGACAATAGTGCCATCTAGGTCAAAGAGAATTGTCGTTAGCATCGTTTTTTGGTAAAATGTAAATAAGCGTTAAGTTAATTTACCTAGTTTAACGTAAATTGGCAGTTAGAGAACAAGTAATAGGGAATAGAGAATATATTCAGCGTTTTTCCTAATCAAGAATACCAATTATCAATTACCAATTGTTTAAGAAAATGCCAGCCGCTACAAAATCTTTTCGTGTCGATGATCTCTTAGTGCAGATTTACAATTCTGAAGTGGAAATGGCACAGGATGTTGCCGAAATTGCACATGAGTATTTACAGCATCAAATTGAACAACAGAATACAGTAGCAGTGTTGTTAGCTACTGGAAATTCTCAACTTAAATTTCTGGATGGTTTAATCGCTTTAGGTGGAATAGATTGGTCAAACATAATTTTATTTCATCTTGATGAATATTTAGGAATTAATGCTGATCATCCTGCTAGTTTTCAGTATTTTCTGCGGGAAAGGGTAGAAAAACAAGTTTTTCCACAGAGATTTAATTATATAGCAGGGGATGCTTTAGAACCAATTGTTGAGTGCGATCGCTATACTAAATTATTAGAAGCTCAACCAATTGATTTATGTCTTCTTGGTGTCGGAGAAAACGGACATTTAGCCTTTAATGACCCAGCAGTGGCAAATTTTAAAGATACCGCTAAAATTAAACTCGTAAAACTAGATCAAATCAACCGTCAGCAACAGGTAAAAACAGGATATTTTGCCAATTTAGAAGCAGTTCCTCAATATGCTTTTACTGTCACTATTCCCATGATTTGTACAGCCAAAAAAATTATCTGTCTCGCACCAGATACACGCAAATCCAAAATAGTCAAAGAGATATTACAGGGATATATTACCACAAATTATCCAGCTTCTATATTGCGTAAACAACCACAAGCCACGTTATTTTTAGATGTAAATTCTGCGAGTTTACTAACTTAGTTTTTATTCAGCTTCCAACTAGACAAGCATTCCTCCAAATACGTACAATCTTCACATTTAATTTCTTGACCAGGGTTCTGACATTTGCAGGGAAGATTCACAAAACATTCATCAGGATGTTTGGAAATCCATGATTTTTTAAGTATAAAGTATAAACTTGCTTCTTGTAGGCAAACAATCAGATCTTGCACCATGATATCAATTCAAAATGTAAGGAGTAAAAAATTATGAATACAAACCTTATTAACCTCAGTTGCATCATTAATTTATAGTCAGCATTCAGCTAATGCCTAACGGCACGCTATGTGAACAGCAGTCAGCTTTTTCAGGCTAAAGCTAAAAATACCTATTTGATAATTAACCAATTTCGATAATTAACCAATTTCTCAAACATTGTGACTCCTGACTTCTGAATTCTTACAATTTATATTGTAACTACCCTATCCTGATTTCATAAAAAATAGATCACCAAGTTATTTAAAAACTCTGGCATCTAGAATCCTTACACTTTACATAAACAGAAAAAGGTTCACTTCATCCTTAAAGCAGATATGTTGTTCCCCCATAAGATATATAGCACTAGATAGGGTGATTAGGACACTAATTAATGGTTCAATTCAGACTACAAAAGGGTTTTACTTCTGAATTCTGACTCCTGACTCTTACTATAACTCAATATGTCCCTTGTTTGATTAACCTACCATCTTCCATCTGAATTATTCGGTCAGCAATATCTAAAATTCTGTTATCATGAGTGACAATTAAAATAGCACAATTCTGCTCTTTTGCTAATTCTTGCATCAAATTGACAACATCTCGGCCTGATTTACTATCTAAAGCTGCTGTAGGTTCATCAGCCAAGACTAATTTAGGATGACTCACTAAAGCGCGAGCAATAGCAACTCTTTGCTTTTGTCCTCCTGAAAGATCAGATGGATAATAATTAATGCGATTACCTAATTTTACAGCATTAAGTATTGCTTCTGACTGTATTTTAGCTTCCCATTGTGAAATATTACTTTGTAATTCTAAAGACATTTGTACATTTTGTCTGGCTGTTAAGAAATCCAGTAAATTATGTGCTTGAAAAATATAACCAATCTGACGACGTACTTGCACTAATCTTTCATTACTGACTCCAAATAATTCCTGTCCAATAAATTTTAAACTTCCCTCCTGAACTGAACGTAAAGCCCCAATTAAAGTTAGTAAAGTCGTTTTTCCCGAACCAGATGGACCAGTCATAATCACAATTTCACCAGATCGGATTATCAAATTAACGTCAAATAATATCTGGTTTCGTAACTTGGTTGTACCAAAGTAATGATTAAGCTTAGTGATTTCCAAAATAAAATTTGATTGCATCATATTACAGAAATTTAGAAAATATCTGCTGGATCTACCTTGCGTAATTTATTGGTAGAGAAGAATCCAGAAGTTAAACACATTAAAATTGCCGAAGTTAAAACTATCAATGCTTTCTCTATATCCATAGTAATTGGTAACTTAGTTGCACTCTTAGCAAGATCATACAGTCCTAAAGATATAGCAAAACCAGGAATATAGCCCAAAATAGCTAAAATTAAGGCTTGTTGAAAAACCAGGACCAAGAGATATTTATTTCTAAATCCCATTGCTTTAAGAGTAGCAAATTCAACAAAATGTGTGGATATATTGCTATAAAGAATCTGATAAACAACAATTACTCCAACCACAAAACCCATAAATACCATCAGGTTAAATACAAATCCAATTGGTGTTCTTAAGGTCCAATAGTCTTTCTCAAAGTTAATAAATTCTTGGCGAGTCATCACGACAATATCTTTAGGTAATTTGGCTGATAAATTTGCCAAAACTTGTTTGGGATTAGTACCAGGTTTGAGATGAATTAAGCCTATATCTATTTTGTTAGCATCACGTTCTTGAAATATTCGCATGAAAGTAGAAGAACTGACGATTAAATTACCATCAACTCCAAAGGAAGGACCAAGACTAAATAAGCCGCAAATTTTTATTTTGTAACCTACTAAACCCAGATAACTAAATATTTCCAGACTCATAGGTTTATTTTCTTGATAATACTCAGCAATTGGTCCAAACTCTGGACGAGAAGCACGGTCAAAGAAAACCTGATCAGGGATTTGCAGTAACTTAAAATCTTCCTGAAGTTCTGGTGATTTAAAAATGGGTTTTACTGGATCAAATCCAAGTACGTAGATAGGATACTTGCGTCCACTAATAGGATTTTTTAACTTAGCAAACTGCACATATAAAGGCTCAACAGATTCAATATCCGAAAAACCTAATGTCTGGTATAAACGACTGCGAGAAAAACTTTGATTAGAGGTCAAAGATTTATATTGGGCGCTAATTAAAAACAACTCTCCTTTGAGATTTTTATGTACCTGTGTAGCACTTGCGTAAAGAGCATCTTGAAAGCCAATTTGCATAAACATCAAAACAGCAACAAAAGCAATTCCTGCTAAAGCTACAAAAAAGCGCACTTTTTGTTTAGCTAGTTGTAGCCAAGCTAGAGGTATATTAAGAATCATATTTAAAACCTCTGGTAGTATGTATAGATTCTAGGAATCCTCAATTATCTGCACAATCTGAATGAGTGTAGAGTGGGTAATTCCCACTCTATGTAATTTCTATGTTTCGTGCAGACTATTACCCTAATCCAAATCTAAAATCTAAAATCCAAGATGGATTATACTTTAATGAGTACCTGCACCTGTAAATTAGTCAAAGCTGCAACTCGTTGGTTGTCCGTTGATTTATCAATGCGAATTTTGACATTAATTATTTTATTATCTGTATCTGCACCGGGATTATTATTGAAGATATTTTGTTTACCAACTTGCAAACCAATATCTGTGACTGTTCCTTGTATTTTTCCTGTAAAAGCATCACTAGTAATGACAACTGATTGACCTAAGCGCACTTTTTTAATATCAGTTTCGTAGACTTCTGCTACTACATACATTTTTTGAGTGCGACCTAATTCAGCTATGCCATTATTACCAATTGTTTCTCCTGGCCAAGCATTAATTTTTAGTATTTGACCATCTATAGGAGAACGGATAGAACTGAAATCTAGTTCTGCTTGAGCTTGTTTAAAAGAAGCTTTTGCACTATTAACATCAGCTTGCGCGGCTTGTATATCAGTAGGGCGAATTTCAACAATACTATTAAGCCTAGCTTGGGCTTCATTTAACTGTTTTTGCAGCGTTTCTACAGTTCGATTTAAGGAAGCTTTGGCTTCATTGAGTTGCTGTTGTAATGTATCTCTTCGCAATCGTTTAGTATCTCCATCAGAAGCAGAAATAGCACCATGTTGATATAATTTCTGATATCTTTGATGCTCTATTTCTGCATTATTGAATTCGGCTTCTAGTCGAGCAATTGTAGCTTTTTGAGCATAAGTTTCTCCACGCAATTCAGCATCTAGACGAGCAATTGTAGCTTTTTGAGCATAAATATCACCTTGTTTTGCACCAGCTTCTACTCGTTTGACACTAGCTTGAGCAACTTCCACTTGTTGTTTAGCTTTTCCTAAAGCAGCAATATTAGGAGTATAACTATCAAGAATTGCTACTACTTGTCCTTGACGGATTTTATCACCTTTGTTTACTAAAAGTTTAGCTACTCTTACCCCTCCCCCTTGAGAATTAGGAGCAGACAAATGAATAATTCCTCCTTCGGGTTCTAAACGTCCTAAAGCTGCAATAGCAGTCGCTATAGGGGTAGAATTCCTGATAGGAACTCGAACATTAGACTTAGATTCAAAATTAAATTTTGATAGGCTGTAGAGAGATACTGTAGCAGTAGTTATAGCTGTCGTAATTGCCAAAGTTATGGACAACCAACTTACAGGGTTTGTCAATGAATGCTTTTCTTTGTGTACCATAATTTTTGTATTTTACATTAGCAATTAGGTTTTCACTTTGTTTTCTATAAATGACATTATTTCTGTTATTTAGGAACAGATAAGTACACTTGATAGCATTCCCTGATAACGTTTTTTCTAAATAGTTGGCGAAGATAAAGCTAGAAAGATGGACAGATTATAGAAATATCCGTCCATCTTTGATACCAAATTGGGATAGTTAGTAATGACTGTTAATTCATAATCTAAAATCCAAAATTGGTATTAGCTATATCGGTAGTTAATAGAGTTATTTGTTGAGCATCACTTCTTTTTTCTTTTTCATGATGGCTAAGTATTCGTTGCGAGTTCCATCCACTCGATAATGATCACAAATTTGACAGAGTTTCAGGATATCCAAGCGGCTAAATACTTTTTGATGCTCAATTCCGTTGTCGTTGCGCCACCGCCAGAAAGTTGTTCTATCAATCCGGCGATCGCTCTCAGGCCATCTGCGTCGTGATAGGAAATCTACCAATTCGTCTTCATAAAAAGAGTAGCCTTTTGGTAACTTGAGAAGTTCTTCTCTCAACTCATTTAGCGGTATGAGTGGATCTAGCTCAGATAGTCTCATGCCAGCAAGCCCTTAATAGTTTCTTGTAATTCCAATTTTGCAGAACCGTAAATGCAATCTGGTCGAATTGCATGATTTTGTACTGCGATACTATCAGTTTAAGACTGAATAGACTAATGAATTAATCAGGTGAATTTATATATTTAGTCTACCTTATTCTATGTCTAGTCACTAACCTAAACAAACAGTATGGATTTACATTTACATCATTCAACCACAAACAATAAACTGATTAATACACAATTTCAACCCTTATGCAACAAATATGTCTAAATCAAATTTCTAGGACATTGCAAATTAATTACTAGCTCATAAGGCTTGTTTTCATTTGTTACTGATTTACCGAGTAATAGTATCTATATTTCTTATAATCTTAATTATTTCATACTTTAGACATAATAACGAGTAACCAAAATTACCAGTTTATTCATTAATGATTTGAAGGAATATTTATATGCTCATTAACCACCTGATAAATCAGATCCAGACTATTAATTGAAAATCTCCTCTCAGATAGATGTGAAAATATCTGCCAATTTTATTTGACTACTTACATCCATCTCAATTTTGCTTGACTTTACACCTTTTCTATGATTTCGTGCAATTTATATGCAACTTTAGATATTAACTTGGCAATATCAGCTAATTATTGATATTACTTGGATAAGTAAATAATTCATCGCTATGCCTCAAGCAACTTGATATTTTTCCTAGTTTTATTGAGTTGCATTTGAGTTGCAAAAGTTTTGTCACCCATATAAAATAAGTCTAAGCGGCAGTTGAACCGAAAGTACAGGGTAGAGAATTACGTTTTCTCTAAAAACTATTCTAGCTTGAGCCGCCAAGCGAAGCATTTTACCAAGTTGAAGAACCTTAATAATTTGTTTACATAGAGAAGTTTGTCATCTCTAGTTTTTTAATTTAGAGAACAAACAAATTTATTATCATCTTCACATTCCACGACAAAATAGTGAATAAATAGTCATGGCTGCTTCCAACTTAGAAGCTGCATTATCACAATTGCAAATTGAAGTCAGTAATTGTGAAAAAGCTCTGTTCCAGATGATCAGTGAGAGAAGTAATATGTCGAAAAATACAAATGTCATTAATCAAATTAATCAACAATCGCAACAAACTAATATAGCAATTATTGGGATGGCTTCAATATTCCCCAAATCAAAGAATCTACAGGAATATTGGGAAAATATTATTCAAAAAGTGGATTGTATTACTGATGTTCCCCCTTCCCGCTGGAGTATAGAAGATTATTATGATCCTGACCCCAAAGCCCCAGATAAAACTTACTGCAAGCGTGGTGGATTTATCCCAGATATTGATTTTAATCCGATGGAATTTGGTTTACCTCCGAATATTTTAGAGGTAACAGATATTTCTCAATTACTAGGTTTGTTAGTAGCAAAAGAGGCAATGGAAGATGCTGGTTACAGCGAATCTCGACAGTTTAATCGTGAACGTACTGGGGTCATATTAGGTGTAGCTATTGGTAGACAATTAGCAGTACCTTTGGGTGCAAGGTTGCAATATCCAATCTGGGAAAAAGTTCTCAAGAACAGTGGTTTATCAGAAGTAGATACCCAAAAAGTGATTGATAAAGTCAAAAGTGCTTATGTACAGTGGGACGAAAATGCCTTCCCTGGAATGTTAGCTAATGTGATTTCTGGACGTATCGCCAACCGCCTGGATTTGGGAGGAATAAACTGTGTAGTGGATGCAGCTTGCGCCAGTTCTTTAGGTGCATTAAAAATGGCAATTAGCGAATTAGTCGAACATCGCGCCGATATGATGATCACTGGTGGAGTTGACACCGATAATTCGATTTTTGCCTATATGTGTTTTAGCAAAACTCCAGCGGTTTCTCCTGGTGATAAAGTCAAACCATTTGATGTAGATTCTGATGGGATGATGTTAGGTGAAGGCGTGGGAATGTTGGTAATCAAGCGGTTAGAAGATGCAGTGCGAGATAGCGATCGCATTTATGCTGTTATTAAAGGTATTGGCAGTTCTAGCGACGGTAAGTATAAGAGCATATATGCACCCCATTCCGAAGGACAAATTAAAGCCTTACGTCGTGCTTATGAAAATGCCGGGTATTCACCGGAAACTGTGGGTTTAATTGAAGCACATGGTACAGGAACAATGGTAGGAGACCCCACAGAATTTACCTCTATTAAAGAAGTATTTGGTGAAAACAATTCCCAAACCCAACATATTGCTTTAGGTACGGTGAAATCACAAATTGGACATACCAAAGCGGCAGCAGGTGCAGCAAGTTTAATTAAAACAGCTTTGGCATTGCATCACAAAGTATTACCACCCACAATGAACATTACTAAACCACATCCAAAATTAAATATTGAGAGTTCACCCTTTTATTTAAATACAGAAACTAGACCTTGGATTAGTAACCGACCCAGACGTGCTGGTGTCAGTGCATTTGGTTTTGGAGGGACAAATTATCACGTTGTTTTGGAGGAATATGAAAATGAACATCATCACTCATATCGTTTACACAATACTGCAAAATCAGTTTTATTATTTGCATCCACAACCCAAGAATTGTTATCTCGCTGTGAAGACATTCAACGACAATTAACATCACCAGAAAAAGAAATACATTATCAACAAATAATTAGAGGATCTCAATCTCTAAAAATTCCTGTCAATTGCGTGAGGATTGGATTTGTTACTGATTCCTTAACCCAAGCTGAGGAATTTTTGCAAATTAGTATTAATCAGTTACGAAATAAACCAGAAGCCGAATCATGGGAACATCCCAAAGGAATTTATTACCGCCAAAAAGGGATAGAAACTACAGGTAAAATAGTAGCTTTATTTTCTGGACAAGGTTCTCAATATTTGGAAATGGGGCGAGAAGTAGTACTTAACTTTCCCTGCTTACGTGAAACCTATATTTATATGGATAAGCTGCTGTGTGAAGATGGGTTAAAACCCCTTTCTGAAGTTGTATTTCCCCAGCCAGTTTTTGATCAATCACAAAAGCAAAATCAGCTAGAAACACTGCAAAAAACAGAATATGCACAGCCAGGAATTGGCGTTTTTAGTGCAGGTTTATACAAGATATTACAACAAGCTGGTTTTAAAGCTGATTTTGTCGCCGGTCATAGCTTTGGAGAATTGACAGCTTTGTGGGCTGGTGGTGTTTTAAGTGAAGAAGATTATTTCTTCTTAGTCAGAGAAAGGGGAAAAGCAATGGCTACACCCGCAGAATCTGACGCGGGGGGAATGTTGGCGGTAAAGGGTGATATTAATCAGCTAAAGGAATTAATTAAAGATTTTCCCCAAGTTGCTATTGCTAATTGGAATTCTCAGCGTCAGGTGGTTTTAGCTGGAAAAACAGCAGAAATTACCAAAGTGCAGAATGTTCTGAAAGAGAAGGGATTTTCTACATTTTTATTAGAAGTTTCCGCAGCTTTCCATACACCATTAGTATCCCATGCCCAAAAACCTTTTGCTCAAGCGATTGAAAAGGTAACTTTTAATTCTGCTAAAATTCCCGTTTATACAAATCTCACTGGTGGATTTTACCCAAATGAAGCGCCAGCAATTCAAAAAAATCTCAAAGAACATTTGTTAAATCAGGTCTTGTTCCAACAAGAAGTTGAGAATATCTATAAAGCTGGTGGTTATTGCTTTGTGGAGTTTGGTCCCAAAAACGTTCTCACAAACTTAGTGAAAGAAATTTTAGGTGATAAACCCCATATTGCTGTCGCTTTGAATAGGAATTCAACTCAAAATAGCGATTTAGGATTACGAGAAGCAGTAATACAATTGCGAGTTGCTGGTGTAGCTTTGCAAAATATCGACCCCTATCAAATTGAAACCAAAATTCCTGAAGTTAATCAAAAGAAAGTTTTGAATGTGCCACTCAACAGCACTAATATCACCCACAAAGCACAAAGAGCATTTGCAAAAGCACTAGAAAATGGTCATCGAATCAGTGCAAATTCTCCCCAACTAGAACCACAACCTGCTGTTGCTGAAACAACTATTACCTTACCAAGAATTAGGGAAGATTTAGAGGAAGAATACAGTTATGGTACAGATGTAAATGATGTAAATCATAGGAACAATAGCAATTTGGAGAAAGTAGCAATTCAACTTCCCAATTACGCCCGAGTTATTGATAGTTTAGAACATTCCTTAGCAGAATTTACTCGTCAACAACGTGATATAATACACGTTCATGAACAATATTTACAAAATCAAACAGAATACACAAAGACTTTTTATGAATTGATGCAACAACAGTATAAGTTGTTAGAAAACGGGGATATAAATGAATATCAAGCACAAACACAACAACTAGCTATTTCTAGTTGTGAACGTAACATGATGCGGTTTCATGATCATCAAGCTGACACCCTCCGCATTCATGAAATATATTTGAACTATCAGCAAGATTATGCCAACAATTACTTCCAATTACTGCATAAACATTATAATTTTTTGTTTGTTACTGATGATATTTCTGTTCCTCAGCATCATTTAGTAGAAGAAACCAATGGAAAAACCTCTGTTAATAGAAGTGGGGCTAATATTTCCCCTTCCTTTGCAGGAGAGGGATTAGGAGAGAAGTTAATTTTTCCTCCTCAACAAGAGGAACAGTTAGAAGAAAACTCAAATACCATCACAGTCATACCCACAATTCCCATTAATATTGATACCTCCACTCTTGGAGAAACTCTACTTAGTATTGTCAGTGATAAAACAGGTTATCCAGTGGAAATGTTAGACCTGTCAATGGATATTGAGGCAGATTTAGGAATTGATTCTATCAAACGGGTGGAAATATTAGGAGAATTGTTAGAACTTTACCCAGATTTACCAAAACCGAACCCAGAAGAATTAGGTCAATTGCGGACACTGGGACAAATTGCGGAGTATATTAAAACTCTAGTTCTAGACTTATTAAGTCAGAAGGTAGAAGTTTCAGGAGCAACAACTTTTCCAGTGCAAATGTTAGTGGCAGTTCCTCACCAAGATGTTGCGGATGAACCACAAATTTTAGAATCTCACCCCAATGTTGCTGATACAGAAAATTTAATTTCCTCCGGCGAAGATGATGTAAAACAATCTACTGGAGATCAAATAACGCAGATAGTAGAAAAAGCACCAGCAATCAGAATACCCGCAGATTTGAGTAACGTTCTCCTCACCATTGTCAGTGATAAAACAGGTTATCCAGCAGAAATGTTAGAACTGTCAATGGATATTGAGGCAGATTTAGGAATTGATTCTATCAAACGGGTGGAAATATTAGGAGGACTGTTAGAACTTTATCCAGATTTACCCAGACCTAACCCTGAAGAATTAGCAGAATTAAGGACATTGGGACAAATTGTTGAGTATATGCAACATCAGGCTCAGGGTGTAACCAAGTTACTAACTAATGAGAAAGAAGAATTTACATCGACAGAATTACATCCTCAAATTCTTCGCAGTCCGGCAACATTAAAATTGCTTTCCCAACCAGATGCGTTAGATTTTATAATTCCTGAAACCGATGTTATTCTAATCACAGATGACGGCTATTCTACTACTGAAGAATTAGCTACATCTTTGATAGCAAAAGGTGTGAAACCTGTAGTTTTAAGCTTCCCTAACATTCAATCAAATTTACCGGCGGAAATTAATCGGGTAATATTAACTGATTGGAATGAGAAAACTTTACAACAACAGTTAAGTAACATTGCAGATGATTTTGGTGCTGTAGCTACTTTCATTCATCTAAACCCTGTATTCAGCGGTAGTAATGAAATAGAAATATTGATTCTCCGTCATGTCTTCTTAATCGCTAAACATCTCAAAACATCACTTAATGAAGCAGCAACAAAATCACGTAGTTGTTTTCTTTGTATTGCGCGTCTAGATGGTGAATTTGGACTAGGAAACACAACTAATTTTAGTCCTATTAGTGCAGGACTATTCGGATTAACTAAGAGTTTGAATCAAGAATGGGAAAGTGTATTTTGTCGTTCCCTTGATTTAAGCCCTGATTTAGATCCACAAACATCTGTAAAACACATACTTGCAGAAATTCATGACCCCAATTTGTTAGTTACAGAAGTAGGATATAGCAGCAAAGGTAGATTTACTTTAGTTGCAGAACCCTCTTCCCTCAGTCTCCAATCCCCGATCATCAATCCCCAATCTCAAGTATTTCTTGTCAGTGGAGGTGCAAAAGGAATAACAGCCCAATGTGTGATTAAATTAGCCCAACAATATCAATGTACATTCATTCTTTTAGGTCGCTCTAGTAGAGAAACAGAACCAGTTTGGGCTGAGGATTGTGAAAATGAAGCCGAATTAAAAAAGCGAATTATGGAGTATTTTCAAGCACAGGGGGAAAAACCGACACCAATAATGATACAGAAAAAGTATCATGATATTTCCTCTCAGCGCGAAATCCAAAATACCCTCAAAGCCATTGCAGCCGCAGGAGGAAAAGCAGAATATGTGAGTGTGGATGTCACTGAAAGCATTGTGCTAGCAGAAAAAATTGCACCTGTAGTTGAATATTTAGGGGCGATAACTGGCATTATTCACGGTGCTGGTAACTTAGCTGATAAACGAATTGAGGAAAAAACAATTCAGGATTTTGAAACAGTTTATGCAGCCAAAGTTAAGGGTTTAGAAAATCTGCTAAATTGTGTACCTCCAAGCCAACTAAAATATTTAATTCTATTTTCTTCGGTGGTTGGTTTTTATGGTAATATAGGACAATCTGATTATGCGATCGCTAACGAAATCCTCAATAAATCAGCCCATCTTATCAAACATAATTATCCCCATTGTCATGTAGTAGCCATTAACTGGGGTCCTTGGCAAAGTGGGATGGTATCACCAGAATTAAAAAAAGCCTTTGCAGAACGAGGAATTGAAACCATACCCCTAGAAACCGGTACACAAATGTTAGTTGAAGAACTAATAAACACCTATCAAGAAAATGTACAAATCGTAATTGGTAGCCCATTAGTTTATATTCCCACTACCCTATCCAGCGACTTAAAAACCTATCGCCTAAAACGCCAATTAACATTAAAATCCAACCCATTTTTACACGATCATATAATAGCAAGTCGTCCCGTCCTTCCCGCCACTTGTGGATTATTATGGATGGCTAACGCTTGCGAACAAATCCATCCTGGATTTAAAGCCTTTAGTTGCAACAACTTCAAAGTTCTGAAAGGAATAGTTTTTGATGAAAATTTATCAAGTGAATACACTCTAGCAATCCAAGACATTGCTAAAATTGAAAATAAAGAAATAGAGTTGGCAGCTAAAATTAGCAGCATTAATCCAGAAGGAAAAATCAGATATCACTTTAGTGCTAATGTGATACTAAAGCGCCAAATTGACACCGCCCTAAACTACGAATTGCTAAACTTAACCCTAGATGAGCAATTCCTCATCACAAATCAATTACTTTATCAGAACCGGGGAGGTAGCTTATTTCATGGAATCACATTTCAAGGTGTAAAATCTGTACTAAATGCCAGTCCCGGTAAACTCACCATCAAATGTAAATTACCACAACCTACAGCCCAAAAACAGGGACAATTCCCAGTTCAAACATTCAATCCCTACATAGCTGACGTACAGATTCACGCCCTCTGGCTTTGGATTCAACACTTTCATAAAGTCGGTTGTTTACCCTCAGAAATTCAAACCTTTGAACAATTTGCACCTGTGCCATTTGACGAAACATTTTATGTTACTTGTGAAGTCAAATCCAAAACCGAATCACAAGTAATTGCTGATATCATTACCCACAATCGCCAAGGAAAAATTTATAATCGCATGATTGGTGCTAAGGGAACTATTTTAACCAAACAAATAGGATAGATACCTCATACAAGGATGCAGAGATTGGAAGAATCTCAAAAATATTAACAACGTACATCTCCTCATTCTTCCTGCGTAAGCATTCAGCTTTTTCAGGCTAACACCAAAAATACCTATTTGATAATTAACCAATTTTTCAAACATTCTTACTCCTTACCTTTCTGCGCCTCTGCGTGATATTACCTCTTAACTCTAAAAATGGAGAATAATCATGAATGAATTTGCAAAAATGGCCATTATAGGGCTAGATTGCATGACCAATGCTTATCAAGAATTAGATACATTTGAACGTAGTATTTACGAAGGAAAACAGAATTTTCTCCCTCTTTCCCATACCAACACAGGATTATTACCAATTCCAACAGCAGAAATTCAACAATTACTACCTCAACAACAATTAATTTTAAAGGTAGCTAATAACGCTCTCCAACATGGCAAATTACATCCAGAGACAAAAATAGCCGTGATTATGGTGAGTGAATCTCAAAATCATCAACCTAATAAATTAGCAAGTTATATTTCTCGTCTTTGGGATGCAACCAGTCCAGCTTTTGGTGAAGAAAAGTCTGTTTTTTCAGCCTTAAATTTAGCGCAGAAATTATTAACAAATAAACAAGTAGATGCTGTATTAATTGCAGCAATTGACTTTACCAAAGAGGAACATAAAGTTCCTGATATACATACCCTTAGTTATGACCAAAATAGCGATGCTACTATAGTAGGAGACGGTGCAGCCGCTATAGTATTACAACTTCATGAAACTGCCAAAGATAATCATTGCATATATGCAGTAATTGATGCCTTGAGTATGGTGCAGAATTCCTCAAATCAAGTAGCAGCAATCACTCAAGCTTGTGAAATAGCATTTCATCTTGCAGATATTCAAGCCAAAGATATTGGCTATTTGGAAGTTGATAGTAGTGGTATCCCCCAACAAGATGAGGCAGAAATCCAAGGTTTAATCACAGCTTATAAAACTGGAAAATCACATCTCAGTTGTGCTTTAGGTAGTGTTAAAGCTAACATCGGTAATACTCGCGCTGCATCAGGAATTATTAGTTTAATCAAAACAGCACTTTGTCTATATCACCGCTATATTCCCGCAGTTCCTCAATGGACTGGCGTAAAAACCCCAGATACTTGGCGTGAGAGTCCCTTTTATGTAGCCACAGAATCTAAACCTTGGTTTTTAGAATCAGGTGCAAACAGAAGAATAGCTGCTATTAATAGGATGGAAATAGATGGCAGTTATGCACATTTGATTTTATCAGAAGCAGCAAGTCAAATAGAACGCAATAGCAAATATTTAGAGCAAATGCCTTATTATTTATTTGCGCTTGCATCTGATCATCGCGCTTCTCTATTAAACCAAATTACTGCACTCCAAATAAATCTCCAAAATTCACCT
Organism: 'Nostoc azollae' 0708; assembly: GCF_000196515.1. NCBI lineage: Bacteria > Bacillati > Cyanobacteriota > Cyanophyceae > Nostocales > Nostocaceae > Trichormus > Trichormus azollae. The sequence goes on from NC_014248.1 coordinate 4,533,792, forward strand.
TCACTCTCTCAACTTGCCAGTCAAACATTCAGAGAATTTCAAAAACATCAGCATTCAAATTACACCATTGCAATATTGGCACGTAATCAACAAGAATTAACACGAGAAATAGAGTGCGCAATTCAAGGTGTTAACATTGCCTTTGATACTGGAAAAGACTGGCTAACTCCTCTTGGTAGCTATTTTACAGCCAACCCACAGGGAAAAAAGGGTAAAGTTGCTTTTGTTTATCCTGGTTCTTTCACTTCTTATATTGGAATAGGACGAAATCTTTTTCGACTATTTCCCAAAATTTATAATGACCCAGTAATCAACAATGTTTATGAACGAGTTGCAAACATCGAACAACTCATTTATCCCCGCAGTATCACTAAGTTATCAAAAAGACAATTAGAAACCATAGAACAGAAATTAATAGATGATCCAGTATCCATGCTGGAATCCGAAGTTGGCTTTGCTGGATTTATGACTGCAATCCTCAAAAACTATTTCCAAATTCACTCTAAATGTGCTTTTGGTTATAGCCTTGGTGAAACTAGCATGATGTTAGCACAAGGTATCTGGACTAGCTTCAAAAATACTAGTGATTACTTAAACTCATCTCCTCTATTTAGAACTCAACTATCTGGCCCTAAAAATGCAGTTCGTCAAGCTTGGGGACTACCTTTAGATGGCGACAATAAAGACTTTTGGAGTAACTCCATTCTTATTTGTCCAGTTTCTCAAGTTAAAGAAGCAATCAAACATGAAAACCGCGTGTATATTCCTTTGATTAATACACCTGAAGAGGTTGTCATTGCAGGAGAAACACAAGCTTGTCAAAGAGTAATTCAAAAACTCAATTGTGATGCCTTTCCTACATCTATTAATCATGTCATTCATTGTGAGCCAATGCACTCCGAGTATAATGAACTCGTAAAGATCAACACTTTACCTATCCAAAATATACCAAATTCAATTTTTTATTCTGCCGCAAACTACGAACCAATTACCCTCGATACTCATACTATAGGCAATAATATTGCCAAATCTCTTTGTGAGCAACTTGATTTTCCTCGCTTAATTAACCGCGTCTACAAGGACAATATCAGAATATTTATTGAAGTAGGAGTTGGTAGTAACTGTTCCCGATGGATTAGTGCAACTCTCAAAGAACGAGAACACATTGCCGTATCTATTAACAGAAGAGGCGTAGATGATCATACTTCAATTGTTAGAGCCTTAGCTAAACTACTCAGCCATCAAGTTAAATTAGATTTATCACCCTTATATCCTCAGCTAAAACATAAATTAGAAATTCACACACCTCACAAAAATAAACCTGTAATTTCTCCAGATAATTCCACTGTTCAACGGGAAGATAAAATCTTAAAATCTCTTTCCACTCTTTCACCCAATAGTTATTATCCAAAATTGATGGATAATCATGCAGTCATAAGCAAATCTCACACATTTTTATTAAAGTCCCGCCAACAATCACTAGAGCAAATAATTTTGCTCATTCAATATCAAATAGATTCTTACAAAAAAATAGTTGAGACTCAGAAAGATAGATAAAATATCTTGATTTTAGTGTCTCTCTATGATACAGAAGCTTGGTTAATTTATTTGGAAGTAGCTGTAATACATCGAAAATTTCTTAGGGGTTAAATAAAGTGTTCAACACCGAGAATTTAGTAAATAATGGTTTCAAATTTTCTCCGACATTCTATAATAGAACACAACATTGGTACGGCGATTTAAACAGTGTTGCTTTTGATTCATATACAATTAAATCAAAACTAAGGCATTTAGAAAAACACTGTTATATAGTAAGAAAAGGAAATTTAATTGGTATTACTAATGAAGGTAACTTACCTTATATAAGTAATGGTAAAACAGACCAATTAGAACTCCTCATATCTGTTCCACCTATATCGCTTCAACAGTTAGGTGATCACAATCTTTTAACATTTTACGGTGTTAAATATCCATATATGACTGGTGCAATGGCTCAGGGAATTGCTTCTGAGGAAATGGTTATTGCACTAGGAAAAGCAAGTATTTTAGGTTCTTTTGGTGCCGGAGGTTTATCTCCTTCCCGTATCGAAACAGCCATCAAAAAAATTCAACAAGCTTTGCAACAAAAACCCTATGCTTTTAATTTACTCCACAGTCCTAGTGAACCGGCAATTGAACGATGTAGCATTGATTTATATCTCAAATATCAAGTCAGAATTATTGAAGCCTCTGCTTTCTTGGATTTAACTGACAACATTGTTTACTATCGAGCCGCCGGACTCAGTTTGAATTACGCCAATCAAATTGACATCACGAATAAAGTCATCGCCAAAGTTTCTCGCCGTGAAGTTGCAACTAAATTTCTCCAACCTGCACCTACAAAAATTCTCAAACAATTAGTTCAACAAGGTTTAATTAGTGAATTACAAGCCACTCTTGCAGAAACAGTTCCTATGGCTGATGATATCACTGTAGAAGCAGATTCTGGAGGTCACACAGATAATCGTCCTCTTGTTTGTTTATTACCTTCCATATTAGAATTACGAGATGAAATTCAAAATAAATATAGGTATGAAACCCCTGTCAGAATTGGTGTAGCTGGTGGGATATCTACACCCCAATCAGCCTTAGCTGCTTTTATGATGGGTGCTGCTTATGTAGTCACTGGCTCAATTAATCAGTCCTGTATTGAAGCCGGAACTTCTCAATATACCAAGGAATTATTAGGACAAGCTGAAATGGCTGATGTGATGATGGCTCCCGCAGCCGATATGTTTGAAATGGGTGTGAAATTGCAAGTTCTTAAACGTGGAACACTCTTCCCTCTCCGCGCTCAAAAACTATACGAATTATACAAAAACTACAACTCAATTGAAGAAATTTCTGCCGCAGAACGAGAGAAACTAGAAGGACAAATCTTGAGAAAAACTGTACCTGAAGTTTGGCAAGAAACAGTGAATTATTTATCCCAACGTAACCCCGAAAAATTAAGTAAAGCAGCAAGTGATCCCAAACTAAAAATGGCTTTAATTTTTCGTTGGTATCTGGGATTATCCTCTCGTTGGTCTAACACTGGTGAAAAAGGTAGAGAAATTGATTATCAAATTTGGTGTGGGCCTGCAATGGGTAGCTTTAATAATTGGGTAAAAAATTCATATTTGTCACAACCCAAAAATCGTCATGTTGTAGAAATTGCTGATCAGATTATGACAGGTACAGCATATTTACACAGAATTCAAACTTTAAAAATTCAGGGGTTACAGATTCCTAATCAGTACAGTCAATATCATCCCTCATCATTGTAAATATGCCAGACAACAGAAAATTAAGCAGTCTAGAAGGAGCAATGGAAATCCTTAATAGACGAGCTAAAACCTGGAATATAGTTACTATTAGTCGCATTAAAGGCAACCTCCAAGAAGCTGTTCTTAGACAGGCCTTACACATTATTCAATATCGCCATCCTCGTCTAAATTCCTGCATTATTCATTTTAGAAACAATTTCTATTTTCAAACCGCAGGTACAAACAGAATTGCTTTAAAAATTGTTCATGATTTGCCTGAAAAACAATGGACACAAATTGTTAATCAAGAGATGAATCAAGAAATTGATAGCAGTAAATGCTTACTACGAGTAGTGCTTGTTCATATTCTACATGAATCAAATCTTAATTACTTAATTACAACAATTCACCATGCAATTTCTGATGGTTTATCAAGCATTCAGCTTCAGTCAGAAATCTTAAATTATTGTCAACAAATTTCTTCTGGTGAAACTGTTAAACCAGTCACTACTTTAGAACCATTACCACCTATTGAAAAACTACTACCCAAAAATACACAGGGTTGGATAGGAAAGATCAGTAATATTATATTTCTGCTAAAAATGGGTATTTTGAAACTTTATCACCAACCGAAAACATTAGGTTTTGGAAAATATACCCCCATTCACAAGCGACAAAGTGAACTTATTCATAGACAACTTGATGCTGAATTAACTCAGATGTTTATTCAGAGATGTAAAGAAGAAGAGACTACGATTCACAGTGCTTTATGCGCAGTTCTCATGTTGACAGTAACTAAAGAAATATTGCAGTTTCAACAAAAAAATATGCGAGTTAATTGTCTATCATATCTTGATTTACGCAAACGGGTTCAGCCTCCAATAAGTGAAGAGAACTTGGCTATTTTAGCTACGTCTTTAATGGGATTTTATACTATTAAAACCCATACATCATTCTGGGAGTTAGCGCGGGAAGTCAAACAAAACCTAGAGGTTAACATCAAGCATGGTGATATTTTTAATATGATATTAGTTGCCAAGCATTTGATTAATATTTGTTTGTTATTTCCCCAACAAGTAGCTGCTACAGTTTCAGTGTCTAATCTTGGCAGAGTAAACATTCCTAACGCGTATGGTGAATTAGAACTAGAGGAAATCAGTTTTGCGGGTTCTCATGCTTTGTATGCAGGTATGTTCATCCTTCATGCAGCAACTTTTCGAGAAAAAATGCTGTTAAATTTTGTCTTTTCTCAACCTGGAATTAGTAGGCAAGCTATGGAATATCTTGTAGATCAAACTATTGATAATATTTTGGATATCTCATCAGATTCTTTACAGTTGACAGGTATATATAACAATTTAGTTTGATTATAAAAAGTACTGATGTGGGCTGGTAAAATCATACGAGACTAAGGTGTATACAGGTTCATAATAATTAGATAGGAGTCTTATACATGAGTAATGATCTGAATAATTTACCTGGAAAACAAGCTTACACCTCAGCAGATATTCAAGCTTGGTTAGTTGCTAGTATTTCTTCTTTACTGAGAGTTGAACCAGATGAAATAGATATTAAAGAACCATTAGATAGCTATGGTTTAGATTCAGCACAAGCTATGATTATCGCTAGTCAGGCTGAGAAATTTCTTGGATTTAAATTATCTCTAATTCATTTATGGTATTATCCTACTATTGAAGAATTAGCACAACGTTTAGCTGAAGAATTAGAAAATTCAGAATCAGAAATTTTGCAAATCTAACCCCATACCGTTCAGTTAATTCTAAATCTGTTGTTAGGTTGCGTTATCGCTTCATACAACCTACAAAAACGGTTAACTGGACTGTATTGAAATATCAGCACTAGAGAATTTCAAGTTTTTCCTCCTATAAGACGGACACTTTGCCAGAATGGGGGAAATATCATTCACCAAAGTGTCTTCTTTTCTCTATTCTTTATAGTTTGTTAAAAACTGGGAGATTTATTCATGAACGCATCAGAAATTTTGGCGAAGCTTACTCAACAAGGTGTTCAATTTTGGGTAGAAAATAACAAAATTAATATCCGTTCTCCTAAAGGTGTAATAACATCAACAATTAAGGCAGAAATAGCTACATATAAAGGAGATATTTTAGCATTATTACAGGAGATGAACCTTGTTACAAAATCTGCTTCTGAACCATTAAGTCAGGGAATCAGCTTGCCAACTATTGGGAGATTAATAGGTGGTTTTGCTGGTGAATCACCTGTAGGATATCAGCCACCAATTATTAACCCCAAATTAATGGCTCAAAACCTCAATGTTACATTTAGACCTTTACCTGATGGCTATCATAATCAAATTATTATGAAATTCCGGCAGGAATTAGCATTAAAATTAAAAAGTTTTGGAGTTAATGTTCTCTCTTGGCAGGAAGCGACAACAGATATTTTTTATGATATTAGAATTCCTATATTAAACTTGAATTGCTCATTTAAAATTAAGGGAGTTCGAGCAGAAATTGATGCAGTAATAGATGTGGAAAGACCAAATTCATGGCTGAGAAAGTTAGGAATATTCATAGCTGAAACTTTTTATAAGTTATCTTATCCTTGGTTACTCAATCAGCAAAAAATGTCTGTGGTACAAATTGCTAAATTAAGTAGTTGGGCTGAAGATCATGCTGCTAAATATGTTGAAGATCCAACCAATACGCAGGTGATCATTCTTAGTGATATAAATTATGATTTTATCAATCCCTTAACGAAATATCAGGAAAAAATTAGGATTGGTATTAATACACTAATTAAAACATTCTCAGAAATCGTAATTGGCATATCTCCTGAGCAAATTTCTATCCTGAATATGAATCTTTCTGATTCTACTTTCTTTAAATCAGAAATGGATGCTTTTGTTTCAAACTCACTTATTCCTAAAGTTTTTGTCCCTATTACTCCTCTATTAATGAGTAGATTTAAAATAGCACAATATAATCCTTATATGTCTAAATATACCCCTAAATTGGTTAAACTAGGTCAAGAATTAGCCTCAACTGGTCTACTTCCACCTGGATTTAAGTTGGCTGAACTTATTAAAAGAAAATCCCACAGAGATATTGTCAATGTTATTGTTAATGGTAGAACTGGTGTTTCTTACGGGTTTGTAGCTTATGCTGAACCTCCCTACTATGTAGGAAAACCAGAAATCTCTACTTATGAATGGGATAAATTATTACCTGTTGCTGGATTTAGTAGTAATGAAATTCGGAAAAATGATGAAAGTAGACGTTATATAAAAATCATCATTAATGGAGAATATGTATTTAAGCAAATTCCCGATATTTGGCTAGTGAGTTCTCGTTCTGGTTCTAATAAAACAGACTTAAATCTTGAAGAAGATATTATTCGTATTGGTTTAAAAGATGATTTACATTTGCAGTTACCTGTAGGAAGTTTGTCACGTAAATCTGATTTCAAACCTTCTTATGATATCTATGTGATGCTGGCTATTAGTCTAGCTGCTGCTTTATATACGCCAGAATTAATCAAAAATGGTGCGCCAATTGTTCATTTTCACGGTTATCCGGCATTTGATTGGTTTAAAGAAAATGAATATTGCGTCGGTGTTAATAATCCTTCTGTACCCTGTGGAACTTATGAATCAGGTGTGTTTAATTTTTTAGGTCTTTCTAATTTAGCTAGTCAACAAACGAAAAATATTAAATTAGTGAGTTTGATAGAACCAGATCATGGTACAAATTTTATTGCTCATGATATGGATTATCTAGTTGATAGGTTAAAACATGGGTGTGTAGCAGAACAAATTGAACTAGGTGGACAACATTTTGCTTCTTTGAAAGCAAATTTAGGTGATGGTGGGATTCCCATATAGAAGAATTTCAGTAGAAGAAGAAGAAGAAGGAGAAATTTTAACTTTTAACTGGATATGAGATTATCTATCATTTGACAATTCACAGCAGTGATTTCTAGTTGACGATCGCCGTCTTCACCCGATTTTAAGCATACCCTGAAATAACTATCTGGTAGATATGGCATTCTTTCTGCCCACTCAATAGCGACAATTCCCGGTGTTACTTCTATCCCTTCCCAGTAACTTTCTAAATTCAATCCTGTTACTTCTTGGGGTTTTAGGCGATACAAATCCAGGTGATAAAGGGGAATGCGTCCTTCTATGTATTCATTAATCAAGGTAAAAGTAGGACTGACAATAGATTCATTTATCCCCAAACCTTTACCAATACCCTGCACTAAGGTAGTTTTGCCAGCACCTAAATCACCTTCTAGTAATATGACACTTCCAGCAGTCAAATTTTTCCCCAAGGTGATACCTAACTGCTGTGTTGCTTGTGTATTAGGAAGGAAAAGTTTAGTCATTGGTGATTGGTGATTGGTGATTGGGAAAAATAAAATTGATGACCCAGTCCCCACTCCCCATTACTTCCCATGCTGCGCTCCATTATACCATTTCAATAAAACCTTGGCTAGTTTTTGTGGGTCGTGGCGAACAAATCCGGTTTCGTCTTCATACAAGATGTTGGAGGGGACTATTCTTCTTCCTAGTTTGATGACGGTTTCTCGGTCTAGGAAAACGGGATGGGAATTTTGCTGGGCGTAGCGAATGAGGGCTTGGGCTGATGGGGTTTTTTTATGTACTAGTACGGCATCAAACAGCCTTCTGTCGCCACAAGCTTTATCAATGGCTTGGATGTGTTCGCCTACGGTGTATCCTTCTGTTTCTCCCGGTTGGGTCATGATATTGCAGATATAGATACGGGGAATATTTTGGGCTGCGATCGCATCGGCAATTTCTGGTACTAATAAATTAGGTATTAGACTAGTATACAAACTGCCCGGTCCAATAATAATGTAATCAGCTTCTTTAATTGCTTTAATCGCTGCGGGTAAGGCGGGAGGATTTTCAGGAATACAGCCAATTTGAACAATTTTTCCCCCAGCTTTGGGAATGCTGGACTCACCTTCAATCCGGCGCCCATCTTCTAATTTTGCCCAAAGACGAACATCACTGAGGGTTGCGGGTAAAACTTGTCCCCTCACGGCAAGAACTTTGGAACTAGCTGCAACTGCCCTTTCTAAATCTCCAGTAATATCAGTCATGGCAGTTAAAAACAAGTTACCAAAACTGTGACCTGTCAACCCATCTCCTGCGCGAAAACGATATTGAAACAATTCTGTTAATAACTTTTCTTCATCAGCTAGTGCAGCCAAACAATTGCGAATATCCCCAGGAGGTAAAACGCCAAATTCCTGACGCAACCTGCCAGAAGAACCACCATCATCAGCCACGGTAACAATAGCAGTAATATTAGCACTGTAGGTTTTTAAGCCCCTGAGTAAAGTAGACAGTCCAGTACCGCCACCAATGACGACAATTTTCGGACCCCGGTATAAACGGCGATGTGCCAGCAAAACATCTATCAGTTCTTCCTCATCCCCCTGTGGTCTTAGCACTTCAGTAATTGAACCTACGGTGCGGGATTGTCCCCACAGCAGCAGTAAGATACCGCACAGTAAAACCAAAGGTCCGCTGATATAGTTGGGTAGTATGTCCGTGAGGAAACCCAGCAAACCTCTGAGAAACTCTAATATCCAGAAAATCGGGGTTAGCTTAATCCAAATAGCCAACCCCAAACTTGCCAGTAAAAAACCCCCAACACTGACGAAAAACCAGCGTTTTACTGATAATCCAGGTGATAACCACTTAAACCACTGGTTGACCCGATGGGAAGTGCGTCCATGAGACTGGAGTTGTAGGGCGTTGATAGCTTGTCTGAGAAAACCGATTGACATACCTAATAGGGAACAGTGGGTACAAACATTGTTTAACAGCACTGTACACCACCTGGCTTCAAGACCAAGGGTGAAATCAATTCAAAATACTGCCGACCGTAGGCCACACCAGTGAAAACGCCTGAAGTGCTGATTCATTCGTTCCCCCTGATGGCTAACTCGAAGCGTAACTTGAGTTATGCACCCTAACTTAGTAAAAATAAATAAATTTTATGGAAATTTTATGGCAATACCTTAACCAAAATAAAAGGCTACAAAAATTTTGGACAAATCGGCAAAATTAAACACACATAAGCGTTTCGCTTAAAAGCTAGTTTGTAATCTCAAACCCTTATACTGCAGTTAATACGTTGAAAAACACTTCTAGGAAACCTGGAAGGAATTTTTAACACTGATTGTTTTTGCCAAGCCTCAAAGAAATGGGAGTTAATGGTTAAAGCATCATCAACTCACGCTCCTATTTTGGCGACGGTATTGTTATGGAAAAGCGAATTTTAGGATTAGACCCAGGACTGGCAATTATAGGATTTGGGGCGATCTCATGGAACCAAAGTCAAGCTAAAGTACAATATACAACCGTAAAGATGCTGGATTTTGGCGTAATTCGGACTTCAGCCGACATGGAAATGAGTCAGCGACTGTCTACTTTATTTGACGATTTACACACGCTAATGGACGATTTGCAACCGGATTTGGTGGCAATTGAAAAATTATTCTTCTATCGTATGGCAAATACTATTGTTGTTGCACAGGCTAGGGGTGTGCTGATGTTAGTTTTGGGACAGCGCAAGCTTCCTTATGTGGAATTTGCCCCTCCTCAAATTAAACAAGCTTTGACAAATTATGGCAAGGCCGACAAGGGAGAAGTGCAAGATGCCGTGATGCGGGAGTTGGATTTAGATGAAATTCCTAAGCCTGATGATGCAGCAGATGCTTTAGCGGTAGCGCTGACAGCTTCGTTTCAGTTATGAGATTGTATGGAGAGAATAGTTGTTCAATTTCTTTGGGCGCAATCATTTTCAGCGAATTTTGCCTTTGGAAAAATGATCTACCTCTATACTAAAAATATACTAAAAACGGTTTAAAAGTGTCATTCTGAACGTTCGCGGAGCGTATCTGAAAGAGATAGTGAAGAATCTCCGAGATACTAGTAGTCTGCCAAGGCGATTTTGGTAGGTTAAATGCTCGGATATAAACGCTGCATTTTTTTACGTGCATCCTTGGTTTTAAAACCCCAATAAACGCTGGGTTTTTGTTGATTACGCTGTGACTCCCAAGTAGCAATTTCAGAAGATAATATTTCTACATTAGGAATACGTCGTTCTAAGCATTGGCGAGATAACACTGATAATTCAATTTCTACTTGATTCAACCAAGAAGCGTGTTTAGAAGTATAGTAAAACTCTAATTATTGAATAATGCGGTGTGCTTCTTGTGGAGAGAAAACTTCATATAAAACACTTGGAGTATGAATGTTTAGGTTATCAACAAGTAAAGGTATCACATCAGATTGGGGGTAATAAACATCTACTAAATCTTTTAATTGTTTAGCAAAATCAGCTTTTGTCCGACTTTGTGTAACTTCAATATGCCTCCACCCGGCTATTGGTTCAAAAAAGCCAAATAAATTTACAATACTATTGCGTTTATACTCACAATCATAACCTTCAGGCTGATGTGGTTCTGGTGGCAAAGGAAGTCTTACTTTTTCTACTAATTGATATGGGCATTCATCTAGGCAGAGTGTAGGTTTTTTCGGATCATATGGCTCATTGTACAAATCCAAAACATCTTCCATTCTGAACACATACTCTGGGTTAACTTCGGGAATACACCACTATTCTTTTAACCACGGGTTAATTTCATTTTTCTTAGAGTTTGGCGTATTGTTTCGTCTGAGATTCAATCTATGATACCAACCTTCACTAAATGCTCCGCTAATAATTGCATTGTCCAACGCACTCTTCCTTCTGGCGGATTAGAACAAGCAGTCGCAATCAAAAATGCTTCTTGTTTTTCATCTAATTTTTTGGGTTTTGATGGACGTTCCCCATCCTTTAAAGCAAACTCTAATCCACCAATCACAAAGTTTTCTCTTGTCCTTTCCACCGTGGCAACATGAACTCGAACTGCGGCAGCGCCGTGTCCGTTTCTCCCTCAGATGCCATTCAAAGAATGTTTGCACGGGTTATACTTCTTGCTTTGTGCTTTCCTTTTTTGAGGATTGCTTGCAGTTGTAAAACTTCCTCTTCGCTTAAATCTAAAACATACTTTTTTGCCATGGTCAACCCCTTTTTTGACTAGTTTATCAATTAGAGGGGCTTACCCAGCAACATTGCCTTGGTGGACTACTAGAGCCTACCGCACCCTCCGGGTTCACCCAATGTCCCGAAGGATACGCTGCACTACGTTACTCATGGCTTACGCCACGCTGGGCTATCAGTATGACATCAGTCTAAGTTTCACCCGTTTGCAGTCTATCGGTTCAATATAAAATTGAAACACAAGGCTATCAGTATACATACGAAACTGTGGAAAGGTTTTCCAGTGTATAAAATCCAAGTTTATTAAACTTTAGTTTTTTTAAGTATGTTAAAATTCTACAAGATCTAAAATAGAATATAAAATTTTGAACAGATAATTTTCATATCCCCCAAATATTACTGTAATGAATTCTCCTGCAAAACCCCGTAAATTACCGATACAAGCTATAGGCGCTAAGATAAATATTTCATTCTCTCAATATCATCAGCCTCTTTTTAATGATTACCAGTGGATTGCAAATCTACAACGCTAATCCCGTTTTTGGTGGCCGTGCAGGTTTACATATTCCCCCCCGTTTTCACTTTAGGCCCTTGGTTAGCAGGAGGTAGACACTGCCATTTTGCAGCTATGTGGCTATTTTCTCTCAATCTTGTAGGGTATGGCATTTACATTTTCATGCCCCGACGTTGGCGACATAGATTTTTTAGCTAAAATGACATCACAAGAAACTCAGAATTCTCAAAGTCTAACTTATGCTTAGTATCGAATTACTTACACAGCCACTATTCCTATATTATTGTTAGCAATCTTGACAGTAATTGGAATGTACAAACCTGCTCAATTTCCTTGGATAGTTGATATGTTTGGTGATTGGCAAGCATTAAGAGTCGTGCATTTTGCCTCTGTACCATTGGTGATAACATTTGTAATTATTCATTAGCATTTAGGACAAAAAGCCACAGGAGAAGAACTGACAGGATCGATGTTTTGGTAGTTTTTTGATTAAGTTTAAGATAGTGCAGTAAGCATTCAGCTTACATAGTGCCTTACGCTGACGCTAACACACCCTACAATTTAATAAAATTATTTGGAATAATAAAATCATGAATCATGCGAATAACGAAAATATAATTCATATCGTCAAACCTCAATTATCACGCTGGAAACTCTTACAAATATCAGGTATTTCTAGCATAGGTTTGTTCCTTGGTAGTTGTGGTAGACCAGCAGTGGAAGATTTAGTAGGTAAGCTTTAAGAACCTCTAAATCAAAAAGTTGAAGAACTAATTTTCTAAGCACAAAAACTTGTCCCCGAATTTGCTGCTAGTGAAATTCAACCAGAAGCCTTAATAATTAATAGTTTTCGCAATACACCCATTATTGATTTAGACAGATTCCGTTTAACTATTGATGGTGAAGTAAGTAATCCCCTGAATCTAAGTATGACTCAAATTTAGACTTTACCTTTGACTTCCATGATTATTCGTAATGTTTGCGTCGAAGGATGGGCTGCAATTGTGCAATGGGGAGGTATACGCTTACGTGATCTGATGACCTTAGCTCAACCGGAAGCAAATGTTAAATATGCTTTCTTTGAATCAGCCGATGGTTATTATGAAAGGTGGGATATAGCTTCTGCTACCCATCCTCAAACTTTGTTAGCATTTCAAAAAAATGCTTAAAAATTGCCTGTTGAAAATGGTGTGCCTTTGCGTTTAGCTTCCCCCATTAAACTGGGTTATAAACAAAGTACATGGGGAACGCAAATTACTTTAACCAGCCATTTATCAGCGTTTAAAGGTTATTCGGAAGATCAAGGTTATGAATGGTTTGCTGGATTATAAATATTGGGCTACACACACCAGGAATTTCACCTATACAGATAGGCGTTAATATGAATGAAAGTACGAGCAGTAATTCAGTGAATGGAAGCTGAAGCTTGGTATTTAGCAAGGATAAGAAGAAGTCATCGTCAGTTTAAACATTCTGATAAGAGGATGTTTTAAAACTAGAGGATACGTATAATTTTTTATTCTGAACGAAACGCAGTGGAGGGAAGAATCTAAATTTTTCGTCAAGTTATGACATACTAAAGCCTACGGCACGCTCCGCGAACATTTCGCTATCTCTACATACCCTGCGGTAACCAAGCTACAGTATGACATCTTAGGTTTTTAAAACATCCTATATATATAATAACGCAAAATAAAATTGATTAGGAAATAAAAAATGAACTTTTCCGATAAATTAAAGCGTAAAAGAAAGATTACAACAAAAAGGTTATCGTGGTCATTCGATTTTAACTATTTCGGAAATTGTGAATACTTTGCACCAAGCAGGAAGAATCAATGATCGACAATTGTTAGCTTTTAGGGAAAGTTAGTCTTCATAAGAAAAGCTAGATGAAAATCCTTCGGGGAATTAAAAACTAAAAATTATCAATGCGGACTTGAACACATCACTGATCTTAGACCACTGTTGCCTCTTTTTTGACCATCCAGAGATTTTATATTCAACTAAACGGTTATTCAGCTGAAAACGTGGAAAATTTAATAATAAAAACTGCATTTAAGATTGGAAAATACCCTGGTATGAAAACTCTTGGGGATTTTGTTACTGAGTCGATTTAATATGGTTGTGACTACTTTACAAAGTAATTGTGCACATATTGTGGAGGGACTAAGACATTATCCAAACAGAGTTCAAATGGCCGAGGTCAGGGGATGAAAAAAATAAAGGTTGCTGACACCTTGATTAGGTTAATTGGTCTACCGCGCCTTCAAGTTGTTAGTTTTACCTTAATCATGTAAATTGGGTTGAGGTTAAAGTGAGATATATGTCTATGCTTTTTGGAACTATCGTTTTGAAATCATGAGGGTTAACAACCTTAACTTTTAATTAAAAGCACAGCAATTAAAGTTCCTTGTATTGTTTCCTTCTCAGACTTAAAGAGGCTAATTTTTTCAGATACCGTATAGTTCTATGATTTTCTCTATCAAACACAATCGTTGCCTTTATATTTGCTTAAGTATTGTGAGCTTGTGTTTAGCAGTTACCATTACTCCTGCAAAACCATCTGTACTGATGCAGACAAATTCTACCTTCAATGTGTCATTATCAAATTCTCAATCCACTAACGGATTAGAACAGGGGCGTAACCTTTATCAATCAGGACGCTTTGCGGAGGCTGTAATAGCTTGGCAAAGAGCTGCAAACAATTACCATACTCAAGGTGATCGCACCAATGAAGCCCTAAGCTTGAGTTATCTGTCATTGGCACAACAGGAACTCAACCAATGGGAAGCTGCCAGACAATCTATCGAAAAAAGTGTGAAGATTTTGCAAACCGCTAAACCTTCTTTTAATGCTATTATCTGGGCCCAAATACTGAATACCCAGGCAAATTTGGAACTAAGTACAGGTCAAACTGAAACTGCACTGGAAATTTGGCAACAAGCTCAAAAATATTATGAACAAGTGGGCGACAATATGGGCAGCTTGGGTAGTCAGATCAACCAAGCACAAGCCTTGCAAACTTTGGGATTTTACCGTCGCTCGAAACAGCATTTAGAAATGCTAACGCAAAAGTTAGCTGTGATGCCAGATTCGGAAATCAAAGTTAGTGGGTTGAGATCCCTGGGTTTAGCTCTGGACGCGATCGATGATAGCAAAAGCCAGCAAGTTTTAGAACAAAGTTTAGCCATAGCAAATAAAATTAAGGCTAAAACTCAGTTAAGTTCCATTCTGGTGATTTTAGGGAAAGTTGCCTCTGATTCCCAAGACTCGGAAGCAGCATTAAAGTACTTTAAAGACGCACAAACAACAGCTACGAACCCAAATGAACTTTTGCAAGCGCGTTTAGCTACTTTCAAAGTCTTGGTGGATTACGACAAACTAGAAGCTGAAACTTCCCTCGCACTTCAATTACAACAACAGTTGTTAGAACTACCACCTAGTCATAGTTCCCTCTACGCAGCAATTAATTTTGTGGCTACTTTAAATAGATTGGAAAAGCCTGAAAGAGTTCTACCAATTCCAGAACTAGCAAACCTGATGTCAGTCACGGTTAAATCTGCACAACAAATTCAGGATGCTCCAGCCCAAGCCTATGCACTACATCAGTGGGGACAACTTTACCATCGTACAAATCAGTTGACGAAGGCCAAGGAATTAGCCCAGAAATCCCTCAATATTGCCCGTCAACTCCAGGCTGACGATATCATTGCTCAATCCGCATGGCAGGTAGGACGATTATATAAGCAACAAGGCGATCACCCAGAGGCAATCAGAGCTTATACAGAAGCGATTAAGTCATTAAAGGCACTGCGAGGAGATATGGTTGCCGTTAACCCCGATGTTCAATTTTCTTTCCGCGAAAGTGTAGAGCCTGTTTATCGGGAATTGGTAGGTTTACTTCTGGATGAAAAACCAACACAACCTGCTTTGATGCAAGCTCGTGAATTGATTGAGTCGCTGCAAATTGCCGAACTTGATAACTTTTTCCGCGAAGCTTGTTTAGATAAAGCGCAGCAGATTGACAACATTGATCCCACAGCCACAGTTATTTATCCCATTATTTTAAGCGATCGCCTCGCGGTGATTCTCTCCCAAGCTGGACAACCTCTGCGCTACTATGTGACGCATAAATCTCAAACTGATATCGAACAAACACTCGATAATTTCTTAATAACTATCAACCCTGTTTCCGATTCCCAAGAACAAAGTCGATTGTCTCAACAAATTTATGATTGGCTGATTAGTCCTCCTGAACAGGAACAAGCTTTGAAAAACACCAAAACATTAGTATTTGTGTTAGATGGTAAATTGCGAAACATACCCATAGCCGCCCTCTTTGATGGTCAGCAATATCTGATTGAAAAATATGCTGTGGCTCTCTCTCCTGGGTTGCAACTGATGGCTGTCCAATCATTCCAGCAAACTAAAATTAAGGCGATCGTTGCTGGTATAAGTGAATCGCGTAATGGCTTTAGTGCTTTACCTGGTGTTGAATTAGAAGTCAAGCAAATTTCCCAGACACTACCGTCTTCAATGTTACTAAACCAGAAATTTACTAATCAATCCCTTGCCGACCGCGTCAAATCTAGTCGTGCCGATGTTATTCATTTGGCAACCCACGGACAGTTCAGTTCCCGTCTAGAAGAAACCTTTTTACTTACGTGGAATGGACAAGTGAATGTTCAAGAGTTGTCTGAACTCCTGAAAAATCATAGTGAGGATTCATCACAAGCGATCGAATTATTGGTACTGAGTGCCTGTGACACCGCAGCCGGGGATGATCGTGCCGTTCTGGGATTAGCAGGCTTGGCTATCAAATCTGGAGCCCGTTCAACTATCGCCACTCTCTGGCCTGTCAAAGATAAAGCAGCTGAGATACTAATGACGCGCTTCTATGACTATCTGCGGCAGCCCAAAATCACTAAAGCTGAAGCACTACGGCAAGCCCAGATCAACCTGATTCGCCAAACTGATTTCTACAATCCTTTCTTTTGGTCAGCCTTCGTTCTGGTTGGTAATTGGCTTTAGTATACGTGATTGAAGTTAGGGGAATATCATACTTTGTACAATCTTTATATATTTCATAGAAATGCTTAGAAAGCGTATAGTTCAGTATTTAGGACTAAGAGTAAGCCACAAAATAAATGATCCTGTCTTGTCATGCTGAGTGTAGCGTTGGCGAAGGGTGGCTTAAGCCATAGCGAAAAGAAGCATTTCGGAGATTCTTCACTATCTCTTTCAGAGATGCTCCGCGAACCTTCAGAATGACATTGGGCATTTCTTTTTGTGGAGTTGTCTTAGATATAAGTGACTCATATGACTTGTGATGTTTTACTTTTTCTTGTGCTAACTTAGCCTAAACACAGTTTACTGAATAAAGCTAGAACTTATTCTAAATAGGAGTTTAAATTTTTTTAACCTAAGCTAAGCAAGTGTAGAGGTACAAAGTGATGTTATTTAGAGCCTTAAAATTCCTGCATTTCAGTGGAAAATTTCCATATTTATTTGAAAAAAAAATCTCAAATTGTATCATTTTTTGTTATGGGTAACATATGAATTTTATTTGTAAATTTTTTACAGTCGCTAAATATCTTAGTATAAGGTAAGGAGGAAAAAACTAATAATGTACTTAGTATTACCTTTTGTCAAACAAGGATCTGAATCATGAAACCTCCATATTTATGTAGTATATTGAGCTTCATTGCTCTGCTGACTAGCGGTATATGGAACAGTGCCTATGCTGTTACATTTACCCCACCAATCAATAATGGCGCTCCCAGACAAGCAAGTGGGGGAGCTTCCAGAGGCAACCTTTTTACACCTGCTCCTGGTCAAGGCGCTCCCAAACAGGCAAGTGGAGGGGCTTCCAGAGGCAACCTTTTTACATCTGCTCCTGATCAAGGCGCTCCTAAACAGGTAAGTGGAGGAGCTTCTCGTGTTGCTACTAACTACTTAAATCCTTCAATTGTACCAGCCGCAGGCCCAGCAGCCTTGACTGCCCTCTTACCCGAAAGCTTCAATGGCTCAACGGTGTCTGAACGTCCTACAATTCTGGTATATCTACCTGCATCTAATGCAGAAGAAGTTCTATTCAGTCTCAAAAATGAAACTGGCAATACACAGTATCAAATGACCATTCCTGTTGCAGAGAAAACTGGGGTGCTCTCAATCAAATTACCTACAGATGCACCAGGTTTAGCCGTGGGAAAAGACTACCAATGGTTTCTGGCGCTGAAAGTGAATGGGAAACTCAGTCCTAGTACGCCTTACGTCGATGGTTGGATTCAGCGTATCCAACCTACTGCTGAAGTGACAACAGCGATGCAGGAAAAGGATGGTTTGAGACGAGCAAATACTTTTTGTAAATCTGGAGTTTGGTATGACTGTGTGGAAACACTGGCCAAACTGTACATCTCCCAACCCAACAATGTAAATATCGTCAAACATTGGGAAGAACTCCTCTCCTCCGTTAGCTTGAAGGAGATTGTCAAAGCTCCATTATTAGCATCTCCTAATTAGGGACTAGTACAGTACGGCGTAAATAAACCAAACATTTCAAATCTTTGAAAAGCTTACGCCGTATTCATTTTGACTTTTGAATTTTGACTTATGCCCTGCGGTAGTAGTAGTCTGTCAAATAGATTTTGATGGGTTGCGAAAATCTAGAAGCTTTGTATTTTATAAATATCTTTTGGCAAATCTATATCCCTCATTTAGTTCTTGACAGACTACTAGGGACTGGGGTTAAGGAAAATTTATTCCTGACACCCAATCCCTAATTTCCAATATTAATCAATATTAATGACAACTTGCGGAATAAACATAAAATCCTTATAGATTAATAACTTTAGGATTATTCGAGCTAGAGAAAATGGGAAAAATAAGGCTTGATAAGTAGGAAGGCACAAAAAAACCGTAGACGCGCAGCAGCTTCTCGGAGATTAGTATATTACGAAAAGTAAAATTGACCAAAACCTATTGCATGAGTCCCTCTTGCCCTTCGGGTTCTCCAGTCACTCCCTGGGGGAAGGCGAAGCGCCTACATGGGGGAAACCACGCCACTGGGTTTATGCCGGGAAACCCGTCCACCGCAGTGGCTCCCCAAGACCGCGCTGGTTCACCTCTTGCCTTGTCATAACGACAATTTTTAACGCCAACCTACTTAGTATAAAAATTCAAACACTTTTTAAGGTTTTAAATAATTTTGAAAACTCTTTCACTTCTCTTCCTAACTCCTGATTTCTACTTCATGGCTTACGCCACGCTACGCTATCACGAAAAAACTTTTTTAACAAACCCTCACTCAAGCGTGTCACGGAAATATGTGGCGTAAATTCCAAGCTTTCATCCATCGTACTCGTAGCGTTTTTATTATTACTCCTAGTGTTGCCCTGACAGTAATTGTTGGGGAGTTGTTGGGAATTTTCAATTTGCCTGAGTGGAAACTTCGTGATGAATGGGTGCGAATGCGTTCGTGTGAAGCAGGCACTTTTCTGTGGTGTTCGCCCAATACATTAGCTAACGAAATCGTCATTGTCACAATTGATGAAGATGATATCCATTCAGTGGGTAAATGGCCAGTTCCAGATAGGTCACTAGCACAATTACTGGAAATAATCCGAGCGCAACAACCCCGCGTTATCGGCTTGGATCTCTATCGGGATTTACCAGAAGGTAATGGTTATGAACAACTCGTCGAAATTTTCCGCACTACTTCTAATTTGATTGGTGTTGAAAAAATTAGCGGTGAGCGTGTCAAACCACCACCGGAACTGAAAAAAGAGCAAGTAGGATTAGCCGATTTGTTGTTGGATGGTGATCGCCATGTGCGCCGCGCCCTCTTGACAGCGAACGATGCCCAAGCAAACGACCAACCCAAAGGAGGATTGGCAACCCTTGTAGCAATCAAGTACCTGGAATCCGAAAACATCAGCTTAAAATCCGTTGATGCAAAGCGACAGAAGTTTAGCCTGGGCAAGCAAATCTACTTACCAATAGGAAATAAAGTAGCAGGGTATACCGAATTTGATTTAGGAGGCTATCAAATTCTCCTCAATTGGTATGGTTCGGAAACTGCGTTTCACAGGGTTGCCATGCGCGATGTGTTAGCAGGAAAAATTCCCCCAGACCTGATGCGTGATCGCATGGTATTTATTGGGTCAACCGCTGTCAGTATCAAAGACTTCTTTGACACACCATTCAGCTCTTCCTTGATTTCTATCCAAAAACCTGCATCTGGTGAAGCAACACCTGGGATTGTGATCCATGCCAATATTGCCCATCAACTAGTGCGAGGGGCAAAAACAGGGAAAGGCAACCTGCATGGTCTTTCTGGTATAGCTGCGTCGCTTTGGATTATTTTGTGGTCTGTAATTGGTTCTAGTGGTAGTTGGTGGTTAGTCAGTGCGCGTAAGGGAAGACAGATTCCTGGGGGAAAAATTCTTTGGGCAACTGTATCCATAAGTGCAGGATTGCTGGGGGGTGGCTACGGAATGTTTTTACATGGTGTTTTGATTCCAGTGACACCCTCCTTAGCTAGCTTTATCATCTGTGTAATTGCCACAACTAATACCTATAAACAACAGAAGTTAGAAGAAACTAATCAGCAACTAGAAATTGCCAATGGTCAACTTTTAGATTATTCCAAAACTCTGGAGTTAAAAGTTGAAGAGCGAACTTATGAACTACTGGAAGCCAAGCAAGGAGCTGATGCTGCTTGCTTGGCCAAGAGCGAGTTTCTAGCAAATATGAGCCACGAGCTACGTACACCGCTTAATGGTATCCTTGGTTTTGCTCAGGTGCTGGAGGTATCACCAACTATGGAACAGAAAGATCGAGAAGGCGTGAACATTATTTACCAATGCGGTTCACATCTCTTATTGTTGATTAATGATATTCTCGACCTGTCAAAAATAGAAGCTCGTAAATTCGAACTGGTGGCAACTAATGTACATCTGCCCAGCTTTTTACATGGTGTGAGCGAGATTTGTAGTATCCGAGCAGAGCAGAAGGGAATTGCATTTCATGTCTCCATAAGTGATCGCTTACCAGTTGTCATTCAAGTAGATGAGAAGCGGTTACGCCAAGTCTTGATCAACTTACTAGGCAACGCTATCAAATTTACAGATGATGGTAGTGTCACATTCAAAGCAGATTTCATAGAGCCAGAGTTTCAACAAATAACAAATGAAACTACACAAATAACATATCAGAAGATTCGCTTCCAGATAGAAGATACAGGTATCGGGATGTCATCAGACCAATTAGAGAAAATATTTTTGGCCTTTGAACAAGTAGGTGAAGTGGGACGGAAATCTGAAGGTACTGGTTTGGGATTAGCAATTAGTCAAAGAATCGCGGAACTGATGGGTAGCCCAATTCAAGTACATAGTCAGCTGGGTAAAGGTAGTCTATTTTGGCTGGATTTGACAGTACCCGTACCAGTTTGCCATGACTGGCAGACATCGGGTTACGCCCCAACCCACCAGAAAGTCATCGGTATTCGGGGTAGTACACCACAAATTTTGATTATCGATGATGATGGCAACCACCGTTCTATCCTGAACTGTCTGCTAGAAAACATTGGCTGTCAAATTCTAGAAGCAAGCGATGGTAAACAGGGACTACAAATGGTAAACCAATATCACCCAGATGTGATTTTGCTTGATTTAGCTATGCCTAATATGGATGGCTTGGAGCTAATGGTTCACCTGCAAGAGAATCCACAAACTAGTTCTATTCCAATCATTGTCTCTACAGCGAGTGTATTCGAGGAAAATCGGCAACAGAGTTTGCAGGCCGGAGCAACAGCGTTCTTACCCAAACCCCTGCAAATTGATGAACTATTCAATGTCCTGCAATCGCTGCTAAAAGTCGAGTGGATTTATGCCCAATCTCCAGATTTACGATCTTCTTATCAATCTCAGCATAAAAATAGTGATGAATTACTTCTACCATCACAGGATGTTTTACAGCAACTCTATCATTTGGCGATGATGGGAGATATATCGGAGATTGAGGGAATAATAGAAGAGCTAATTCAGCAAAACAGTCAGCTAGCTCCCTTCACCACTGAAATGAGCAAACTTGCTGCCAACTTCCAAACTACAAAAATTTGTCAGTTCCTGAAATCATTTGTTACTGGGGAGTCACATCAATGATCACCAAACCACTTTTGAAAACAACATACGTCCTTTTGGTAGATGACAATCCCAATAA
The DNA here is from genome assembly GCF_000196515.1 of 'Nostoc azollae' 0708. Classification (NCBI taxonomy): domain Bacteria; kingdom Bacillati; phylum Cyanobacteriota; class Cyanophyceae; order Nostocales; family Nostocaceae; genus Trichormus; species Trichormus azollae. The sequence goes on from NC_014248.1 coordinate 4,555,880, forward strand.
TCTCAAAGTTTTATCAGAAGCAATTCAGCGATGTGGTTGGAAAGCTCTGATGGCGACGGATGGAGAGTCAGCGATCAGACAAACAGAATATGCTCATCCTGATTTGATTCTCCTCGATGTAATGATGCCAGGTCTGGATGGATTTGAAACTTGTCGTAGATTAAAAGCCAATCCCCTCACTTACAATACCCCGGTCATTTTCATGACTGCCTTATGCGATCCTACAGACAAAGTTAAAGGACTGGAAATTGGTGCAGTTGACTACATTACCAAACCCTTCCAACATGAAGAAGTCATTGCTAGATTAAAGTTACACCTAAAAATATCCAATCTCACCCGTACCCTAGAACAAAGAGTCCAAGAACGCACCGCAGAGTTAACCCAATCTCTACAACAGTTAAAACAAACCCAACTACAACTCATCCAAAGTGAGAAAATGTCCACTCTTGGACAACTTGTTGCAGGTATAGGTCATGAGATTAATAACCCCATTGGTTTTATTAGTGGAAATTGCTATCACATTGAGGAATATGTTAAGGACATCCTTCGTTTAGTAAATCTCCAACAGCAAAAATTACCACATCTAGACCCGGAAATTGAAGAACTCCTTGAAGAAATTGATTTAGAGTATCTGATAGAGGATTTACCAAAAATTCTCCTATCAATGCATCAGGGAATTGATCGTCTTAAGGACATCAGCCTTTCTCTCAGAACCTTTGCCCGATCTGATATCTCATCTAAAGTGGAGTTTCAGATTCATGAAGGGATGGATAGTACCTTAATGTTATTGAAACATCGACTCAAAAATCAAGGTAATCGCCCCACAATCGAGGTTGTTAGGCAATATGGTACTTTGCCTTCCATCATTTGCTATCCCGGACAGATGAACCAGGTATTTATGAACATTATCGCCAATGCGATTGATGCCTTTGATGACTTGCATCAAAACCATTTAGATCAGGAGATAGCTGTTTGTTATCCTCACACCATCACGATCACTACATCGGTCGATAATGAGGAACGAAATGTTGCAATTTGCATTGAAGATAATGCTATTGGTATGCCACCTGATGTGCAAGCTAGAATTTTTGAGCCCTCTTTTACAACTAAGGTTGTGGGTAAAGGAACTGGTCTAGGGTTAGCTATCAGCTACCAAATTGTTGTCGATAAACACAATGGAGAAATCAATTGCTTTTCAACTTTTGGCAAAGGAACGAAATTTATTATTACTCTGCCAAATTCGAGAAATTAAATAGTGGATAATATCCTTAATATCCTGTAGAAACAGAAGGTCAAAATGGCGAATACTGCACGGAGAAGTACAATCCATTTTCCTGAAGCGAGCGCTTTTCGCTATCTACTGATGTGAGAGGAATACCCCAATCCAGACGGGTTGAGAAGTTATTACTCTGTTTCCACAGTAGTCCTAACCCAGTACCAACTAACATACTAGGTGATGGATTGTCACCCTTAGTATTCCAGCCCTGACCCACGTCGATGAATGGGGTCAGTTGTAGCAATCCTCCCAGATTGGAGGTATGCAAAATTGGCAACCGAAATTCAGCTGAAAATAATATGCCATTGTCAGTAAGTAATGTATCTTGGCGATAGCCTCGTACACTTAGTTGTCCACCAATGCCAAATTGCTCGAAAGGCACGACAGTATCTGCTGCTAGTTGTAAATCGCCCTTAGCTAAAAACAGAGTGTCTGGTGCTAACTGTTGCACCCACTGTGCCTGTCCTCGCCACGCGAAAAAGCGGCTATCTGGCTTATCTTCATTGACATTAGCCTCGAACCAATCTACCCCCAAACTAAATTGCGATCGCACTGCAATAACTTGCTGATTACTGCGTTGGTTATACTCCTGAGTAAAACGCAGGACAGAAATCTTAGTTTTTCCGTCCGCATCTGCACCGACGTATAAAGGAAACCCGCCAATATCATTAAGACCTAACTCAGTGTGGCTTTCTTGGTGTGATAACGATAGTTCCACTGCCAATTCCTGGGTTGGCTTTTGTATCAGTGGTTGCCGATAGCCGAATTCGTAAGACCTAGTGTGTGATTGAATATCAAGGATGCTGAACGGTTCTTCAATTACATGATTCCATCCTTGGTTAAAACCAAACCAGACAGTACCATTGCCAGCGTTAATCGGTAGTTTGTAATTCAGATTGATTGTATCACTGCCATCGGTATTAGTGTATCCCACACTGAGCGTGTCCCCTAAACCTAGTAAATTGGCTTCTTTGAAATCCACACCCTGACGAAAACTACCGACACTAGGTGATCGCCCATTATCTAAAGTTGTTATGAGTGAGACAGTGTCAGCTTCTTGAACCTCTACTTGCAATATATTGCTGCCGGGATGCACACCCATCTGTAACTCAGCTGACAAGTTTTGAATGCGCGGATCGAGGCGGAGGAGTTGCAGCTTTTCGATTAAGCGCGGTATATTCAAGGGTTTACCAGCACCTATTCGGATGCGCTCGCGAATGTATTGACTACGCAATTGCCGATTACCAACGATTTTAATTTCTGATAAACTGCCCTCTACCACCTGAAGTTTAAGGACTCCAGCTTCTAATGTCTGTGGTGTAATTAAAGCCCCTGTTGTGACATAACCATGGTCAGTGTATAGCTTAGTGATGGCATCTTTAATTTGCAATATCTCTACAAAGGAGACCTCCCGTCCGACAAAGGGAGATGTAATCGCCGCAAACTGTTTTGGTGTGAAAACTGTACTACCGACAACTTTAATGCGATCAACCTGGAATTTGGTATTAGCATCATCCTCTCCTGGTGCTGGCTGTTCCGGTAGTGGCACAAGTGGAAGTAATTGCTCCTGATCTGATGGTTGAGGTAACACATCCGACAGTAAGGGAGCAACAGGAATATCTTCTAAGCGTCCAGATGGTGAAGTCGGAGAATTGGAAGTTTGAGCGTTTGCTTGATGGTAGCTGCATAATACCGCTGCTAGAATCAAGCCCAGTTTTAGAAGTTTTAGTTTAAAGATGAAATTTAACAACTTGTTTAATGTTGGTTGAGACAATACTGAGTGAATATGAATGACTTTGTTTTTTACAGCCAGCTATTAACAGATTTACGCTCTCAGGTCTAAAGACACTGAGACTTTTTAATCTAAGATATTTTAGCAGTTTTTTTGATACTCCCCTCCCATTAAAAGAATGCGTAACAGCTTAACGCATTTACTTTTTTTACCTAAAAGGCTTGTTACAAGGACTCTAGGCTACTAAATATTAAATTTAGGTGCTTAACAGCTTATTATTTTTGGGCCTAATGCCAGCTTGAATATGAGTCGATCGTTTATTGGGACTACAGCCGACAGCATCAAATTTGCCAATGGATTCAAGTTTAATGCCAGCGATGCCACACCACTACCCTTATTAACTATGAGTCTGCCAGTCAGTCGGATTGCTACTTGGAGCAAATACCGGAAGGAAGGATTCGCACCCAAGGAACGCCAGCACTCAACTTCTTTGGTCGCCCATCGCAAATCTTCAAGGCTTAAGAGGCAACATGAACGTGAGTGCGGGGTCTATTATTGCTGTCCCAAAAGAAAACAGCGACATTTCAGCGAATGCTGTATTTGGACAAGGTAGCAACATCTAAATCACTACTCAAGGCATATTTGGATTGAAATTCCGTGACCAACTAACTTCTGATAGTGATATCACGGCCAGTTCGCAATTTGGTGTGACTGGCACTGTTCAAGTTAATACTATCGGTGTTGACCCCAGTTCTGGTTTGAAAGAATCTCATCACTTTCCGATAACTACCAGCTATGCCTGCCCAACGAGAGATTGCCAACATTCTGACTCTGTCACTCATCGCTAACATGGCCATAACGAAGGAGCTCAATTGCCACATCGTCGTCACTTTTATTTCTGGTAAGTAACTGGGGGTTAAAAATTGTCGTTATGACAAGGCAAGAGGTGAACCAGCGTGGTCTTGGGGACCGGACGGGTTTCCCGGCATAAAGCCAGTGGCGTGGTTTCCCCCATGTAGGCGCTTCGCCTTCCCCCAGGGAGTGACTGGAGAACCCAAAGGGCAATAGGCACTCATGCAATACGGAAGGGGTTTTCAGGCTAATTTACATCTTGTTACATACTTTTGTTTTTTCACGTCGTTCTACTTAGCAGTTTTCGTAAGAGTGTTAAGATTGGCAGCAGTCTTTACAAGAGCGTTAGGATATTGAAGATGGGCAATCCGCGAGATTTTGACTTGTTGTTTTGGAAGACGATAACTCTACTACATCAGCCCTCTTGTCATACCCTTTTTTTTGGCTAAGGTATTGTGATGAAAGTAAGTATTGCTGGCTTAATCCTAAATTAGCGCAATTTTCACATCTGCATATTGATAACATTGGCGTTGACGCTCAAGTTATTCCCGATGGCACTCTCAACACTACTGTGACCGGAAGTAATAATTACAGCGTCACCAACGGTAGCCGTGTTGGTAATAATTTATTTCATAGCTTCAGCCAATTCTCCCTTCCTAGAAATGGTTCGGCAGTTTTTAACAATGCCACAGATATCCAAAATATTTTTAGTCGTGTAACTGGCGGCAATGTTTCTCATGTTGATGGTTTAATTCAAGCCAATGGTAGTGCCAATTTATTTTTGCTCAACCCCAGGGGCATTATTTTTGGGCAAAATGCCCGATTCAATATTAGGTGGTTCCTTTGTGGGGACGACAGCCAATAGTATTAAATTTGCTGATGGGACGGAGTTTAGTCCACTCAATCCGAGTAGTCCGCCATTGTTAAGAATGAGTGTGCCAATCGGGTTACAAATGGGACAGAATGCAGCACAGATTCAAGTGCAGGGCAAAACTCACCACCGGACAAGATCTGACCCTAGAAGCAGGTAGCCTGGAATTACAAGGGCAACTGGTAGCAGGGAGAGATTTGACCCTAAAAGCTCAACATACCATACAGATACGTGATAGCGTCACGGCTCCATTTGTTGCCCAAGCAGACAGAAACCTAACAGTTCAGGGGAATCAGAGCATTGATATCCTGGCCTTCAAGCATCCCAAGGCGGCACTTCAGAGTGGGGGCAATCTGAATTTGATCAGTAACGGGAATATTTCTGGTAATACTCATTTTCTGAGCGGTGGCGATATCATAATTTCCACAAATAAGGGTGATATTTCTCTCGATGGCAGCTGAATTTCATTAGTATTTTCTTACTATGGTATATCTAGAAATGGAGGCAATATCACAGTTTCCACAACCAATGGCAGCCTCTCCAACCGGAGCAGTTTGATATCCTTTTCCACCTCACTCCGGAATAGTGGGAATGGAGCCAATATCACACTATCCACGACTAATGGCAATCTCTCCAACCAGGGAATTGTCTACTCCTTTTCCAGCGCACAAGAAAACAGTGGGAATGGAGGTGATATAATACTATCCACAACTAATGGCAACCTCTCTAATCAGAGCAATTTATACTCCTTATCCTACTCAGTCACAGGCAATAGTGGGAATGGGGGTTATATAGCCTTTAAGGCACAAAACGGGGATATCTTGGGCAATGGCAGCAGCTTGTATACTTTTTCAGCACCCCAAGGAACTCCCAGGAATGGCGGTCCTGTCTCCTTAGAAGCTCAAAACCAATTATCTGCATTAACATCCAATACTGCTGAGGGGGGGACTGTGTCAATTGTTGGTCAAGGAGATTTGGCGATCGCCGATCTCGTGATCCAGACAAGTAAACCAGTGACTTTAAACACCGGAGTGACAGGCTCAATCACAATTCCGAGTGACAGAACAGGGCGCTCGGGGGATGTTAGCATTAGTAGTATTAGGAATCTCACTCTCACCAACAGCAGGATTCAAAGTGACAGCAAAGGCAGTGATTCCCTTGGGAATATCACTTTCACCAGTTCAGGTCTAGTAACTTTGAATCAGAGTCAAATTCTCAGGAGTACAAGTAGTAAGGGAAGAGCTAGGAATATCGGTATTAACACGGGTGACTTCAGCCTCCTGAACGGTAGTTCTATCAACTCCTCCACATCTGCAAGTGGCTAACACCTTGAATCTTGATAATAGCATGCTCTCTGGAGGTACGAGTGGCACTGGCAAAGGGGGCGAGATTACGCTAAACACCGGACGCTTACAACTGAACAATCAAAGTAGCATATCGAGCAATACAACAGGCATTGGCAATGCAGGTGTAGTTGATATCATTGCTGATGCGATCGCCCTCAGTCAAAGCAGCATCAATAGGCAATCCTTGGGGTAAGGTGACAGTGGTACGCTTAAAGTTGATACTAACACCTTAAATTTAATCGACAATGCCGTGATTTCCACGGCGGCATCCCAATCGGGAACAGCAGGCAACTTAAGTATTACCGCCCCCGACCGCATTAACTTACAAACTGGCTCTCAAATTACCAGTCGCAGTACGGGAACTGGCAACGGTGGTACTGTAGAAATTACAGGGCGATTGCTGGTTCTCAACCAAAATGCTCAAATCAATGCCTCAACTGTTGCTAGTAATGGCGGTAACTTACTGTTAAATCTTTCTGAGTTTTTGCGCCAGAGCGATCACAGTGTACTCAATGCCCAAGCTGGTGATACAGGTAATGGTGGTAACATTAGTATCAATGCCCCGTTTATCATCGGTTCTAGGAATAGTGATAGCATTGCTAATGCTGTACGTGGTCGCGGTGGGAATATTAACATCACCACTAATAGCATTCTCGGTTTAGACTTCCGCAACCAACTGACTCCCGATAATGACATTACAGCCAGTTCCGAATTTGGCGTGAATGGCACAGTACAAATTACTACACCTCAAGTCAATCCCAATTTTGGATTAGTGGAATTACCCGTAAACTTAGTTGATTCATACCAGCTAATTGCTATAGGTTGCGCGAATACAAATGACAGCAGTTTTGTGGCCACAGAAAGGGGTGGAATACCGCAAAATCCGACACAGGATATGAGGCGCGCGCCCTTGGTCTGATGCACGTGATATCTCACCATACCCCAAAACTGGTGAGGTGACAGCACAAATATCTTCATCCCCAGAAACTCTCGTTCAAGCTACATCTTGGCACCGCAATGCCTTGGGCAAAATTGAGTTAGTTGCCGATGATAAATCTTCTCTGCAGGTGCAACTATCATTAACTTGTGCAGCAGTTTCTCAAAATTAATAATGTTATGAAGAAAGCGATCGGAAAACCTATTGCGAATATTTGCTGATGGGAACTTCAATGATAAATTATGAACCACCTTCCGAGCAGTTATGGTAAATCAAACTACCTTCGTGAAGAACGATGATAATTTCGTGGCTAGTAAATCAACTCAACTATAGAACACATATGTTACGGAAATTATCACTGTTCAGAGTTGAGTTTAAATTCTGAAATATCTAAAATAAATTTAGGTGATTTTTCAGAATCTAGGGGTTTACAAAACAAATATCCTTGTCCGAATTGACAATTTAATAACTTCAACTGGTCTAATTGATTATGTGTTTCAATGCCTTCAGCAATTATATGCATATTTATTATTATCTTGACAGTTTGTACAATTGCATTTACAAGCCCCAAATTGTCAGATTCTTCGTGTAAATGATGAATAGATGACCGATCAATTTTCAGGTTATCAAATGGGAAAGAATGCAAATAACTAACGGAATTTAAACAAAAGTTAAGAGTAAAAAGAAAGGAGTATAATGGGATTTCGGTGTAGCTTTCACATTAAAAGAAGCTGATGAAAAAAACCACTGCCGTAGCAATGGCACCATGGTTTGAAAGATGGTGTTAAAGGTTTGATGGTGTATTTACTCATGAAGGGTAAAAAAGAGAGTTTAGACATGATTTAGGGGGATGATTGGGTGAAAGTGAGAGAAAAAACCTATTTCAAATGGCAGAGAATGCCCTAGAAGTTATGTAACACCGATTACACCACGTTTTAACTGAAGCACCTTGGTCCAGTTCCCAAGTCAATGACCGTCGGTTAGAGATTATGAACAAGTGTAGTCAGAGGAGAATCACCAGAGAATTTAGCTTAATAATTGATGATTATGACCATAGAAAAAGTGGGAACTTTAGGGATGGAGTAGGAAGAAAATATATTGGAGAAATTGGGAAAAGGGATACTGGAATAGTAGTAGTAACAACACATACATCTATTATGATGGCAGTAAAAGCTTACCATTAGATATAGAGTTATATCACCATGGTGATTCTTGACCCAAAGGGAAACAAGACCCTCTATTTGAGAATAAACCTGAGTTAGGAATTAAATTAATAGATCTGATGTTAAGCCGTGGTTATCAACCAGGAATAGTAATTATAGATCCTGGATATGGCCACAATACATCTTTCTTATTCAAGATAGAGAATCGGAATTGAAAGTATTGAGGAGGATTAGCTAAAAATCCCAAGGTCCTTGCCAGTGACCAAAAGGATAGTCCACAAATAATTAGGTTAGATGAATTAGCACAAAGTTTACTCCGCACCCAGGGGAAACGCACCTTATTTCCTAATAAAAACTAATGAGGATTTTAAAATCATCTATATAAGTGCAAAGCTTGATGGATATATAAACAAAATCAATCACTTTTTTATTAAGCGATGAATTAGCTTATCTCCAATTGAATAACTCTTAGCTAAGGATAAATGAGCTAACTATTCATCCATAAATAAGTAAACTTATCTGTAAAAATAAGTAGAAGAAAATATTAAGTAAATTGTTGACAAGTTATTTGAGGCTAAAGCTAAAACTCTTTCTCAAGAGTTATTATCCATTTCTGCCAAAAACTGTTTATTTTTTATCCCCCGCTTCACGGGGTTCTCTTTACCCAAAAGATCGACTGCTATCTGCCGCATTACTGCAAAGTTTTGTGGAGCATTATCTTTCCTAATCCGGCATTCATCTTGTTTTAAAGCTACATCTAATACCCAACGCAATGAATTTTCTATTGCCCAATGGCTGCGGACAGAATTAGCCAATTGTTCTCCATTTGACTCAAGACTACTAATAAAATAACGAGTCTCTACTGTTGTTTTATCATCCACTTGTCCGATAGGTTCTACCATCCCAACACTTTTTAGATTTGACCAAACTGAATCAGGGTCAAGCTGAAACCCAATTCCAGGTAACATCACATAATTGCGGATTTCATGAAGACCATGCCCTGTTTCTTCGGGTTTATATGTGATATGTTGAAGCTCTTGAAAACCTGTACTTATCCCTGACTTAAATAGCTGTTCTACTGACTCATACAGATTACCTTGGTTCTTTTTTAAAGTAATTACATAATCTGCATTTTCTTGCGTAATTAACTTTACTATGTCTTTGTGACACCCGATGGCATCAATCCTGACAATACATCCAGCTAATTCTAAAACCTTTAATAATTCGGGAATTGCTGTAATTTCATTTGATTTCTCATGCACCTTCACCTGTCCCAACACTAATTTATTTGTAGTTGCCCATGCACTTACCATTTGGATTGCACTCTAGTCACTATTTTTACCATGAGAACTACATAAAGTTTTCCCGTCAATTGCCACAACTTCACCATCCCTTATCTTATGTACTGATTTCATCCAGTTCAAGAAACAATTTTGAAATTTTTGCGGATTTAATTGTGCAAATACCCTTCCAAATGTGTCCTGGGACCGGAGCCCATTTCCTAGTTCTAAAAAGGTTTTTAACCACTTATATTTTGTGCAGCCATAGAGTTCAATTGCCACCCAACTATCTGCTCCACAAATTACTGCACAAATTCCAATGGTAAGAATGTCAATTAACTTGTGTCGTTTCCTCCCCTCTACTCTTGGATCTTCCATCTGTGCAACGTGGTCAGTAATCGTGATTTCGGGCTTGAGCTTCACACTTTTTGGGACTTTCTTCTTCTACTTTTACAATGACCTTACCATCAGAGCCTCATTGGTCAACCTCCATATCATCAGCCCTCCCTACCTTTCTCGGTTCTTAGTATATAATATGTACCATATTTACATGCGTTCGCCCTGATATCTCTCCTGAACTATCTTTTTTCTTAGATTTGATTTGAGTAAATTTACTCTGGTTAATTTGGTGACATTTGAATTGTTTGAATAGGTTAGATAACCCCTTGATAGCATCAGCTTCACAAGCGAATTTTTCTGGTGATAACTTTTTGAAATCTTGCACAGCTTTTGATTGTGCCTTGGTAATTTTTTGTGAGAGTTTACCTAGGTCTGATTCTCTTCTTTCTTGACTCTGTTTGCACTACTAACCATCTTTGTTCTATTCCTGGATAATTTACTGTTTTTGAAGCTAGTTTATATCCGGGTAAGTTACTATCAATAAATTCTGGTTCTGGTAATGTTGATATTCATCATTGTGCTGATTCTACGCTTAATGGCACTGGACATAACCAGCTTAAATCTGACATCATTCATCATTTTTAGATTTGATTCTGTATATAAGGACCAGTCTGCTACTATGAGACTGTTAACTTTTAATTGTTTTTGGTACTCTACTGCTATTTTAGCAAAGCATGATGAATCTGCTTGGTTTCCCGATGCTAGTTATAAAAATATTGGTATGTCTCCATCTCCTGAACATATCATTTCTATGATGAACTGTTTTAACTCCGGTCTATGGTCACCAGAATAACCGTAGGTGATGGTTATTTCTTTTGGTGATTTTACTGCTAATTCTTCTAGTTCTTGATTATTTCCTACTTTTTGACTCTCAAATATTACTTCTGGTAAGCTGGTATTATATTGCCCATGTACGTCCATTTATGATGAGTCTAGATGGCCTGCTCATAGGGATACTCCAAATTTTGGGGCTGCTTTTAAGGCGACAATAAAAAATATTCTATCCAATCCTTTTATAAATAGTTTATCGATGACTCTCCCCAGTTTATCGTCCTTGAGATATTCTGGTGTTACTCCTGGTCCTATTAGATGGTCACAGGGGATTGTTTCAAAATCTTGGAGAAACATATATAAGGGTTTTTATACAAATCCTAACCCGTTGATTATCATGGCTTTTACTACATGAACCGGACTTACTTTCTCTCCAATTTCAAGGATTATTTCTACTACTCCTATGGCGTCTATTATTCCTGCTACTATGCCTAAATGGTCTAGGTTTTGAATCTCCATTTTTTGAACCTTTGATTTCACAACAGAATTATCCACAACTCCTGTTGTGATGAAACCCACCTTCGGCACCCTAACTGTCACAGATAGTAGTACACAGGAACTAAAGCTCCTTCAAGGAAGAAAAGGCTTAATAAGAACAAGTATCATAAAAATGGGAATAGAGTGAGAGACTAAAGTTTTGTAAAGGAAGATAAAAGAAAAGAAAATTTAATGATTCAAAAATTAAATTAGAACAGAAGAAGAAATGATTTAATCACAACAGGAGTTGTGGATAATTCTGTTGTGAAATCAAAGGTTCAAAAAATGGAGATTCAAAACCTAGACCATTTAGGCATAGTAGCAGGAATAATAGACGCCATAGGAGTAGTAGAAATAATCCTTGAAATTGGAGAGAAAGTAAGTCCGGTTCATGTAGTAAAAGCCATGATAATCAACGGGTTAGGATTTGTATAAAAACCCTTATATATGTTTCTCCAAGATTTTGAAACAATCCCCTGTGACCATCTAATAGGACCAGGAGTAACACCAGAATATCTCAAGGACGATAAACTGGGGAGAGTCATCGATAAACTATTTATAAAAGGATTGGATAGAATATTTTTTATTGTCGCCTTAAAAGCAGCCCCAAAATTTGGAGTATCCCTATGAGCAGGCCATCTAGACTCATCATAAATGGACGTACATGGGCAATATAATACCAGCTTACCAGAAGTAATATTTGAGAGTCAAAAAGTAGGAAATAATCAAGAACTAGAAGAATTAGCAGTAAAATCACCAAAAGAAATAACCATCACCTACGGTTATTCTGGTGACCATAGACCGGAGTTAAAACAGTTCATCATAGAAATGATATGTTCAGGAGATGGAGACATACCAATATTTTTATAACTAGCATCGGGAAACCAAGCAGATTCATCATGCTTTGCTAAAATAGCAGTAGAGTACCAAAAACAATTAAAAGTTAACAGTCTCATAGTAGCAGACTGGTCCTTATATACAGAATCAAATCTAAAAATGATGAATGATGTCAGATTTAAGCTGGTTATGTCCAGTGCCATTAAGCGTAGAATCAGCACAATGATGAATATCAACATTACCAGAACCAGAATTTATTGATAGTAACTTACCCGGATATAAACTAGCTTCAAAAACAGTAAATTATCCAGGAATAGAACAAAGATGGTTAGTAGTGCAAACAGAGTCAAGAAAGAAGAGAATCAGACCTAGGTAAACTCTCACAAAAAATTACCAAGGCACAATCAAAAGCTGTGCAAGATTTCAAAAAGTTATCACCAGAAAAATTCGCTTGTGAAGCTGATGCTATCAAGGGGTTATCTAACCTATTCAAACAATTCAAATGTCACCAAATTAACCAGAGTAAATTTACTCAAATCAAATCTAAGAAAAAAGATAGTTCAGGAGAGATATCCTCTGAAATATCATCTACAGTCTCCCAGAATGAAAGTAAAATTAATACAGAATTTATGAGGGCAGGGCGTTTTGTTTTTGCTACAAACTTTTTGGATTCAAATGAACTTACCCATGACTCCATCTTGAATGAATATAAAGCTCAACAGTCTTGCCAGAGAGGGTTTGCTTTTCTCAAAGACCCATTATTTTTTGCAGACAGTATTTTCCTAAAAAGTCCAGAGAGAATAGATTCCCTGGGAATGATTATGGCTTTATCTCTGCTGGTTTATACTTGAGCGCAACGACAGATTACAACCGCTGTGAGAGAGTCTAAGTCAACCGTAAAAATCAATTGGGCAAACCAACTGACAGCCCCACTTTACGCTGGATTTTTCCATGCTTTCAGTCTATTTATTTAGTTACACTTAACCAAGAAAAACACAGCTGTTACTGGACTCAAGAGAGAGATTTCATTGTGAATCTTTTACCATATCATTGTTTTCCCTACTATCAATTAGTTACCTAATTTTTCTCTCTATTAATTTAATTTCTATCAGAAAATAAGCTAATGTCTTTGATTTATATCTCTATTTTACTATGTCCATAATTTCTTTTCTTACTTCGATTTATTAGTCTAAGTTATGATTTATCTCTTGAATATCTTCATTTATCTGTTGACTCCTCTGGGCGGTGTTCTTTCTTATTGCTCCTTATTGAGAATAGCTTTTGATGCTATTTTTGGTGCTTTACTGTTTCTCCAATGCCTTTTTTCACTGCATATTTTTGTTTTTATGCTCCCTTGGATTTTTTCTCTCCGTAATTTCTCTCTGTGGCAGTTTAGGGTGCGGAATGTGGGCTATATCTAATGCTAAGCTTTTACTGCCATCATTCATATACATGTGATGTGTTGTTACTACTACTATTCCATTGTCCCTTGTCCCAATTTCTCCAATATATTTTCTTCCTACTCCATCCCTAAAATTCCCGGTTTTTCTATGGACAGAATCATCAATTATTAAGCTAAATCCTCTGGTGATTCTCCTCTGACTACACTTGTTCATAATCTCTAACCGACGGTCATTGACTTGGGAACTGGACCAAGGTGCTTCAGTTAAAAGTGGTGTAATCGGTGGTACGTCACCCCTAGGGCATTCTCTGCCATTTCAAATAGGTTTTTTCTGTCACTTTCAACCAATCATCCCCCTAAATAATGTCTAAACTCTCTTTTTTACCCTTGATGAGTAAATACATCATCAAACCTTTAACACCATCTTTCAAACCATGGTGCCATTGCTGGGGCAGTGGTTTCTTTCATCAGCTTCTTTTAACGTGAAAGCTACACCGAAACCGCACCATACTCGTTTTTACTCTTAACTTTTGTTTAAGTCCCGCTAAGCAGACTTTTAACTAAAAGTCAAACAAAAAAATGGCTCTTTACGAGAACAAATATTCACAGTTAAAAACTCTATTCACGGTTCTGTAATTAGTGAAAAAAATGTTAAAGTTGTTGCACTAAGGGTAGTTGTCCAAGAGAGTTCAGGCATATTAGAACAGTGGTGGGATATGGCAAACCCCAAAAATCTCACCACATTTGAAAAAGCAGTACAACGGTTGCAACTGCCGATGTTTACCATAATTTACGCCGACCGTAAAGGATATATTATGCACTTGTTTAACGGTCTAGTTCCCGTGGGAAAACAAGGAGACTTTAAATATTGGCAAGGTACTATTCCTGGGGACATATCCAAAAGATTGTGGACTAAATTTCACCCTTATCAAGATTTACCAAAAGTAATTGATCCGCCCAGTGGTTGGTTACAAAATGCCAATGATTCACCTTGGACAACTACTTTTCCCACTGCTATCAAAGCAGATAATTATCCACCATATATGGCACCACTGGGTCCAATGAATTTCCGCCCCCAGCGTTCTGCCAGAATGTTAGCTGCCGATGAAAGTATTTCCTTTGAGGAAATGATTACCTATAAGCATTCTACACGCATGGAATTAGCAGACCGAATTCTTGATGGTTTAATTCCCCCAGCCCGCAAATATGGTAACGAATTAGCAAAACGAGCCGCTGATATCTTCGCAAAATGGGATAGACAAGCGGATGCAGATAGTAGGGGTGCCGTTTTATTTACCGCTTGGGCAGATAAATTAGATTTTGATACAGCCTTCAGTCAACCTTGGAGTGAAAGCCAACCACGCACTACACCTGATGGTTTAGCTAACCCTAAAGCTGCGGTTGAATTATTAGAAACAGTAGGCGCTGAAGTAGAAAAAAATATGGCAGCTTAGATGTTAATTGGGGAAAAGTTTTCCGTCTGCGTGCTGGGTAAATAGATTTACCCAGCAATCGTGGTGATGGATATTTAGGACTTTTTCGAGCTGTTAATTTTACACCAGAAACAGAGGGACGTTTTCAAGCTGTGAGTGGTGATTCCTTTGTAGCAGCAGTTGAGTTTTCTCACATGGTAAGTGCAATGGCACTTACCAGCTACGGAAATGCGACACAACATGGCGTACACGCAAGGAAATAAAAACTCATTTAACTGAACGAAAAGTCTTTAATTGATAAGGCAGAAAATTGATAAGGTAGAAAATTGATAAGGCAGAAAATTGATAAGGCAGAAAATTGATAAGGCAGAAAAATGAAGTCTAAAAAACTGTGTGACATGGCGTTTATTCTTCACTACTATATCAGGTTAGTTGTTGGGTTAATTGCGGCAATTATCGGTTTAACTGGTAGTTTTTTAATCTTTGAACCTGAAATGGAGGATTTTTTGGTTACCTGCAAGTTTGGTCATGTGAATCCCCAGGGGTAGCCTCTTTCAATTGATACGATTTTCAATACCATTCATGGAGCAATATCCAATCAAGCTGGTTTAAAACTTGGCACAATTATTTTACCTAAAAATGTTAGTTTTGCTTATCATTTCAGACTTTAGGATAGTGCTGATAAACTAACCCAAATTTTTATTAATCCTTATACAGGTCAGGTAATGGGCTTGCTTCAGGAAGAGAAAAATATCCTGTCCTGGGTATTGCCTTAGGTTTACATTATGAACTGTGAGCAGGTAAACCTGGACAAATTACGACTGCTATTGTCGGTCTACTATTATTTATTCTTAGTGTTACTGAAGTAATATTGTGCCCTGGTTGGAGAAAAATCATGGATGGATTCAAAATTAAATGGTATAGACATCCTAAACGTTTAAGTTTTGATCTTCACAAAGTGATAGGGATTATGGTAGCTGTATTTTTAGCTTTAACTGGCTTCACTGATTTTTGTTGGAATTTATTTATATGATCAGTCTGTTCCGATTATTCATGCTCTTACTTTGATACCTAAACGTCCATAAGTTTCTTCCCAACCGGTTTCTGGTCAATCTCCAATGGTATTGTCGAAAATCCTGCAAAGAGCAGAAGTAGCGATACCAAATGCCAAAACTACATATATTCGTGTAGCTAACAAACCAGAGGAAGCAATTACAGTTGCTAAAAAGCTATCTGATGGTAGTTCTATGTATGGTCAGAGTGAGATTTCATTTGATCAATACACAGGCAAGGCGTTGCAAATAGTTGAGAGTCGTTCTTTACCTTTAGGCGATCACATTCTCAATTCTTTTGAACCTTTACAGTATGGAAGATTCGGGGGAATTTATAGCCGGATTCTCTACATAATTGTAGGTTTAGCACCCATGATTCTCTTTGTTACTGGCTTGGTAATGTGGTGGGAGCCCCGCCGTATCAAGCCAATAAATGTAAATACTTCAAATCAAACGGACATGATATAGTCAGCGGTAATCTTGTAGTAACCCTCCAAGCGATGGGTTATCTACAAGATTTGGGTGTAAGTAACCAGGAATTTCAGAACCCCTTCTGTTTGATGAAGATTTTATGTTAATTGAGGATAGTTGTTATTTCGGGTGTGGATAAACCAACACAAGCTGCTAGTTCTTCTCAAGCTATTTGTTCTTGTGCGTTGGTGTTGAATATTTGAGTAGCTGCGGCTACATATTCAGAATTGCTGAGATTGTTCACTTTTTCCACAGAGGTTTTTTAAGAATTAAGACTAGCTATGCAATCGCCTTGTTCTCTACGATTAATTAAATCTTCTGTAAAGCCTTCTAAACTTAGAGAATTTCTTGTTAGAGAACTGCCTAAGATCATGGCCAATAAAGGAATTAAATACTGAGAATCATACCAAGGTTTTACTTGAATAATGCCGCTAACCATGAAGCCTGTAACTAAATCAGATAATAAGTAAACTTATGCATTTGGGATGCTCCCCTTTTTATAGGGGTTAGCAAAGATAATCTAAAACTCTACCTAGAAAAACGCAAATTATATTCCATTGTTGTTAATAGTTGTAATTAAGTGAAGTTATTATCTCTCATTTCCTAGTTGATTATGAACGGTTTTTTCTGTGCAGAAGAATCTTGTCAAGCGAACGAAGATCCCATTGGTCGTGCATCAAATCACCGATACTATGTTCTGATTGCATCTCCACCACCTTGGACATTTTATCCCCTAGATTCCAAATGTATTACTAGTAAATTACAAGCTTTAAGATCAGCTATTGATGAGGGTGCATGGTCTCTACGCTTGGTATTTATTTACAATGCTAATTATTATAAACTTGGGCAAACTCGTCTAATTATCTATTACCAAACTGAAGAGTCTTTTTCAGGGTATAGCAAGAAAGAATATATCCTATCAGATATCAATGATGTAGTACCAATCATAGAAAGGTGTATCAGAAATGAAACTCTAGAAGAATTCGAAGACATAAATATTCAACCTAGAATTTTTTTAGTATGTACTCATGGTAATCATGATAAATGTTGCTCTAAATATGGTAATCCTTTTTATCGTCAAGCTATCACAACATTAAAAGATTTATTATTATCTAATACTCGAGTTTGGCAAGGTAGTCATTTTGGTGGACATCGTTTTACACCAACCATGATTGACCTTCCAGAAGGGAGATATTACGGTCGGTTAGACCAAAAATCCTTTACTACTATTTTTAAACGAGCTGGTGATATCCAATGTTTAGAAAATGTCTATCGCGGTTGGGAAATTTCACCCTGGCAAGTGCAAGTTTTAGAAAAAGAGTTAATGCTAACATATAATTGGTCTTGGTTTAATTATCAAGTGCAAGGTCATGTAATTGAGCAACATCAAGATGAAACTTTTAGTAAACTTTTAGGAAAGTAGAAATAACTTTCACAACACATGATGCTATAGTAGAAAGTCATAGACGTAATGTGGTTGATGATCCTAGTAAAAGGGTTAGCCTTCGAGGAGAATGTGGTCATGATGAATTAGTAACTATTTCTCAGTGTACGCTTACAAAACTTTTTTATCTTGAAAAGTCATTAATAACAGTTTAATCAATAGTCAAACTATTTTCCTGTGTTCTGCTATAGCTCGGGTATTCATCCCTATTATCAGGACCATGTCAATCAGAAACAATTTATTGATCAGGGTATTTACCTTCGTGCATATGAAAATCAAGGTAAATATCAGGAAAATACTTCCTTAGAATTAAGTCCTCAAATCAGTGGTGATGTTATTTTCTTAATTCTCGGATGACACAGTGAATTAAGGTTGAAACAATTAACCAATCATCCTCTGTGGTCACGGTTACAAGCCGTTCAACAAAATCGTGTTATCCAGTTGAAAGTGATATCTGGATTGGCGCATGGGGCATTATTGGCACTAATTAAGTTTTAGATGACCTATTTAAATATTTGCCCTAAACAAAGCTGTTAATGCTAATTGACCATAACTAATAGCAAAAGGGTTTACCAGCACAGAAAGCCTGATAAATTACAGCAAGTTCTTTAACTAAAATATTGATTGATAAACCATAACCGACTAAATGATGTAGTGTCAGAATTAATATTGATTTCTCTGGTCGCAAATACAGCAGTTTCGCCCGCAATAATGGTGCTGGACCTAAATCAAAAGATGCCTGAGCGTCTTGTAAAGATAATATTTTAATTTCAATTTATTGCTGTTGTTGTTCAAGATGCTGTAAATCTACTTACGTTACAGTTAAGCTAACAACTTCTGCAACTTCCTGAACAGGTTCACCATCTAAATCTAATAATTCAAAGCTAGTGCGTAAATTTTCGTGTCTTTGAATAATTTTGTTGATACTCTGAACCAGTGCTGATAAATTCAAATGTCCTTGAATGTGAACCGCTACAGGAATATTATATGTAGCTGTTCCTGGTTGCAGTTGATTTATAATAAACCATAACTGTTCTTGAGTAAATGTGAGTGGATGTTAATGAGTACTTCTCTCAACTTTAAAAATAGGCAAGGATACATGAGTAAAGTTGTTATTCACTTGGTTTAGTATTTGGTTTTCTAATTCAGAGATACCAGCACCATCAAAGAATTCAACTACAGATATAGCCACCTCAAAATCAACTTCTATCCGGTTTCTTAACTCGAAAACCTTGAGAGAGTCTAAACCTAAACTACTCAAAGGTTTCTCACTATCTAATTGCTCAGGTTTTACCCTCAATACCCTAGCTAGTAATTTTTGTAAGTAAGAATTTAATAATTGCTGTCTTTCTTGTCGTGTTAGTGCTAGTAAGTTGTTGCGTGTGAGAACTGCTTCTGGTTCTGTTGTCTGGCTAATTTCTAGAATACTGCTCCCAACAACTTCTAATGTACCTTCTGAAAATCTGCCTTTTGTGGCACGACGTTGAATTTTACCACTGGAAGTTTTAGAAATTGTGCCAGCTTTGATTAAAACAAGTGCATAAACTTGTATTTCATGTTCTGGGGTTAAAGCTTGACGAATAGCAGCTGTAACTTCTTCTATATTCGGTTTAGTACGAAAATTTAGTTCTTGTACTACTACTAAATGTTCTTTTTTTTCTACTTCCACCGCAAAAGCCGCAACACTTCCCCCACGCAACATTTTATGACTGCGTTCTGCTGTGAGTTCAATATCTTGGGGGTAAACATTGCGTCCCCTGATGATGATTAAATCTTTTGCTTGTCCAGTAACGAAAAGTTCACCATTGTGCAGAAATCCTAAGTCCCCAGTCCGTAAAAATGGACCTTCTCCTGTATCTTGCAGATATGCGTGGAATGTTTGCTCTGTTTCTTCTGGACGGTTCCAGTAACCATGACCTATACTAGGACCTGATCCCCAAATTTCCCCAATTTCGTCAGTAGTGCAACAAGTTAAAGTATCTGGGTTAGGAATAATAATCTGTTGTTGAGTCACAACTTGACCACAAGTAACTATCTGAATTCCATTCTCTGCGTTAGCAGCCGCATCAATTACATGGTTGGATTCTAAAGCGGTTTTTTGTAATCTTTTGGTTTTAACTAAGGCAGATTTGACACTACCAGAAACCATTAAGGTTGCTTCTGCCATGCCATAGCAAGGATAAAAAGCTTATGGGGGAAAACTTCATTAAGCAAAGGTTTGAGTAAATCGCTCTAAAGTTTCCTGTCGAATTGGTTCACCACCATTAAATGGTACATTCCAACTGCTTAAATCTAGGGTTGACCGTTGTTCTGGGGTGATTTTTTACATAGCTCCTAGGCAAAGTTAGGAGCGCCACTGGTTGTACCTCTATAATCAGATATTGTCTTTAAGCACCGATAGGGAGCAAAAAGGATCGGGGTGGCATCATGATATAAGGAAAACCTCCATACAAAGTTTGCAGTATACCGCCAATCAATCCCATGTCATGATAAGCAGGTAGCCAAGTTACAAATTTACTACTGGAGGTATGTTCCATATATTAGCGTGTCACAGCCGCATTGTGTAACAGGTTGCCGTGACTGAGCATTACACCTTTGGGTGTGCCAGTAGAACCAGATGTGTATTGTAAAAAGGCTAGAGTTTCCTGATTAATTAAAGGCTGTTGCCAAGCTGCTTCTATGGCTGGATCAAGGTTATCGGTGGTCAGCCAATGAATATTATCTATTTTATAGGTAAGTAAACTTTGCACCTGTGACAATATTCCTGATGTCGTCAGGATAACTGCGGCTTGTGCGTCTTTTAAAATCTCTAAGATTCTGGGTGTGTTGCGCTAGTTAAGTGGCGGATAAGCAGGAACTGCTACCACTCCAGCATACAGACAACCGAAAAAGGCAGCTAGGTAATCTAGTCCTGGTGGGTATAGCAGCAAGGCTCGTTCACCGCTTAAACCCAGAGCTTGTATTCGAGATGCGAACTTACAAGTTAGCGCTTCCGCGAGCGCTCTACTTTGATGCTCTAACTCGTTATAAGTCAGGCACTTTGCTTGTACTTCTCCATCTTGCAGAAAAGTAAAACCCTCAGTATTTAGTTGTTCTCAATACCTGTAACGCAGTAAACCTACAACCGTAGAAAAATCATGGACAGATTTCGTCATTGTATTTTCACAGTCTTGATGCACACAAGAGAATTGAATTGAAGCCAGTTGAAAAACCTTAACAAAGGGTTATCACCCTAATGATAACTGGTTAGTATGCAGGTATTAGCAGCGTTTTATTCGCGTCTAGTTGATCTGTTCCTTCCAATTAGCAAGTATTTATTCCTAATAATGAAGTATTTCTTCCTAAGAATATTTAATTATTGATCCTAGCTTATAGCAATTAGTGAAAAATTACAACCAGAAAATAATCAATAAGGCTTATCACCATTTTTGTCACGCATAACTTTTTATACCCTCCTAAATTACTACCTTAGACAGATCACCAACTCTTATATCACAGAATTATGACTTAAAAGTAACAACTATCCATTCTAAATGAATACATGAGATCCTTACTTTACAAGGATTTTAGTCTAGATGTTCCATCTATTCCATTAACTCCCCTTCAGCCAGTACAGCTATAGCAGGGTTGGAAAAATGCTTGCTTTATAAAAGCCTTTATGATCACTATTCTTAATAGTGATTGCTATAAGTGTAAATAGTTGTATTTAATTACTGATAAAGTATAGGTATAAAAGATCAAGGCTTATTAAGGAATATTGCGTTACAGTTTTAGTTTAGGCGTGAAAGTTTCTACTGCATGCAGAGACTAGTACATAACTAGAACACTTAGGAAGACTCAGTTTACAGGTGTAGGGGAAGGAGTAACGGGAA
Source organism: 'Nostoc azollae' 0708 (assembly GCF_000196515.1). NCBI lineage: Bacteria > Bacillati > Cyanobacteriota > Cyanophyceae > Nostocales > Nostocaceae > Trichormus > Trichormus azollae. The sequence goes on from NC_014248.1 coordinate 4,577,555, forward strand.
TGAAGTTTGAGTTAATGAATGAGATACATTCAGCAGGATTAGTATTGACTGTTATTGGCAGCTTAGTACAACCGGCTTATGCAGAAAAGCAAACAAAAGAAATATCTAGGGTTGAAGACAAAGAATATTATTCAACCAGCGCAGCGCAATTACTAACATAAAACCACAATAGATCAGTCACTGGAAGTACACGCGTTAAGATTAATACCACTAATAAAGGTATTGAGGTAATTTTAGAAAGTCCTGGTATAGAAGCAGTTAAGCTAGTTAATAAAAGTCAATGCAGCGATTTTATAGTAGAGATACCCAATACATTTCTATCACTAGGTAAACAAAACAGTTTTAACCAAAAGAATCCAGCTGCAGGTATAACCAATGTCAGCGTCACCCAAACTAACGCCAATACCGTCCAACTAACAGTTACAGGTGAAAAAGGTGTACCAACCGCAGAATTATTTGATGGTGATGAAGGCTTAATGTTTGAACTTGCACCCATTGCATTTCCTATCATTTCACCACAGCAAAGTCAAACATTAATCCAAATTACTGAAGTTAAATTTAAGACTACCACCAATGGCTGAGAAATTATCTTAGCCACTCCAGAAGGTGAGAAACTGCAAATATCTTGCAAAACTGAGGGAAACAAATTCATTATTGATATTCCCTCAGCCCAACTTAGTCTACCCAATCGTGATACAGTTAGCCAACAAAAACCCAGTGCAGGAGTTCATGATATCACAGTTACTAACTTTAATAGCAACACTATTAGAGTTATCGTTACGGGAACAGATAATACACCCAAGGTAGAACTATTTGATAGTAACGAATGTTTAATTTTTGGCATTACCTCAACAAGATCTACCTCTCAAGCAGAAGCACAACCCACACCAGCACCCTAGTCAGAAAATCCAACTCAATCAGAATAACCAACCGCTTCAGAAACACCAATAGAACTAATAGTTACAGGCGAAAAAAATAGCGGTTACTTTATCCCCGAAGCTACAACTGCTGCTAAAACTGCTGCACCATTGCGTGATATTCCTGCATCTATACAGGTTATACCCAAAGAACTCATTCAAGACAGGCAAGTAGTTAGACTCAACGAACTAGCAGATAACCTTAGTGGTGTGCGTCCTCAAGAAACCTATGGCAGACTAGCATCTAAAGGTTACTTTATTCGCGGTTTTGCTACAGGTTTTAAAACCCTTCGTGATGGCGTAAAAGATACTGGTTTTTTGAGTCATCGTGATGTCGCTAATATTGAGCGGGTAGAATTTCTTAAAGGACCAATATCAGTTCTCTATGGTAGCTTCACCAGTCCCAGTGGTATAGTTAATACCATTACCAAAAAGCCCATTCAATATCCTTTTTATCAACTTAATGGCACTATTCGTAACAATGACTTTTATCGGACATCAGTTGATCTTTATGGACTTTTTTTAGAAAATCGTGCCGCACTCTACCGTGTTAATGCAGCTTATGAAAGTGCGAAAAGTTTCCATGATTTTGTAGAAAATGAAAGTACCTTTATTGCCCCAATGATTACCGTCAAAGTGGGATAAGGAACAAATCATTCTTTTGACCGGGGTTTTCCTTCCAATAATAAAGTAGTTTTCGATTTGACCATCAACGGCTTTTTAGGTCAACCAAATCTCAATCGAGGTGAACTCAAATCTAATAATTCTACCTATACACTAGAAAGTGAATTTGGGTACAACAATAACTGTAAATTTCGTCAAGCCTTCAATGTCCCTATGGTTAGCGGTAATAGGAGAGGAGTGCGACCAAGGCGTATCAATGCCGATGGACAGACAGTAACGCAAGCATATCCTTATGTTGGTGAAGCCCACAATAATTTGACATTTCAAAATGAAATTTGTGGCAAATTTAAAACTGGTTCAATTGTCCATAATGCACTTATCGGAGTGGAGTTATCCCGCGACAAATTAGCCTACGACTTTTATAGTGGTAGGATTAGCGATTTAGATATTTCCAACCCTGTTTATGGCGCACCAGCACCAGAAAATCTTACTAGGTCTAATGAAGAGTATGGCGGCAATAATATTGGCATTTATCTCCAGGATTTAGTGGAACTAACACCACAAATCAAATTACTTACTGGTGGTCGTTTTGATACTGTTAATTCTTTTTATCGAGATGTAGAAACTGGTACAGTCTATAACGAAAATTCAGACTCTAAGTTTTGTCTAAGAATACGGTTAGTTTATCAACCTACTGATCATATATCAATTTATGCTAGTTGGAATAATTCCTTCAACCCGCAAATATTGACTCGAAATCGGAATGATGAACCTTTTAAACTAGAAACAGCAGAACAATTTGAACTAGGAATTAAGCAGGAATCTTTTAATAAGCGTCTGTCAGCAATTTTAGCTTATTTTGATATCACCAACAAAAATCTTTTAACTACAGATCCTGTTGATGATAACTTTAGCATTCAAACAGGTGAACAAAAAGGTCGAGGAATTGAATTAGACCTTGTTGGTGAAATTCTCCCTGGTTGGAAATTCATTGGTACTTATGCTTACACAGATGCCTACATTAGCCAAGATAATGACTCATCATTACTTAATGATAGGTTAGGTGGTGTACCTTACAATAGTGCAAGTTTATGCACTACTTACGAATTTCAAAAAGGTAACTTGCAGGGTTTCGGTTTAGGGCTTGGATTTGTTTATGCTGGAGAGAGAGAGGCTAGTTTACCAAACAATATGAAAATTCCTTCCTTTATCAGAACGGACGCCAGTATTTCCTATAAGCGACATAATTGGCTTGCTGCTATTAACTTTAAGAACCTGCTAGATACTAAATATTACGAGCGTCAAAGTTTCTATATTTTTCCGGCAGCACCATTAACAGTGTTGGGAACTGTTTCTTTTGAATTTTAAAGGGCTTAAAAATTGTAATCAATGAAAAAACCACATTTTGCTGATCTGAAGGTATGTATTCTAACTACTATTTCTTTATTGATAGTTACTGCTTGCCATGGTAGTTTTTATCAAAATACTGGAGAAATAAAACCAAAGCTATCAGCATTACCGGCAGAATGTCGATTAGTTAAACATGAATTAGGTGAAAGTTGTGTTCCAATTCACCCAAAATGGGTTCACTGAACAATTAGCTTTAGAAGTTGTCTTAGAATTAGGAATCAAACCAATAGCGGCTCCAGAATGGGATTTTGTAGCTAATAAAGCTAATTTTTTGGGTGATAAGATAAGCGAGGTAAGGAGAATCAGTTAAACATTGAGGAAATTGTCCATTTACACCCGGATTTGGTTGTTAGTTTATATGCTATTAATCCAGGAAATTATAAATTATTTTCGCAAATTGCCCCTACGCTTAAGGTGAAATATCCTTAAAGTGGATGGCAAGATTCTTTGCAACAAATGGGGGATGTATTAGGGAAAAGTAATGTTGCCAAAGAATTCCTAAGTAAATACCATGAGATGGTAACAAATTCCAGGTATTTCTTGGGTGATAAATTAGAGAAAATTAAAGTTTCTGTGAGTAGATTTCATGGACAAGTACAACTACCTGAATTCCGTTCTCAATCTTCTTTTCCTAGTAATATTTTGGCAGAGTTAGGCATTTCTATGCGACTTAATCAAATGAATTTAGTCAAATCTCCTGATGATCATTTAATTATCCTCAGTTTGGAACGAATAGATTTACTCGATGCAGATATTTTGTTTGTAGCAGTAGATGTAGGAGCTAAAGAATTGTTTCGTAAATATCAAAATAGTCAGCTTTGGCAAATACTAAATGTAGTCAAAAATCAACGATTTTATAGTGTTGATCCTAGCTCTTGCATATTTGGTAGTCTTTTATCAGCTAATACCATAATTCATGATTTATTTAAATAAATTCATTACCAAAAAATACACAATTAATCCAGAATACGTACTTTTTTTAGTATCTGTTTTGGTCAGTTTATATCAAGTATTAGTAGTTATATGACCAAGTTTGCTATCAAACTCTGGACCTGGGCACTGACAGATCAGGTAACTACATTAGCTTTAATCAGTTTCTTTTTGCTGATTCCTAGTATTTTTATCACATTGCTTTCAGGACTAATTGTAGACCGTGTAAGCAGAAAACTATTGATTATTATTGGGGATTCAGTACCAGCTATATCCACTATATTCATCTGTTATATTTATTTAAATAATCAATTAGACATTTGGTATCTTTATTTAACTGGTGCCGTAAATGGAGCTTTTAGTTAAATTCAATCCCTAGCATATTCAACATCAATTTCTACGCCAGTTCCCAAATAGCATTACACCGGCGCTACAAGTATGAATTCTGCTATTCATTATGGTTTAATCATTATAGTTCCAGGGTTGGCAGGTTTACTCTATTATATAATTGGGTTAAGTAGAATTTTGATTATTGATATTGTTACTTTTACAGTTGCGCTCGCTAGCATTTTTAAAATACATATTCCTAAAGCAAAAATAAACCATCAATCTCAGAAAGATATTGGTTTTTGGAAACAAATAATCTTTGGCTTTCGCTATCTTACAGCGCATCCGAGTCTGTTAGCTATTATCACAACTGGGTCTTTATTCTGGTTCGGTCATGACATCGGTGCAACCTTGTTGTCTGCCATGATTTTGGCACGCACAGATAATAATGCTACAGTCTTAGGTAAGATATCTTCTGCTGCCGGTTTGGGTGGAGTGACAGGAACTATAATTTTGAGTATTTGGGGTGGTTATAAACGACGGATAAATGGTTTTTTCTTAGGAATGATTGGTACTGCAATGAGCAAAATAGTATTTGGTTTCGCACAATGGTTAATGATTTCGTTACCGGCGAAGTTTTTTTCCTCTCTCAATTTTCCCATGTTAACAAGTTCCAGTGCAGCTATTTTGTTGAGTAAAGTTAGACCAGATGTACAAGGAAGAGTTTTTGCTACTGAATCTAGTATTCAAAAAATTGTTTCTGCGATCGCAGTCTTTATTTCTGCTTTGCTTGCTGACCATATTTTTGAACCTGCGATGATGCCTGGAGGTAGCCTTACTCCCTTATTTAGTGGTTTATTTGCCACTGCTAAAGGTGCGGGAATGGCACTTCTATCTATCTATATGTAATTTCCTCTCTAGGTTTGTTGCTAGTTGGTTTAGGTGTATATGCTTACCCAAAATTGACAAATGTGGAATATATTCTACCTGATTATGATGTTGAAAAACAACAGTCAACCCCTTCGGGTAATTAAAAATTAAAGATAATTAGTGGGAGCTTGAACCCGGGACTGATCGCAGACCACTTATTAGCTTTTCAATCGTGTAACAATGCCTCAAGTTTACTAATCAAAATTAAGTCGTCTATCTCTATCCCTAACTCCTTTCTCATTTCTGATATTGCTGTATCTTCATAAATGGAAAAATTAAGATTATTAATATTTTTAATTCTTACTTTTCTTCCATATAGAAACCCCAAATCTAATGATGAAAAATGTTGTTGAGTGAATCTATAACTGGGGGGATAAAGATATTGAGATATAAATTTAAAAATTACGCAATGCAAAGATTTGCTTTTTATATCATTGCCCATTGTAAAACCAACAATAAAAGATTCATCTTCTAAAGAAAATCCTCGCCCTAGTAATATATGTAGATAATCATGTCTGCAAAGGTCTATTTTTCCAGGAAAGGGTAGAAAACTTTGAGGATTTTCTAATAACCAAACCATGAAAGGAATATCTGATTGTTTATCACCCTTAAGAGTTTGATAAACATTTTTTAATGTGTGTTGACTGGTATAAGTACCGATAGTTACACTAGTAGTAGTTTTTGCACCTATAGTTAATTCAATAGCCATCTGTAAACTCCAAAACAATCAACAAATATAAAGACGCAACCAGCAAAAAAATCCTAATTTTATCTTTTAGTAAGATACTCGCTACTAGTAATTGACTAGAACTAATTGCTAAAAAGATAAACCCATATCCACTAATTATGGTTTTAGATGCTAATAAAATAGCACCACATAAGGCACATAAGCTACTAGATATTTTTAAAATCGAAGAAATAGGTGATTTCTTTTTGTGCTTGCCTTTAAATACCATATATATGGAAGTTATGGTATTTTTTTATTACAAACGTATTCTCATACGATTAATAAGCTGCTGACAATAGAAGAAATACGTAAAATCTACATCAGAAATAACTGCCTGAAACATATTTTGGCCAAGAATGAGGGGGAATAGGATGCCTTCGGGGATTAGGTAGCATCTCAAAGAGAGCGCAGATATTATAGCAATACTTGTGAGAAACACGAACAATGGCTTACCTTGAATCCGTAGGTAGCTTTTGGGCAATTTTAATTATGGGGTTCTCCACACCTTAGACCCTTCCCCCCTAAACCCCTTTTATTGAAAATTAAGTTTTGAAAAACTTGCTTTATAATTAAGGCTATATAGCTATAGATTTATGGTTTTGATGAATCAAAGATTCTCACCCACAAATAAATTGTCCAGCGCAAACAAGAACATGCAGAACTGATGGCGGATGTAAATTTACAGGTAATATTTCTGTCTGTGGTGCACCCAATAGACCTCTTGCAGAATTAATTATATCTTATAATTAGGCGTTGTCTTTGTTTTAGCCGAAAGTTAGAGTTACACGGTTATGTTTGAATTAGTAATCGCAAAGAACACCAAAAGTATCTACGGAATATTTCGGGTAAGGAGTTATTGGGGTATCGATGAACAACCAAAGGAATTAAGAGAAGACTGCTCACGAAGAATAGTCGCTGAAGTTGGGATTTTTCTAGTGTGAGAAATGCGGTTACGCACATACCCAAAAAAGCTGATACCTAACTTACGAGTAGTAGCAACAAGAGAAATAAAAGTATCCCACGCCTGAGTACCTTGTAGAGTTTGAGTGGCATAACTAATATTACGTCGCTGCACCATCGTCCGGCAGCTAATTTTGCCGGACGATGGTGCAAAGGCAATTCAGGATGCTCTAAAACATATAACAACTCCGAAATTTTCAGGAGCTTTAATTGTTTTCGCTCATCCAACTGTTGATAACCACTTTTAGTATCCTAAAGTTTCCAAAACTCAGACCCGAGTTTTTCAGCCGTTTGCTGACTGGGTGCATCTTTGTAATCGAGTAAATCTCGATAGTAATCCCAGAAATCATCCAAGAATCGACGCATATACTTCACTTTTCTCCCTTTCGAAATCAGCTTGGTTTTTAACCCACATTCCGCACTTCAATAAATAGCATAAATAGACCTTATAATTCTGATATTTTATGATATTTTAATTGTGCTGCCAGTTCTTTAATCTTTAATTCCGCTAAGGATGTCTGTTCAAATTCTCCTTTAACTACTCTAGCTACTTGTTTACTGATTTTTAGGAACTCCTCTTGAATGCTTTGGGTTAATTTCTTTAAGTTTGCTTTTTTTCTGTCTGCACTTTCTACTCATAGCCATCTTTGCTCTATTCCCCCATAAGATACTTTTTCTTCTTGATAGCTATATCCTTTAATTTCACTTGGTTTCAGTTCTGTACTGGTAAATGCCTTGACCAAGTTTTTGGCTTTTCTAATGGATAAAGGTACTCGACTTATCCATTTCATGTTCGACATTAATTTTAAATCACTTTCGCTATATAATGCACTATCAGCCACCATTATACTTTCAAAATCTATTTGTTTGTCATACTCCACCAAGATTTGAGCAAATACTGCTTTATCTGATTCATTTCCTGATGCTACTCTAAAAAATCAGGGTATATCTCCGTCACTACTTACTATTCAACCTAATATACATTGTTTTAAGTCTGGACGATGGTCACGAGAATATCCTTGTGTGATGTTAATCGGATTTTATCGGTTCATTCCTAATTCTTATCCTAAATTATTTAGGCAATTATTATACTCTCCATGCAAATGCAATGAGGTTGAACCTAAATGGGAATATTTGGTTGCTACTCCATATTTTTTTACTACTTCTAAGGCAATTATTAGGAATAATTTAGTTAATCCATATTTGGATAGCTTATCCATTACTCTCCCTATTCTATCATCATTTAAATCTTCGCCTTCAATTCCCGCTCCTAATCAATATTCTATGGACTTTTCCTCAAAAGATCGAAGCAATAAATATAATGGTCTCCATAGAAAACCTAGTCCATAATGATTGCTTTGACTATTTCTCCTGTATTCACTTTTTCGCTACTATCTATTCAGAATATCCTATTGATTATTTCTACAATTCCTATCTCATCTCTTATTCCCAAGTGATCCAAGTTCCTACTCTCAAACTCTTCTTTTTGGTAATTGATATCTTTGTGTATTTTTATTTAATTCAGGCTCATTTACATTCATCTATTCTTAATTTATTATCAATACTTACGATTTCCAAGTTGTTGGTAATCGTAAGTATTGTCTATTTTTTTACTATTTCAAGTATGTGTTTACTACGTAGCTTTTTGTAATTCTTTTACATTTCTATGTATACTACACAATGAAGTACAGAATGTGGGTTTAATCAGTAGGTTCGATAAGTATCCGGCTGATAGGATATACCAATATCTTCTAAAAACTCTAATTAATTTGCCTTGGGTCTGTTACCCCCGTAGTACAGGCTAATCACTAAGGTTTTGATTCCTGGTCCGAATTCTCCTTCATCACCGCAAGGAAGTTCGGCTAAATAGGTTTTCCCCTCTGACGCTGAATAATCTTCTCTTTACGGAATAGTCCATTGTCTGTTGCCAGGGTGATGTCTTGGACGATTACTTCTTGATACCCTTTAAATTCTGCGTCTGCTGGTAGTTTGTCTTGGGGGTATTCCAGTATTTGTTCTCTATTTATTTATGTTAATAGTCGCCTTCTTACTGCCTTTATTGTGCTTTTTTGGGGGTTTTCGCTCTTTCTCTGATGAGTGATTGTTGGTCAATCCTTTTTTGCTCCCTTTGATGTCTGGCTGACCTTATTCTCCTTTCACGCGCTTGTTTTCATCTTTTAACTGTTGATTTTCCGCTCTTATTTCTTTGATTTCCGTTTGTAATTGCTCTATTAGGTTCAGTAATATTTCTACTGTCCGACCCATTGATTGGTCTGCAATTCCTTTTGGCTCGATGGTTTGCAGTATCTCTTCTGCCGACTTCTTACTCGAATCCAGCTTTTGCCTCATGTCTCATATGTTATGATATTCTGTCTCCCTTACTTACCTTATTTTTCTCTTACCCCTACTTATTGAGCCGATACCAAATTTTCATCCCCTCAGAATTTGAAAAAACCCGACAATGCCGACAGGACGATTATTGAATATCGCTACACCTTACTGGTCTATAACATCCTCTAACAGGATTTTGGACTTAATCCAAGGATAAATTCGGGGGCTTGTACCATCAAGGAATTATTAGTCAAGAAACTACACCCAGGAATTAAAAAATAATTACTGAGTGTACTTATTAGGCTTAAATAATTAACTTGTGAAACTAATTACTAGAGAATCTTAAACAAGCTGGATGTCCACACTAACCATAAAATTAGCAGGTGTATTCTCAAGAGTAGCTAATTGAGTTTCTTGGAAGAACAAGCCACCATTAGCGTAATTGTAACTGAGACCAGTGAGGTTAGTAATACCGAACTGAACTTTAGAAATCTGAATCTTGTGACCTTCAGCCCAATTGAAATCTTTGATAATGTCTAAGCCTTCTAAAACCGAGTTGAAGACAAATCCATCAGCACCAAGCCCACCATTTAGGGTATCATTACCAAGACTATTTAGGGTATCACTACCACCACTAATGTATGATATAGTTGTAATTGAGTAAGGAAAGTTTTTTGCGAATGTATGTAAAGTCCAGATAGAGCTAATAAAGTAGCTATGCTTAATTTATAAAATTGTTGTTGCCATGGAGATTTCAATAAATTATCCCAGTGTATATCCTTAATAGATACATAAATAGTTTACAATCTGTTATGTAGGCATATTTAAAGGAAATTAAACCTACCGCATAGGATGCAGCTAAAACTGAGAGGAGAAATGATCAAGTTTGGTTTTAGGCGCTGCTTATCTTGGTTTTTGGTGGTTGGGTTAAGTAGTTGCTTGTTAGCTGGTTGTAGTGTGAATCCTAGTGGTAGAAAAACTCTACGAGTAGCGACTGAACCGGCTTTTCCTCCTTTTGAGTTTCAGGGGAAGGGTGGAGAGTTAGAGGCTTTTTCTATTGATTTGATGAGAGCGATCACAACTGCTGCTAGTTTTCAGGTAGAATTCCAAAGTTAACCTTTTGATGGCATTATTACCGCACTGCAAACTAAAAGTATAGATGCGGCAATTAGTTTGATGATCATTACAGAAGAGAGATCGAAAACAGTAGCTTTCTCTCGTCCTTATTTTAAACCTGGGTTAGCAATTGCAATTCGCGCAGATAATCAAAATATTACTAGTTTTAAAAGTCTGTGAAGGAAAAAAATCGCTGTACAGATTGGTACAACAGGCACAGAAAAGGCTAAAAGTGTGACTAGGGCCCAAGTTAGTAGTTTTGATTCTGCACCTCTAGCATTGCAAGAATTACTAAATGGTAATGTTGATGTAGTTATTAATGATGCACCGATAACTTTATATGCCACCATAAGTTGATATGCCATAAATAGAGGTAATCTTCAAGGAATCAAAGTCATAGTAAAATCACTAACAGAGGAATTTTAAAGAATTACTACTGCTAAAAATTACCCTTATTTATCTTTGGTTAACCAAGGTTAAAGAAAGATTTTAGCAAAGGGGAATCCTCAACAGAATTATCAAAATGAATGCTTGAAAATAACAGTTTAGGATTAGCAAAATAATCACTATTTACTAATCAACATAAAGCTAGATTAAATTAGTTTAGCTTAATATTAGAGTCTCTACCAACTTTATTAGTCGGCGTATTATTAACATTCCAATTAGCATTTATATCAGTAATATCGAGTTTAGCTGGTGGTTCTTTAATTGGTATTTTTAGTCTTTCTGCAATTAAACCTGTGCGTTGGTTAGCGAGGGATTATGTAGATTTTTCTCGAGGCACTCCTTTACTAGTGCAGATATTTATGATTTACTTTGGGTTACCAGGATTTTTCTAAGAGTTAGGTTTTAGTTTTTTATTAAATCGCCTCCTAGCTGGAGTAATTACTTTCAGTTTAAACAGCACAGCTTATATTGCAGGAATTGTCCGGGCTGGGATTCAATCAATCGAAGTTGGACAATCAGAAGCAGCCCGTTCACTGGTTTTAAATCCACTTCAAACAATGCGTCATCTAATTTTTCCCCAAGCTTTACAGCGGATGATTCCACCTTTGGGTAATGAATTGATTAGTTTATTAAAAGATACTAGTTTAGTAGCTGTAATTGGTTTTGCAGAATTGTTCCGAAAAGGACAACTAATAGTGGCAGAAAATTATCACGCCTTTGAAATTTACGCTGCGGTGGCTGTGATTTATTTATGTTTGACATTGGTTTCTTCTCAAGCCATTAGTCGCTTAGAAAAATGGATGAAATGGAGAGGTGTCTGAATCAAAATTTTAAGATTTAGGTTGGGTTTCCTTACGTCAACCCAACATTTTGGGGAGTTTGTTGGGTTACGCTGTCGCTTAACCGAACCTTGCATCTGTAACAATCATTTTTCATTAAACCCCTGAAACTCTTGATTTATACAGGTTTTCTGTTTATATGGCTTAAAGCCACCCTACGCTATCAGCAAGCCCTAAGTATTTCATTTACTCACTTTCCTATATTCCCAAGGGTCAATAAATTTCTGATCATTCCAAATACCAATCTTTTGCTGTTGCGCTCGCGCTTCGACTTGTTGCAATAAAGCTTTACTGGGACAGTTACGTAAATAAGCCCCATATACTTTCGCTAATCCTTCCTGTAATAAAACTTGTTGGACAAAAGCGCCATCTTTTAAACGCACTTCTGCAACTTTTCTACCATAGCGATCGCTCTCTATAATATTCAAGTTTACGCGATCACCTGACTGTTTTATAAGTTCCTCTACCCTTGTTTGTGCTTTCATACCCCAACTAAATTGATTCACATCCTGAACCCGTTTACTACTCTTCTCCTTCTCCGAGTGAGGTATTTCCGGTGCATCCACACAAGCAAAGCGTACCGTGAATTTCTGACCATCAACGCCTTTCAATACCAATGTATCACCATCGGTTACCCGTTCCACAATATCACCAGCAGGGGGAAATAAGCGCTCGTACCCCATCAAACTGAGAACAATAATACCTGCACCCAGCCAAATTACTATTTGTTTAGTTAATTTATTCATTCCGTTTATACTGGTGGAAACCGGTGAAACTTGGACTTATGCCATACTGATAGCGCAGCGTGCCGTAAGCCATGGGTAACGTAGTGCAGCGAAGTACCTCGCAGATTCTTCACTATCTCTTTCAGAATGACACTTTTAAACCGTTCTTAGTATATCAGCTATCAGTTATTCACTCCACTGGCTTTTAAAATCAGTGATAGAAGGGTGTCAGGGAATAATAACTTCCTGCCTCCTGGCAATACCACTAATTTGGCAATCCAGCCTATTAATGTGTAAAATTGATACTCACTTAAATAATAGTGAGCAAATAAATCTCATAATGATTTTAAGATGCTCCATTCCACTGGAATATCAAATGCAATCCAGAAGTTCAAGCACTAAACAATTATTTTTAAATCAAGGTTATGAAACCTATTGAGCAACATCAACGATGCGCTACATCTCAGAATTTTCAACAATCTCTTATCCAGTTGGGAGATATCTTACAAGTTAATCCCAATGATGGTCAAGATATCACAGAAGTTGAAACTAGTAAAGCTACTAACGTACAAACCAGTAAAAATACAGTAAATATTGATCTAGCGGCATTAGAGGATGCGGTTGCCGATATTGAACAATATTTATTTCGCACAAAAAAATCATAAAAACCATCCATAAATTTTTTGTCGTTGGGCTTCATATAACATTAAAGCGGCTGCGATAGCCACATTCAATGAATCTACTCCAGGATTGAGGGGAATCTTGACTTGGGTATCGGCCATCGCTGCTAAATCATCCGATAAACCAGCACCTTCATTGCCCAGTAAAATCAAACTAGGTTTGCGCCAATCAACCTCCCAATAAGTTAAACTAGCAGTTGGTAAAGTAGCAATCACCTGCATTCCTGCTTGCTGACATTGTTGAACAGTAGCTTTTAAGTCTGGACTTACTGCCTTATCTAAGCGAAACCACTGCCCAGCAGATGCACGTAGAACCTTGGGGTTATCTAAATCAACACTATCATCACTCAACCATAAACCCGATGCCCCCGCAGCAGCTGCAGCACGAATCATAGTTCCTAAATTACCAGGATCTTGGAGAGTTTCCACCCCCAACACCAAACCAGTCAAGGGAACTTGAGTTTGCTGTTGACTCCGTTTTGCAGTCGCTACTACCCCATCCGGTTGTACTGTTGTGGCGATCGCTGCTAAAATTTCTTCACTGACAACTTCTGCTCGATGGCTTCCCCCGCCGGAGGCATCGCACCGACTACAAACCTCAGACCACAACTGCGGATGTGCTTGCTGCCATTGAAGAGTGCAACACACCACTTCTAAAGGGTAATTAGCCGCACAAGCTTCTTCTAGTAAGTGCGTCCCTTCCAATAAAAATAACTGCTGCTTATGCCTCTCCTTGGTAGAGTGCAGCTTACGGATTTGCTTAACCAGGGAATTTTGTAAACTTGTCAGCACGATTTTAGAAAAATTCGTAATAGAACGGATAATCCCGATAGGGATACGTAATTCGTAATTTTCAGTTTTGTAACATAAATTTAGACCATACCAAAAGAATTGCCCATCCCACAAGTGGGGGAGACTCAATCAAAGACCTAAAAATTCAGTTAAATTTTGATACCCTTCGATTTTCAACTGAATTTTCAACCTAAAACATCTCAATATGCGGAACCCGGGACTTGAACCCGGAAGCCTTGCGGCACTAGAACCTGAATCTAGCGCGTCTGCCAATTCCGCCAGTTCCGCTGGCATTTGTAGTTTTATCCACAATTTATTTATTAATAGTCACTTAATTATTTGATTTTGTCAACCTAACTATCACTATAATCTTTAGAAAAGTGAGAAAAAACAAACAGTTTATCACCGAGTAATAATTTTAGCAGGAAAATAATGTTGCACAAATCAACTTTTTACAGAATAGTGTGATCAGCGTTAAGACCCTACCAACAACACTTTCAAATTCTGCAAATTTCAGTGTGTTGTATCCTTGAGGGGTGGGAGCGTTGGAGTAAAATCAAAACCAACTTCAAACCTTTATTATTATTTATTTTTTGGAGGTAGGCTTATTAATTCTTCTAGCAGCTTACCAGATGCCAAGTTGTCACCTGAAGCAGACTCCTCAGTCTTGCAAATTTGGGGTGGGCATCCTCTGCGGGGTCATGTAAGAATTAGCGGGGCAAAAAATTCAGCACTGGTAATCATGGCTGGGGCTTTGCTTTGTTCAGGAGATTGTCGTATTCGCAACGTCCCCCTATTAGCGGACGTAGAGCGCATGGGGCAAGTTTTATCAGCTTTAGGTTTGCGCTTAACCAGAAACAGCGACATTTTAGATGTCAATGCCAGAAAAATTAGCACATCTAAAGCACCTTATGAACTAGTTACCCAACTGCGAGCCAGTTTTTTTGCCATCGGGCCAATATTGGCACGAATGGGAATAGCACAGATGCCATTACCGGGGGGTTGTGCCATTGGTGCTAGACCTGTTGATTTGCACGTCAGGGGACTGCAAGCAATGGGAGCAGAAGTGCAAATTGAGCATGGTATTTGTAATGCCTACGTGCCTGGTAATAATGGCAGATTGAAGGGTGCGAAAATTTACTTAGATACTCCCAGCGTTGGTGCAACAGAAACCCTTATGATGGCAGCTACCCTAGCAGATGGGGAAACTATCCTTGAAAATGCGGCCAGAGAACCAGAAGTAGTGGATTTAGCTAACTTCTGTAAATCAATGGGAGCAAAAATTCAAGGTCCAGGCACAAGTACTATTACTATCGTTGGTGTTGATAAATTACATTCTACCGACTATTCAATTATTCCCGATCGCATTGAAACAGGAACTTTTTTACTCGCCGCAGCCATGACTCGTTCGGAACTGTTGCTCTCTCCAGTAGCACCAGATCATTTAATTCCCGTCATTGCCAAATTGCGAGATATTGGCGTACCCATCATTGAAGAAGCATCAGACTGTTTGCGCGTTTTGCCAGCAGAAAAACTCAAAGCTACAGATATTGATACTTTGCCCCATCCGGGTTTTCCTACAGATATGCAAGCGCCATTTATGTCATTGCTGACTTTGGCAGAAGGTGACAGCATCATTAATGAATCTGTGTTTGAAAATCGTCTGCGTCATGCTTCTGAGTTAAATCGCTTGGGAGCAGATATTCGCGTTAAAGGTAATACTGCCTTTGTGCGGGGAGTACCAATGTTATCCGGTGCACCAGTCATAGGCACGGATTTACGAGCATCCGCAGCCTTGGTGATAGCAGGACTAGCCGCAGAAGGACAAACCACCATTCAAGGATTAAACCACCTAGATCGTGGTTATGATCGCCTGGATATAAAATTGCAGCAACTCGGAGCAAAGATTATCCGTATAAACGAAGCATCAGCAGATGCAGAATTACATAGGAATAGCAGTAATCCTCCGGCTTCGGTATCTATCTAGAGTTAGGGGATTTGGTATTTGGTGACTTGATGGCGGATTTTACCTGTTGATGAAATATCAACAGGTAAAATCCGCCATTAGTTTATTTTTTTAGGACTTACGCAAGTGTCACAATCAAATCTCTCGTATGGTGCGTCAGATGCCGAAAATCTATTGATATTAACCAATATATAGGTCTGACGCACCATACTAATATGCCAGTTGGGTAAGTCCTGTTTTTATTGAATTTACTAAAATGCTACGCACTACTTCAGAGGATGTTTGAAAAGTCCTTAGTAGCGATCACCAGTACCACTCTACTGAAATCGCTATACTATCTGTGGGAGTTGTATTTTTTATTGATTACCATAATTATGTCTTTACTTAAAACCCGCCTAATTGGTTTAAAAGCTGACTCATTCCGCCATCCTCTGGACTTGGAAGCAACGAAAACTCTCAAGCAAGTTCCAGGGATAGATATGATGGTGCGAAATTGGGTAGGACCAATGGCTGAACAGGTTTTCTATGTAGAAAATATTGCTTCTAGTATTTTGGTAGGTGAAAAACAATTACCTGATTTACACAATTTATTATTAGAAGCTTGCAAAACTTTAGATATTGAGCCACCACAGTTATATGTCCGCCAACATCCTGCGCCTAATGCTTATACATTTGCAATGCGTGGTAAACAGCCTTTTGTGGTTCTGCACACTTCCTTAATTGATATTCTCACACCAGAGGAAATTCAAGCTGTAATTGCCCATGAGTTGGGACATCTCAAATGTGACCACAGCGTTTATTTAACACCTGTGAATTTATTAGTCTTAGCCGCAGCAATTTTACCTAATGTCGGTGCTGTTGTAGCTCAAGCATTACAGGCACAATTATTAGAATGGGTACGTTGTGCTGAGTTTACCTGCGATCGCGCCGCTTTGTTAGCTACCCAAAACCCCAAAGTTGTCATGTCAGTATTAATGAAGTTAGCCGGTGGTTCTCCCACCTTAGCACCCAAGCTAAATCTTGATGCCTTTGTTGCCCAAGCACATGCTTATGATGACATCAGCAAAACCCAACTTGGAGTCATGGTAAAAGAAGCCCGCACCGCCCAATTAAGTCATCCAGTACCAGTATTACGAGCCAGGGAAATTGACCGTTGGAGTAGTAGTTTAGAGTACCAGAAATTACTGCAAAATCACGGTTTTAATGACAAGGTTGAAACCGCACCCAAAGGCGGCGGATGGCGCAATTGGTAAATACAGGTGACAGGAAAGCAGGCGAAGTGCAAGAGATGAACTCACCCATAAACTTATTTGAATATGAACGACTAGCAAAAGAACATCTTTCACAGATGGCTTTTGATTATTACAGCAGTGGTGCGTGGGATGAAATAACCTTGCAGGATAATCGTGCCGCTTTTTCACGAGTGAAACTCCGTCCTACAATGCTAGTGGATCTGAGTGAGATTAACCTGACAACCAAAGTTTTGGGTGCATCTTTGCAATTAGCAAGGGTAATTGCACCCATGGCTTTTCAATGTCTTGCACATCCAGAAGGGGAAATTGCTACAGCCTCCGCTGCGGCTTCAGCAGGTATAGCCATGGTGTTGAGTACATTGTCTACCAAGAGTTTGGAAGAAGTTGCAACAGTTTCCAATCGTTTACAATGGTTTCAGCTTGACATCCATCCACAAAGATAGGGGTTTAAATCGTGCTTTGGTAGAAAGAGCCTACACGGCAGGTTATCAAGCACTGTGTTTAACTGTCAATGCGCCGATCTTGGGAAAGCGAGAACGAGATCAACGCAATGAATTTACCTTACCCCCTGGTTTGCATCCTGCTAGTTTAACCAAGATATCAGGATTAGACATTCCTCATGCCCAGAGAGAATCTGGGTTATTAACCTATTTTGCCCAACAAATTAACCCTGCGCTGACTTGGAAAGATTTGGAATGGTTGCAATCTCTGAGTCCGCTACCGTTTGTATTGAAAGGGATTTTACGGGGTAATGATGCAGTGAGGGCTGTAGAATATAGCGCTCAAGGGATTGTGGTTTCTAATCATGGTGGTAGACAATTAGATGGTGTGATCGCATCCTTAGATGCCCTACCGGAAATCATAGCAGCAGTAGACGGTAGAGCAGGAGTCCTATGAGATGGAGGTATTCGTCGTGGTACAGACATCCTCAAAGCCTTAGCCATCGGCGCAAAAGCTGTCTTCATCGCCGGTCGCCCTGTCTTATGGGGATTGGCGGTATCTAGAAAAACAGGAGTATCTGAAATCATCTCCCTACTCAAAGATGAGTTAACCACCGCCATGGCACTCAGCGGCTGTGCTAATTTGCAAGATATTGATTCAACTTTGTTGATACTCCTACGGGTATCAAAACATCGCCTAGGTCGTTTTAATTAAAAGCCGTGGGATTCTTGCATCTTCGGAATTCCAATGAATTTACCCTCAGCAAGCACTTGACCGTCTGCCCAAGGGCTGCATACCCTCTTTGGAGGACGACTTGTGCGGCTGCAACATCTCTATCCCACCTTCGGCACCCTAACTGTCACAGATAGTAGTACACAAGAACTAAAGCTCCTGCAAGGAAGAAAAGGCTCAATGAGAATAAATATGATTAAAATGGCAATAGACTGAGAGAATAAAGTTTTGTAAAGAAGATAAAAGAAAAGAAAATTTAATGATTTAAAAATTAAATTAGAACAGAAGAAGAAATGATTTAATCACAACAGGAGTTGTGGATAATTCTGTTGTGAAATCAAAGGTTCAAAAAATGGAAATTCAAAACCTAGACCATTTAGGCATAGTAGCAGGAATAATAGACGCCATAGGAGTAGTAGAAATAATCCTTGAAATTGGTGAGAAAGTAAGTCCGGGTCATGTAGTAAAAGCCATGATAATCAACGGGTTAGGATTTGTATGAAAACCCTTATATATGTTTCCCCAAGATTTTGAAACAATCCCCTGTGACCATCTAATAGGACCAGGAGTAACACCAGAATATCTCAAGGACGATAAACTGGGGAGAGTCATGGATAAACTATTTATAAAAGGATTGGATAGAATATTCTTTATTGTCGCCTTAAAAGCAGCCCAAAAATTTGGAGTATCCCTATAATCAGGGCATCTAGACTCATCATAAATGGACGTACATGGGCAATATAATACCAGCTTACCAGAAGTAATATTTGAGAGTCAAAAAGTAGGAAATAATCAAGAACTAGAAGAATTAGCAGTAAAATCACCAAAGGAAATAACTATCACTTACAGTTATTCTGGTGACCATAGACCGGAGTTAAAACAGTTCATTATAGAAATGATATGTTCAGGAGATGGAGACAGACCAATATATATTTTTATAACTAGCATCGGGAAACCAAGCAGATTCATCATGCTTTGGTAAAATAGCAGTAGAGTACCAAAAACAATTAAAAGTTAACAGTCTCATAGTAGCAGACTGGGCCTTATATACAGAATCAAATCTGAAAATGATGAATGATGTCAGATTTAACCTGGTTATGTCCAGTGCCATTAAGCGTAGAATCAGCACAATGATGAATATCAACATTACCAGAAGCAGAATTTGTTGATAGTAACTTCCCCGGATATAAACTAGCTTCAAAAACAGTGAATTATCCAGGAATAGAACAAAGATGGTTAGTAGTGCAAAGTCAAGAAAGAAGAGAATTCAGACCTGGGTAAGCTCTCACAAAAAATTACCAAGGCACAATCAAAAGCTGTACAAGATTTCAAAAAGTTATCACCAGAAAAATTTGCTTGTGAAGCTGATGCTATCAAGGGGTTATCTAAACTATTACAACAATTCAAATATCACCAAATTAACCAGAGTAACGTTACTCAAATCAAATCTAAGAAAAAAGATAGTTCAGGAGAGATATCCTCTGAAATATCAGCTACATTCTCCCAGAATGAAAGTAAAATTAATACAGAATTTCTGAGGGCAGGGCGTTTTATTATTGCTACAAACCTTTTGGATTCAAATGAACTTACCCATGACTCCATCTTGAATGAATATAAAGCTGAACAGTCTTGCGAGAGAGGGTTTGGTTTTCTCAAAGACCCATTATTTTTCGCAGACAGTATTTTCCTAAAAAGTCCAGAGAGAATAGAGTCCCTGGGAATGATGATGGGTTTATATCTGCTGGTTTATACTTTAGGGCAACGACAAATTAGAACCCCTTTGAGAGAGTCTAAATCAACCGTAAAAAATCAATTAGGCAAACCAACTGACCGACCCACTTTACGCTGGATTTTTCCATGCTTTTAGTCTATTCATTTAGTTGCACTTAACTAAGAAAAAAACATCTCTCCCTGGACTTAAGAGAGAGATTTCATTGTAAATCTTTTACCATATCATTGTTTTCCCTACTATCAATTAGTTACCTAATTTTTCTCTCTATTAATTTAATTTCTATCACAAAATAAGCTAATGTATTTGATTTATAGCTCTATTTTACTATGTCCATAATTTCTTTTTTTACTTCGATTTATCCCACATTCGGCACCCTAAACTGCCACAGAGAGAAATTACGGAGAGAAAAAATCCAAGGGAGCATAAAAACAAAAATATGCAGTGAAAAAAGGCATTGGAGAAACAGTAAAGCACCAAAAATAGCATCAAAAGCTATTCTCAATAAGGAGCAATAAGAAAGAACACCGCCCAGAGGAGTCAACAGATAAATGAAGATATTCAAGAGATAAATCATAACTTAGACTAATAAATCGAAGTAAAAAAAGAAATTATGGACATAGTAAAATAGAGCTATAAATCAAATACATTAGCTTATTTTGTGATAGAAATTAAATTAATAGAGAGAAAAATTAGGTAACTAATTGATAGTAGGGAAAACAATGATATGGTAAAAGATTTACAATGAAATCTCTCTCTTAAGTCCAGGGAGAGATGTTTTTTTCTTAGTTAAGTGCAACTAAATGAATAGACTAAAAGCATGGAAAAATCCAGCGTAAAGTGGGTCGGTCAGTTGGTTTGCCTAATTGATTTTTTACGGTTGATTTAGACTCTCTCAAAGGGGTTCTAATTTGTCGTTGCCCTAAAGTATAAACCAGCAGATATAAACCCATCATCATTCCCAGGGACTCTATTCTCTCTGGACTTTTTAGGGAAATACTGTCTGCAAAAAATAATGGGTCCTTGAGAAAACCAAACCCTCTCTGGCAAGACTGTTGAGCTTTATTTACATTGAGCTTTATATTCACTCAAGATGGAGTCATGGGTAAGTTCATTTGAATCCAAAAGGTTTGTAGCAATAATAAAACGCCCTGCCCTCAGAAATTCTGTATTAATTTTACTTTCATTCTGGGAGAATGTAGCTGATATTTCAGAGGATATCTCTCCTGAACTATCTTTTTTCTTAGATTTGATTTGAGTAACGTTACTCTGGTTAATTTAGTGATATTTGAATTGTTGTAATAGTTTAGATAACCCCTTGATAGCATCAGCTTCACAAGCAAATTTTTCTGGTGATAACTTTTTGAAATCTTGTACAGCTTTTGATTGTGCCTTGGTAATTTTTTGTGAGAGTTTACCCAGGTCTGAATTCTCTTCTTTCTTGACTTTGCACTACTAACCATCTTTGTTCTATTCATGGATAATTTACTGTTTTTGAAGCTAGTTTATATCCGGGTAAGTTACTATCAACAAATTCTGGTTATGGTAATGTTGATATTCATCATTGTGCTGATTCTACGCTTAATGGCACTGGACATAACCAGCTTAAATCTGACATCATTCATCATTTTTAGATTTGATTCTGTATATAAGGACCAGTCTGCTACTATGAGACTGTTAACTTTTAATTGTTTTTGGTACTCTACTGCTATTTTAGCAAAGCATGATGAATCTGCTTGGTTTCCCGATGCTAGTTTTAAAAATATATATTGGTATGTCTCCATCTCCTGAACATATCATTTCTATGATGGACTGTTTTAACTCCGGTCTATGGTCACCAGAATAACCGTAGGTGATGGTTATTTCTTTTGGTGATTTTACTGCTAATTCTTCTAGTTCTTGATTATTTCCTACTTTTTGACTCTCAAATATTACTTCTGGTAAGCTGGTATTATATTGCCCATGTACGTCCATTTATGATGAGTCTAGATGCCCTGCTCATAGGGATACTCCAAATTTTTGGGCTGCTTTTAAGGCGACAATAAAGAATATTCTATCCAATCCTTTTATAAATAGTTTATCCATGACTCTCCCCAGTTTATCGTCCTTGAGATATTCTGGTGTTACTCCTGGTCCTATTAGATGGTCACAGGGGATTGTTTCAAAATCTTGGGGAAACATATATAAGGGTTTTCATACAAATCCTAACCCGTTGATTATCATGGCTTTTACTACATGACCCGGACTTACTTTCTCACCAATTTCAAGGATTATTTCTACTACTCCTATGGCGTCTATTATTCCTGCTACTATGCCTAAATGGTCTAGGTTTTGAATTTCCATTTTTTGAACCTTTGATTTCACAACAGAATTATCCACAACTCCTGTTGTGATTAAATCATTTCTTCTTCTGTTCTAATTTAATTTTTAAATCATTAAATTTTCTTTTCTTTTATCTTCTTTACAAAACTTTATTCTCTCAGTCTATTGCCATTTTAATCATATTTATTCTCATTGAGCCTTTTCTTCCTTGCAGGAGCTTTAGTTCTTGTGTACTACTATCTGTGACAGTTAGGGTGCCGAAGGTGGGCTCTAGGGAAGCCTTGATTACGTTCCCACATTCATACAAAAGCTTGCTCATTGATAATTCTTCCCCAATCCCTAAATAAGTCTAAATACCTGTTGCCAAAATAAGAAAATAGGCTAAACTTACAATAGTGACACCCAAGGGCAGGTGGCGGAATTGGTAGACGCACCGCACTCAAAATGCGGCACCGAAAGGTATAGGAGTTCGATTCTCCTCCTGCCCACTTTGAAAAACTTTTGTCGGCATATGAACTTGTGATTGGAATCATAACTTTGTCGCAACGGCAAAGTTATGATTCCAATTCAATTCAGCAAGGTTATGCTTCAAGTTAATTCTAGCAAGTTTAGATTAGGTAAAATACAGGTGAGAGGTACGCCATTTCTGTGTCTCTAGCCCGTATTACATTCAAGATAGGCAAGAGTTCCAAGACCAATTCAGATTAGATATAAATTTAGACTCCAAGTTCACGTGGTGTTTTATCTAAAAATGTACGGACTTGCTTATATCTAAAATGACCCGGATTAGCCATTAGTTCAGATACACTAAATTCTGTAGGATATTCTCCTTGGTGATGCAGTTTAATCACAATTTGTTGAACTTCCTTCCATGACTGCTCTATTTTCCTGATGTGACAAGCTTTCGTATAAATAAGGTATCTGGCTGAAATTTTATTGCTTAAATCTGGTAGGTGGTTAACAATTAATTGTCCGCTTATCATATCCTATACGTATAGAAACCTCTTTCATGGTTCGTGGTGGATCTTCTTCACTTGCAAGGACTGCTAGTAAAAAATCTTTGCCTCGATTAGAGTCGAATGATTTTTGAGGTGTTCTTGGTGTGCGTGAAGGTATTAAATATCTGTGTAATGTCTTTGTATAAGAATTATTATACAGGTTATCTGTATTAAGAAAGTCTAGGAAAGAGATTTCAAGGCGATAGCAGATCTTTAGTAGCATATCCAGCACTAGTTAGTAGAGCTTTTTTAGTTTGCCACATGCACAAAGTCTTCTTCGGTATTCCCATTAAGCTGCCTGCTAGTCTCCTTGAAGAGGTAGAAAAACATGATAGCGATTATGCCCATGGCGACTCGGAGCAAAAGGCAGGAAACAAAGAGTTTTCCAGCAAGGGTGTTTTTGTTGAACAGGTCATTAGAATTGTAAAAATATCCCGGGTACCTCAACAAAGATTTCCCCTGAATTCCCCAATTTACTCACAAGTAATTCTTACTAACTATTTGTGGTTTAGTCACATTAGGAAGTGGTTCATTAGTTTTGCCCATTTCATAAATGTTATGGATATGAGGTCAGTTATGAATTTGTCATCAACATCTTCATGGATAGTTCCTATCATTAACTATTCCCAACCCTTATTCTTTCCTGGGCTCTTTCCTCATCTTAACACTATGGAAAGCTAGACACAGACTCGTTTCTAAATTTTCGGCCGTGTCTAGTAATTGAAGTGCCTGAACTAAATCTTGTGCCATATCTTCTGTACTGTTCACAGCCGTTGCACACTCGAAAAAGGCACTTAATCCCCTACTAGTAATATGTTTGATAAATTTTGTCTTAGCAAGTGAGGCAATTTCTCTGACAATCAACACGCTAGGAAGTACATTGTGAGATTCAGAAAGGCGAGCGATATAGCCTGTCAAACTTTCCACGTAATGTGTCCCAATGCCAAGAGACTTTAGTTGATATAGGTTACTACGTTTAGGTATACAAGGCTTTTATAAATCCCATGAATTGTATGTAATTCGCACATTTACTCCTAAGTTTTTTTATATTGAGTAAATTAATTGCGTATGAAGAATTTCCTTGTCATTGGAAAGTACTTTATTATTCCCAGCCTAATTCATGCCTAATCTCCTTAACTGTTGCAATAGCCTCTTGGCTGAGAATTACTGCTCGTGTCCTTAAATCTGCTAAAATTCGGCAATTAGTTGGTTTTAGTCCTTTAGCATTTTCTGATTTTCCCACTTGCTTCTTCCAGTTTTGGTATGGGAAGGTTCTCAAAATCTGTGATAGATACTTCTTTAGTTAAGAAATCCAGTCATAATATTTTCAGTTGAAAACAGATGTCTAAAAGAGTAGATATTGTAGGTAGAGTTTTCCCTAGACACCATCCACGAGTTTGAAATTGAGATTTGCCAATGTGTTTAGCAAATGCAGCTATGTTGCCACTTGCAATTATATTGACGTAAGTAGAAAGAGTTTCATGAATTTTCCTTTGAGGTAGTGGAGATAAAGTTGGTGCAGCAGCGATTAAATCTCCAAGATTTTTTGTAACCAAATCTTGCCACTCAATTTCAGTTTCCTGTAGGTGTATAGGTTCTAAGGATACCTTCTCTTTACTCAAACCAAGCCACTCTTGACATTTTGAACAAGAACCAGGTCTTGAATTCCAATCAAATCATTTATTTTCTCTCTGACAATATGGACACGTGGTATAAAGATGCTGATTATGATGTACACAAACCTTTACTTTCTTAAGTGACCAAAGAAGCGGTTCATATATTATTTGTTGATTTATATGCCAATTTTAATAGCAGATTGGACACCATGCCCTTACAGAATCAAGAAAGATTAGTTTAGGAATTCTTTCAGCCCAGTTCAGCATTGTCAGAAACTTCAAGTCATTGGGTAAAGTTAATGATTCCAAGGCATGGAT
The DNA here is from genome assembly GCF_000196515.1 of 'Nostoc azollae' 0708. NCBI lineage: Bacteria > Bacillati > Cyanobacteriota > Cyanophyceae > Nostocales > Nostocaceae > Trichormus > Trichormus azollae. The sequence continues at coordinate 4,602,685 of NC_014248.1, forward strand.
CAGCTTTATAACCCCTGTTTCTATTCGGTCTATCATTCTTGTGTGGTGAAAGAAAATTTGATCTATCCCTCCATTTTTACTTTGAAATGTGTCTTCTTCTTTAAGAAATGGTGCAAGTTGAGAATGAACTAATATACCCGTAGTTACAACATGAGTTTCAGCTAATCGAGCAATATAGCTTGTTAGGCTTTCTGCATACGGCGTGCCAACACCAACTGGTGCCAGTGCATACAACCGACTGGGAGATAGAATATTTGGTTTTTCTAAGTTCCAATACTCATATGTTTCAAGCTTATTCAGTTTCATTTTGTTTTGCTTCCCCAATTTGATCTCCCTTAGGATTACGTTTACCTACCTACCTTTTTCTTCCCTGTGATTTTGTAATCACCTCTGCAACCTGCTCTGTATTTTTTGCTAAAGGATTTTCTAATGGAGTGGATATTTCTCCATCTAGTCCAAGAGCAAAACAGAATTGTTTATATTTGTTTGAACTTTCGGTGAGTTGCTCTTCAGCTTCTTGGATTTTTTTCAACATTGTTTGATGTTGGGCGACAGACGAGGCTCGTCGTTGCAGATGTTATAGAGTTAATGTTTCCGAGCCTTTGTCTAATGCCTCTTTGAGTGAACGAGTGAGCCAGTCTTTCGGTATCCCCAACCAAGGCTACATTTATAGCAGTATTCCTAATTATTTAATAAGTCTGGTTCTTCTTGTAGTGGTAGATGCTGCTGGAAATTCCACAACACATTCATGAAAACGTCAACATCCTCGCTTAATTTGGAATTGTATCGCGGAAAATGGATGTCAACAGTATGTCGGCTCAGTTGGGTGCTTAGGTTCCGACATGTTAACAGTTCATAAGTACTAAATAGTAAATGCATGACTCCTGTTAAATTTGGAAGGGACTTTAAGCAGTCCATATTGTCTTGAAGCCGACGACCACTAGCCATTTTTTGCATATGCTGGGCTTCATCAATAGGAAAGGCTTTTGGGCGACGGTATTTTAAAGCATTTTCCAAGCCTCGACGTAGTTGTGGAGCAGTCACTCTTGGCTCAAGAATAAGTTCCCCTTGATGATTACGATGAATACCTCTAGAGCCATAATCAACCTTATATTCAATGAGTGCTTCTTCTAAAGCAATTAAAGAACGGGTGAAATAATCTTTCCAGTTGAATCGGTTAGATTCTGTGCCAATAGCTTCAATACCAACAACTGGGATTTGACATCTATCAGTTTCTAGTTCAGGTAATGCCTGTTCTATTAGTTTCTGCTCAACTCGCAGTCTCATCGTTGTTTTACCTATACTGCTTGGCCCATAGACAAAAATAAACGATACTGCCGCAGGTTCTTCAATATTACTTACGCATAACTATCTCAGTAGCTTCTATCAGGTTTGGATGAGCTATTCGGTAAGAAATAAAATAGTCAAGCTTATCCTTCTTGGTTTTTTTTCTGAAGGAGCGAGCGCGGGAAACCACTTGAAGTAGACATAATTAATATTCTGAGTAAATGCGAAGTTTGTTTATACTAACTGCTTTTTTGTCTGCTACTGGAGGCTTCCAGTCTTGACGATCTTTGGAATCCTTAGCGTATCGGCGGAATAAGTAGGGGTAAGAGAAAAAAAGAAGAAGTTGAGGGTGGGACACAGGGCGTTATAAAATATGAGAGATGAGGCCAAAAATTTTAGCAAAAGACTTATCACAAACAGAGTTGCTGCAAAGCATTAAGCGAAAAGGAATTGCAGAAGAACCCATGGGTCAGAAAGTAGAGATATTACTGAATCTAATAGAGCAGTTACAATCAGAAGTTAAAGAATTACGGGCAGGAAATCAAGGGTTAAGAGATGAAAACAACCGATTGAAGGGAGAAAAGGGTCAGCCAGAGATAAAAGCCAAGAATCAAAAAGGCTTCACAAGCAATCACTTATCGGAGAAAGAGCCACAAACGCCAAAAAAGGACAACAAAGGCAGTAAGAAGGCTGGCATTAAAATAGACAGAGAAGAAATACTAGAATATCCCCAAGAATTACTACCGGCAGAGGCGCAGTTCAAAGGGTATGAAGAAGTAATCATCCAAGACATCATCCTGGCAACCGATAACGTACTATTTCGGAAAGAGAAATACTACTCACCATGAGAAGGAAAAACCTATTTGGCAGAACTCCTTGCGGTTATGAGGGAGAATTCGGTTTAGGAATAAAAACCCTGATTATCAGCTTGTACTATGGGGGCAACATGACCTAAGGCAAGTTGTTAGAGTTCTTAGAGGATATTGGCATTTCCATATCAGCAGGCTACTTATCTAATCTACTGATTAAAAACCACAGTGATTTTGAAAGTGAGAAAACAGAAGTATATTTATCGTAAACACTCATAGCAAGCTTGAACACAGGTATCCTTGGGTTCTAAGAAATGGCAGATATCTAATGCTGCATTGGCAATTTTTTAAAAGGCTTTTAGTTGTTGGAGTAGCTGAGATAAAACCCCCCCACCTCCTTCTGATGCTTGCCAAAATAAGAGATATTTTCCTTCTCCTTACAAATCGAAATGTTTTTTGAAAAAATACTTGACAGAAACCATAGGTTAACTGCTATATTATTTAAAGTTGATTCATTGGGGCGTAGCCAAGTGGTACGGCAGCGGGTTTTGGTCCCGCCATCCCTAGGTTCGAATCCTAGCGCCCCAGCATTAAAAAGGGTAGATTTTTAAGTCTGCCCTTTTTAGTTTTTTACTTTTGTCTGTGTTGTCAGAGTGAAAGATTTCTTTCTTGTTACTTTTCTGATGATTTGAGAGCCTGGTCTAAAACCTGTCTAGCTTGTTCCGCTTTATTGCGTGCTTCTTGATAACGGAGATTAGCTTGAGCAAAGTTCTTCAGAACTTTAAAACCCTCCTTGAGACGGGTAATCTCTTCCTCAGTCACAGAATTATCTGAGAATAGAACATCAACTGCTTTGCGAATTTCCAAAGCTTCAGTCCGAGTTTCCTGCACTTTCAACTTTAGTGTAGCCAAATTGCTCAGAACTTGAACGGCTTGGGTAATGGCATCCTCACCGCTGGTATTATCAATAATTTGTTCCTTAAGTTCAATTAACTGTTGGGGTCCAAATCCTTCTTCTAGTTCTGTGGGTAGCTTACCAGTTTCCATGAGTTCCATCAACTGATCCATTGCTTTTTCGCGAGCTTTAGCGGAGTCTTTACCAGAAACTGTCAAGATAATTTCTGGGCTTTGAGCGAGAGTATATTGAACCATAGTGGGAGAAAAATTTCCTGGTTTACCAAGCCTGGTCTAAAGACATCAAATATCTTGTTTCATCATGACCATATCATTTACTCAAGAGTTTGTGCTATGTGTCGTTGGATAAAATTCAACTTTATACTAAATAAAAGCACTGTACAATATAAGAGGAGAGGAGAGCTATGACTCCTAATCCCGCCATTATGCGCTCTGTAGAACAATTGGGATACCGTGTTACTGTTGGTGATGTGGCAACTCAGGCTGGTTTAAATGTAGGTGAAGCTAATCAAGGTTTATTAGCCCTAGCGTCTGACGCCGGTGGACATTTGCAGGTAGCAGAATCCGGTGATATTGTTTATCAATTTCCGCAAAATTTTAGAAATATTTTGCGTAATAAATACTTGCAATTGCGATTGCAGGAATGGTGGAAGAAGATTTGGGGGGTGCTGTTTTACTTAATTCGTATTTCCTTTGGCCTTTTGTTAATAGCTTCTATTGCGCTGATTACTGTTACTGTCATCATCATTATTACTGCTGCTAACTCAGACCGAGATGGAGATAATAGGAGCAGTAGTTCTAGTGGCTTCAATTTCTTCTTTTTCCCTGATTTATTCTGGTATTTTAGCCTTGATTATTATTCCCAGGAACGACGAAGAGAAAGAAGGGAAGATAGCAAATTCAATTTTTTTGAGTCGGTGTTTTCGTTTCTGTTTGGTGATGGGAATCCTAACGCCAATTTAGAAGAACGTCGTTGGCAAGAAATTGGTACTTTAATTCGTAATCATAAAGGGGCAGTGGTAGCAGAACAAATTGCGCCCTATTTGGATAATTTGGGTGAAAAATATCAGCAAGAACATGAAGATTATATGTTGCCTGTGCTGGTTCAATTTAATGGTAAACCCCAGGTAAGTCCTGATGGGCAAATTGTCTATTATTTTCCTGAATTGCAGGTAAAAGCTAGTAAAAAGCAGCGTCAGTCCATAGCACCATATTTGGAGGAATTGTCCTGGCGTTTTAGTGAGGCGAGTTCTGAACAAATTATGCTCAGTGCTGGTTTGGGTGCCGTGAATTTGGTGGCTGCTCTAATGTTAGGTAGTTTATTGAGTGGTGCCACAGCCGCAGCGAAAATAGGAGTACTGGTTGGTTTTGTGCAAGGAATTTATTGGTTGCTGTTAGCTTATGGTATTGGTTTTTTAGGTATACCTTTAGTACGTTATTTTTGGATTCAATGGCGTAATGGTAAACTTGCAGGTCGTAATCGTGAACGTTTGGAAAGAGCCAGATTTTTAGCAAATGCGGATGATTTTTTACAGCAGAAGATTGCTTTTGCTAGTCAGTTCGCAACGGAGAAAGTGATTGGTAAGGAAGATTTAATTTATTCCAGTGACACAGATTTACTGGAACAGGAATTTGAGCAAGTGAAAAAGCAAAACCGGTTAGATGAAAATAGGGAATAGGTGATTGGTAATGGGTAATTACTGATTGGTAATTGTTATTAACCTCCCCATATCCCCATATCCCCATATCCCCATATCCCCATATCCCCATATCCCCATATCCCCAGTCTACTTAGCCTGAATAGGAGTTAAGGCTACACCTTTGTAATAGTGTCCTAAAATTTGTAGGTAGTTTACTCCACGTTGAGCTAAATTGTATGCTCCCCACTGGCTCATCCCTAAACCATGTCCAAAACCTAATCCTTGCAGGATGAAATTGCCGTTTGCATCTTTACTAACGCTAAAACGGGTGCTTTTTAGTTTGAGTGCGGTGCGTACTTCTTCACCTTGGAGAACTTTTGTACCTTGAGCACCGACTATTTTTAAGGTTTTAACGCTGCGGAAGGGTGAGAAGGATTCGGCAATCATATCTTTAATATTGCCTATACCGGAAATTCTGCTGCTTATTTCCCCTGGGGAGAAGGTTTTTACCCAGTTACATTCTTTGACGTTTTGATCAAAGTCTTGGACTGCACGTAGATAAGGGAGGGTATTTCCCCAAACGTCTTCTACGTTTTCTGTGTGTCCACCGGAACAAGCATGAAAGACTGAGAGAATAATTTTGTTGTTATAGGTGAGGACTTTTCCTACTGTGTGGTCTACTGCTGCGTAAGTGTTACGTGACTCGCTGCTGACACCTTTGTAAATTTGCCAGCGATCGGGACTATCTCCTAAGTCGAAAATGGGATTGTTGCGCTGTTTTTCTCGCTCATAGAGGGCATAAGTCCGGGCTGCGATCGCTTGGGCTTTTAAGGCTTCTTGTGGCCAGCTAGAGTTCATTTCTCCACCGATGACGCTGTAGAGATATTCTTCTAAATCTACCCAATTAACTGCTGTTAAACCTTTTTCCGTGGGGATAACTAGAGTTCTACCACGAAACCAGCGATCGCCTATATAAACAAATCCCTTGCCTGTTGGTTCAATCCAAAATAAACTAGATTGCCATTTATCTAAAGCAACTCCCCCAGGAACCGCTTGAGCAGCATAAGCACTCATTCCTGGTAGTTGTCCAAGAGAACGGCCAGCACTATCTTTGACAGTTGCTGTCGTGGAAGCACCAACTTTGACCTGATTTACTCCCCTTTCAATTGCCACACGCAGGATGACAGATGCTTGAGCAGGAGCAACTAAAGCAAACCACAAGAGGATACCTATCCACCAATGTCTTCCTTGAATTCGGGAAAATAAAGCGCCTAAATAAAGTTGGATTTTCATGCTTATAGTTAAATCACAAGCCTCTACAAGTTTAATCAGACATTTCTCCTAGTGAAGAGGTTGCCACTTCTATTTATGTAAGATTATCTAAGAATTCAGGAGTCAGGAGTAAGAATTTTGAGAAATTGGTTAATTATCAAATAGGTATTTTTGGTGTTAGCCTGAAAAAGCTGACTGCTGATGCGTGTTTAGGCAGCATACCTAACGGCATTAGCTGAATGCTAACCTAATTATTATGCAGTTTGATTAGACTTATGGTGTTTTAATCAGCCGATTTAACTTTTTCATAACGTTTTGAAGTTTTGGTAACTTTTGGCGAATTATTGACTTCGTTGGCAACAATACCAATTAAATTCAACTGGCTCAAAACTTCCGTTGCTTGTATGAGTTTCTGTGGTGTTAACTGCCCAATACGTCCCACTATGACAATGCCATTACAAACAGAAGCGATAATTCTCGCATCAACGTTATCTAAAACCGAAGAAGCATCTATCAAAACGAGATCATAAATTTTTTCAAAGGACTCAATTAATTCTTTCATCCGTCCTGAAGTCAGCAGATTTACTACATCATCTGGTGTTGGTCCGGCGGTCAAAACATCAATTGACGGATGAATAGGTTGGATATAATTCTGAAATTGAGTCTTGATGTCGTCCAGCAATAACAGCGATAAACCCCAATCATTAGAGATTGCGAGGATTTTGTGTAAACTAGGCGCTCGCAAGTTAGCATCAATAACTAAAACCCGTTGATGCATCTGCGCTGCACTAGCTCCCAAACCCAAGGCTAAAGTTGTTTTTCCCTCTCCTGGTAATGCAGAGGTCAACATCAAAGACTTAAAAGGTAAGGAATTCTTGAATATTTGCAGATTTTGATAAATCATATCCAGAGTTTCATGACTGGATAATTTAGTTTTGGGTCCCGATATTGGAGGATTTGAATTCTGTTGTTTATATCTTACTATCTTATTCAATCTAGTTTTAAAACTAGGTTTACCCAATTGCGGTACAGAGCCCAGTAATCTCAGATTCGTCAGCTTCTGTAAATCCAATGGTGACAAAATTGCCTTATTAAACATGTCCCAAATCAAAGTAAAACTCACACCTAAAATTGGACCGATTAAAAATCCTCCAATGATCAACAACCATTTCTTATTACCAATATAAATTCCCAGGTCTGGTTCTTCCAAAATTTGCCAATCAAATCCCCCCTGAGCAATTTTCATTCCCAAGGACTGTTGTAGCTGAAGTAGTTGCCCAAGAGTTTTTCGTTGGAGTTTTACATCTGATAACAACCGATTATACTCTGCTATTAGACCAGGGTAAGTATTTAACTGGGAGCGAATTAGTTGTTCAGATTTAGCTAAGTTATTCTCATTCAAAACTAGTCCATCCGAGATTTTGCCCAGCTGTATTAACTCATTAGTTAACTTAGTTTCAAAGTCCGATAATTTTTCGTTTGTCGTATTAGCATTAATATCTTGTACTTTCAATTCTTGCTGTAATAATGCCATTTGCACCTGGCATTTTTGCCTCAGTCTAACCACCACTGGCGAATCTTCAGTATAACGCAGACGTTCTTCAGCTAAAGAAATTTCTGTTTTTCTAATCTCATCAACTAAAGCTTGATAGCTACTTGAACGACTCAAACTAGCAGCCAACTTTGCATCCTGGTTAGAAGATGCTAAACTTTCCTCTAAACTATTGTAACGACTCTGTATATCTGCAATCTGTGTGCGAATAGTCTGTCTTTGTTTTTGAATATCAGCTAGAGATTGTAATAATATTTTACTTTGGAGGAAAGGATCAATTAAACTGTGTTTCCTGCGAAATAATTCTAATTTCTGTTCTCCAGCTACTGCCTCTTGTTGCAACTTAGGTAATCTATTTTGAACGAACAATAAACCTTGATTGACACGCTGATTTCTTTGTTCAAGATTGTAGTCTTCATAAACTTTCCGTAAAGCTTGTAATACTCTTTTGGTTTTCACTGGATTGGGATCTTTAAAAGAAACTACAAATACCTGATTAAAATCTGATATCTTCTCGGATGGAACTATTTGTAAAAATCCCATTTTACCAGTACCGATTTTACCTCTTATATCTTCTATCGTTAAATTAGGATAATGAAAACCTAATAAATTAACAGTCTTTTGAATGAGCTTAGAACTCATCATAATCCTCATCTGATTAGTATATTCTACAGATGTAAAATGAGGCCTAACTAACTCGCTTTTAACATTTTTTTGGAGATGACTAGAGAGTAACTCCTGATCCATATTCCCACTGACCATGATTTGCATAGAACTTTGGTACATGGGTTTAGTAATAACAGCTAAAAGACTTGTCGCTGTCATTACTACAGAGGAAACACCCAAAATGAAAAAGCGTCGATAAAACAGAATTGTAGATATTTGTCTCAAATTAAACACCCTTTGTTGAGAGGTAGTAACCAGTTGTTTCCGATTTAAACCAGTTGTAGCCACTATAAAAATCCTCTACTATCAAAACAATATATCTGGAAGATGATGACAAGACAAATTAGGAGATAATTTATAGGCACATTTATCTCTTGAATCACCAATAATTATTCTTGCCAGGATGATAGAACTACTTAATAGAATGTATCTTGAAGCAGCTATTCTATAATTAATTCATCCAGATATATGCTCGGTCAGCACTATGATAGTAAATTTATTCATTAGATTTTTAAATATTTAATGAAGGATAAGAAGGGAATATATTAAGGTTGATATATAAATCTGGTCTGCTCACTGTTAAGAAGATGTTTGTAAAGTCTGATTGATTACCGACTGGGAAGATTTCTGATAGTTAGTGCTGTTTTCCTGTTGACGATTTCATTCCTGTTCCAGCAACTGGTTAATATAATTACCGATCAATTAAGTATTTCTTTCTAAGAATTTAGCAATATCCCTATGATAATAAATCAACAGACAGTTCTTACCAAGGTCAGGGTGGGAGCAACGCAGCTTTGTCAGGTGGGGCAAAAAGTGTGCGATCGCTAAACCCAAAACAGGCATCGATAAAAATCACTTACCGTACAGTCAAAATAGCTTATAAATAGATATTGGTTGGCATTACTTAGATAGATTTATCAGATGAGAGAAGTGGAGACAATACTGTTCTGTTAAGGAAAAACAGGAGGTAAGAACAAGAGAAAGGAGTTTGTAGTTTGCTTACGAGAACTATAAAAATTGAGAGGCTTACTTTTTCTCTTTGAGACTGTTGTATAAATCAGCCCAGTTTTGTCAGAGAGAATCAATACATGATTGTCAGTAATCAACTTAAGTCCTTCTAGGAACTGAGCGGACTACATCAATATGAGCAGGGCTTCCAGCCTTGCCTAAATGGTTGTACTTACTCAATTTGTCTGGTTGAGTGGTAGGAAAAATTGCTTGAAAAGCGTGTAACTTGTAGTCCCACTAAACCCCTTGTTTACCCCGTGCTTGGTAACGAGAACCACAGCAACCAGGAGGCGCTATTTCCCCACTAGCTTTAATTTTTTGAATCATCAGTTGCACCATCGCAATCGCTCGCTTGTTGCAGCATTTCCGCTCTGGCAATCAGATCATCTTCTTTCGTAGACATGATCAATTTAGAAAAGTTATATTGTTCTCGAAATACTATCGAGAACACGACTAAATTTAATATCTTAAAACTTGATAACGAAAATTCCACAAGGACTTCATTCAATTCATAGTATATGTCACTGGTAAATTTTCAGTTACAAACAGCCTGTGTAGATCCTAAACAAGTAATTAAGGCTTTGTCACAGGTAATTCTACCACAAACCATAACCAATGCCATTGAAACTACTTGTAGCTCTCAACGGAGACTAAGAATACTACCAAATTATGTCATAGTCACCTTAGTAATTGCCATGAGTTTTCGGTCATCTGACTTAATAGTTAATGTATTCAAAAATCTCACTCATGGTTTGAGTTCTTTACACATACCATCAGGTTTAGGTTTTTAAACCCCATCTGCTTGATCAATTACAGAATCCCATCAAAGAACCGGAGCAGCTGTAATGAGGAGATTATTTGAACTAGTAGTCAAACCCTTAGCAACAATATTAACGCCTGGTCCCTTTTTGGGAGGATTAAGAATCATGGCTATAGATGGAACAGTTTTTGATGTTCCATATACTCCAACAAATGCTAGAGTATTCAGCTATCCTGGTTCTCCCCAAGGGACATATCCAGCCTTTCCTAAAGTTAGATTAGTATTTTTAGTGGAACCAGTTACTCATTTAATCATAGATGCTTTTTGTTCTCCCTATCGCATGAGAGAAGGAAGAAATGCTTTAAAACTACTACGCAGTATTAACTCTAGTATGTTATTAATGTGGCACAGAGGATTACATTCTTTCTTTTAAGATGGTTCATGCTGTCATCAAACAACAAGGTCTTTTTTCTTGGTCGCCTTCCTGCCCATGTCAAATTTGAAGTAGTTAAAACGTTGATAGATGGTTCTTATTTATCATGGATTCCACCTGATAGAGTGTCGAAAAAGAAGGGTGCAAAACGAATTTCGGCTCATATTATTGAATATGTTATTAATGAGAATGGTACTCTGAAAACGTATCGGTTGATTACTAATTTAATTGATGTTGATAAGTTTCCGGCTTTGATATTAGCACAGGATTCCCATAAACGATGGGAAGCTGAGAATACTTTAGATGAATTGAAAGTACATCTATTGGCACGCAAAATTCCTATTCTTTCTAAGAGTCATCGTGAGGTAGTGCAAGAAATTTATGGTTGGTTATTGGTTCAATATTGCCTACGTTGTTTGATTTTTTAACCTGCTAATTTGAGGAATATTTCTCCTTTCAGGTTAAGTTTTGTTGGTAGTTTACGGGTGATTCGACTTGCTATTCCTGAATTTCAACTTCAGATACATACTCTGGGGGATATCGATTTATATTATAGTTGGTTGATGGCAGAAATATCTGATTTGGAAACTCCTTTACGACAACGGCGAAGTAATCCCAGACTGCTCGAGAAAGCACGTTCTAAGTTTAAGACTAAAAAACGCAGTCACATAAATAATTGTACTCCCCGATAACAATTATCTTTTTGAATTATTAGACGGGCAAGTTAAATCTATCTATTTTCACGCTACAGTAATTTATTCTTTCTCAATTTATAATTGAACAGGTTGACTATTTGGTCTCTGATCACTTTTTTGAGAGTGTGTGAGAATTTATCGATCTTTTTTTTGTTGTTAGTTATCCTAATGAAAAAGCGAACTCTTTTCTCTTGTTCTTACCCTCTCCTTTTCCTTAACCGAACAGTATTGGAAGTTGAGACAGACTGGTATTGTGGTCAAAAAAAAAGGTAGGATTTCCAAATAAAAAACAGGGAAGGCCTACCATTAATGACAAAAAATATATATTCAAGTCTTGAAATAGGCAAATGTTTGAAAAATTCTCAAGAGCAAGTTACGAAACTTTTAGAAAGAAATAAAATTCTGCAAGGGAATGGAGAAACTTTGAAGGACGATGAAGAAAAGATTAGATAAGGTGCATTAATATAGATGAATTTATTACTTCAGCAGTAGGAGAGTATTCTAAAACTCTGGTTAAACAAAAAAATTATCTTTTACGTGCCTATGGGGAAGAACGTTTGAATTATGCTAAAGTTTTAGCCCGTAAATTACCTATTGGTAGTGGAGCTATGGAAAGTTTAATCCACCAAGTTGTCAATTTAAGAATGAAAGAAAACAGTAAATTTTGGTTAAAAGAAAATGTGGAAATTATGTTACATCTTCCTTGTCAATGGATAGCTGGAAGTTGGCATAATTTCTGTAATTCTATTTTTACCTCTTTTATCCATCTTCAAACTGTCTAATATTTTATACCTACAACTCCCATGTTAGAGAATTCTCTGTGCTAATCAATACATGCCTATTTGATTACTGACCTAAGCAGCTTATTCCCAGCAGCAACGAATTATTTAATGTAAGTCTTCTTAGGATATTTTGAGAAGATACTTTGTCTTGGAATTTTATTTGTTTGATGTGATTTATTGTACTTTAATTCCAGAGAAATATTTTAGCCATGTCTATGGTTGGCGTAGCTAAAAGCACACTTTTTGCCCCACCTCACAAAATCGCCTTACTCCTGGTCAGAGTTTAGGATGTGCTTTATTTCGTGATGCTGCACTACGAGTTATTCAAGGTGCTGATACCATTGGCATTAGAGGAATTATTGTTCATGCTATTTCTGAGGAAGCTAAGGATTTTTATTTAGCTTTAGGTTTTAATTTGTCTCCGCTTGAACCAATGATATTAGTGATTACTCTTAATGATTTACATGATTGTATTGCTTAGGAATGAAGGGATTTAATTTCTGACAACTTCCCTCCGTCTAGGTACGTCATAAACCATGAAGTCCTGAGCCATAATAGTTTTAGGAAAAATAGCACGGGCTTCCCGAAGTAAATCTTTTAACTCGATCGCATTACCCGGAGTATAGCGGGGACTAAAATGAGTCATAATTAATTGATGTACACCTGCTGCATAAGCTGTTTGTGCCGCCATTGTGCTTGTAGAATGCAACCTTTGAAAAGCCATATCAGCATCCTGATGGGCAAATGTAGCTTCATGAATCAATACATCTGCATCCTGTGCCAACTGCACTGCACCATCACAATAAACAGTATCTGTGCAATAGGCAAACTTGCGACCAATTTCCGTAGGGCCACATAATTCACTACCATCAATTACTCGTCCATCTGGTAGGGTGACAGTTTCACCGCGCTTGAGTTGACCATAAACTGGGCCAGAAGGAATTTGTAAAGCTTTTGCTTTTTCTACATCAAAGCGTCCAGTGCGGTCTTTTTCTTCCACACGATAGCCGAAAGCTGTAATGCGGTGATGTAATAGACCACAACTAACGAGAAACTCATTGTCTTCGTAAATTACCCCTGGATGGACCGTATGTACCTTAATGGGGTAAGAGAAGTGGGTCTGGGAGTAACGTGATGCAGCTTGCAGATATTCATTTAACCCAGATGGCCCATAAATATCAATTCGATCTACATTACCAGCTAAACCACAACTGGCCAGAAGCCCCATCAAGCCAAAAATGTGGTCTCCGTGGAGGTGGGTGATAAAAATTCGGGAAAGTTGGCTACTTTTCAGGTCACTCCGCAAAAGTTGATGCTGTGTACCTTCACCACAGTCAAACAACCACAATTCTGCGCGTTGTGGTAATCTCAGTGCGACACTGGAAACATTACGTGATCTTGTAGGTACACCGGAACTCGTCCCTAAAAATGTTATCTGCACAGCGTTTTTTGGCCTTCTTCTCGCTCAGTATAAAGATTTATTTTTTATAGCGACACTGTTATTGAACACAATGCTGTCGGCAATCAGCCACTAAAGAAGGAGCAAAATGCCAGAATTCAATGATTTACCTATGATAACTCACTGGTACACTACCGCGTAAATAAACCACCCATTCCCAATCTCTAAAAGCTTAGGCTGTATTGATTTTGAATTTTGTTAGCGTAGCTGTTCTGAAAGAAGCATTTTGAATTCACTACGCTACTAGTTATCTGTCAAAGACATTTTGACGGGTAATGATAGGAAAGAAATGCTATTCTTCCCCTGCTTCCCCTACTTACTTTCACCGGGAGCAAGGCGATTTTGTGAGGTGGGGCAAAAAGTGTGCTTTTAGCTACGCCAACCATAGACATGGCTAAAATATTTCTCTGGAATTAAAGTACAATAAATCACATCAAACAAATAAAATTCCAAGACAAAGTATCTTCTCAAAATATCCTAAGAAGACTTACATTAAATAATTCGTTGCTGCTGGGAATAAGCTGCTTAGGTCAGTAATCAAATAGGCATGTATTGATTAGCACAGAGAATTCTCTAACATGGGAGTTGTAGGTATAAAATATTAGACAGTTTGAAGATGGATAAAAGAGGTAAAAATAGAATTACAGAAATTATGCCAACTTCCAGCTATCCATTGACAAGGAAGATGTAACATAATTTCCACATTTTCTTTTAACCAAAATTTACTGTTTTCTTTCATTCTTAAATTGACAACTTGGTGGATTAAACTTTCCATAGCTCCACTACCAATAGGTAATTTACGGGCTAAAACTTTAGCATAATTCAAACGTTCTTCCCCATAGGCACGTAAAAGATAATTTTTTTGTTTAACCAGAGTTTTAGAATACTCTCCTACTGCTGAAGCAATAAATTCATCTATATTAATGCACGATGTATTGTGGCCATATCCAGGATCTATAATTACTATTCCTGGTTGATAACCACGGCTTAAGGTCAGATCTATTAATTTAATTCCTAACTCAGGTTTATTCTCAAATAGAGGGTCTTGTTTCCCTTTGGGTAAAGAATCACCGTGGTGATATAACTCTATATCTAATGGTAAGCTTTTACTGCCATCATAATAGATGTGTTGTTACTACTACTATTCCATTGTCCCTTGTCCCAATTTCTCCAATATATTTTCTTCCTACTCCATCCCTAAAGTTCCCCCTTTTTCTATGGACAGAATCATCAATTATTAAGCTAAATCCTCTGGTGATTCTCCTCTGACTACACTTGTTCATAATCTCTAATCGATGCTCATTGACTTGGGAACTGGACCAAGGTGCTGCAGTTAAAAAGTGGTGTAATCGGTGGTAAGTCACCCCTAGGGCATTCTCTGCCATTTCAAATAGGTTTTTCCTCTCACTTTCACCCAATCATCCCCCTAAATCATGTCTAAACTCTCTTCTTTCCCCTTGATGAGTAAATACACCATCAAACCTTTGACACCATCTTTCAAACCATGGTGCCATTGCTGGGCTAGTGGTTTCTTTCATCAGCTTCTTTTAACGTGAGAGGTTATTGATAAAGTAAATGTAAAGGGGAGTAGAAAAGGAATGTTGGAAGGATAGAATACATAACATGTAGTGTATTTACATAGCTACTGATGGAAGGAAAGTTTTACCCCACAGACTTAACTGATATGGACTGGGAAATCCTGGCCCCATTGATTCCACCAGCCAAAGAAGGAGGGCATCCACCCACAACAGATATGGGTGAAATATGTAATTCCATCTATTATCATTTGAAAACTGGATGTCAATGGAATATGCTTCCAGGTGACTTCCCGCCAAGGTCAACGGTATATAGCTATTACAGTAAATGGCAGGGCCAGGGGGTTTGGGAAAAATTCAACCATACATTGGGTGGTCAAGTTCGCTCGAAATTAGGTAAATCAACACAACCTACCGCGCTCGCTGCAGACAGTCAGTCGGTCAACACTGACCAAAAAAAGGGGATGTGTATGGTTTTGACGGATGTAAAAAGGTAAAAGGAAGAAAGGGGCAAACTTTAGTTGATAGCCTGGGACTTGTGTTGAAACTTGTTGTTAGTGAAGCGAATGCCCCAGAACGAATACTTGCTGCCTATGCACTAATGGAACTGCTAGAGGAACCCACAGAGTTATTGGAAAAAGTCCAAGTTTTATGGGTTGATTCCGGTTATGACAGTGATAAATTTGCACTTGCAGTTTGGTTCCTGATTCAAGCTCATGTTGAAGTCATAGGACCTACTGAGCAAGAATTTAAAGTTTTACCACAACCCTGGGTAGTAGAAAGAACATTTGGGTAGTTTAACCAATATCATCGTCTAAGCAAGGATTATGAGCGTTTAACACAAATGAGCGAAGGGGCTATATATGCTCTTATGACTAGAATTATGCTACTTCCTCTTGTCTCCTCAACATTTACTTTATAAATCATCTCTGAAAGCTACACCGAAATTGTATTATACTCGTTTTTACTCTTAACTTTTGTTTAAGTCCCGCTAGTAGTTTATTTATTGTGAGAATGAATGATTACTGTTAAATCAAACCACATTGACTATGAGTTCCTGAGTGACCTTGGCGTGCTCCTCACCCCCTCGCTTGTTTAATACAATATCGAGAAAGAAGTAACTTTGGGAGTCATGCTCAATTTCTGCCAAATTAATTTCCAGATTTAGAAATCCTTATTTCCGATAAATACACGCGCTAATTACAAGTATTGGAGAGAGGTATTTACAGCAGAATTCAGCAATCAGGAGTGAACGCCGCTTGATGTTCGATAGCGCAGCGTGCTGTAAAAAACAATATCCCCAACTTCATAGACAAATCGGGGATATGAGAGTGAGCGATTTTTATAACTTAGATAAGATTGGTATATTAATATATTATAAAGAAATATTAAAAATAATGATTTAACAACTTATTTATATAGTGAAAAAGTTGTTAAACCTCTGAGGGAATATTATCTACTAAGCGATCGCTCCGTTCACCGCAAGCATCACGAATGTCTGTCAATTGGTCTTGGCTATTAACTGGACATCGTGGTGATGGTAGTTCATTATTAGGCCAAGTCGATAGATAAAAACAAGGACACAGTAATGATGGCATACCCATTGTCTTAATGGGTATCGGCATAGCACAACGTCCACAAGCAAGGACTTCCCAAGTGGGTGTTAGGAGTTCAGCTATGGTTTCTTGTGTACCTTCTAAATAACATTCACTGATTTTTAAGGAAATAATTTTCTCCCAACATTCTTCAAATTCCGGACTATAGCGCTCGCCATTTAATACAGATGTAGGTAACAGGCTTGCTTCTCCATTACCTACTATCACTTTTTTCCCTAACTGAAACCAGTGAGCGAGATATTTTTTAACGTCTTGTTTGTTTGCCATATCTTGATTTTAGTGGCTAATTCAGAAATTTTACCTGATCAATCTTTAATTTTGAATTAAGACTTGGCAGGTGGTAAGGGAAAACCCAGAACACTGAGATTAAGAACATGACCACCAGTAACCAAGTAAACTGTTTCACACACTGAACCTAACTGACGGATTAAAGCACTAAGGCGATCCCGAAATGTTCGACCCATAGGATAAGCTGGAATCACACCCCAACCAGTTTCTTCGGCAACGAATAGCAAATCAGCCTCAACTAACGGTATTGCTTCTAACAACTCTCCCAAGGTCGTTTCCCAACTTAAATCATCTTGCCCTATAAAATTAGCTACCCAAGTTCCTAAAGAATCAACCAAAATACAGGTGTTAGGCTTGGCATCTGTTAAGGCAGCAGTAAGTTTTACAGGTATATTCAGAGTTACCCAATCTTCAGGACGGCGTTCTTTGTGTTTTTGAATGCGTTGTTGCCACTCTTGATCACGGAAATTCTCAGTAGCTGTTGCTATATAAATAACTGGTTTTCCCGATTCAATAGCTAGATATTCAGCCCATTCACTTTTACCTGAACGTGCTGGGCCTGTTATTAATATAACTCTACTCATAATTCTATCAGACTCCTCGTCTCTTTTAGGGTGCGTCAGACTGGATATACAATAAAGAGAAGTTTCCGTTTCTTAATTCTGTCAATAATTTGCACTCTTAACACACTCTGAATAGAAATTAGTCAATACCACCAACACAAGTTTCAGGATCTCTCTATGAAACCAGGCTTAAAACGCATTGAGGCAACTCTACATGATTTGGGGATACGCACTACTGATTTGTCATCAGAAACAGGTGATGCTACAAAACGCCCCTTCTCCTTTAGGATTAGCGTTGGATCTACCAAATCTAGAGAAAGCAAAGCAACTTCAGATGATGAATGCATAAATACAGTTAATAACAATATAAATACGGAAATATCTTCAGATTCACAGCCAGATTTATTTCCCAAACATAATTCCGTACAAACTTTTCCTACTGAGGAGAATGGAGGGAAAATGCCCAGCTTACCTAAGTTTAAAACACCAAGCTTTAGTAATCATCGGCACGGAGCAAATCCAGCATTTGCCATGAATCTCTTGCAAGACATTCAAGAAACTGTGGGAGGTTGGCAAACAGAACTACAACTAATTCTCCAGCAAATTCAGGATATTTATTTAGAAGGTCCAGTGATTAATGGTTGGTTAGAATCCAATCCTCAAGAATCAGAACTAGGGGGAACTGCTACACTGCGTCACGCTGAAGTTGAGCGGCTAATGCATTACGTAGAAGAAATTTGTGAACCTAGTGATAAGATACGTTATCACTCCTCATGTACTGACTACCGCCTGTGCGGAATCAATGCTGCTGGTAAAGTCTGGTCGCGTCAATGTCCAGTCGAACAAGTGCCAAATGTGAGTATGGCCATTGCCCGTTACCAAAAATTACGTCAACTGTTTGGGCGCAAACAATATTTAGAAACTCGCTTGAGCCAACTAGCGGAAACACTTGTAGCGTTGCATAGTCATATACAACAAGTATGAAGTTGTAGTAAAGTGTCCAATGATGTCTCGTAAAAATTATCAGTACCACACTGTATATTAAGTTTCTATACCCGTAATTATAGGGTAAATTAACAGGTAAAGAGCAACTATAAAATTCAATCTAAACTAGAACTCAAAAGTTATGATAGCCGTATGCACTGGAATGAGTTACAAAATTTACCTAACAAGCCTTACATCAAAAAGCTTTTAACCCTGTTCTCTATTCCCTGTTCCCTGCTATATACCAATCAAGACAATGCCAGATATCCAAATCTCTGTCCTCATTTGTACTCACAATCGAGATACCTACTTAGGTGCAGCAATTGATAGTCTATTAGCACAGGAGTTTACAGCTAACTTTGAAATTGTGGTAGTGGATAATGGATCTGGCGATCTCACTCGTGAAGTTGTAGAACAAAGATCCAGCCATCCCCACCTCAAGTATATATTTGAACCCACCCTTGGCTTATCCGTAGCTCGCAACACAGGTGCTAAAATTGCCAGTGCGGAAATTCTCGCTTATTTAGATGATGATGCAGTAGCCACTCCCCAATGGTTACAGGTTTTGTATTCTGCATATCAAGATAATTCTCAACTAGTGATCGCAGGAGGTAAAGTTACTCTGATATGGCCTCCAGACATCAAACCACCAAAATGGTTATCTCCCGGACTAGCTGCCAACTTAGGAGCCTATGACTTAGGAGACAACATGCTCTACATTCAACAGCCAGGTTCAACCCCAAGAGGCTTAAATTACTCCATCAGACGCAGTTTTCTAGAAGAAATAGGCGGTTTTGATCCGCAGTTAGGACGAGTAGGCAAAAACCTATTATCCAATGAAGAACTGCAAATGACTGAATTTGCCCTTCAGCGTGGCTGGCAAGTCGCTTATCTTCCCCAAGCCTTAGTAGCTCACAAAGTCGCCCCAGAACGCCTCAAACCCTCCTGGTTCTTAAGTCGGGGTTGGTGGCAAGGTATCAGTGAATGCTATCGAGAACAACTTGCTGGTCAAGCCGATATTAGCCAACTACAACGAGGTAGCGAAAAGTTTGTACGTGGCTTATATAAATCATTACAATATATTACTGATCCAGCGGAAAGATTTGATAACCTAGTTTATGTTTATGGTCAGATTGGTTACTTAAAGGCGGCAATTCACAGACTTCTGTTTAAAGAGAACAAAAAATAACTTAAATTAATAGCTTATTATGACATCTTATTATGACATCTAAAATACCAGTTTCCGTACTTATTCCTGCCAAAAACGAACAAGCAAACCTACCAGCTTGTTTAACAAGTTTACAACCAGCCGACGAAATTTTTCTCGTCGATTCCCAAAGCACTGATAAAAGCATAGAAATTGCTGGAATTTACGGTGCTAACGTCGTACAATTTAAATTTAATGGCAGTTGGCCGAAAAAGAAAAATTGGTCATTAGAAAATCTACCTTTTCGCAATGAATGGGTATTAATCGTTGATTGTGATGAACGCATTACACCTGAATCTTGGGCTGAAATTGCCGAAGTAATTCAAAACGAAGAATGTAATGGTTATTATATCAATCGCCGTGTATTTTTCTTAGGGAAATGGATTCGTCACGGAGGAAAATATCCTGATTGGAATCTCCGGTTATTTAAACATCAAAAAGGCCGTTACGAAAACCTCAGCACCGAAGATATTCCCAACACAGGGGATAACGAAGTTCACGAACACGTCATCTTGCAAGGAAAAGTTGGGTATCTTAAACATGAGATTCTCCACGAAGACTTTCGGGATTTATATCACTGGTTAGAAAGACATAATCGCTATTCTAATTGGGAAGCCCGTGTTTATTTAAATTTGCTCATAGGTAAAGATAAAAGCGGCACCATTAGCGCAAATCTATTTGGTGATGCAGTACAACGCAAACGCTTCTTAAAAACCGTGTGGGTACGCTTACCATTTAAACCATTATTAAGATTTATTTTGTTCTATATAATTCAGAGTGGTTTTTTAGATGGCAAAGCCGGATATATTTACGGTCGTCTACTAAGTCAATATGAATATCAAATTGGAGTCAAACTTTACGAATTACAGACTTTAGGTGGAACATTAAACGTTGCCAAAACCCCTGCATACACAGCCAAACCGGTAAATCAAGAAGTTGAAAAAACAGCAATTTAATTCATTAGTCATTAGCTATTAGTCATGAGTTAAAAACCTATAAACTACTCACCCAGTCCCCAATCACCAATGAACGATGACAAACCATTTGTAGATTTACGGAAATATGACCAATCCCGGTTTGATCGCGGTCGTCCAGGTTGGTATGTTTTATTATGGTGGTTAGTACAGGCGATCGCATTTCCCCTCACTCTCCACCCACTAAATAATCTCCGTTGTGCCTTACTAAGGCTGTTTGGAGCTAAAATCGGCAAAGGCGTAGTAATTCGACCCACAGCCCGTTTTACCTATCCTTGGAAAGTTACCATCGGTGCTTACAGTTGGATTGGTGATGACGTAATATTCTACAGCTTGGATCAGATTCACATTGGTGAACAGTGCATAGTTTCCCAAAAAAGTTACCTGTGTACAGGTAGTCATGACATCCAAGATCCAGCCTTTGGTTTGAAAACTGCAAGTATTACCATCGGTAACGGTGCATGGGTAGCAACAGATTGTTTTATCGGCCCAGGAGTAGAAATTGGCGCTAATGCAGTGATAGGTACGCGTAGTAGTGTATTTACCAATATGCCACCAGGTCAAGTTTGTTGGGGGAGTCCCTGTCGTCCCGAATATCCAAGAGTTAGAGAATAGGGAGCATTTACATTAGAAAAATTTGAGTAACCTTTCCGCACCCAGTTTTCAGCCCCTATGAGTATTAGATATAGGAATCCTATTCCCTGAATAGATGAGATTCCGTACCAAATTAGTTATAAACGGATGGATTCAGAAATCATGAGAATTAGGGATTAAAACTGCTCAACAGATTCATAATTCCGTCCATCTATTGAGCTAGTACCGCAGGACAGAATTTAAAATTTAAAATCCAAAAAAAATCATCATATTTTCCCACCAAGAAGTTGTGAGATTTCCGACACTCAGCTTCATTTTTCGGCGGATATCTTGAATATTCTAGTTTTCGAACTGGGCTAGAGTCTGCGCTTCTCGTTCAAAACGCCGAGATAAAGACCGTTTATATTCTCTACCAGCAGAACATTGTACATTTCCTGTCAACGGATGTTATAAAACATAACTTCCTTGAAAAGATTCTCGGTTGGAATTTGTTTGAAACATCAAATCTTCGGGAAATTTATTAGGAGTCTAGCAGACGTACAAAGGGGTAATGAAAACATTATTGGTGGGGAAAGGACAACCAAAATCAGGTCGCGCTATTCTATCATTATCAACATTATTATCTAACCAAAATACACCTGCTTGCTTGAGTTCTTCATTGTTGGGATGTTCAGCAGAACAAGGATCGAAACTTCTTACACCAAAGCATATTCAAGAAAAGTCGCTTTTATTTTCTTGAATATGCTTTGGTGTAAGAAGTTTGGAACATGGATTTATAAAAATCGCCAAATTCGTTTTTCACAGAAACAGGAAGATTGACACTAGAAGGGACTTTTACTGTGCGGTACTTAGTGACTTCAGCCTGTCCTTTGGGTGACAGAATATAAACAATTAAATCCTGCTCAGACGTGGCATTAATCATACCCAAACGAATGGGTAACATAAACTTAGGTGACTCCTAGGGAACTTGCAAAGCTCGTATAAATTGATAACCTAATTCCTCAAATTTATCTAAGTTAGCTTTAGCAACAAAGAACTTTATGGAAGAACGAATGTAAGGTTTTAGTAATTGATTTGCCCCTCTAGCAATTTTGTAACCATTACGTCGCCAAGTTTCTAAACCACCAGACTCTTTGGCCCTGAGGATGTGAACATCATATTCACCAACATTGAACCGTGCTTCAAAAGTGACACCCAAACTATTATCTTGTGTCCTATTTTCCTCCGCACTTCCTCTTATCGCTGCTGCCATTGGTACTGGCATATCCAGTGTTTTGTCAGCTGGGGCCCATGGGTCTTCATCAAAATATTCTACTAATCTAGGGGCCCTAAAAGCGTCTAATCTTTCAATAATTTTAGGCTCAGCAACACGCCACACACTTGTTTCTCTTTCATTACTGTTGGTACAGGCACGAATAGAGCAAAATCTTCAACTTCACCTTGAAAGTCATTAGCCATTGTTAATACTGTTTGATTTCCATCTCTTGCAATAACCACTTGAGAAGCTTGGTTGTACAATTTAGTATCGGCTTTCGCAACATAAAAACCATAAAAAGCTATCGCTTTAGGTACAAAAGGGAAGATAGTGAAAAGTGCTATTATTAAAAGCATAAATAGGTTATTTCATTTTCTTGGTGATGGTTGATTGGTGATTAGAGGCAGAAATAGAAAAGCTTGATATATAGAATAGCTCGATATCATACTTTCAATTTAGATGATCTTTTTCTCTTTTACTCTTGAATTTATGAACTCCTTTTCTTCTTCTTCCAGCCAAGAAAACTTGGGTGAGAACCAAAGAGTATCTATGAGAATAGTTAATGGTGCAAGGGCAAATAATGCCCAAAAAACGGCGGTAGAAAGGAAGAAGTAATTCCGCAAAATAAATGCGAATAGGACAATACAAACCGCCCAAACTATACAACCTGTACGTGTATTAGGAATAGACCGGGGATCTGTCACCATAAATAAGGCAAATAGTATTAAAGCCCACCTTCCGCCAAGGCTCTCACCTCATAGCCATGCCGTGATGTATGTAACTTTTCATGATCTGCGACATAATTTTGCTCACCGAGCGCGTGAAGCCGGATGGATTTTGGAGGAGGTTGCTTATTATCTCGGTCATATCATCAAAAAGGGAACTCCAGCTATTCAAACTACTGTTTGGTATACCCAAAGTAGCCCTTGAGCAAGTGAAAGACAAGCTTACCTTGCTCAAGGGATAAATCGTCTCTTCGCCATGTTACCCAAGTTCTTTTACTATTGAGATGACTCCAGAACCTTTTGCAAATAAGCAGGATGCTTATTTGCAATTAATTTGAGCCACAAATTGTCTTGTTTGCAAGCCGGAGCATTTATGTTTGCGAGCCGCAACAGGTATGGGCTGCGCCAAAAAAATTCAAAATTCAAATTTTCAAAAACCCTTTCCTCTAGACTATTGTTCAATCCCAAATCCAAAATCTAAAATTCTCCTGTCTCCAATTACTGACAGACCCATTTCCATAGAGGATGAGTAGAACCCTGTTGACGTATTCGACAAACTTGTTTTTCTAAACGTTGCTTTTCTGGTTGCGGTAGTCCCACCAGAATATTGCGACCTTGCCAAACTAAAACCAAAACAGTCATAGCGATACAAAAGGCTAGACCCAAAGTAGATAGAGGATGAAAAAAGAGTCCATAACGCACAGCCGACCAAGTAAAGTATTGTTGCCATAAAGCAATTTCTGAACATAAATCCCACAAACAAGCAGGTGAAATAATTAGCCATAAACAGCAGACAAACAACCACCTGCCATATACTGTCAACTGGTGTAATCTCTGTACTTGCTCAAGAAAAGAAACATCAGAGTTATAAATGATCGAGTCATCAATTGGTGGTTCTTCTTGTTCAGCCATAGGGCAATAACAATTTTATAATTTGGATTTTGGATTTGCAATTATGACTCTAGAATTCTGCTGAAAGCAGTTTTCATGTATTTAGACCACACCGTAAATTAATCAATTTCTTCCTTTGCACTAAATTTTCATTAAAGGGTGTTTGAAAAGTTGGAAAAGGTATAATTTGTAATTTGTCATTCTGTATCCCTTCGGGACACTGCGTGAACGCGAAGCGTACCGGAGGATCTAGAATCTAGGGTTTGAGCGATTACTCTGATATGCTGCGCTACTTACCCTGCGGGAAGCAAGCTACAGCATGAGTTTTCAAACATCCTCTTAAAGTGCGGTTAATTTACCTGAAAATTGGTGTTGCTATTTTCTCTATTAGACCTATTGCAAAATTGTTTATGTGGTATGATAGAGGAATTTACATTTTATGTATTTTTGGTGTTCTTTGGGCTCGCTAATTCAAACATAACCCTCTAACTCTAACTTTTGGCTAAAACAAATACATCCCCCGATTATAAGATAAAATTAATTCTGCAAGAGGTCTATTAACCATCCTAGGAACTAACAGAGTTATCAATGTTTTCAATTGTGCCTGTACGCTCTCGCCATAATGTTAGCAGTGTACTGGCAATGAAAATGCTCGAATAAGCCCCCATTAAAAAGCCAATAATTAAAGCTAGAGAAAAATTCCTCAAAGTTTCACCGCCAAATAGAAAAATAGCGGTTAAAGTCAGCAAAGTTGTTAAAGTAGTGTTGATTGACCTGGATAAAGTTTGATTGACAGCATCATCAACAATATCAGCAATAGGTCTGTCAGGATTAATTTTGAGAGTTTCCCGGATGCGGTCATAAATTACCACTGTGTCGTTAACTGAGAAACCAGTGATGGTTAGCAAGGCAACAATAAATAGACTATCTACTTCTATACCTGCAACTAGACCTAAAATTGAGAATGCCCCCACTGTCACCAAAATATCGTGAAATAAGGCAACAATGGCAAAAATTGCATAGTCTACCTGGAAACGCAAGCTCATATAAATAGTAATACCTGTAAAGGAAACTACTAGAGCTAAAACACCAGACCTAAAAAGTTCTCTTCCTAAAGTCGGACCAACAGAGTCAATTTGGTTTTTCTGCAGGTCAAAAGCACCGATTTTTTCGCTTAATGCGTTTTGTAAATTCGTGCGTTGCTCGGTTTCCAGGTTTTTTGTGCGGATGGTGATGCCATTTTCTTGGCCATTTTCAGAGATTAATTGAATGCTACTATCTCCAAGTCCTTGGTCTTTAGCGACTTCCCGAACGGTGTTAATATCTATTGGTTTGTCACAGTTACCAAGCTGGCTACAATCCCGCACTAATTGTAAGCGTGTCCCACCGATAAAATCTAAACTAGGACGTAATGGTGCTTTAATGTTGGGATTTTGCGAAGAAATCACCATTGAGATGATACCACTGAGAATGATGGCTGCGGAAATAGTCCACCAAATACTCCGAGCTTTGTTAATACGTAATGTCATTGAGCCACCTTAGCCTTATTTGATGCTGGCAGTTTGGGACAGTAGAGTTCTGTTTTCCGCCAAGAGGGAATGGAAACAGCTAAAAACATCAAGGTACGACTACAGGTGATGGCTGTAAACATACTGACACCAACTCCTAAAGCTAAGGTGAGGGCAAAGCCTTTGACTAAACCAGAACCTAACCAAAATAGGGCGGCACAAGCTATCCAGGTAGTAACATTACTATCTAAAATACTGGAAAATGCCCGGTAAAAACCAGATTCTACAGAACGATATAATGATTTACCTGCTCGCAATTCTTCCCTCGTTCGTTCAAAAATTAGTACGTTGGCATCTACAGCCATTCCAATACTGAGAATAAAACCAGCAATTCCTGGCAAGGTGAGGGTGACACCCAATAAGCAAAATGTAGCCCAGCTTAAAAGGGAGTATATCACTAGTGATACATCAGCAATAAGGCCTGGTAGTCTATAGTAGACTACCATGAATATCAATACTAAAATTAGACCACCGATACCGGCGTAAATGCTGCTTTGAATACTGTCTTTACCCAAGGTTGCGCCCACTGTTCTTCTTTCAGCGATTTCTACAGGTACGGGTAAGGCACCACCTCTTAATTGTACACCTAAGTTGTTAGCTTCTTCTGCTTCAAGGCGTCCTGTAATTACTGCAGAACCGCCTGTTATTCCAGTGGAAGCAAATTCTACTCCTACGGTGGGAGAACTAATTAATTCTTTGTCTAGAAAAATACCGATGGTGCGACCTGTTCCTGCTAACTTTTTTGTTAAGTCAGCAAATAGTTCACCACCTTTAGGATCGAAGCGGATGGCTACATTCCAGTTAGTACCTTGGGTGGGTTCACCATAGGCATCTTTGAGGTATTTACCTGTGAGTGGTGGGTTGGTGCTTTCAAATAATTCGGTGATCGCTCGGTTATTGTTCTGCAACTCTTCTTTATTTTTGGCGATCGCTTCTTTATCGTTGCTCTTTCTCAACTCTTCTTGTTTGGCTTTTAGTTCTTTTCGTGATACTTGTAGCGCAAATATTTGAGTCTCTGTATTTGGTTTTTGAGTCCGAAATTCTAACTGGGCTGTACCACCTAGTACCCGTTCTGCCTGTTGTGGATCATTGACTCCAGGCAACTGCACTAAAATTTTATCAGTACCGACTGTTTGAATCACTGGTTCAGAAACGCCTAGACCGTTAATACGACCTTCGACGACTTTTTTCACGGCTTCCAATTCGCGTTCGGTAATTTCCTTAATTTCCTCGCTTGGTTTCACCTGAATTGTAAGCTGTGAGCCTCCCCGTAAGTCCAGTCCTAAGGGTACAGGAATTGTCGCAATCACCGTAATAGCGGCGATTACCAAAACTATAATTAACGCTAATAGCGCTCGCTGTCTTTGCATACCATCACTCACAACTGACAAAGGCTATAATAGCGTTCTTTTTGTCAGGTTTGAGTAGAAGATTTCACAGGAGTCAGGACTCGGGAGTTCAGGAGTCAGGAGTCAGGAGTTAGAATGAATTTTTACCCTATTCCCTTATTACTGTCACCTGTTCCCTGTCACCTGTTCCCTTATTACTGTCACCTGTTCCCTGTCACCTGTCACCTATCTTCTAAACTCGCAAAGCTACCATTTTCTGTACAGCTTCGATAATTTGCTCTGGTTGAACAATAGTCAATCGTTCCAGATTACCGTTGTAAGGTGTGGGGATATCTTGGGAAGAAAGCCGCAGTACAGGTGCGTCTAATTCATCAAACAAGCTGTCATTGATGGAGGCTGTTAACTCTGCACCAATACCACCAGTTCGCATACACTCTTCCACAATAACTACACGGTGAGTTTTACGCACGGATGCAGCAATGGTATCAAAATCTAGAGGCTTGAGAGATATCAAGTCAATAACTTCTGGATTGTATCCTTGTTTTTCCAAAGTTTCTACCGCTTGCGTGACGTGATAACGCATCCGGGAGTAGGTGATAATTGTCACGTCTTTACCACGACGGACTACTTCTGCTTTATCCAGTGGTAATACATACTCTTTTTCTGGCAGATTTTCTTTTAAGTTGTAGAGTAAAACGTGTTCAAAAAATAAGACTGGGTTATCATCACGGATAGCTGCTTTCAGTAACCCTTTAGCGTTGTAAGGTGTGGAACAAGCTACGATTTTCAACCCTGGAACAGCTAGGAAATAAGCTTCTAAACGTTGGGAATGTTCTGCACCTAACTGTTTTCCCACACCCCCAGGACCACGAATGACCATCGGGATTTTAAAGTTACCGCCGGAAGTGTAGCGCAACATACCCGCGTTATTAGAAATTTGGTTGAAGGCTAGAAGCAAAAAGCCCATATTCATACCTTCAATGATAGGTCTTAGACCAGTCATTGCTGCTCCTACTGCTATACCAGTAAAGCTGTTTTCCGCAATGGGTGTATCTAATACACGCAGATCACCATACTTTTTGCATAGGTCTTTGGTAACTTTATAAGAACCGCCGTAATGTCCTACGTCTTCACCAAGAAGAAATACGCTAGAGTCACGCGCCATTTCTTCATCAATGGCTTCCCGCAGGGCGTTGAAAAATAGTGTTTCTGCCATTTAGACCTTTATTACAATTTATTGTTCTCAAATTTTATCGTCCCATCGTCCCTAATACCGTCAGAGATCTTACTCTTATCGGGGATTGGGGATTGGGGATTGGGGATTGGGGATTGGGGATTGGGGATTGGGGATTGGGGATTGGGGATTGGGGATTGGGGATTGGGGATTGGGGATTGGGGATTGGGTAGCTAGCTAGCATTCCTCATTTTGAATTTTGAATTGAATTGCCCTAGTCTTCTACAACATCATATAAATCTTCAATCAAAACTTCAAATGTCCGTGCCAGCTTTTGCAGAGCAGTTACATCCACAGTGGCCAATCCCGGAGACTTAGCATAGTTTTTGAGCGTGGTGTATGCAATTCCTGAACGCTCTGAAACCTATTTTAGCGTCCAGCCCTTCTCAGCGGCAAATTCCTTGACCCGCAACCTCACCAAGCCCATAGTTTATTATTCCTGCACTATTTCATACAAGTCTTCTATCAGCACGTTAAAGGTTCGCGCTAACTTGTGTAAGGATGTTACATTAACAGTTGCTAACCCAGGAGAACGAGCATACACCTTGAGCGCACTGTAGCCTACACCAGAGCGATCATACACTTCTTTTAATGTCCGACCATTGTCAGCGGCGAATTCTTTAATTCGCAACCTTACTAGACCCATACTTGACAAAAGGTATATACTTACCCTTTACTAGTTCAAGTAATAAAAAACGAGCGCCCCTAGTCTGCCAAACAAAAGTGCTATCGGCAATTTAAATAACAAATATTAGTTTCAACCTCTTGGCATCTTTCACCCAAAAACCAAGTTTATCTACCCAAAAGATAGGAATCTATCACTATGATCACTATTGAATAATCGAAATCTAACTCTGTCAACCCTTTATTTCGCTTTGTCACCGAAGAAGAAGTTGCTTTAGTCTTAAAAATTCCCGTTGCAGAAATCAAAGATATCCGGTGTTGGCCAAATGTAATTTTAGTAATTAATTTCCGAACATTTAGTTAGATTTTTTAGTTACGCGGACTTACCACCTATCTTAGCAGTTGAACCACTAACAAAAAAATATATTCTCACTTGGCTTAAACGGTGGCGGAAACACCTATGTTAAAATAATTCAAGAAATTACGAGAAATTAAGGATATTTATGAATGAGCTACTGTCGCTTAGTGGTAAATAAGTATCACAGTTATTTATTTTAACTCTACTCATCATGTATTGATTCAAGAATAATATCAGGCTCAAAATAATCCCTCGCATAATCATTAAGAGTTTTTGCTTTAGGTTAAAGTGGAGTAGAGTTTTTACTCTACTCTAACTCCATTGATAGAATATATTCATCTTTTATCTCATGTTTAAATTTAGATATTGATAATTCTTTTTCTAATTTATCAACAAACTTAAATAATATTTGACTAGCAATATTATTATTGCTATGTACTGTAAATAAAAAATCATTGATTAATTCAGTCATTTTCTCGGTAAGAATAGGAGACTCCCTGATAGATAATAGCTTTTTTCTTTCTGTGTAATAATTCTCAGTTAGTATGAGAAGAAGTCGCTACATAGCTATGATAGCGCCATATTTTTAAATCTGTAACAAATACGATAAGTAATTTGTTCAATTGAGTATTGCTGAGACAGAACAATTGTCCACTAGTACATCAAAAATACAAACAATCTCACGCAAAGACACTCAAATACTCTCTGCGTCTTTGCGTGAGATAATACTTAATTACAACCACCTAGCCGCATCTTTAGCGTGGTAAGTCAAAATCAAATCAGCACCAGCCCGTTTAAAGCCAGTCAAAGTTTCCATCACCACACGCTGCTCATCAATCCAACCATTTAAAGCCGCAGCTTTCACCATCGCATACTCACCAGAGACATTATATGCCGCCACAGGTAAATTACTAGCTTGCTTCACCTGCCAAATAATGTCCATATATGCCAAAGCTGGCTTCACCATTAGCATATCAGTGCCTTCAGAAATATCCAACTCAATTTCTTTGATAGCTTCACGGGAGTTACCGGGGTCCATTTGGTAAGTGCGTCTATCACCAAACTGCGGTGTGGAGTCTGCTGCATCCCGGAATGGACCATAATAAGCCGAAGCATATTTAGCAGCATAGGACATGATGGGTATATCTTGAAAACCCGCTTCATCCAAAGCTTCACGAATAGCCTGAACGAAACCATCCATCATTCCCGAAGGTGCAATAATATTCGCACCTGCTTTAGCTTGGGAAACTGCGGTTTTCTTTAATAATTCTAAAGTTGGGTCATTTAAAACTCTACCAGTTAAATCACCAGTTGTTAAATAACCACAATGTCCATGACTTGTATATTCACACAAACAAGTATCAGCCAGAATAATTAAATCAGGAACAGCTTCTTTTACTGCGGTTGCTGCTTTTTGAACAATACCACAATCATGCCATGCACCTGTAGCATCTACATCCTTATCTTCAGGAATTCCAAATAAAATAATTGCGGGAATACCTAAATCATAAACTTCCTTTGCTTCTTCAACAATCTTATCTACCGAAAGTTGGTAAACACCAGGCATAGATTTTACTTCATTAGCAATACCTTCACCTGGAACAGCAAATAAAGGATAAATCAAATCATTGGTTGTTAAAACGGTTTCACGTACCATGCGGCGTAGTTGGGGATGGGTACGTAAGCGACGGGGGCGATGGGTAGGAAACATAAATAAACTGTTATCAAGGAAAGAGGAATGGACACACAAGAAAGCGTCATAAAAGCAAGGTTTTGACTTGCTCCCGTCCGACAAACTACAAACAGTGCTTAACTGTCTTTTGCCCTACTGTTGATGAAGCTGTGGGGCAATTTTGTATTTTACAACTTGGTTGACATTATTCCTATAGGAAAGTCAAAAAAAATCTTAAATATTCCTGCTGACTCATCAGAAATGTATGCTGTAATCAGAGGTAGATTAGCCTCAATTATTGCCTCAATTATTACTCTCTTGGGACTAAAAAATCCTGACGATAAAGGGATAACGAATAGGTGTATCAGGATTAGCAAAAACCTTAGTGATCGCCCAAATTGTTAGTCCCCAGTGTAGCAAA
This sequence comes from 'Nostoc azollae' 0708, assembly GCF_000196515.1. Taxonomy (NCBI): domain Bacteria; kingdom Bacillati; phylum Cyanobacteriota; class Cyanophyceae; order Nostocales; family Nostocaceae; genus Trichormus; species Trichormus azollae. The sequence continues at coordinate 4,633,821 of NC_014248.1, forward strand.
TAACCTAGCCCTGCTAATGGTAATAATACCACCAATGGTAACACTAACCAACCAGTTAGAAAAAATAAACTCCCCAGAATAGCACCATAAAACCAGACGTTCAAATGGAAATTGATGGATTCTTTGGCGTTGTCTTTAACGACTGGATCGTCAAAGACCAATAATAAAGCCATCGGTAAACCAACGGAGACAACTGTGGTACTGAAAAAAATCGCTCCGTGAGATAAGGCTGATAACAGTTTACGTTTATCGCTGTCGTACATTCTATGCTCCATAAATCTCTTTCATACTTTAATTTTATAAGGGAAAAGGCTGAAAACCCCATAATAGATTATTCCTGAAATCTTTTTGGGATTTCATTCAGTAACTTTATCTTTTAAGCCGGGGATGAAAGCCAGGTCAGGGGTAAACGCCTCACCGATTTTGATGTAAAATTATGGTGTGAGTAAGAACAACCATCTACACGATTAACCTTTCTAGACCAGTGAAATTCTGGCTACACTCAAAGGTATGATTATTTGGCAACTAGGGCAACAAATCAACAATGGTAGATTTATTATTCAATTCAGAGTAAAGCCGTGGGTAGGGGTGGTTTTGGTATTAGTTACACAGTTTTAGAACCCCGCACGGCTAAATTATACGCCATCAAAACCCTGAACTCAACCATGCAAATGAGGTAAGACTTTGGAGAACAACAGGTTAAGTTTATTAACGAAGCCTTGACAATAATTATTAAGGATTTACAAGATGATAGTGTTATACTAACATAACCTAACCTAGGTTGAAAAACAAAAGAAATCATGTCATTTTCGATAAAATTTTACAAAAAAAAAGGGAGAAAATTACACTTCAATTCAATCAATATCAATGATGTAATGAAACCTCATAAAGACTGTAGGGTGCCTTAGGAGGGCGAAAAGATAGTAAAATATAGAGATAAATTAAATACGCAACGTAACGCACCATTGATATTGTCTGAATTAGGATATCCAAGGATTTCAGGATTAATTGTCTTCAGTCACTTCCTTTTACCCTTTGTGCTGTCTTGATATACAACGACCTTAGACTATCACTTAGTTGGACTAATGATTATAGAGACATCAACCATACTGCACGCTAATTATTCTCTCAGTATCCCTGGTTTTGGATCATTTTTTCCTTGGATTACTCTTATCAAAAAAAGCCTAACTGCTCTCTAAATCATTCAATCTTAAGTAAATATATTAGTTATTTGTCACCTAGCAACTTATCTGTTGGTAGTTCTTCCAGACCCTGGTTATTGATAGGAAACTCAAAATCTGGTTTTGGCATCAATTCACAAAAATACTCATTTATTGCCTTGAAAAAGCTACCCTCAACCCTAACATGCCCAAGCCGTGTTCCATACCAGAATGTCTAGGGTTCGCTGAACGGCAACCGTGAGCAGAAGCCATCCAAGCACCACCACGCACTACGCGACAATTTTTACATTCCAAGCAATAAACATCTCTATCACCAATTTCTTGCGGTCCTCCTTCAGATCATTCTGCAATATTCCCATGCATATCCTAGAGTCCGAAGGCATTAGCTACCTGAAAGTAACCAACTTCTCTTGTTTCTTGACGAAACATATTTTTAGGTTCTTTATTATAGGTGAAATCACCATCATAGTTGGCAATATCTGTGGTGATATTTTCCCCAAAATTAAATGGTGTAGTAGTTCCAGCACGACAGGCATATTCCCATTCCTCTTCTGTCGGCAAGCGATATAGTTTCCCTGTCTTTTGGGATAACCGATAAAAAAACTCTACAGCATCAACATAAGATATTGAGTCTACGGGTTTAGTTGCCCGTTTGAATTCGGAGGGGTTAGGATTGATATAAAATGTGACTTTGGGTGAAGATGCTACTGCCCGCCATTGTGCTTGGGTGATAGGGTACTTGCACAAGTAAAAGGGAGCAATTTTCACTTCATTTTGTGGCTGCTCTGTGACTTTTGCCTCTTCATCATCCTGGGGCGAACCCATCCAAAATGTTTCCCCTGGAATAGAAACCATTTCCAGTTTCACTCCCAAGGATTTTTTCTCCTTGGGAGTGAACTTGAATAATATCAAATTCAAACGTTTTTTCAGTCATAAGTTGAACAAGCAACCCTGATACCAAATAAGCTAGAACTATATTCCATATCACAACGACCACGGTTCACAGAGCGGCAACTGTCTGTAAAAGATGTCCAAGCACCACCACGCAGTATGCGATGATTTCTAAAATCCAACCAATAACTATCTCGTCGCCAATTTCTAGTGGACCTCCTTTATAGGGCAGATACTGACTATCACACCATTCCCCTTTCTGTGCATATCATACAGCCCAAAGGCATTGGCTACCTGAAAGTACCCGATTTCTGTTATTTCTCCACGATTCACGCCCTTGGCTTCTCTAGCATATATTGGGAATCTGTCATGATAGTTAGCAATGTTTGTGGTGATATTTTCCCCAAAATGAAACGGTGTAGTTGTGCCAGCACGACAGGCATATTCCCATTCCTCCTCTGTCGGCAAGCTCTTTAAAATCGGCAATTTTATTTAGTTCCCCATTGCGGGACAGGATAGCTAGCAGATGTATATCTGAGCCTACTACCATAACATTTTACCAACTTTTAAAAAATGGTTTTTTGAAATATTTTGTCGAAGCGACTGACGTTTTGGATCATTTTTTAGTTGGAATACTCTTAGAGTAAGCCACAAAATAAATAGACCTCTTGCAGAATTAACTTTATGTTATGGTCGGGGTTTTCTTTGTTTTAGCTAAAAGTTAGAGTTACAGGCTTATGTTTGAATTAGGGAGCCCAAAGAACACCAAAAATACATAAAATATAAATCTATCTATCATACCACATAAACAATTTTGCAATAGGTCTAATGATCCTGTCTTGTCATGCTGAGTGTAGCGATCGCGAAGCGTGGCGTAAGCCATAGCAAGAATAAGCATATCCGAGATTCTTCACTATCTCTTTCAGAGACGCTCCGCGAACGTTCAGACTGACATTGCGCATTTCTTTTTGTGGAGTTCTCTTATTGAATTTTCCAGAGTTTCGCGACTGACAATTTTAGACTGGTATTAACTATACTCAACTTGAAAATCAGGTAACAGAAATATGAAATGCAATATTTGTAGTAATAGTGAAGGTGTACATATCTGCAACGTTAACAGAACCTATGGAAAAGGGGAAGAACTGCTGGTAATTGAAAATGTACCTATTATTAGCTGTCCTCATAGCGGTGAAAGTTACATGACAGCAGAAACACTGCAGAAAATTGAACAAGTTAAGCTCAACTGCAAGATTTTTGCAGTTGCACGTTTTGTAGATGTTGTTAGTTTAAATGAGGATAATGCAGCTATTTCTCTATAAATTATCAAAATTGAGGCAAGTTTTTTGTCTGCAAAATTTAAAGAAGCGTTAGTTAATATTTAGTTCTTAAATCCTGTAAATCCTTAAATCTTGATTCAGGCGATCTGGGAAATCAAAAACAAGATACTATACTATAGTATGCGCGCAAATAAAAATTACCACTACCACTATATTAGACATAATGTAAGCTCTGCTATTTGTCAACTACCTCAGTCATAAATTTCTGAATTAAGATTGAGGAATCCGACGTAAGAATGAATATAATTAACAAATGTGTTTCCTAGTCCTGAAAAAGATTACATTCAATTAAATAAGGTTAAGAACAAATTACTGATTATGACTACTGAACTTGTGGAAGAACTGGGTAAAGCGGTGGAAATGCGGCGCAATTTTGCGATTATTTCTCATCCTGATGCTGGTAAAACTACGTTAACGGAAAAATTATTATTATACGGAGGTGCTATCCACGAAGCAGGGGCAGTCAAAGCCCGAAGAGACCAGCGCAAGGTAACTTCTGACTGGATGGCAATGGAACAACAACGGGGTATTTCTATTACTTCTACAGTGTTGCAATTTGTCTATCGTAATTGTCAAATTAATTTACTGGATACCCCTGGACACCAAGATTTTAGTGAAGATACCTATCGCACTTTAGCAGCTGCCGATAACGCGGTGATGTTAATTGATGCGGCTAAGGGGTTGGAACCCCAAACCCGGAAACTGTTTGAAGTGTGTAAGCTGAGGGGTATTCCTATTTTCACATTTGTGAATAAACTGGACCGTCCGGGGAGAGAACCTCTGGATCTGTTGGATGAAATTGAGCAAGAATTGGGGTTACAAACTTACGCAGTGAATTGGCCTATAGGGATGGGCGATCGCTTTAAAGGTGTATTTGATCGCCACCAGCGGCAAATTCATTTATTTGAACGCAGCGCCCACGGTAGCCGAGAAGCCCGCGATACCATCATCAATTTAGGTGAAAGCAGAATTGAAGAACTACTAGAAGAAGACCTTTATCACCAACTCAAAGATGAGTTAGAGCTATTAGAAGGAGCAGGAGGGGAACTGGATTTAGAATTAGTGCATGAAGGAACAATGACACCTGTGTTTTTTGGTAGTGCCATGACTAACTTTGGGGTGGAATTATTCCTCAAATATTTCCTTGACTATGCCCTCAAACCAGGTACACATAGGAGTAGCGTCGGCGAAATTCCTCCTACCTACCCGGAATTTTCAGGATTTGTCTTCAAACTCCAAGCCAACATGGACCCGAAACATAGAGATAGAGTAGCTTTTGTCCGGGTCTGTACAGGTAAGTTTGAAAAGGATATGACAGTTAATCATGCCCGCACAGGCAAGGTTGTCCGTCTGTCTCGACCACAAAAGCTCTTTGCCCAAGAGAGAGAATCAATTGATGTGGCTTATCCTGGTGACGTGATCGGTTTGAATAATCCCGGCGTTTTTGCGATTGGGGACACAATTTATACAGGTCAAAAACTGGAATATGAGGGAATTCCTTACTTCTCACCAGAGCTTTTTGCCACTCTCAGAAATCCCAACCCCTCGAAATTCAAGCGATTTCAAAAAGGTGTTTCTGAATTACGGGAAGAGGGTGCTGTACAAATTATGTACTCAAATGATGAAGCCAAGCGCGATCCAATTTTAGCAGCGGTTGGTCAGTTGCAATTTGAGGTGGTGCAGTTCCGTCTACAAAATGAGTATGGTGTGGAAACCATATTAGATTTATTGCCCTACAGTGTTGCTAGATGGGTTGAAGGCGGTTGGGAAGCTTTGAATCAGGTGGGACGTTTATTTAACACGACTACTGTTAAAGACAGTATGGGAAGACCTGTATTGCTATTCCGTAATGAATGGAATTGTCAACAGTTGGAGGGAGACCATCCAGAGTTGAAATTAACTGCGATCGCCCCTGTATTTTCCAGTCAAAAACAGGATACAGAATAATTCGTTGTAATTAATTACTGCTTCCTTCTGCCTCCTCCTCCTGACTCCTGCCCCCTCCTCCTAAATAAATTCAGGGACTCGCATCATAATTGTTGAATTTTGAGTTTTCAATTTTCAGTTTTGAATTAGATCGCGTGTATTACCTAGCAGAAATTGGAGTACCACAAGTTCTATGCCTTCATATCAACAGCCGTCTTTGGAGGCTGGTTTAGCTGCCCTCAAGCAGGGAAATTACTACGCCGCAATTACTCAACTTGTACCTATTGCCAACAGCAAAAATCAGAGCAATACTTGTTTGCAAGCTCAAGTTGGGCTAGTTATGGCTTATGCGCGTACAGGCGAAATTACTAAGGCGATTACCCTTTGTGATTATTTGATTAGAAGCACTAATCCGCAAGTTCAAGAATGGGCACAACGCGCTCTTGAACACTTGAATAAAGTGCAAAAACGCCACAAAAAAACTAGGACACTTGAAAATGGATTTGTGGCTTTTGATAATTCCTTAGCTACTCCTTTAGTTTCTACCACAACGCGACAACAAAAAGAAGGTATCCCAGAAAAAAATACTCCTAATCCTGATATAGATATCCCAAATACTACAGCCACTGAACCAGTTAGTATTTATTGGCGACACGCTAGACGTGCTAAGGTATGGCAACCTCTCCGTAAATATAACTCCATCCTATCCCGGCTGCTGGCGCTGGGAACATTCATAGCCATTTTTTGGGTATTGTGGGGATTAATCAGTTTGCTAATGGCTTTGATCACCCAAATTTTAGAAAAACTGCCTTATGTAAATCCATTGCCACTTTTATATACCAATCCTGCTTCATTAATATTATTCCTATTATTGGTTTTACTCGGATTGTCTCCTTGGTTGCTAGATTGGCTATTGGCAAAATTTTATGGACAACAACCGCTATCTAAAGAAATCTTGTACAGCCACAGCCGTGAAGTACTCCGGGTGACACAACGTGCTTGTCAATTAAGACATTGGCCTGTTCCCAGACTCCAGATTTTACCAATGGCAGCACCAATTATGTTGACCTATGGTAATTTACCCTGCACAGCCCGGATTGTCGTTAGTCAAGGATTGTTAGAAAAACTAAGTGATGATGAAATAGCCACTATCTACGCCTTGGCTTTAGGGCAAATTGGCCGCTTGGATTTTCTGGTCATGTCTTTGGCTTTGCTGGTGACCTTGCCAGTTTATCAGCTATATCAGCAAGCATCGACTTGGGGAAATAAGAGTGACAAGGAAATTTGGCGCTGGACTGCTACAGCTTTGAGTAGTCTGAGTTATGGAATTTGGTGTTTGCTGGCTGGTACGACTTTGCTTAATTCCCGGTTTCGGCTTGACTCTAGCGATCGCTACGCAGCTGAAATTACAGGAAATCCCAATGGGTTAATTCGTGCCTTACTCAAAATTGCCATTGGTATTGCTGATGATATCAAAAAACAAGAACACACGAGTTGGCAATTGGAAAGTTTAAATATTGTCGCCCCAGTTAGCCACCAACAAAGTCTGTGTTTGGGAAGCATTGCAGGATATCTGCCCTGGGAATCATTCTTAATGTGGGAAAACTCCAATCCTTATCGGCAATGGTTTACTGTTAATAATAGCCATCCATTAATGGGCGATCGCATCCAACGCATAAGTCAAATAGCCCATCATTGGCATCTAGAAACTGAACTACATCTAACCATTCCAGAATCCTTCCCCGTTAAACCTCAATCCTTCCTATTACAAATCGCCCCTTGGTTGGGAATACCCCTGGGGTTTGTATTAGCAGGTATGTTTTGGCTAATATGGCAAACATCATACACATTTCATTTAGTCAACCTGCAATGGATCTATGATGATTGGTCTTTCATGACAGGGTTTATGATGATCGGCTTTAGTATAGGTACAGTGATGCGGATTAATGCCTTCTTTCCCGAAATCAAACCTCTCGCCTTACAAGCTGATGACCAACTGCCTCAGCTATTAACCAACCCCTTTGTTTTACCAGTAGATAGCATCAGTGTCCGGTTTGTTGGTAAACTATTAGGCCGTCGTGGAATTAGCAACTGTCTATCCCAAGACCTGATTCTACAGTCCAGCACAGGTTTAGTGAAACTACACCATGTTCCATTGTGGGGACTCTCAGTTACTCCCCAAGAATTAATTGGTCGGCAAATTATCGTCACAGGTTGGTTACGACGAGGAGCAACACCTTGGATAGATATCCAAACCCTAGAAACTCAAAATGGCAAAACCATTAACAGCCCTCATCCTATTTGGTCTACTGTTTTAGCAGTCATCGCCCAAGCATGGGGAGCATATATTATGCTCACCGCCCAATCTGTTGGGGGTTAATACTAAAATTCTCGGCTGACTAGATGAAATGTAAACAGAAGTTGTAGATTTCTTTTCCAAATGTTACATTTATTCATGAAATCCATAGAACCCAAAGTAAATCAGCCCTCCAACCTGGTGATTAGTCTGGCTGCTAATACTAACCTATCCCCATTAGCTCCTCCCAACAGAGCAGCAAATCAACCAGCCAGTGGCTGGTTTTTATTTCAAATTTTTAACCTTTTGCAAAAATTGTATTTTATGCTACGATGCATTAATACTATACTATGGGCAAAAATGTAGGTGCTGAACTAGTTACGTAGAAAATACCGTGATAATGTTAAGAGATGGTATTTGACTCTGCGAATAAAAGCTAGGAAAAAATCATTTACTGTGGCGGACGGTGGGCTATTAAATTTACAATTCTTAGAATTAAGGTGGTATTAGCCGGGCGTATTAGTGCTTTTGTCCTAAATAAGCTTGATCCCAACAAAAAACTGTATTGTATAGGTTGATAGTTTGGATTAAAAAAATTGGTTTACGGCGATTTTAATTAATAGCATCTATTGAAAAGCCAAAGCCAAGTGATTGTTTTTGTCTTGTCATATTCATTTCAACTCTGGAGGTATAGTTCATGTCCGTTCGCCTGTATATAGGTAATTTGCCCAAAGAAGAAATAGATCGTCAAGAGTTGCAAGCAGTGTTTGCATCTGAAGGCGATGCTGTCACCACTAAACTAATTAAAGACCGCAAAACAGGCAAATGTCGCGGTTTCGGTTTTCTAACGGTGAACAATGACGAACAAGCAGACCAAATTATTGAAAAGTATAATGGTCAATTGTTCAAAGACACAGCCATCAAGCTAGAAAAAGCATTACCTCGGACAAAAGGTGAAGAAGGTGACGAGCAAGCACCCAAGCCTGCTAGTCAAGCTAGTAGCGCCCCCGCACCTAGCATCAACAAGGAAAACCGTCGTGACAAAGGCGCTAAGAAATCTCGCCGTGGTGGTGGTGGTGGTGGAAATCGTGAAACAACTACCACAGTAGATTCAGACGCAATTCGTCCCGATCCACGTTGGGCTGCTGATTTAGAAAAGCTGAAGCAGATGTTAGCCGCACAAGCGACTAACTAATCCTATAGGGTTGGAAACAGTAACTTGACAACTATTCATCTATTGGCAAATGTCGTCAGAAAAGCTGTCAGCAGTAAGCAAGCCCCATAAATTGAGGGGAAAGAGACTTAAAAGTTAAAAATTAAAAATCAGCATTTGTGATTTTTAATTTTTAATTATTCTCTTATTACTAAAGCTACTAAACTCATCTGAGTAAGTCAGATTCCCCTGTTAATCAAAGACTAAAATTACCAGACCCGTTACGGGACTGTTCTTTGTGCAAATCACCACCAATAAAACAGGACATGAGCAGTGCGAATAGCCGATTCTGGCTATTCGCACTGCTCAGTTTTTTGTGGAGAGATGGGGAAGGTGGGGGCTTACAGGGATAGGTTTTTTAATATTATCTGTGAAGGCAAGACTTGGAAGATTTTCTACGCAAAATGGTCTTTTGATGGTCTGTTATTGTTACCAAACGTACATGATTTGTATTGTTTTTTTCCTCCCTTGTGACCTTGTCTACCTTGTCCACCAAGTCTTGCCCTCACGAGCAAGTAAAAAACCTACCCTTGTGAGGGTGGGGGTGATGGGGAGAATTATGTATTACCTCCTAAACTCTGAAATATTGAGACATATGTAAATCTTTTAATAAAAAGTATCTTATTTAACAAAAAAAAATAATCTATAATAATACTATATACTATAAGTAAATGCAATTCTCAAAAAACTAATTTCCTCAAGGAACTCTTGTAATTATGGAACTACTGTAAAAATTAATTACTTATTAATTTAAGTAGTTAAATATTAGTCATTGGAGCAACTAGATATTTTAAATTGCTGAGTTAGTAACATTAAATATTAATTTATTATTGCTGTAATATAAACACGGCAATGATCTTCCGGTGAGTAATTAAGGCTCTATTTATTTAGAATGGATAAGATTTAATTATTCCATAAAACAATAGATTACATCTATCAAAATCAAATGATTAGAGATTAATATACAAAAATTAGACATAATAAAGTTAAATATAAATCCTGAAATAAACTATCTAATTTGGTAGTAGACAAATATTTTTTATGACATAATTAAATTTATATGAAATTTAATAAAAGTTTCTAAATAATTCAGGTAAGCGTGAGTAACGCCAACTTGAAACCGCATACTACCTTGTGAGAATCAGCAACACACAACTTATGAACTCTACCACTAACAAACGCATTGCCTTGATTTCAGTCCACGGTGATCCGGCGATTGAAATTGGGAAAGAGGAGGCTGGAGGACAAAATGTTTATGTTCGCCAAGTGGGTGAAGCACTATCCCAGCTAGGATGGCAAGTTGATATGTTTAGCCGCAAAGTGAGTGTTGACCAAGAAGATATCGTTCAACATAATTCTCGTTGTCGAACCATTCGTTTAACAGCCGGACCAGTTGAATTTGTACCACGAGATAACGGTTTTAAATACTTGCCAGAATTTGTGGAGCAGTTATTGGAATTTCAAAAACAAAACAGCATTAAATATGAGTTGGTTCATACTAACTACTGGCTATCTAGTTGGGTTGGGTTGCAGCTGAAACAAATCCAAGGAAGTAAACAGGTTCACACATATCATTCTTTAGGAATAGTCAAATACAACACAATAGAAAATATTCCTCTAGTTGCTAGTCAACGTCTAGCAGTGGAAAAAGAAGTATTGGAAACAGCGGAAAGAATTGTGGCGACAAGTCCGCAAGAAAAACAACACATGAGAACTCTGGTTTCTCATCAAGGAAACATTGATATTATTCCTTGTGGTACAGATATTCGCCATTTTGGTTCAGTGGATAGACAAGCAGCTAGAGAAGCATTGGGAATTGATCCACAAGCCAAAGTTGTTTTGTATGTAGGGCGTTTTGACCCACGCAAAGGGATAGAAACCTTAGTGCGTGCTGTGCGTGAGTCTAAGTTTTATGGTGATAAAGACTTAAAACTGATTATTGGTGGTGGAAGTACACCAGGTAACAGTGATGGTAGAGAACGTGATCGCATCGAGGGAATTGTTAACGAATTGGGAATGAGTAAATTTATTTCCCTTCCTGGTCGTCTCAGTCGAGAAGTCTTACCAACTTATTACGGTGCGTCTGATGTTTGTGTGGTTCCCAGTCACTATGAACCCTTTGGACTCGTGGCTGTGGAAGCAATGGCCAGTGGAACACCAGTTATAGCTAGTGATGTTGGTGGTCTTCAGTTTACCGTTGTTAATGAAAACACTGGCTTATTAGTACCACCCCAAGACGTAGCAGCCTTTAGTAACGCCATTGACCGCATTCTTGGTAATCCCCAATGGCGTGCACAACTAGGTCAATCGGGTAATAGACGGGTAATGAGTAAGTTTAGCTGGGACGGTGTAGCTAGTCAGTTAGATGCCCTATACACCCAACTACTGCAACCAGTTAAAGAAAAAGAACCTGCTTTAGTTAGTAAGTGATCTTTTTCGGAGAAAATAAAATAATTTATTTGGGTAAAGAGTGAAGATTTTTTCTTGTCCTTTTACCCTTTTATATTGCTTAATTTTTATGGAACTAACCGCAAAGTACGCAAAATATACAAAGGAAGAGAAAAACAAGAGTAGAGTTTTGTACAAATATATGAGAACTCCTGTAACTGCTAGATGGGTAAATTATTAGGATCTATACCTTTTTTCTTTTTCTTGACGTTCTTTCTCAATTTGTTCTACAGCCCAAATTAATAAATGACCATCTTGATTCCAGCATCTTAACCAATAACCTGTTCTCCCTTCTTTTGAACCTTACCAAATTCCTAAAAATAAGCCCATACTATCAAGCCAATCATAACGGTTTTCATCTGGCTATTTTAACTGATATCCCTCATTTTATAATTGATAAAACTCTAATAAACCATCTTCAGGAGCGAAAATTACATAAACAGTAACTTTTAATATTTGGTCATAAAAAAACATTTTCCGGGGGGATAAGTCCGTTTAAAAGAATATTTTACCCCATCGATATCAGATAAAAGTTCCATTACTCGGGAATATCACCTTCTAACTTTGGTGTATAGCTTCTGCGTTCTGGTTAAAGAGATTTAACCGATGGTACGTATAACCAGTCAGGTACTTTAAGAAGAATTTGTTCATTAACTGTGGTACAAACAGCAAAGTTAGGAACTATTAACATTTGCAGTTGAATAAAACCGGCAATTTCTAAACTTTCCCTTAATGCACGTGCTAAAATAGGTTGTCCTGTATTTTCCACTGGTTCATCCTCTCACTGAAAATCATCGGGTAATGCTTCCCAAGAGATAACCAGTTCTGTGTTGTTTTCGGTTCACTAACTTGGGTATTCATTTAGATCAGCTCTGATAGATACATTTTTATTTTAGTTCTATTTTAGTTGTTTATATATTACTGGCTAATTTTATTCGTGTATCAGAACATGAAAATTTACCACAAACTCATTATATTTAAACGAAGAATGAGTAATGAAAGTGGTATTTCGTTAGCTAAAACCAAACTACTGGCTCAGTTGATAATCTACGTTTGATAGCATCTAAAATTTCTTGAATTGTAAAGTGAAGATAGTGAAAAATAGGTGGATAATTAATATCTATAGTTCCCTATTTATTTGCGTAAAAGCATTAAGTGTCTATCTGTTGGACGATAAGAAAGACTTGGGCGAGGACGACGATTATCAATATTGACAAACTTATTTTGGTGATTAAAACGTCCTACTTCAATAGGAGTATTTTCTTCGTCAAATGTGATTACCCACTTAATTTTAGGCTTTAATTTTCCATTGGAGTCTCTTTCACCTAAATCATAAAATCAATTTTCGTAAAACTACCCAATTGGATAATTATTTATATTCTTAAACTCCTGTTTAATAATTAAATGTGCATAAGGAATTCGGATAATATCGTAGTTTACTTTAAGAATATTTGTGAAAAAATCTTTTGCTTCTTCAATTAGATAATTCTCTGCAGTTTCTTTTTGCTCTTGACTTTTAAGTGCAATGCAAGGAATGAAATGAGTTTTTATTTCAAATAAGTCAGAGACTGTTATAAAATTATCTCTATGATCTAAAATCATGTATTTTCACTTAAATATAATATGGATTGAAATTTATCAAAAGGTAATTTTGCATTTCTTTGAAAAAACTCATAGGGTATATTTTAAAAATCTATAATCCATATTTCTTTATAATCAAAAGTTAGTACAATATCACGAGTTGGAAATCTACGTAAGGCGTTTTTTCTATTTATTTGTGTAAAATCTGAACTTTGAGGAGCATTATAAACAAAGGTTGCTCGTTGGTTATCGAGTTCAATACATAATAGCGGTACGGAAATAAAAATCAAGCCTAAATGAAATGTAGCCCAAACTGGCTCTATCAGAAGGAAACACGTCCGGATTCCAGTTGAACCAATCAATAAATAGAAAAGATATGGCTGTTCTTAACGCTTCTAAAGCTTTAGTAAAAGTATTCAAAGGTTTCTTAGCCCACCTTGGTCTTAATCCTCCAGTCTACTGATGGCAAATAATAAAAGTGTAGGCACAGAAAACCAAAATAAAATGGCGCAGTAAACTGCTGTTATCTCAAACTTGAGATTCGTTGAGTCCTAACCATCCCTTGGCTTCCCTGTAAACAACTTCTACCCAATTTCTTTGAGAATATGTATCAACTATCCATTGGGGTGTGACAATTGATGAAGAAACATTGGTAATAAAGTAGCCAATATCAGTGGCTTGAGAGAAAGTAGAACCGTTGATCACTATAGTAATATTTCCCTTTCCAGTTAGTTAAGGCTGATATTTCTACTTCTTGAGTTACTACCCATAATGTTTTGGGTTTATGTAAACTCCAGTTGAATTTCTGTAAAAGCCTCTTGGGGTAAACTTTGTACTAATTCATCTAACCTGATTATTTGTGGAATATCCTCTTGGTCACTGGCAAGGACTTTGGCATTTTTCGCTAATCCTCCTCAATACTTTCAATTCCGATTCTCTATCTTTAATAAGAAAGATGTATTGTGGCCATATCGAGCATCTATAATTACTATTCCTGATTGATAACCACGGCTTAAGGTCAGATCTATTAATTTAATTCCTAACTCAGGTTTATTCTCAAATATAGGGTCTTGTTTCCCTTTGGGTCAAGAATCACCGTGGTGATATAACTGTATATCTAGTGGTAAGCTTTTACTGCCATCATAATAGATGTGTTGTTACTACTACTATTCCATTATCCCTTGTCCCAATTTCTCCAATATATTGTCTTCCTACTCCATCCCTAAAATTCCCCATTTTTCTATGGACAGAATCATCAATTATTAAGCTAAATTCTCTGGTGATTCTCCTCTGACTACACTTGTTCATAATCTCTAACCGACGGTCGTTGACTTGGGAACTGGACCAAGGTGCTTCAGTTGAAACGTGGTGTAATCGTTGGTAAGTCACCCCTAGGGCATTCTCTGCCATTTCAAATAGGTTTTTCTCTCACTTTCACCCAATCATCCCCCTCAATAATGTCTAAACTCTCTTCTTTCCCCTTGATGAGTAAATACATCATCAAACCTTTAACACCATCTTTCAAACAGGGGAAACGCACCTTATTTCCTAATAAAAACTAATGAGGACTTTAAAATCATCTATATTAAGTGCAAAGCTTGATGGATATATAAACAAAATCAATCACTTTTTTATTAAGCGATGAATTAGCTTATCTCCAATTGAATAACTCTTAGCTAAGGATAAATGAGCTAACTATTCATCCATAAATAAGTAAACTTATCTGTAAAAATAAGCAGAAGAAAATATTAAGTAAATTGTTGACAAGTTAGTTGAGGCTAAAGCTAAAACTCTTTCTCAAGAGTTATTATCCATTGCTGCCAAAAACTGTTTATTTTTTATCCCCCGCTTCACGGGGTTCTCTTTACCCAAAAGATCGACTGCTATCTGCCGCATTACTGCAAAGTTTTGTGGAGCATTATCTTTCCTAATCTGGCAGTCATCTTGTTTTAAAGCTACATCTAATACCCAATGCAATGAATTTTCTATTGCCCAATGGCTGCGGACAGAATTAGCCAATTGTTCTCCATTTGAGTCAAGACTACTAATAAAATAACGAGTCTCTACTGTTGTTTTATCATCCACTTGTCCGATAGATTCTACCATCCCAACACTTTTTAGATTTGACCAAACTGAATCAGGGTCAAGCTGAAACCCAATTCCAGGTAACATCACATAATTGCGGATCTCATGACGACTATGCCATATTTCTTCGGGTTTATATGTGCTATGTTGAAGCTCTTAAAAACCTGTACTTATCCCTGACTTAAATAGCTGTTCTACTGACTCATACAGATTACCTTGGTTCTTTTTTAAAGTAATTACATAATCTGCATTTTCTTGCGTAATTAACTTTACTATGTCTTTGTGACACCCGATGGCATCAATCCTGACAATACATCCAGCTAATTCTAAAACCTTTAATAATTCGGGAATTGCTGTAATTTCATTTGATTTCTCATGCACCTTCATCTGTCCCAACACTAATTTATTTGTAGTTGCCCATGCACTTACCATTTGGATTGCACTCTAGTCACTATTTTTACCATGAGAACTACATAAAGTTTTCCCGTCAATTGCCACAACTTCACCATCCCTTATCTTATGTACTGATTTCATCCAGTTCAAGAAACAATTTTGAAATTTTTGCGGATTCAATTGTGCAAATACCCTTCCAAATGTGTCCTGGGACCGGAGCCCATTTCCTAGTTCTAAAAAGGTTTTTAACCACTCATATTTTGTGCAGCCATAGAGTTCAATTGCCACCCAACTATCTGCTCCACAAATTACTGCACAAATTCCAATGGTAAGAATGTCAATTAACTTGTGTCGTTTCCTCCCCTCTACTCTTGGATCTTCCATCTGTGCAAGGTGGTCAGTAATCGTTATTTTGGGCTTGAGCTTCACACTTTTTGGGACTTTCTTCTTCTACTTTTACAATGACTTTACCATCAGAGCCTCATTGGTCAACCTCTATATCATCAGCCCTCCCTACCTTTCTCGTTTCTTAGTATATATGTACCACATTTACATGCGTTCGCCCTAATCTTTCAAACTATGGTGCCATTGCTGCGGCAGTGGTTTCTTTCATCAGCTTCTTTTAACGTGAAAGCTATGCTGAAATTACATTATACTCCTTTTTACTCTTAACTTTTGTTTAAGTCCCAATAGTCGATTCCATCCAAAATATCCTTTTTGCTCAGGATATTCAATATTGGAAGTTGTTATATAAATCCATCCTCCCCAATCTTTAGAACTATCACGAGTACAATAATTACCTACTCTATTTTCTTGTTCACTTATTCTTTGATAATTATCAAAACTTCTTAACACTATATCCATGTCAGCATAGCAAATATGATTTTTGTACTGGCTAAAGAAGTATGTATTACATATATCTTACCAAACTAGAGAAAATCCTTTAAATCGCCAATATTCTCCGTCATTTTTATTTGAATCTAGTTGTCCAAAAAAGTTTTCATAGCTTCGTAAAGTTCCCAATAGTCAGCATGTTTATAGAAAGTATGATGATCTATTTGCTCAAGTGATTCTTTCAAAATATTAATTATTGCAGCATAAGTGTCACCATCATAAATAGACTGGTTATTACTTAAGTAGCTATCTTTAAATCGTTCAGCAAACAATTTAATATCTTGAGTAAGAAGTTTAATATTATCACGTGCATCTTCCTCTAACTGCTGGAAAATTTCATCGTAAATAAAGCAGTATATATCACTTAAATCCGTGCTTTCGTAACTAACTCATGAGCGTAGGTAACTCATTATTTCAACATGAATTATATTATCATCTAAATAAATGGCTTTATCTAAATATTTATAAATTTGAGAATAATCAATTCAATTTGATCAGTACGACTAATCTGGTTTTGAATAGCATCAATTGCTAAATCATTATAAGCAGAACTTGCCCAATCATTTTAATTTAATCTTACTATGGATAACACAAGGTTCTCCATTCTTTCTTTCTTTCAAAGGTAACTCCACCGGAAGAAAGAGTAGTTTGATATTATTCTTTTTGATATTCAGGTTGATTTATTTTAAATTTTTCACTATGCTTAGTATCTTTTTCAAATTTATTAAAGGTACGGTTATTTTAAGGTAGGGTTATTTTTGAGAAATAGATCGTTTATTTGCTTGAAATTACTATCACTATTATCTTTATCAAGACCATTATGAAGACAAAATCAAAGGCTTTTTGTTAATGATGATTTACGAATACCAACAAAATTATCCCCTCTTTCTCTTTCTTCTAATGTAACTAGCTTAAGTTCTGAAAAATCCATGATAATTTATGCTTGTGATATTCCTATACTTCAGAAGTAAAAGCCATTATATTTATAATCAATTTGTTATATAATTTAGTGAAATCTCCAAATTTAACTAGTTGGGATATTGATATATATAAAAAATCTATTAATTGTTTTTTATCTCGACTAAAAACGCTATCCCATACAAAGAACATTAATTTATTTTGGGTATCTATAGAACTGACTAGTAGTTTGATGAAGTAATATCCGATTTGATTATCTTCCATTCCTCTAACTGAATCATGATGACTCTTAATGAAAATATTAATCTGTCTAACTAACTTGCGCCAATTGTCAACATCAAATTCTGAATAGTTTGTAGTTTCAGGTTTACTTTCACACAATCTAAAAATTCCCATTCCCAACGGCGTCTAAATGAACTATCCATAAAGTCAATAGAATTATCAGAAGTATTCATTCATGGTTCCAAGAATTGAGACATTAGGATTAGGAGGATTTTTAATTTAGCGATCTTTAATACTCATATTTAAGAAATCAACTATACTTTAAAAAATAGATTTCTTCTCTCTGATTCAACTGGAAATTCCTATTCGGAATTATTACCTGCTAATTCTATTTGTGCAACACCTAATAATTGAAGTATACTTAATAGTTCAACTTGTCTAATATTAATTAAATAAGATGACCATCCATTATCTTGTATATCTAAAACTTGAAAAATAGTTCCGAAAATAGCTGAATAATTACCTCAATTAATTTTATAACTAAAATAACCTTGTGGGCTTCATTACAAGCATCTTTATGAGCCTGTTTAATTCTTTCCTCTTTTTCTCCTTATTCTAATTTTTAAAATCTATATTGTTGATTATATCTTGATATTTTTCGATTATCTTTTGATACTATTTAGTAATAGCCATCGCAAGATCACCTTCAGAAAACTTTTTTTATCTAACATTTTTACCTTTTGTTATTGGCACAAGTTTACCCATAACCATAAGTATATTCTGGGGGAAAAACTGTTTTGACAACATTTTCTGAATTTTCTATTCCGAAACTTGGAATGATTTCATATTCAATTTTATGGC
Organism: 'Nostoc azollae' 0708; assembly: GCF_000196515.1. NCBI lineage: Bacteria > Bacillati > Cyanobacteriota > Cyanophyceae > Nostocales > Nostocaceae > Trichormus > Trichormus azollae. Next base: position 4,652,067 of record NC_014248.1, read on the forward strand.
TTTTTCCAGTTCCTGGAGTTCCAAGGATAATTTTTTGAATTGGTCTTTGTATTTTTAGGTTAGAGTTATTATCTTGAATGTTATTTGAACTTCTTTTCCTGATTGTGATTCTGTTATCTATACAAAAGAGAAATGTATCTAAGAATATCGAGTTAACTTTGCAAACTTACATCTTGCAACAGTCCCAAAAAATCTTCTAAAGACCACTAACCAAAGCTTTGAGTCTAGTTGAGCGATTCACTAGCCTAAACGAGAATAGAAGAGTATAAGATTTTCTGTATTACAAGTTTTTACTTAGTCTAATTTAATATAGATATAGATTAAATCATCTAGTGTATCAAAATTAATCGTATTTCTACGTATCTTTCAAGCAAAATTGACTACGGAAAAATCATGTAGTGATCATCTTTTTAATTAAATGACTATGTTGAATTAATTTATCCGTTTGCTTTAATCTCATAAAAACTTCAACTAATTTTTCATATCTTTTAGTTCAAGTATTTCCCAAATCAGAACTAAGGTATTTAAAATTTCACAAATTGAACGGCGGCGTCTTTGGTCATAATAAGTAATTCCTGCATGATTCATTCCGCCACGATTAAGTATGACATAATCATCATTCTGAGTAATCAAGGTAGGGTTTTCAGATAAGGCAAAAGCAATTTGTTCTCTGTCTGATACACCAGTTAATCCGACTTCTGGAGTCGTAGTCACATCAATTCTTCCACGACGTGAACCTAATGTAATTGCATTACTTACATCTGAAAGTTAACTCTCTCAGTCATCGCGTTTTTTCAGCTTTTCCTCCAAAATCGAAGGAGTTTGTGCTTGGATTTCTTAAATCAAAGCCTCTGATTGTGCAATTTGTTGGTTAATTTACTCTCGATAATCATGATAATATGGCAAAGCAGCATAAATATCAAATAAGGTAATGCTAGGATAATGGTAGAGAATTTCATCGGGAGACATTCCCATTTGTTCATGCCAAATTACAATATCCTGCACTCGGATACGATGTCCAGCAATGCAAGGTTTTCCTCCACAAATACCAGGAGTGATCTCAATATGTTCTTTAATGATGTTAATGGACATAGTGTTATTCAGTGAGTTATTAAACATAATTATATCGTTGACAACACCACTCAGTAGTAACATCTGCTTTGTATTAAATATTACGGTAAAATCATATACTTTATGGGGTGTTGAGCCTTTTTTTCCTATCAAGTGCGAAAACTGATGAGTTTAACTTTGTTCACTCCCAGCGCAGAGGGTACAGTTATATAGAGAGTCAAGCAGGAAAAACGATGGAAGTCCAAGAAATCAAAAAATTCCCCAGGCCCAGAAAACTGGACAGTGAACCAACGGCTTCTCAACACATTAAGATATTAGATTGTAATGAACCAGTTAGTAGAGTGATTTTTGAATGCTGGCATTGTAAACAAGGTCTTTTGAGTGAGGTAGATGTCACAGCTTCACAGTATCTGGAAATTACCTGCCCGAACTGTAGTAAAACAGCTTTGAGGTTAATGGCAGACAAGGTGCTGTCAACCACTGCTATTCCTTCACCGTGGCAATAACAGGAAAAAGTGTTAGACCGTTAGAATGATTCTGAAGGAAATCGGAATATCTGACGGTTTTCTTTTTGGCTCTGAGCCAAAAAGAAAAAACTATATTATTGTTACCAATAATTCCTTAATGGTATAAACCATCGGATTCATCCGAGGAATAAAACCAAAATCGTTCGACTAAGGCTCCCGAACGTCCAAAATCCAAAATCTAAAATCGGATGACTAATTGTTTTGCAACCAGTTGATTTTACAACTCTCAAAGCTGCCTGTGGTGAACTACGGGCTAATTGGCTACCTGCGCGAACAGAACAGGTTTTCCAGCGCGATCGCTATACTATTGCCATAGCCTTACGGACTATGAAAAGGCGGGATTGGCTAGATATTTCTTGGCATCCCCAAGCTACACGCATTTGTATTGGTGAACCACCACCACGCATACCAGACACATTCACTTTTAGCCAACAACTAATTCATCAGTTGGGTGGGTTGGCCTTAGTTGCTATTGATTTTATCGCCCCTTGGGAACGAGTGGTTGATTTAAAATTTGCCCGTCGTCCAGGAGAAGAAGCACTTTATCACCTGTACGTCGAAGTAATGGGTAAATATAGTAATGCTATTCTCACAGATGCTAGAAATGAAATTATCACCGCTGCGCATCAAGTTAGTCAGCAGCAATCTAGCGTCCGTCCCATCCAAACCGGACAGCCTTATGAACCGCCACCAAAACTTACGGGAACTATTCCCAGTTTGGGGAAATCTCAAGCACGCTGGCAAGAAGGAGTCAGTTTGATACCGGGAGGGATTAAACGACAGTTACTGAAAAGTTATAGTGGTTTGAGTGCGGCTTTGTTAGATACGATGTTGCTGACTGCGAATATAGCAACAGATACAAGCACAGATGCTTTAACTGGTGATGATTGGGATAGACTATTTGCGTGTTGGCAAAAATGGCTACAAACTTTAGAAACTGGTAAATTCCAACCCGCTGGGACTGAAAATGGCTATACGGTGATGGGTTGGGCTGAAGTAGCACCAGCCAACAACATTCAAGAATTACTCAACCAGTATTACACCGACCAGTTACGTCAACAGTTATTTTCCCAACTACGCCATCAGTTAAGTCAGAAGTTACAAAATATTCTGGGTAAGTTAGGCAGTAAGGCACAAACATTTAAAGACAGATTACAACAGTCAGATCAAGCGGATGAATATCGGCAGAAAGCTGATTTGTTAATGGCGCATCTGCAAAACTGGCAACCGGGGATGAAGGAAATTATCCTGGCAGATTTTGAGACAAACCAACCAATGGCGATCGCACTTCAACCAGATAAAAACGCTGTCCAAAATGCCCAAAAACTTTATAAACAACATCAAAAACTTAAACGCGCCCGTGCTGCTGTCGAACCATTGCTGTGGGAAGTGCAAACAGAAATTGACTATTTGGAACAAGTAGAAGCTGCAATTTCCCAAATTGATCAATATCAAACAGCAGCAGATTTGCAAGCACTAGAAGAAATCCGTGATGAACTAATTGGACAAAAATATCTAGAAGCCTTAGAATATCGCAGCAGAAGCACAACCGATAGAGCAAGTACCAACTTTCATTGTTACCGCACTCCCAGCGGCTTTGAAGTCTTAATTGGTCGGAACAACAAGCAAAATGATTATCTCACATTTCGTGTCGCAGGAGATTATGACTTGTGGTTTCACGCCCAAGAAATCCCCGGGAGTCATGTTCTACTACGTCTAGAACCGGGTAAAGTTCCTGAAGAAACAGATTTACAATTTACTGCCAATCTTGCTGCTTATTTTAGTCGTGCCCGTCAAAGTGACCAAGTACCAGTAGTTTACACCCGATCCAACCGGGTCTACAAACCCAAAGGTACTAAACCAGGGCTTGTGGTTTACAAGCAAGAAACTATTATTTGGGGACAACCGGGAATAATTCGTAATTCGTGATTATTTATTGCCTCACTCTCCCCAGTCCCCAGTCCCCATCCCCCCACAAATATAAAGACCGACTCACCTAAGGACAGATATTTTTTGAGATTTTTACATGAAAAATCTGTACTGACTGTTACAATCTTGTTAAGAAAAGTTGCCCGTTGCATTTTGGGAACGCGCAATTTGGTTTTGACTCTATTGAGAAGACAACACGAACAACGTTTTTTAAGACCAGCCCTGTGGGAGGGGCTGGTTTTTTTTCAGAATGATGATATTGAAGTTTAGAAACTGAAGGTGGTTCTCAAAGCACCAATTACCACATCATTATTATTAGTATCATTATGGTCTGGTGCTGTTATCCAAATAACACCAGGGGTAATTGTGATATTGTCACTAATTTTGTATTGATAAAATGCCTCAATGTGATATGAGGTATCTAAGTCTTCAGACACCACTGAGGTGCTAGAACTCGTAACTTTCGGTTCCATGCCCAGGATCATACCAGCTAAGTTACCTTTTTTACCCAAGTCTGGAAAACCAAGGGTAACGGCATAGTTCCAAATGTCTACATCTCCTTTCTCTCTTGTTAACACTTGACTCCGGGTATATCCAGCCCAACCACCCAATACAAATTTCTCACTGATGGCAACGGATGCTTGGAGACCGTAAGAATTACTGGAAAATGCTTCACTGCTAATATCAGATGTTGCAGCTTCGCTACCTGTGAGTATTGGTTGATTGTAGGAATTGATATAGATTAAACCAAGGGCAATGCGATCACATGGTTTGAGGGTCAACTGTGCCATTGCACCATAGGGTCCATCAAACAAACCATTTTTAGAGGCAGGGTTTGAGGCAGGATTGTCGGTAGTACCTGCTAAATACCCTAAACTTAAGGTTATATTCTTGTTGAACTGGTGATTTACTCCCAAACCTGCACCACTGATCTGGTTATAGATTGGGTTGCGTGTACCAAAGGTGGACAAAGCACCATCACCATCACCATCAAAAATATTAATTGTGCTGGTAAGGTCATCTGCTGCACCGCCAGTAGCAATAGCTATTGCCTGTGTTTTGTTACCTACTGGGAATTTGTACCACAGTGTACCTAAGAAAGTATCGTTAGTACCACTACCAGCAAAAAACAAATTACCCTGTTGTGGACTGCTGATAGGGCTATTGATATTATTACTCTCAATTCTGGTAAACAGCGTATCTTGACCACTAAAGCTGCTGACAAATTCAATCCGCGCCCGTGCGCCTAGAGTGCTATTTTTATTGTCACCACTGTTACCAGCAAAAACCTCACTGAAGACGGCGACTAGTTGCCCTTGCAATTTGCTGGTGGTAGAAAATTGATTGGCTTCTAACTCAGCAGCCCTGGCTTCCAGCGCATCTACACGACCCCGCAAGGTTGCTAGTTCAGCCGCAAATTCTTCTCGTAGTTTTTGCAGTGTGGCTAAATCCTGTTTTGTTACTAGATCAGCAGTAGCAGTGGCAATTAATTCGTTAACTCGATCTAAACAAGCATTCAACCCGGCTGCAAATTCATACCTTGTCATAGCACGATTACCACGATAAGTACCGTTGGCATAGCCAGCAATACAACCGTAACGTTCTACCAAAGATCGCAAAGCTTGAAATGCCCAATCTGTGGATTGCACGTCTGATAACTCAGATACTGATGTTACTTGTGATATCAACTCCTGTTGATTAATTTTTCCAAGTTTTGGCGTTAGATTAGTAATTCCAATTGGTTCACTAGTTTCCGTTGTCGTTGTTACTTCCCCGGCTGATGGACCCGTCCCCATAGAAAGCATCGCACCGCAAATTGCCGGACTTGCTAATAGATATGCCCAGAATTTTTGCATAGTTTCCTCACACCTGTTTACAATTCACACCTGTCCCACATATATAGCAGGGTAAAGCTACTAATAAATATTCTTAAAATAATAACATTATTAATTAAGCGATTTTTTTTACCATTTTTTTACCAGTAGGTCAAGAAATCGTGATGAATTGATAAATCTATAAAATAACATCAAAAAAGTATTATGGACTGCAAAAATTTTGTCGTCATTACAGACACAGTAAAATTTTGACAAAATTGCATGATATTGTTGCTAATATTTGGTGATAATGATTATTATTATAAGTGTAAGATTGGCTTCTTGTTCTTGCCAACAGAAATCTTGATACACAGAAAAGCAGGATTATTTATTAAGGAGGGAAAAATCAATGCTTGGAAATTATATAAAACTCACAATCAGGAGCAGAAGAAGCAATATCCTGGGTTTAATGACGCTGCTATTATTGTCAGTGGGTATTTTAAGTTGTAAAGAATCTAACAATAAAACAGAGAATAATACGCAGGAGAGACCAAAAGTAGTGATAACATTTTTACCCGTGTATTTGTTTACAAAAGCCGTAACTGGAGATGTAGCAGATGTGGAGATTTTAGTGCCACCAGGTACGGATATACATGATTATCAGGCGACACCAGATAATGTAAAAGCGATCGCAACAGCTAATGTTTTGGTAAAAAATGGCTTAGGTTTAGAGGCATTTCTCACAGAAACAGTTAAGAATGCCAAAAATACTAAATTAGTAGAAATTGATGCCAGTACAAGTATTAAAGTGATAAATGATATTTCTCCCGTGGAGGAAACAAACGAGAAAGACCACAAATATGAACACACTGCGGGAAATCCTCATGTTTGGTTAGATCCAGTTTTTGCTAAACAGCAAGTCATCAATATTCGGGATGGTTTAATAACTGCTGATCCAGGAAATAAAACAACTTATGAAGCTAATGCAGCGGCTTATATTCAGGAATTAGACAACTTAAATAATGAATTTCGGCGGACTTTACAAAAGACCCCTAATTGTACATTTATTACTTTTCATGATGCCTTTCCCTACATGGCCAAACGCTATAATCTCAAACAAATGGCAGTTGTAGAAATTCCTGAAGACCAACTTTCACCAGCGGATGTGCAGAATGCTATTAATGCAGTTAAAAAGTACAAAGTTAAAGCCTTATTTAGTGAACCAGGAATAGATAACAAATTACTGACCAGCCTTTCACAAGATTTGCAGTTAACTGTATATCCTCTAAATTCTCTAGAAAATGGTGAAACAAACCCCCAGTATTATTTTCAGGCAATGAAGGATAATTTAAAGAATTTAGCAACAGGATGTAAGTAATTCGTAATAGTGCCTCTGGCAGGCTACGCAAACGTAATTTTTAATTTAGACCGCTAATTAGTTTCTGATTTATCCGTAACATCCATCGAAAATCCAAAATCGAATGACTGACGACCAGCAAGCAATCACATTGCCAATATTAAAAGTAGAGGGATTAACTGTCTATCAAGGAAACTTCCTCGCTGTACGGGATGTTTCCTTTGAATTATTTCCTGAAACAGATACAGCGATAGTAGGACCAAATGGGGCTGGTAAAAGTACCTTAGTTAAGGCTATATTAGATTTGATTCCCCGACGTTCTGGGACAATAGAAATTTTTGGTCGTCCCATTGCCAGGTTAGGAAGTTTACGACATTTTTTGGGCTATATGCCACAAAATTTTATTTTTGATCGTAGTTTTCCTATTTCTGTGACTGAGTTAGTAGGACTAGGAATAGGTGAGAGGGAACAGGTAATAGGTGACAAAAAAAATTTATTATTCCCCAATTTTTGGCAAAAACATACAGAAAAAACAGCAGCTATAGCAGCAGCTTTACACAGAACAAATATATATCGTTTAAGAAATCAGACTATTGGGACTCTTAGCGGTGGTCAACTCAAGCGGGTGTTATTGGCTTATTGTTTGGTAACACCACGAAAATTATTGGTATTGGATGAAGCTTTTGCTGGGGTAGATATGCAAGGTGCAGCTGATTTTTATGCTTTACTAAATGAGTTAAAACGAGAAGAGGGTTGGACTGTTTTACAGGTTTCCCATGATATTGATATGGTAAATCGTCATTGCGATCGCGTCCTCTGTCTTAATCAAACTGTAGTATGTACTGGTAAGCCAGAAATTGCCCTTTCACCGCAAAATCTTTTAGCAACTTATGGACCCGGTTTTACTCGTTATCAACACAAGCATTAAAAACTGAAAATAGTTCCTCCGGCAGGCTACCGCCAACAAAATTTAAAATTTGATAACTGCTACCTTTTGTGTTTTCAAGATTGACCTTTTTTGAATTTTCAGTTCCCCGAAGGGGTTGAATTTTGTCTTCTGACTGTCAATCTTTTTCATCTAGGTGTTCAGCTACAGATTGATAAAGATGGAAAATATGACTATCGTGGAGGCGATAGAAAACATTACGCCCTTGTTTACGGTAACTGACCAAACGCATGGCGCGTAAGTTTCGCAGTTGATGAGAAACAGCGGATTCACTCATTTCTAGTAAGGCTGCTAAATCACTGACACAAAATTATTTGTTTGCTAATATGGAAAGAACTCTCAGGCGGTTAGCATCTCCTAAAAAGCTAAAAAATTCTGCCATGCGTTGGGGTTTTTCTGTGCTGATTAGTTTATTGGGAATGGCTTCAAGAATATTGCTATTTAAAGTAATTGGTGGATTAGATTGAATCATGATTTGTTCTTAACTTGATTTTAAAGAATAAGAGTTTTTCAGGTGTAAATATATGCTTTAAAATTGAATATTTAGTCATGAAATAAAAGATAATCTATTTACAGGATAGATAAAAATTACTGTAAAACAGAGATATGAATTTATTGGTTGATATTCAAAGCAACTTGTTAGCTATTACAAATAGTCATGGTTTAGTGGAATTGCTAGGGTTTCCTTTCATGCAACGTGCCATTATTGGTGCTGTATTAATGGGAATACTGGGTGGTTTATTAGGCTGTTTTGTTACCTTGCGCCAGTTGTCATTTTTTAGTCACGCTGTAGGCCATGCGGCGTTAGTAGGTGTGGCTTTAGGTGTGTTATTAAACATAAATCCTACATGGATGTTGTTGCCATTTACCTTAATTTTCGGTGTAATTGTCCTCTACCTAATTGACAAAACGGATTTAGCTAGTGATAGTATTCTTAGTATAGTTCTATCAGGGGCGTTAGGGATCGGAGTCATCCTCACCAGTATGATTAAAGGATATCGCGGAAACTTGATGGCTGTACTATTTGGCGATATTTTAGCTATTGATGCTATAGATTTAATTTTGACGCTGCTGGTACTTGTGGGTAGCGGTATTTTTTTATTATCAACATTGCGATCGCAAATTTTGTTAACCCTTAACGCAGATGTTGCCCAGGTACAAGGCGTTCCTGTTAAATTATATCGTTATGGGTTTGTGATTTTGCTATCTTTAGCCGTAGCCGTAGCAATTAAAGCCGTCGGGGTTTTACTCGTAAACGCCTTTTTAGTAATTCCCGCAGCCACCGCTAAAATGGTGACTGATCAATTTAGCTGGTTTTTGCTTATGTCAGTCCTTGTTGGTTCCAGCAGTAGCATCGCTGGAATTATGGTTTCTGGAGTGTTTAACCTAGCTTCTGGCCCTAGTATTGTTTTGGTGCAGTTCCTGGTGTTCGTCGTCGTTTTCACCTGGGTTAAGTTAGGGATAAAAGCAGCTTAAAAGTTCTTTTGGCAACCTACTTGACATATCCTTTTTCTTTTGCTAAATTTATTAATGGTGGCGAACATAAAAGAAGCCCGCGCCGGGATAGCTCAGTTGGTAGAGCAGAGGACTGAAAATCCTCGTGTCAGCAGTTCAAATCTGCTTCCTGGCATAGGTTTTAGAAAATTCAATAAATACTTTCCCTAGATTTTGACTATTTAGTTTAAAAACATAGGGTGTTCTTTTGCAGTTGCAGGAGTGCGATCGCATTTTTATTAAACTTAATAAAGAATAAAAATATACTAACAGTATAGTACTAATTATAGTTCTTTAGATTTTTGGGCTTGACTTTGACTAAAATATTGCTATCTTTGGTAAACTTCTACAGGACTTACGCAACTGGCATATTATTAGGGTGCATCATACCTATAAGTTGGTTAGTATCAACAGATTTTCAAAACATTTGACGCACCTTACAAGAGACTTGAGTGTGACACTTGTGTAAGTCCTATTCTAATCTAAATTGTTCAGATAAGTAGGTAAAAACAAAGAAACATAAATATGTAACAAAATGTAAATTACTTGAAACCCTTGGGATTGCTTGATCTCCCTTTGCTGCATTCGCCTTGACATAGTTATAAATTTTTCCGCCCACCTACTTATCACAAATTATGAATTTGACTAGCATTGATAATGTGCTCAACTTTGATGTTTAATTCAGGAAAAGTAGGAGAAATAATTTTATCGTTTCTTGTAAATGCTCTTACTTGATATTTACCATCAACCAATTCATAAACAAATACGGTCGGTAATTTTAGGGTTGCCTAAATAACTCCTAGAAGCAATAGCTAAATAATCCAGAATCCAATATTCTTTAATTCCTAAATTTTCATATTCTTCTAATTTATCAACATAATCATCTTCCCAATTTCATCTTCCCAATTTGTGGATGTTACTTCTACAGCTAATTGAATCGGTTCAATCACAGCACCGTAAGTTGTTACATTAGAATTCCATAAAGAAAGATGGACTTACCACACTCGCATCTGGGTTTCTTCCTCTTTGTTCTCCTTTGCTGGTAAAGGTTCTGATGACTATATCTTTATCAAGAATATAGTCAAGACCTAAAGGATCACTTTCTCCATCAAAAGTCTTAACCCTTGAAAAGTGGACTTTGAAGAATTTAGCCCCCCTTTTTCAACAGTTGGGGGGATCTAAGATATATCCCTATTTCTCTTTTTTATAACTATCAACAGCAGCACGCAAATTACCCTGATGTACGGATAAAAGTTGTTCACCAGCGGTTTTATCTAAATCAGTCCAGTGCATTAACAAAGCCAGTTTCACCCATTTACCACTGCGTTCAAGTAAAAAACTGGCTGCTTCTCGACTTAAACCGGTCAAGTCTTGTAAAATTCTTAAAGCGCGATCGCGCAACTTTTGATTTGTTACCGCAACATCAACCATCCGATTACCGTAAACTTTACCCAACCTCACCATCACGCTGGTAGAAAGGATATTTAAAGCCAGTTTAGTCGCAGTACCAGCTTTCAAACGAGTCGAACCGGCTAAGATTTCCGGACCAGTTAACAAGCGAATATCAATATCAGCATCAAAATCTACTTGTTCAGCAGGAACACAGGCTATAAAAACAGTTAAAGCACCGCGTTGACGGGCAGCGTTTAAGGCACCGTGAACATAGGGAGTAGTTCCTCCAGCGGTGATACCGACGACTACATCAAGTTGAGTTATGTGACGTTGGGCGATCGCACTTTCTCCATCTTCAGCTAGGTCTTCTAACCCCTCAGAACTGCGTAACAGCGCCCCAGCACCACCAGCAATAATCCCCTGTACCAACTCTGGAGGTGTGCAGAACGTTGGAGGACACTCAGCCGCATCCAACACCCCTAATCTGCCACTAGTTCCCGCACCAATGTAAAATAAACGTCCACCTTGATGCAAACGCTCCGCTGTGCGTTCAATAGCTCCTGCTAACTGAATTTTAGCGCCAGCAACAGCAGCTACAGCTTTTTCATCTTCATGATTAAATAATTCCACCAACTCCAGCGCATTAAGTTGGTCTAAATTTAAACTATTGGGATTTACCTGTTCCGTCAAAAGATGCCCGCGTTCCTGCAAATTTGTCATTTTTCTCTTAGTTATCAATTGTTATTTTCACCTGTTCCCTATTCCCTTTTCCTAATGACTAATAACTAATAACTAACTACAATAAACCTTCTAGTTTGCGACGGATACTGTCTAGTTCAGAATTAGGAATTTCCTGTACAGTCTCACTTGCTGGACTAGGACGGAAGGAATCATCATTATCCTCGGTTTCAGAATCTGGTTTCCAATCAGTCTCTTCCACATTCAATTCCGGGGGCATGATTAAATCACCGTTTTCTGGAACAACTTCCCAATCAAACCCCGCACTTTTACAAAATTCCTTGATTTCCTCAGCATCCATGCCCTCAAGTGTAGGTGTGGGAAAATCCTGAGCTTCTAACATTAAAGCAAAGCGTGTGGCATCATCTTCCGACTCAAACATCATGATTTTATTGCGATTACCCACTCGAATCGAGTGAATCCCTTCATTATCAGTGCCAACATTGAAAATTAGTACAAAAACACGCATCATCCAACCTTTGAGGTCTATATATACTATTTTTATTTAATCAGGGAAAAGGAAACAGGCAACAGGGGAGAATAACCAATGACAACTGGTAACTGGTAACTGGTCACTGAGAACAGTATCCTAGAAGTGGCACAGTTTGATATTGTGCTATCAGTTATACAGTTTGCCAAATAAATCGGGCAGTTAAAAACTGAAAATCAATGTCTAACTCTTCCAGTCAAGATTATTATACCCCAACTAAAAGCTCTAAACGCCTATGGTTGATGATATTGAGTCGTGGTGGCATTGCTCTAGGAGCATTCCTGCTACTCTTAATTATCGGTGGTGTTTGGCGGTTACGGGATTTTATCCAAAAAGAGTTAGCACCATTGGCAGAAAAAAATCTGACTAATACTCTCAACCGTCCCATCCAACTTGGACAGGTAAAAGAATTTTCTCTGACAGGGGTAAGGTTTGCCGCTTCTGCAATACCAGCAACACCTACGGATACAGATCAGGCGACGATAGAAGCTGTAGATGTGGGTTTTAATCCTTGGCAGTTGGTTGTTAATCACTGTCTTCAATTAGAAGTTACCTTAATTAACCCAGATATTTATATTCAACAAGATGACCAACAACGTTGGATCACAACTACCATAGGTCCAGCTGGTAAACAGGGGTTAATTAAAACCAATTTAGATAAACTGCGGTTTCGTAATGCCAAGTTGGTGTTAGTAGGAAATCAGGTAACAAAGACACAGGATAAAAGAGGAGAAATATCTATTTCCCAGTTCCCAGTCTCCAGTCCCCAATCCCCAGTCCCTGTAGTATTATCAGGAATATATGGAACTGCTCGACTGATAGAAAATAACCGATTAATTAGGTTTGATTTAGCAGGAAAACCAGAGAATGGAGGTAGTATTTTTCTGCAAGGAGATATTCGCCCCGAAGCAAAATTAGAAGGTAAATTAAAGCTCAGAGGGAAAGATTTACTCGCCGCAGATGTTACTCGTTTAGTTAAGTTGCCACTGGATTTGCAAACAGGTCGAGTCAATGGTGATTTACAAATTCAGTTGATACCAGGGCAGCAAACTTTGTTATATGGTAGTGCTGCTTTGCAAGGGGTAACGCTGCAAATACCCAAAGTAACTCAACCATTAAGTAACAGTCAGGGAAATGTCAAGTTTCAAGGGTTGGGAATAGAGCTAGATAATGTAGTTAGTAACTATGGCAAAATTCCCTTAGCTGTTACAGGTTTAATTGATAGGGAAAATGGTTTTAAATTAGCAGGTCGTGTCAATGCGGTGAGTTTATCCCATGCCCTAGAAACGCTGAATGTTAAGTCGCCTTTTCCTTTGAGTGGTATAGTCAAGGCAGATTTGCAGATATTGGGTAAAATCTCTGCTCCGGTGCTTTCTGGTACAGTTTCTAATATCAAAACTGCTGAAGTTGATAAAGTTGATTTCCAAGAAATTAGTGGTAAATTTGAACTTTCAAGTCGTGATGCTATAATTACTCTCAAGGATATTCAAGGACAGACTACATTCGGTGGTGGTGTGACAGGAGGGGGAATAATTAAACTTGGCAACTCCCCAGAAATGAATGTTAATTTAACAGCTAAGAATGTTCCAGGGGATGTGATCGCACAACTTTATAATCTTAAACCTACATTCCAAGTCGGTACTATTTCAGCCACAGCTAACATTAACGGTCTCCCTGGTAATGTCCAAACTTTGGTAAAATGGGACGCCCCACAAGCTACCTACGCTGCTAGTGGTGAAACCATTATTAACTCTGACCGCACTATTTCCTTCCGTGATGTTGCTGTCAATATTGCTGGTAATGTGGTGCGAGGTTATGGCAGTTATAATCCTCAAGGTTGGCAAACTGTTGCTCAAGTTTCTAGTGTGAAGTTAACACCATTTATGAAAGAAGAAAAACTAGAAAATATCTCGTTAAAAGAGGCAGAATTTAACGGTAAGTTAGTGCTATCAGGAATTTCTAGACCTTTTAAAGTGACTAATATTCGTTCGGAAGGGGCTGGTATTAACGTTGCTGATGGCAGAATTGCTATATCTCGTCTTCAGTGGGAAGATAAGAATTTTGTTGCTGACTTGATAGCAAATAATGTGCGTTTAGGGCAGATATTGAAACAGTCTCCCCCGATTTTAAATAATCCCATTGCAGGAAAATTCACCATTGCAGGTAATACGGAAAATTTCAGCCTTAAGAGTTTAGGTGCTATTGGTGAAGGCAGTTTAGAAGTTGATAACGGCACAATTACCGCTAAGAATATTCAAGTTAGTAATGGTCGTTATAAGGCACAAATTCAAGCTAAAAATCTACCTTTACAGAAATTAGCAACATTTCCACCCCAACTACAAGGAATATTAGTAGGTCAGTTCAATGTTGCAGGTTCGGTTGAATCTTTTAAACCAGAAACTATTCAAGCCACAGGTCAAGGACGGCTAAATCTGGCTGGAGGAACAGTTACAGCGGCTAACTTTCAAGTAGCTAATGGTCGTTACCAAGCTGTAGTTGCTGGTTCACGTGTGGAATTAAATCGTTTCAATCAACAGTTACAAGGTCAATTTGCTGGTCAGTTACAAGTTGCAGGTCTTTTGGGTTCTGCTAAATTAGCTGATGTATGTGCTGCTGGTCAGGTGCAGTTTAGTAGGGGTATTCCGGGAATTAATTCTCCTTTAAATGCAGCAATATCTTGGAATGGTCAACAACTTACGATTCCCCAAGCCAGAACTCCAAATTTAAATGCTGGTGGTTATATTTTAGCTAATGCTCAACAACCAGGAATACCAGAAATTACTCAATTAAATCTGAATGTGCAAGCTCAGAATTTTGACCTGGAACAATTACCATTAAAATTCCCTAATGCTGTAGATGTGACAGGAAGAGTAGATTTTCGGGGACAAATTACAGGGAAGCCAACTGGACCAAATGTTGTGGGAACTCTGCGTTTAAGAAATTTACAAGTTCAGAAATTTGCCTTTGAACCATTATTAACTGGTAATATCAATTTTGTGCAGGGTGGGGGGTTGAATTTGGATGTTGCAGGTAAACGCGAGAGACTAGCAGCTAATTTAAATTCTAATAATCAAGCTAATGCTTTTTTAGTGCAGTGGCAGCAAGCATCAGCTACAGGTCAAGCAAAAGGAGATAATTGGGCAGTTAAAGTCAATAACTTCCCCTTACAAGCCTTAAATTTAAATTTACCTAATAATACTTTTTTGGGTAAAGGTGCATTAGCTGGTTTGTTAACTGGAGATTTGCAGATTAATCAACAGACATTAGCAGCGAGGGGAAATATTGCGATCGCACAACCAAAACTTGCTAGAATTAGGGGCGATCGCTTCACAACTCAATTTAACTACAACAACAATATAGCCACCTTCACGAGGAGCGAATTTACCAAAGACCAAAGCCGCTACCTATTTGATGGTACCCTCAAACAAACCACCACCAGACCACAGCTGCAAGCCAAAATAAACATCAACCAAGGCAACATTCAAGATTTACTCACAGTTGCTCAAATATTTGAACTCCAAGGCCTACAAAGAGGTTTAGCAGCACCAACTTACGGTACATCTGCGGATTTAACAACCAACCCGCCAGGTTTATCAGAACAACCTTTATTTAGTCAAATTCAGCGTCTATCGGAAATTAAGGCACTCCTAGCATTACAAGAAGAAAAATTTTTAGAATCCAAACCCATCCCAGATTTAACAGACTTAAAGGGAATATTCAACGGAGAAATTGACATTAATACTGCCACAGTCAACGGATTGGCATTACAGTTTAACTTACAAGGACAAAACTTTACTTGGGGTAGAGAAACAGAACCAAATCGTTTCTATCGTGCTGATAAAGTCATCGCTGAAGGTAGTTTTGAAAAAGGCGTTTTGCGTTTACAACCTTTACGCATTGCATCTAAAGAAAGACTAGTAGCTTTCACTGGTAATATCACTGGTAAAGAACAATCAGGAAAATTAACAGTGAAACGTTTCCCAATCCGACTATTAAATAACTTTGTCAAATTACCAGTCGGGATTACAGGTAATCTCAATATTGATGCTGCATTAGCAGGTAGTATAGCCAATCCTCAAGCCAGAGGACAATTAGACATCACAGAAGGAACACTCAATCAAAAACAAATAGAATCAGCTATTGCCAGTTTCAGTTATACAAATGGACGCTTAAACTTTGGCAGTCATGTTATAGCTACTGGGACAGAACCTGTCAATATTACAGGCAACATCCCCTATAAATTACCTTTTGCATCTGTCAAACCAGATAATAACCAAATTAGTCTAGATGTACAAGTAAAAGATGAAGGATTAGCACTATTAAACTTGTTCACTAACCAGATAGCCTTTGAGAGTGGTGAAGGAGAAATAGACCTGACTGTCCGGGGAACAAGACAACAACCATTAGTTAAAGGAATTGCCTCTCTTAATAATGCCACCTTTGAAGCCCAAGCTCTACCAGGTAAGCTAACAAATGTTTCTGGAAAGGCAAAATTTGATTTTGATAAAGTCTTAGTAGAAAATCTCCAAGGGCAGTTTAGTAATGGTAAAGTTGAAGCCGCAGGAAAAATTCCCATTTTCAACAGTCAAGATATAAAAATAGATAATCCTCTCACCGTCAACCTGGAAAAATTAGCCTTAAATCTCAAGTCATTATATCAAGGTGGTGCTAGTGGTAATTTACAAATTACTGGTTCTGTATTGCAGCCAGCTATTGGTGGTAATATAGAATTATTTAACGGCCAAGTTTTATTAACAGAATCTAGCACCTCTACCGTAGCTAAGAATAGTTCTGAATCATCACTTCTCGCAGCTGAAAAACAAAACAAAATCAACGATGTTAACAGCGGAATTACAAAGTTAAATAACTTAGAAATAAAGTTAGGAAAAAACGTAAAAATTGCCCGTCCACCAGTTTTCAACTTCCTAGCATCTGGCAATTTAAATCTTACTGGTTCTTTAAGTGACCCTATTCCTGAAGGAACTATCAAATTAACCAAAGGTGGGGTAAATTTATTTACAACCCAATTCAATTTAGCTCGTAACTATAAACATACCGCAACGTTTAGAACTTCTCAACCCCGTGACCCTGACTTAGATATTAATCTCTTTGCTAAAGTATTAGATGGAATCCAAACCAGTGAACTCAGCAGACAAGTTTCTACAGGATTATCCGCATTAGAAAGTGTGCAAGTTGAAGCCACCGTCAAAGGTCCAGCGAGCAAGCTAAATGATAATTTAGAATTGAAAAGCAGTCCCAGACGCTCACAAACAGAAATCGTCACTTTGTTAGGAGGTGGGTTTGTCGATACCCAAGGCCGTGGTGACAGTACATTAGGTTTAATTAATATTGCTGGTTCGGCTGTTTTCAATAACTTTCAATCTGCATTTAACCAAATTGGTGATGCTTTTGGGTTAAGTGAACTGCGTTTATTTCCTACTATTCTTTCTGATAGACCTGAAGCTAGTAAAAGCAACTCGACTTTAGAATTAGCATTAGAAGCTGGTGTCGATATTTCCAGCAAATTTTCTATTTCCAGTATCAAAATTTTGACAGCCAGTGACCCTTTTCAATGGGGTATTAATTACCGAGTAAATGAAGAGTTTCGTATCCGTGCTTCCACAAATTTAACAGATGATAGTCGTGCAGTTATTGAGTTTGAAAGAAGGTTTTAACAGTTATCAGTTACAGCAGGAGTCAGGAGTCAGGAGTCAGGAGTCAGGAGGATTTAGAATAATCTAGAATCTGAAAAAGTCTTTGAGTTTTCATGGGAGCAAGGCTTATTTCCTGCATCTTATCCACCTTAAATAACCCTTAAACTATTAATTTATCCAGGTTTTCCGTTTCTATGGCTTAACGCTACGCTATCAGCAAGCCCTACTTGTAAGTCTTTATACAGTTGCTTTTATACGGGCCACAATTCATCTAGCTGCCAACCTTTCAGGTGTAGCACGTGTCCTCTTGCAACACATATAGAAATGGGAATCATTCCGTATGCTTACGGAAGCATGCGCTGAATTTAAAATAATTTCAGTGAAATGACTATGGTTTATTTAGCCTGATCTAAGGAGAATAATGACAGTCTTAAACAAATTATACTAACTCTGTTCATTTTGAATAAGGAGTTACTACAAAGGAATTGATATGGCAGCAAGTGAGTCCTCTGTGCAGTATGATGGTATGGAGCTAATACACTTATACCACCAAAATCCTTCAATCAAACTACGTAATCAACTTGTAGAAGTGCATAAGGGCTTAGTACGGAAGATGGCTTATAAGTTTATCCATCAATGTAATGAGCCTTATGAAGACTTAGAACAAATTGGTTATTTGGGTTTAATTAGGGCTATTGAGCGTTTCAATCCTCACCAGAGATATGCGTTCAGTTCCTTTGCTATACCTTATATTCGTGGGGAGATGCTGCATTTTTTGCGCGATCACTCTACTTTACTAAAAATTCCTCGTCGTTGGCAAGAACTTTACAATGCAGGGCAAAAAATTCGTAAACAGTTCACACTATCTCTAGGTCGTCCTCCTAGAGAAATTGATATCGCCACCAAACTTAACATTTCTTTACAAGAATGGCAAGAATGTAAATTGGCTGTTCAAAACCGGATACCTTTGAGTTTAGATGCAACTACAGCTAACTACGTTGATTATCAAATAACTTTAGGTGATATTCTTCCTTGTCTCCGTACTGCTCTGCTTCAGCAACAAGAAGAGGAAAGATTACAACTCCAAGGGGCTATAAGTATGTTAGATGATAAGCGCCGGATAGTAGTTGAGTTGGTATTAGTTAAAGAACTGACTCGCAAGGATGCAGCTAAGAAAATTGGTACTAGTCCAATGACAGTTACGCGCTATCTACACAAAGGTGTGAAAGATTTGATTTGCTATTTGCAACCACAAGCGGAGTCAGAAGTCTTAAGTGCTTAATTCAGTTAACAGTTATCAGTCTTTTCACTGTTCACTGTTAACTATTACCAATGACTAATGACTCATTATCTCGATTTTATATCCGCTATAGCTCCCCTCGTCATAGCCGCAATAGCTTTATCCGTTGCTTTGGGTAGGTGATAATATTTACCTCCGGCTGTTTTGGCTAATTCCTTCGCAAAGCCAGTAGAGACAAACTTACTCTCTGTATCAATTACCAATAATTGCATACCAGCAGCGCGGATTCTGCCTGCAATATCTAGTAATTCGGCTTTGATATCAGGCTTTTCTCCTGGTTCTTGGGGTTCACCTAAAGAACGAGCCAAAGGAATATTACCACGACCATCAGTAATTGCTACGATAACAACTTGACCAATATCTCCTCCCATTTGGGCATTTATCCCCACACGCACGGCTTGAGTTAAACCATGTGCTAAAGGTGAACCCCCACCACATGGTAATCTTTCTAACCGATTCTTGGCTAAAGCAATGGAACGGGTAGGGGGTAATAAAACTTCTGCTTGTTCTCCCCGGAAGGGTATTAAAGATACTTGGTCACGGTTTTGATAGGCTTCGGTTAAGAGTTGCATAACTGCACCTTTAGCAGATTGCATTCTATTTAAAGCCATTGAACCAGAAGCATCAACCACAAATACTACTAAAGCACCAGCTTTTCTTACCAATCGCTTAGAACGCATATCTCCTTGTTCGACAATGACTTTTTTGTCTGGTTGTCTAGCTAGTCGTGCTTTTTGATACGGCGCTGCGGCTCTTAATGTGGCATCTACGGCAATGCGTTTAACTTTGCCTTTGGGTATCATCGGCTTGATGTAACGTCCCCGGTCGTCTGAGAAGATCATACTGCGACTACCAGATTTACCCTGACGTTGTGCCATTTGGGTAAAATACAGCACAGTTGGGTCGAGAATTACTCCTTCTGGATCAAAGATAAACTCTTCGGGAATATCCGGTGGTTCTTGCTGTTCCTGTTCTTCTTGTTGTTCTTCCTGTTCTTCCTGTTCGTCTTCTTGCTGCTCTTCTGAATCGTCTTGACTTTGGGGTGGTGGTGGTTGGTCTGGTGGTGGGGTTTGAATAATTGTTGTTCTGGGAACTATGACCAATTCTACAGCACGACGTAAATCTTCGGCGTTGACGGTGTTGCGTCCTTCTAATGCTGCTGCTGCTTTTGCTACACGCACTGCAAATAATTCTGCGCGATGTCCTTCTACACCACCGCGAATGGCTTCATTGACAAGATAGATAATTTGTTCTTGGGTAATGGTGACTTCTTTTAACCATTCCCGTGCAAGGAGAATTTGAGTTTTGAGTGAGTCGATGTCTTCGCTGTATTGTTGCAGAAATTCTTGAGGAGATTTAGAATAGGCGAGCGCTTGTTCAACTGCTTGGACTCTTTGATCTAAACCCAGAACTCCGTCTGCTGAGAGTGTGATCGCAATTCTATCTAATAAATGTTCTCTTAGCGTCCCTTCATCTGGGTTATAAGTCGCAATAAACAACGGCTTACAAGGATGTTGAAAACTTATCCCTTCCCGTTCAATTTGGTTACGTCCGTCAGACAATACCGTTAAAAGCTGATTACTAATTTGGTCATCTAATAAATTGATTTCATCCACATACAACACACCCCTGTGAGCAGTGGCCAGCAAACCCGGTTGAAAAACCGTATCACCTTGTTTAACCGACTGTTCCACATCCACAGAACCTAAAAGTCGATCTTCCGTCACACCAAGAGGTATTTGGACGAAAGGTGCAGGGATAATTTCCCTTTCTATCTCGTGTCTTTCCTCAGCTAAGAGCTTATCATCCCATTCTTCCGGGTGGTTCGAGTCACAGTTACTAACAGAACCTTGAACAACTTCAATAGGTGGTAATAAAGCGTGAATAGCACGCGCCATCACAGATTTAGCCGTACCTCGACGGCCTGCAATTATCACACCCCCCAAAGCGGGATCTACCGCTGCTAACAGCAAAGCTATCTTAATTGCCTCTTGACCAACCACAGCAGTCAGCGGAAAAGCAGTCATTGTCGGGGTAATAGTAGGCGCAGGCATTGTTTCCTTAATAGTTATTATATTTTTAGCATAGCAATTTTCGGAACTTTTAGAATATATGTAATGGCAATTCCCAAAAGGAGCAAAATGTATGACTACCATTCAGGCTAAACGCTTCACCCTAGAAGAATATCACAAACTTACAGAAATGGGCCTTTTTCATGAAGATGATCACATTGAATTAATCAATGGAGAACTGATAGAAATGGTAGCAAAAGGTAGAGCGCATGAAACTTGTTTAAGAAAATTATTAAAGGAACTTGCACAACTCATAGGGAATACAGTAACTTTACAATCTCAATCTCCCATTACCATACCACCAAAAAGCTAATCAGAACCAGATTTTTCCATAGTTAAAACTCGAGATGATGATTATTGGTCATCTCACCCTTAAGGCTCAGATATCTTGTTAGTTATAGAAGTCGCACACTCTTGTATTAAATATGATCAATAAATAAAAATACCACCTTTGTGTAAAAGCAGTAATCTTTGATCATTGGATCTTTAACTTATTAGATAAGTACTGAGAATGCTACAGTGAACTTTATCAAAGTTACCCTGTTGATTTCGGATATGCAATCAAACGAATTGTGTTACCGAATCAGATTATATCTTTACATACTTTCCTGATTTATAGCTTGATTCAAGTAGGGTTTCTCCTGTAATCTAACAGATTAGATCCCCAACTTTTTGAAGCAGTCAGGAATATGGGAAAATAATATCTAGAATTAACCAACTGCAAAACCTGTATATTGTCTCACCAAAGGTTCATGGAAAGCTAAAACAATTATTCTCTTGGTACTTCTAATTTAACTAATTCATCTGCTATACCAATTTCAGTTCCATCATGTTGTATCCAGATTTTGCCAACAGATAATGGCAGAGAATTTAAAAGTTTTGGACAATTTGTTGATATGGTTGTCAAAGAAGGTAAAATTATCAGACAAAATCAGGATTTTTTTTTTACCATTAGACAAACTACCTGCCTGAATTTGTTTTAATAAAACCATTTGATTGAATTAAATGGCTTATGATAAACGCATTTTGCAGTTTTTTCATATTTAGAGAAAATGAACTATTGCCATTAATACAAAAGATAAAATACCAAAATGCACAAACTTCTCACCTTCAATAGAGAGAAACTCCTGTGTCAAGCACTCACCCATCGTTCCTATGTCAACGAAAACCCAGGAGAAGGAGAACACAACGAACGCTTAGAATTTCTCGGTGATGCTATTCTAAACTTCATCAGTGGACAATATCTCTATCGTCGTTATCCCCAAAAAGGAGAAGACGAATTAACTCGTCGTCGTTCGGCCTTAGTAGAAGAAAAACAACTAGCAAAATTTGCAATTGAAGTAGGTTTAGACTTTAGAATGCGATTAGGGAAAGGCGCTATTAGAGATGGAGGTTTTCAAAACCCTAACTTACTCAGTAGTACCTTTGAAGCAGTGATTGGTGCTTATTATTTAGATAACAACTGTGAAGTTGAACCAATTCGCACCATTATAGAACCACTATTTGATTCCGTATCAGAAGATATTATAGAACCTCGCTCAAATGTAGATTCAAAAAATCGTTTTCAAGAATGGGTACAAAAAGAAATTGGTGCAAATCCTCCAAAATATGTAACAGAACAAATAGGGGGACCATCTCACGCACCAGAATTTATAGCTAGAGTATTAGTAGATGGTAAAGAATACGGAGAAGCGAAAGGAAAAAACAAGAAGGAAGCGGAAAAAGCTGCTGCTGAAGATGCAATAGCAAAGTTAAAAAACCAAGGATTGTTTTAAGACAATTAACGGCACACTCACAACCATGATTTAGAGTGTATCAGATGAAATAATGTGGTAGTCATTTTAAAGAAATTGGAATTCTTGAATTATGGTTATTTACTAACAAATTGAGCGTGTAGACAATGTATCTAAAAATTGTTTTTAGGTTTTTAGAATCATCATTATCAACAAATGATAGTTAATGATAAACTCATCGGAATTGAGGATTTACAAAATTTGCGGATATACAACATAGGGATATGCTATTATTCTGTTCGTCCTGATTATAATTATCCTTTATATCCCCTACACTTTCACAGGTACAATCCTAGCGTTCAATGTAACCTACAAATCAGTCAGCATTGTGCATTTTCACCAGGTAAAAAAGTTTGAATGCTGAAATTTATGACAAAAACTGGAAAAAGCAACTATTAAGCTGCATTCTACAACCAGAACCTGAAGATTTTTAAACTTGACTTTACCTCAAGCTAATGGAATAGTATTATTATCTATAGGAGTCCTATTTGAGTCTTGATAGCTTACGTGGCGTAGCCATACAAAATTCAGTACAAGTGAATCCTCTAAAACCCTTTTGCCTCTTGCCTTTTACCTTTTGCCTACCTACACAAGTAAATATGGCTTACGCCACGCTGCGCTATCAGTAATCAAGTCGGATTCCTATAGTGGGTAGCCTAATTCAAATTCATGAAAGCTGAATTTGAAGCGGAGGAACCAATGTTTGGGGCTAATCTTAATTGAGAGACACCTTCCAGTCTTAGCCCGTCAGCTAACTCCGTCGGCAATGGAAGGAACCTCCAAAACCTTGGCTGTAATACCAGTTGTTGTTGGGGTTTCCTTAATCAATTTTAGATTTTAGACGGATGATTTTGGATTTCCGATAAATCTAATAAAATCTAAAGTCAATAATCTCAAATTGTCATCCCTGCTTCTCATTGATGATTCGTTTCAAGGGAGAGAAGTTAAAGCTGTGAGAATTAAGCCATTCTTAGCAAGATTACAAAGTGCCATTGGTCGCTATGACCTAATGGAGCAAATGATACTAATACCTGATCCTCAAAAATGCGTTAGTGAAAAAGATTTGCAAGCAAAGTCCATCAATTTAGTTGTTGGCTATAATGCTTCACCTAATAGTCATACAGCCTTAGATATTGCTTTTTGTATTGCTCATCAAACCAATTTAGCTACGAATATTCAAGTTAATGTCAAGGCTGTATATGTATTAGAAGAACAACCAAGCAGTTATTCTGATCATAACTTAAGTATGCCCCAAAAGCAGCTTGCCGTAGAGTATCCAACTTGTGATGTACCCCAATCAAGAACACTGGTATTAACTCAATCAAAACCCCAGTTAATGACCACTTCAATACCAGATCAAGCAGATAAAATTCTTTGGCAAGCCAAAAACTTAGCCCAAGAATGGCAGAGTTATTTTAAATCTCATCTGCGGTTTGGCAACTTAGGTACTGAGTTGAAAAAAGTCGTGGAATTAGAAGCTGCTGATGTTCTGGTGTTAGGTTGTCAATCTAGCCATCATCCTTTGATTGATAGTTTAGGTAGTGATTTTCCTTGTGCTGTGTTGGGTATACCCAGTTGTCTTGATTAATCACGAAATAATTGCAGACATAGATTTTTAATCCCAATACACAAATAATAATACTTGTCGGTTAGGGGGGAAAGAGAATAAAAAACCTTTACCCTTTGACCATTCTCCAAACCAACTGACAAGTTTCAGATTCGCAAAGTGCTCCGTATTGCTTTCTAAGCCACATTCCGCACTTGAATAAGTAGCATAAATAAACTACATTTACAGGCACTTCAGAACTATAGTTTTTAAAAATCCAGTAGCCATGAAAATATAAATAAATTATGCACGTCAAAGTTCCAGCTTTCTTATTGTGTAAAAAAAGGTAGTTAGACAACAATCTTTAATTTGAATTTCTCAATCACTTATGAAAATACAAGACTATGCAATAGTGAACTAGAGATTTGAAAACTAAGAAAATAAATAATACTTTTGACAAGCTGTAGGTAGGAATTAGAAAATTCGACAAGGTTCCTCTGTTAAGTTCAGAATCCTATGAACTCCTTGTGTAATCAGAAAATGATTCCCTTGAAAACATACGCCAGTTGCTGCCTCTTTCCGAGGAGCTCCCCTAACAAGTCGGGGAACCAGCCCAACCCACTGTCGCTGAAATATTCAACGTACAGTAGGGGATTCTGTAGGTTTATTCAGTTGGTTTTTAACTGTAGCTTTTTGCATCTTTAACGAGATTCTTAATTGTTTTTGTCCCAGATTATAAACCAAAAGACACAATGCCATTAACATCATCATTGTCTCTACTCTTTCTGGATTCTTCACAAAAAGACTATCGGTGAAAAATAACGGGTCTTTGATAAATCTAAATCCTCTTTCTGTTGATTGCTGTTCTCTATATATTCTCAATATTTCTATGGTTTCTAATTCCCTTGTCTCTAAAATATTTGTTGCTAAAATAAATCGACCACAAGAGTTATGATGTTGGGTGATTAACTCCTGACTTTCTATTAGTTTACCTCTTACTTTATACAGTACTGTTTATGCTTTATTTAACGGACCAGTAATTTCTAAGTCCGATATTTTGTGATATTTTAATTTTGATGCCAGTTCTTTAATTTTTAATTCTGCTAAGGATGTCTGTTCAAATTCCTCTTTGACTAATCTACCTACTTGTCTACTGATTTTCAGAAACTCCTCTTGAATGCTTTGGGTTAATTTGTGTAAGTCTGCTTTTTTTCTGTCTGCACTTTCTACTCATAGCCATCTTTGCTCTATTCCCCCATAAGATACTTTTTCTGCTTGATAGCTATATCCTTTGATTTCACTTGGTTTCAGTTCTGTACTGGTAAATAATTTGACCAAGTTTTTGGCTTTTTCAATGGATAAGGGTACTCGACTTATCCATTTCATGTTCGACATTAATTTTAAATTAATTTCGCTATATAATGCACTATCAGCCACCATTATACCTTCAAAATCTATTTGTTTGTCATACTCCACCAAGATTTGAGCAAATACTGCTTTATCTGATTCATCTCCTGATGCTCCTCTAAAAAATAAGGGTATATCTCCGTCACTACTTACTAGTAAATCTAATATACATTGTTTTAAGTCTGGACAATGGTCACGAGAATATCCTTGTGTGATGTTAATCTGATTTTCCCGGTTCATTCCTAATTCTTGTCCTCAATTATTTAGGCAATTATTATACTCTCCATGCAAATGCAATGAGAGGAAATATAGTATGGAGAATTACCAAGGTGTCCTAAGTATCATCAGATTTATCGCTGTCATTGTTGTCATCATGACAGAATGAATGGGTTAATCGAACTGTTGCTGCTTTACTAGGGGCATTAATATTAGTTCTAACTAATATTATGACTTTACCAGAAGCTGTTGGTTACATTGGCAAAGGTCATGGAACATTAGGTTTATTTTTGGAGTACTAGTTTTAGTTAGGGCATTTGAACCTACTAATATCTTTAGTTATATCACGATACAAATAGTCATTCTTGCTCAAGGTACTGCCAAAAGATTACTAATAGGTCTTGTGGCATTAGTTACCCCAATTTGTGCTGTCTTACCTAACGCAACTACGCTAATGTTATTAGCACCGTTAATTCCACCAATGGCACAAGAAATAGGAGTTAATTTTGTACCTTTATTAATTGTGATAGTTTTTGCTGCTAATAGCGCAGGATTATTAACTTTAGTAGGAGACCCTGCCACCTTTATTCTTGGTGATGCTGTCAATATTAGCTTTATATATTATTTAGGAGAATTGAGTTTGGCGGGAGTATTTGCTGTTCCTACTGTAGTAGGAATACTACCAATTTTATAGAATTTGGAATACAAATCTAGATAATCTCGCAGAATTGCCCCAGCCACAAATTAATCATCCACGAGTTTTAATGATGGGTGGGGTTATCGTAACTGTGGTGTTGATATTTTTCGTAATTGGCGAATCTTTACCAACTCCTATTTCCCCTACATCTGTAGCTTTATTAGGTGTAACTTTAGCTTTATTACTAGCGTACCAAAGTAGAATTGATTCAGTTAATAATTTTTTGAAAGATGTAGATTGGAGTACATTAATATTCTTTATGAGTATTTTTGTATTAATTGGTGGATTACATAAAACAGGAGTTATTAAACGTTTATCAGGCGTTTTAACAGGACTTAAACAAAAGTTAAGAGTAAAAAGGAGTATAATGGGATTTTGGTGTAGCTTTCACCTTAAAAGAACCTGATGAAAGAAACCACTGCCCCAGCAATGGCACCATGGTTTGAAAGATGGTGTTAAAGGTTTGATGGTGTATTTACTCATCAAGGGGAAAGAAGAGAGTTTAGACATGATTTAGGGGGATGATTGGGTGAAAGTGAGAGAAAAAACCTATTTGAAATGGCAGAGAATGCCCTAGGACTGACGTACCACCGATTACACCACTTTTAACTGAAGCACCTTGGTCCAGTTCCCAAGTCAATGACCGTCGGTTAGAGATTATGAACAAGTGTAGTCAGAGGAGAATCACCAGAGGATTTAGCTTAATAATTGATGATTATGACCATAGAAAAACTGGGAATTTTAGGGATGGAGTAGGAAGAAAATATATTGGAGAAATTGGGAAAAGGGATAATGGAATAGTAGTAGTAACAACACATCTATATGATGGCAGTAAAAGCTTACCATTAGATATATGATTTATATCACCACGGTGATTCTTGACCCAAAGGGAAACAAGACCCTCTAGTTGAGAATAAAGCTGAGTTAGGAATTAAATTAATAGATCTGACCTTAAGCCGTGGTTATCAACCAGGAATAGTAATTATAGATGCTGGATATGGCCACAATACATCTTTCTTATTAAAGATAGGAAATCGGAATTGAAAGTATTTAGGAGGATTAGGTAAAAATCCCAAAGTCCTTGCCAGTGACTAAGAGGATAGTCCACAAATAATTAGGTTAGATGAATTAGCACAAACTTTACCCCAAGAGGCTTTTACAGAAATTAAACTGGAGTTAGATAAAACCAAAACATTATGGGTAGTAACTAAAGAAGTAGAAATATCACCCTTAACTGGAAAGGGCAATATTGCTATCCTCATCAACACTTCTACTTTCTCTCAAGCCACTGATATTGGCTACTGTATTACCAATGTTTCTTCATCAATTGTCATACCCCAATGGATAGTTAATACATATTCCCAAAGAAATTGGGTAGAAGTTGTTTACAGGGAAGCCAAGGGATGGTTAGGATTCAACGAATATCAAGTTGGAGATAACAGCAGTTTACTGCGCCATTTTATTTTGGTTTTCTGTGCCTACACTTTTATTCTTTGCCATCAGTGGACTGGAGGATTAAGACCAAGGTGGGCTAAGAAACTTTTGAATACTTTTACTGAAGCTTTAGAAGCGTTGAGAACAGCCATATCTTGTCTATTTATTGATTGGTTAAACTGGAATCCGGACGTGTTTCCTTCTTATCAAGCCAGTTTGGGCTACATTTGGGCTTGATTTTTATTTACGTCCTGTTAGGAGTTTTTCTAGGTACAAATATTCTGCTGGGTTCTATACTGTTGTTATTTGCGGTGGGGATATTATCCAGGGTTGTTCCCAATATTCTGTTAGTTGTCGCAATGGTTCTTTTGTTGAAATAATATATTCTCAATGTGAGATTAGCAGCAGTAGAAGTTTTAGCACCAGATTTCCAAGGACAGTTTCCTCTAGAAGTTTTACCTTTGTTTTATGCAATGATGTTTGGCGCAACTTTGGGAGGAAATGGTACTTTAGTGGGAGCATATTCTAATATTGTCGCTGCTGGTATTGCTGAACAGCATGGGAAACACATTTCTTTTCAAACTTTTCTCCATTATGGAATTCCCATTACTGTATTACAACTTGTAACTGCCGCTTTATATGTTTTGATTAAGTTTGATCTATGAGTATGAAAATTGCAATTTAACCGTTTAAGTGGATAACCGAAGTTGCTAGTTAGGAATTACAGCAGATAGTATATTAATGAGGTACAGAATCTAAATTGAACCCTAGACAGCAAGAAAATTTTACTCCTGACTCCTGACTCTTGACTCCTGCTGTATTAGTCTAATTTATCTTCAAAATTCCCTTTATTTAGTCTTGATTGAATAACTAGTAACTTACGTTAAATAGAGATAATTACAACAGAATTCAAGAGTTAGAAATTCTGCTGTAATTGCATTCTGACTTCCCTATTTATTTGATCTAATATCTCATAATGTGCAGGACATCACGGAGAACGCTATAGCCTGCTAAATCCCACAGCAGGTAGGCTAAAAATCCAATCATTGCCAAGCGTCCATTCCATAATTCAGCTTGGGGATTCCAACCAAAGATAAAGGCGTTACGATCTACTCCATTATATGCTTTAGCAACTGGTGGTATATCGGTAGAAGAACGAGTTTCCATGTTTTGCCTCCAAAGTTCAGCAAGTTTGAAATCTTTAATCTTTTATCCTAAACAATTTAATGCTTAACTTAAATTTACCTTCTGCACACAAAGCCACTTTATGCCTATAGGTACAAACTAGAGGCACTCTTATGGAAGATAATCAGGAACTGATTTGCAGGAAAAAATCCACCTGGAGAGGGTGACAAGACACTTAATTATAAATAAGTGGAAATCCCGATAATTAATTCATGATTTAGGTCAGAGAAAATTCAAAATCTATGATTTACTAAGTAAAAATATCTTACTGAAAATTCTCCAGAATTTAACACTTATTAACAATCACAATATAATATTAGACCTCTTGCAAAATTGTTTATGTGGTATGATATATACTTTTTTTTTTGGATTTTATGTATTTTTGGTGTTCTTTGGGCTCGCTAATTCAAAGATAACCGTGTAACTCTAACTTTTGGCTAAAACAAAGACAACCCCGACTATAACATAAAATTAATTCTGCAAGAGGTCTATTCAAGGTCTATCTAGCGTTACATAAAGGTATCCAACTTAAGAGAGATGCTAAAAACGGCTCATTTACTGGATTCTGAAAGCTGCGGTACTTGAATATTGACATACATAGATACAACTAAATCCTTAATGAAAGCAAATTTAAGTTTAAAGAGAAACTTAGAGGCAGGAAATATAAATCATGCAGGAAATGTACATATTGTGGTGGATGGCACAAATACCTGTAAACACCCCCAACGTCACACCAGCACAGGCATCGGTTCTTACTTCCGGTCCGCGCTTTTTTGTGGCTTTAATTTCTGGGGTAATTCTCGCTTTTGCCTTCCAATTAGTGTTAACAAATCTCTCAATTGCCGCTGGGATTTCCTATTTGGGGCATCCGTCAGAGTCGCAGGAAGTTGAAAGTTTCGGGGGTACGATTCGCAAAATTGGGACGAGGTTGGGAATTTGGACTTTAGTTACGGTAACAGTTGCTTTATTCATAGCTTGTTTCTTGGCTGTAAAATTGAGTCTATTAATTTTAGATCCCAGATTAGGTGCAATTTTGGGCTTGGTAATTTGGGGTGCATACTTTTTATTACTAATGTGGGTCAGCACAACTACGGTAGGATCTTTAATTGGTTCGGTCGTGAATACGGCCACTTCTAGTTTTCAGGCGATTATGGGAACTGCTACGGCTGCTTTGGGTACTAGGGCTGTAAATCAGCAAGTGGTGGCAACGGCGGAAGCGGCTGCATCGGCTGTGCGGCGGGAGTTAGGGAGTGCATTGACACCAGCAAATATTCGCCAAAATATAGAAGAGTACATAGAAAAGCTACGTCCTCCAGAAATTGATATATCGAGGATTCGTTCTGAATTTGAAAGGTTACTGAGTGAACCGCAATTTAAAGCCTATGCCAGTAGTTCAGACCTCCGTAATATTGACCGTCAGCGGTTTATTGATTTAGTCAGCAGTCGCACGGATTTATCTAAACGAGAAGTTAACCGTGTCGCTGATTCTTTATATGATGCTTGGCAACAAGTAATCACTCATAACGTACCCGCAAATAAGCGCTTGGCTGAGTTGGTTGATTATCTCAAATCCCTGCCGCCAGGACAAACTAAAACAGACGAACTCAATGCTAAACTTGACCAGTTAATTACAGAAATTCATTCTTCCAAAGAAACAGAACAAAAGCCTGGTATGATAAAACAGGCAATATCAGCACTGAGTGCGGTAGTTTTAGATAGGGCAGATTTGTCTGATTTAGATGTAGAAAAAATTTGGGATTCCCTAGCTACTGCTAGAGAAAAATTCACAAAACAAATTATACAACAGCCTTATAATCCAATTCGCGCTGATATTGAAAATTACTTACTCAATACCCATCCTTGGCAATTAAGTCCGAAGAATATTGTTCAAGAATCTCGAGATGTGATCTATGATCCTGCTGCTGATCCTGGTGTAATACGTAGCGAATTAGAGAAAATTACCCGTCAAGATTTTGTCAAAATTTTGCAAGCCAAGGGACTGTTAACTCAAGGTCAAATTCAGGAAATTGCTGATCAATTGGTAGCAGTAAAAAATGAAGTATTGATAACAGTAATTGCCCAGGAAGAAAGAGAGATTGTCCAAGATTTGCAAAGAAGAGTTGAAAGTTATTTACTTGTGACTCCTAAAGCAGACTTGACATCAGCAGGAATTGAGGAAAATTTTAAACCTTTGTTAGCAGATTCAGAGGCAGATTATCAATCTTTATCCCGGCGATTAGCACAAGTTGAACGGGAACAAATGGGAGAAATCCTGTTAGGACGTAATGATATTCAGGAGTGGGAATTAGACCCGATTTTAGATGAGTTGGAAATGCAGCGTGATCGCGTGTTGTTAGAGTCTCTCAGCATGTCCAAACAGGCACAACATCAAGTGGAAACTCTGTGGTTGAATGTTGAATCATATCTACGTAACACGGGTAGGCAAGAATTAAATCCTGATGCTATCCGCACTGATCTGAAACGACTGTTAGAAGACCCCCAAGGGGGAATTATGGCTATTCAGGCGCGGTTGTCTCGCTTTGACCGAGATACTTTGGTGCAATTGTTGAGTCAACGCCAAGATTTAAATGAAGCACAAGTTAATCAAATTATTGACGTGGTGGAAGAAATATGGGGTGGTATTCTCCACACACCACAAAAAGCAAAAGAACAATATGATTCTATCACCTCTACTATTGCAGATTATCTGCGAAATACTGGTAAGGAAGAATTGAATCCTGAAGCTATTCAGCAAGATTTAACTAGGTTATTTGCACATCCCAGAGAAGGTGTTGTCGCACTGCGTCACCGTTTATCGCACATTGACAGGGATACTTTGGTGAAGTTGTTGACTCAACGTCAAGATTTGAGTGAGGAACAAGTTAATCAAATTATTGATAGTGTACAGACATCAATTAGAAATATTATCCGTGCGCCGCGTCGGTTAGCAAGCAGGACACAACAAAGAATACAAACTTTTCAAACTTATTTGCAGGAGTATTTACGATTAACTGGTAAAGCAGAATTGAACCCCGAAGGCATTAAGCGGGATGTGCAATTATTGTTGCATGATCCACGAGTGGGGATGGAAAGTTTGAGTGATCGCCTCTCGCATTTCGACAGAGACACAATTATTGCGTTGTTGAAAATCCGGGAAGATATAAGTGATGAAGAAGCAGGGAGAATTGCTGATAATATTATCCTCGTGCGTGATCAATTTGTAGAACAGGTTCGGGGTATTCAACGACGTATTCAAGATGTAATTGAGGGGATTTTTGCCAGTATTCGCAATTATCTTAATTCTCTAGAACGCCCGGAACTTAATTATGATGCCATTAAGCATGATATCCGCCAATTGTTTGAAGATCCCCAAGCCGGGTTTGATGCATTGCGCGATCGCCTCTCATCTTTCAATCATGATACCTTGATAGCTATTTTAAGTTCTCGTGAGGATATCTCTGAGGACGATGCTAAACACATTATTGACCAAATTGAACGCGCCCGAAATACTGTTTTACAACGGGCTGAACAGCTACAGCACGAAGCGCAGCATCGGCTAGAACAGGTGAAACATCAGGCACAGCGTCAAGCCGAGGAAACGCGCAAAGCAGCTGCTAATGCCTCTTGGTGGTTGTTTGCAACAGCGGTTGTTTCCGGTATTTCTGCGGCTTTAGGAGGTGCAATCGCTGTGGTGTTGATTTAAGTGTCCAACTTATCTCAGCTATATTTTCAACCTCCCATTTGGGAGGCTTTTTTGACTAACGGCTAATTAACTAATCAATACATATCCCCCAAGAGATCGCTGTAGTTTAGGAACTATTAACGGGACGTAAATAAAAATCAAGCCCAACTGTAGCCCAAACTGGCTTGATAAGAAGGAAACACGTCCGGATTCCAGTTGAACCAATCAATAAATAGAAAAGATATGGCTGTTCTCAACGCTTCTAAAGCTTCAGTGAAAGTATTCAAAAGTTTCTTAGCCCACCTTGGTCTTAATCCTCCAGTCCACTGATGGCAAAGAATAAAAGTGTAGGCACAGAAAACCAAAATAAAATAGCGCAGTCAACTGCTGTTATCTCCAACTTGATATTCGTTGAGTCCTAAACATCCCTTGGCTTCCCTGTAAACAACTTCTACCCAATTTCTTTGAGAATATGTATCAACTATCCATTGGGGTGTGACAATTGATGAAGAAACATTGGTCATAAAGTACTCAATATCAGTGGCTTGGGAGAAAGTAGAACCGTTGATGACGATAGCAATATTGCCCTTTCCAGTTAAGGGTGATATTTCTACTTCTTGAGTTACTACCCATAATGTTTTGGGTTTATCTAACTCCAGTTGAATGTCTGTAAAAGCCTCTTGGGGTAAACTTTGTGCTAATTCATCTAACCTAATTATTTGTGGACTATCCTCTTGTTCACTGGCAAGGACTTTGGGATTTTTAGCTAATCCTTCTCAATACTTTCAATTCCGATTCTCTATCTTTCAATAAGAAAGATGTATTGTGGCCATATCGAGCATCTATAATTACTATTCCTGGTTGATAACCACGGCTTAAGGTCAGATGTATTAATTTAATTCCTAACTCAGGTTTATTCTCAACTAGAGGGTCTTGTTTCCCTTTGGGTCAAGAATCACCGTGGTGATATAATTCTATATGTAATGGTAAGCTTTTACTGCTATCATATCATATAGATGTGTTGTTACTACTACTATTCCATTGTCCCTTTTCCCAATTTCTCCAATCAATATATAATATATTGTCTTCCTACTCCATCCCTAAAATTCCCGCTTTTTCTATGGTCATAATCATCAATTATTAAGCTAAATCCTCTGGTGATTCTCCTCTGACTACACTTGTTCATAATCTCTACCCGACGCTCATTGACTTGGGAACTGGACCAAGGTGCTTCAGTTAAAAAGTGGTGTAATCGGTGGTAGGTCACCCCTAGGGCATTCTCTGCCATTTGAAATAGGTTTTTTCTCTCACTTTCACCCAATCATCCCCCCAAATAATGTCTAAACTCTCTTTTTTCTGCGCTTGATGAGTAAATACATCATCAAATGACACCATCTTTCAAACCATGGTGCCATTGCTGGGGCAGTGGTTTCTTTCATCAGGTTCTTTTAAGGTGAAAGCTACACCAAAATCCCATTATACTCCTTTTTACTCTTAACTTTTGTTTAAGTCCCGTTAATACTTTTATATTAATCTAATTATCTATCTCTAGCAAGACTAGAGGCACTATTACGAATTACGAATTATTTTACCGTCGTTGCACCATTCGCATAAAAGCCGCACCTGTCACTAATCCGACACACTGCCCCCAATAACTAAGATGATTCACACCACCAGGGATATTCAAACTACCGATTCCATAAAATAACTGCTGAAGAAACCAGCGAAATTAATATAAAAAATCCAGAACTTGCACAGGAATAAAGACAACAATTAAAGGGGAAAAATAATATATTTTAGTTTTAGGAAAATGGATAATATAAGCACCTAAGATAGATGTTATCGCACCATTAGCTCCAATCAATGCAACTTTTAATTTTGATGCGTTAAAAATATGAACTATTCCACAAAAAACACCCGCGACTAAATAAAGTAATAAATATCTTTGTTGTCTGAGAAACATTTCTATAGTCTTACCAAACACCCAGAAGAATAGTGAATTACCTATAATTTGACTAAAAATACTATGCAGAAACAGCGATACAGGTAAAGATATTAATCGCCAAAATACAACTATCCAAGCTGCTGAATTGTAAAAAATTGCATTTTTTATTGCTGCTTTAATGTCTGCTGGAATTATCCCCTAAATGTTGACAGAATCACCTAATTGCTCAATCGGATCAAGTTTAAGTTTCCAGCAAAACATAGTAACATTAATGCCAATCAACCAATAAGTAATAATTGGCTTTTTCCAAGTCTGAATGTTATCACTAATAGGAATCATAGTAATTATTAATTAGTAATTCTAACTCGTAATTGAATATATAGATTCTTCAATTTTGAATTTTGAATTGATTTATCCCCAGTCCCCGAATCCCTGTGGCAAGATTGTAATGATGTACTTAACTCAGCAACCGAGATGCTAGGAAACAGACTTGTTGGAAGATACCAAATTATCAGCCATTTGGGAGGAGGGGGATTTGGCGAAATCTCTGTGGCTTATGATACTCATTTACCTGGCTCACCACAGTGTGTTGTCAAGAAAGTCAAGCCTAAGTCTAGTAATACAGCCACTTTAGAAATAGCTAGACAGCTATTTGATACTAAAGCGCAAGTTTTATACAAATTAGGAACTCATGATCTCATTCCCCAACTCTTAGCATACTTTGAGGAAAATGCAGAATTCTATCTTGTCCAAGAATGTGTTCCCAGTCATGACCTAAGTCAAGAATTATCACCAGGCAAAAAGTTAAGTTAAGATGAAATCATTTCGCTGTTACACGAAATTTTAGAAATCTTGGATTTTGTCCATCAACAGAAAGTGATTCACGGTGATGTGAATCCACACAATATATTGAGACGAGAGGAAAATGGGAAATTAATTTTAATTGATTTTGGGGCAGTTAAAGAAATCACCACTCAATTAATTAATCCCACAGCTCAAATTCAATCTACAGTTGCTATTGGTACACCTGGTGATGTTCCTGGAGAACAAGCACAAGGCACACCCAAATTAAGTAGTGATATTTATGCTTTGGGAATTATTGGCATTCAAGCCATCACAGGATTATCACCTCACCAGCAAAAGATGCAGATACTGATGAAATTATTTGGCGTGGTCATACAACAGTCACACCAAAATTTGCAGAATTTTTAGATAAAATGGTTTGTTATGATTTTCGTCAAGGTTATGCTTCTGCAACTCTAGCTTTAAATGCCCTACAAGAGTTAATTACACCTCCCTCTGGAACAATAGTCTTCAGTCCTGCTGCTCAAATTTATAGTATCAAACCTGAGAAATCTAAAAAAAGTGTATTGATTAAATTAGCATTAGGAATCTTTTTACTGAGGATGGGGGGAATGGCATCAATATACATATTTAACCAAATCAATACTGATAATGCCACGGAATCATATAAACAAGGAGACACACTTTTACAATTACAAAGATATGAAGATGCACTAGCAGTTTATCAAAAAGTAGTGAATATCAAACCAAATCATTTTCAATGATGGTTTTCTAGGGGTAATATCTTCATTACCTTATGATGATATCCAGAAGCAATTGATTCTTTTAAGCAGGTCATAAAATATAATCCTAATAACTATCAAGCATGGTATAGTTTAGGATGCTCATTACATCAAAGTCAAGGTTATGCAGAAGTGATATAAGCTTATAATCAAGCCATTTATGTGAACAATAATGACTATCTAGTCTGGTATAATTTAGGTAATTCACAATATAATTTACAAAACTGTGAAGATGCTCAATAATTGTATATTATATTGTATAATAAGGCACTAGAGAATCTGAAAAATCATTACCAAAGCTGGTATAGTAGAGGTAACGCTTTATTAAATTTACAAAAATATCCAGAAGCTATAGCATCTTATCAACAAGCTATTAAATATAAACCTGATTACCAACAAGCAATAGAAGCACTCAAACAGGCAGAAAGTCAATTACCACAGCCAAAAAATCGCCCCATCATTGTACCAACTGTGCGAATGCCTAATCCAAATTATTAAATATCTTTAAATAAATGATTTCAAGTTGAAATTAACTAAGTGCTAATATTCACTTCTACTGGATAATCTGGTGTAGAAAAATATGCGATATTGGCATCTGAATCTTTCTGACTAAACAGATTGGGTTGACTGACAACAGACATTTTTGTCTGGTTGACAATTCCTTTAATTTTTTCCCTAAGTAGGAGTTTTTCGCTATACTCTTTCAATTTGATTTGAGCTTGAGGATAAATACTTGTATCTTGGGGAACGTTGTCAAGCAATTTTATCGCTCCAGAAAAGTCATTCACTAATGCTTTTTGGTAGGCTTTATGCAAGAAATATCCTGCTCTCATTTGTCGTTTTTGATTGTATTCAACCAATTTTTGTTGCAGCATAGCACCCGCAGCAGTTTCTGGAGGAATTTGATGCAGATATTCTAAAGCAGCCGAGAAATCTTTAATTTTAGCTTTTCCATAAGCTTGACTTAATAAATCATTTGTTTTTGCTTCCAGGTTAGCTTGTGTTTGTTCAAGTATTTTTTCTCTTTTAGAACGCCAATATAAAGTGTAGGGAATTTGCGGAACAGCACGCATTGCTTCTGATAATTTACCTTTATTTAAGGCTTGTTCAGCGACTAAATAGTTTTCTGTGTCAGCTTGCCATTGCTTTTGCCATTCAGCAATTGAATCTTGAGCTTCCGGATATACATTGCTGTAGGGAGGAATTGATTTAGCTAAATTAATTGCTTTTCCTAAATTCCCGGCTTGATACTCTGATATTGCTTGAGATAAGGTTACTGTTTCTGGGTGGAGTTGAGATTGACTAGCTAAAGAATATGCTCCTAAGCCAACTACTAAAGAATTAATCATGATGCCCCATCGCATTCCTGCTAATAATGGGTCTGATTTAACCGTGCTATTTTGATTTTTAACTGGAACAATTTTAGCTTTTGGTTCAGGAACTTTTGAAGACTTTGGTGACATAATTGCTTCTGTATGGTGTTGCCATGTGATTTGTTCAAATACCCAAATCGCCTCACTGGCAGAGTGAAAACGGTCTTGATAATTATAGCGAATCATTTGGCTGATAAAAACGGTTAGATAATCATCAATTTTAGTATTTTCACAACACCAAGGCAGGTCATTATTCGCAGGATTAATTTTTAGTTGCAGAGGTGTTAAACCTGTTAAACCTTGGAGAGCAATCATTCCCAAAGCATAAATATCACTATTAGGTTGTGTTTGACCAAGAAATTGTTCTGGTGGGATGTAACCTAATGAACTCACAGGAATCTGAGAAATCAATAATTCTGTATCAATGCTAAAATCAATTGGCTGAATTGAACCAAAATCAATTAGCACTAATTTTCCATCACAAGAGCGTCGGATTAAGTTTTCTGGTTTGAGATCACAGTGAATGAATCCTTGAGAATGAACAAATTCAAGAATGCCTAAAGCATCTTCTAGAAATGCCATAGCTGCGGTTGTATCCCATTTGCGTCCCTGCTGTTGATTCTGTTTTAATTCGACAGATAAGGGTTGCCCAGAAATGTATTCTTGCACCAAATAAAACCGATCATTTTCCTCAAAACAGGTGATAAGTTGAGGAATTTGATCATGCTGTCCTAAATGCTTGAGAGTTTCGGTTTCTGTAAAAAAACGCAGTTTGAGGTAGTAAAAATAGGAATTAGACTGATAGTTGTTAACTTTTAGCTGTTTAACAACATATCTGGGTCTTTCTGGATAGTCTACATCTTCAACAATGTATATTTGTCCAAATACTCCTGCACCAAGGCTTTGAAGGATGTGATAGCGTCCTTGCAATAACTGACTGACTGTTTGCTTGCTCATAATTTCCTTACTGAGGAATTTCTACATAAGTTGTTACCTACCTTTTCTGAATTCGCGGGCTGTTTCCGGAATACTGAGAAATAATTCTTTGTAACTTTAAATTAGGTTGAGTTCCACAAATTCCTGCTTGCAAATTTCTATTCTCATGATGAAAAAGCCTACAATGACCTAATAATAAGCTATTTTTGCTTTTCGGATTTCTGGGGGATATTAGGAGTCAGGTGAAATTAAATACACTTAAGCCACGGCTATTCCTGAAATTTTAATATTTGTTTTTTCAATACATATACTAATAGATTTGTAATTTTAATTACTGTCCATAATAAGGGGTCTGAGGTAGTAGGGGTTTGAGGTAGTAGGGGTCTGAGGTAGTATAGTAAGTTGGAGAGGGGTTTAGCTGGGTTCTGCCTATAGATAGAAAAGCGGTATCAGATCAGAGCAAAGACACTGATATGCTGGCTTAATTAGATACATCACGTTATCAACCGATTTGGGAATTTTGCTGCTCCTTTCTTATTTATTCCATTAGGGAGTTTAAAGCTTTAAAACCAAGATTTTTTATATCCCTAGTCATATCTTTGGGATGTTATTAGTGAAATATTTCTTAACATAGTGAGGAAAACAGTTATCAGTTGCAATAGGTTATTCTTTCGCTACAACCCACAACCCACAACCCACAACCCACAACCCACAACCTATTCACTGTCTGTTAACGGCTTTACTACTTTAGCGATCGCTTCTTGGATAAATACCTTGATAAACTCGTCTCGGCGATTGATCTGAAATTGCTGTTGTACAACTTCTATCATTCCCCCATCACCCCAATCTTGATCATGACGAAAATATTCAATAAAGCTTTTGCCGGCAATGCGGGTTAAATAAGCTGCTGTCACCCCTTGAATAGCTCGACCAATTATAAAAGTTGCAACATGAAGTTGCAAAGCAGTTGAGAGTAATTCAATTGCACCCTTAACTATGCCTAAGCCAGCAATAGTTTTTCCTAAAGAGAGGGCTAATTCTCGCCCCCGTTGCATATTCAAATCACAACCGTAAACTCTACCAATTTCTACTACCATTTGGGCGTTAACTGCGGCTGTAGCTAGTAAGTCTACAACTGGTAAAGGGGTTACAGATACCACTCCTGCCCCGATCCATTGGTATCGGGCAACAATTTTATCAGCTTGACGACGACGCTGGGAATCAATTAGTTTGCGGGCTTCTTCACCTAAACGTAGTGATTGTAAGAGAATATTATCTGCAACTAAATCTTCACCTTCAGCGCGTAATACACAAGCCATGCGTCGCAATAGGGGGACAATATCTGCTTCTGCTTGGAAAGTTTCGCCGGTTTCTAATTTTGCAGGTTGGGGATTTGCAGCGATCGCCACTACATCATTACTAGCGATAAATTCCCGTACCCGTTGACGCAACTTGGATAAAATGGCTTCTTGATCGTCCTGTATATATAGATCAGTTTTATTGAGAATCAAGAGCGATCGCTTACCAATTTCCGCTAAACCCTTCAGTGGTTCATATTCAGAACGGCGTAAATCATTATCTACCACAAATAACAGTAAATCAGCTTCCGTCGCCAAAGCCCTGGCCAGTTGTTCCCTTTCTGTTCCTGCTACCCCCGCCTCTAAAATCCCTGGTGTATCCGTAATTAAAATTTTCCGTTCCAATCCCTTCAAACGCAAACAATAGGTTTCACCCACCTGAGTTGTACCCATTGGTGCATTCACTTCACCCACCATTCGCCCTATAATAGCATTCACCAAGGAAGTTTTTCCCGAACTCCCCGTCCCAAACACGACTACTTGAATTTCACCCCGTGCTAAATTGGCTTCGATTTCCTTAGTGCGACTGAGTAAAGCTTGACGAGTCACTTCATCTTGAATTTGCGCTACCTGTTGACGCACAGCTTGGAGAGTAGAAGAAGCCGCATCAGATTTAGCCGCAGGAACTTGTACCGGAGTAACTCGTCTACGATTACGGCCCGATTTTTCCTCACCAGACCTCAGAACCAACACATAATAGATAAAAGCCGCAAGCAATCCTCCTAAAAGTAGAATTAACAACAACAGCAGCAGATTACCTAATACGGGAGAATAGGATAACTGCCAGTAAAGCCGAGACAGCGAATCAATTAGCCACAGGGCTAACCCCAGAATGATAATCAGACCGACAATGATTGTAACTATGCGGGAAAGTGGCATGAATAGAAAAAATTAGAATTGTCAGTGGTCGGTGGTCAGTGGCAAAAGGTAGGAATGAAAAGGGTGTAGGGGCTAGGGTGAGCGCCGTGGGAGGGTTTCCCGACTTGTAGACGCGGTTTGCGCGGCTTCCCGCAGGATGGCGACCGGCGTTGTAGGAAAACCGATAATTAAAATCAGATGATTCTGAATCATAATATTTTTCATCAAGTACGTACACCACCTAAAGTGAACAGTTTTTGATCCGAATCGCCGTAATACACCATCCCTCGTAAATTTATGATCTCTCTATTCCAGTGATCAGGGGCAAAAAAAACCTGATTTTGCTAAACTAAGATAAGTGTGCGTATTGAATGTTCCCCCAACTCAGTCAACAGTGAGCAGTAAAAATACTGGTAACTGGTAACTGGTAACTGGTAACTGAGGATGACTGGCTGCTGAATTCTTCATTTTTTGTCAAAACGTCTCAAAAATAAAAGTTCAACGGCAAGTTATACAATGAAGTATAAATCTGAATCAAGTTCATGTAAAAGGCGGCGAAAATTTTTTAACGCACTCAGTATTAGACAAAAAATTGTCACTGGATATGCTTTGTCACTGGGAATTGCGGTTTTGGGGACAACGGGTGGTTTGTTGATAGGCGAGCGCTACTTCCAAGGTGCTAGAGACAATATTCTCTTGGCAGATCAGGAAAAAGCTGGGCTGACTAGTTTACAAGGATTGCTGTTAGAAATTCAAGTTCATCAGTAATAACTAACACCAATTATAACTCCACAGCCAAATCTCCATCCCGTAGATTTGGAGTTTCAGGAGCATCTCCAAGAATTTGAAACTTTGTTTTCCAAGCTAAAAGAATTTAGCCTCCTTGAATCCCAGTATCATTTGCGGTTTATACTCCAGAAACACAACCGTGACATCAGTGAATATATCCAAAAACTCAGCGATTTGAACCAGCAAATTTCTCAACTTGGTTCTCAACCAGAAGCATTAACCAAATCGCAACAGTTAAGTTGGAATTTTTACCAAAGTCCAACTGCACAGAACTTTTTTAGATTTTCCCATGATTTAACTGAGTTTACACAAACAGTTAATGCACAACAAGAACAGGTTGATATAGACCAATGTCAGGCAGAAGCACTGCAAGCGTAGATCATTATTGCTAATATGCTACTGAAAGTAGCCATTGCCACAGTTTTAGCTGTATACACTAGTAGAATTATTGCCCATCTCATTAATGCAGTCACAAAGATAGCCCTAAGAGTTACCAAAGGAGCTAATTTTAAATTACAAGCACCTGTCACCACAAAAGATGAAATTGGTACTTTAGCTGATGCTTTAAACCAGCTAATTCAACAAGTAAAACGCCTTTTAGAAGTGCAAGAAAATGAATCCCAAATAAAACTGATTCAAGGCGAGAAAATGTCAAGTTTAGGTCGAATGTTAGCTGGTGTAGCTCATATAACTAATAATCCTGTTAACTTTATTTCAGGTAATGTAGTCCATGCCAAAACTTATGTTAATAATTTATTAAAACTACTAATAACATATCCAGAAGCTATTCCTAATCCACCCACTCAAGTCCAAGCTGTAGCTAGAGAAATTGATTTAGAATTTTTGGAAACTGATCTACCAAAAATACTTAACTCCATGACATTGGGAACTGAAAGCACACGCGAAATAGTCCGCAGTTTAAAAAACTTATCGCGGCTAGATGAAGGTCAACGGCATTTAGTAGATTTACATACATACATCTATTGAGAGTACATTTTTAATTGTAAACAATTGTCTCAAAAATAGTATTAAAATTATTCGCAACTATGAAGAAATTCCTAAAATTACCTGTTACATGGGTTTACTCTATCAAGTATTTATGAATTTGCTCAGTAATGCTATTGATGTCTTGGAATAAAAATCTCAGAGACAGACGGAATTTTTACCAGTAATCACTATTACTACAGAATGTGCAAGTGATGATTAGGTGGTAGTGCCAATAGGAGATAATGGACCGGGAATTACCACAGAACATCAGAACAAAATATTTGAAACTTTTTTCACCACTCAACCATGGGGTATTAGTACAGCTTTAGGTTTAGCAATTACTCATCAAATTGTGGTGGAAAAACACAAAGGTAAAATTAGTTGTAATTCTCAGTTGGAGCAAGGTACAGAATTTGCGATTTACCTACCAATTAATCAGTCTTGATGGTAATTGAAGATTTGATATTTTGTATGAGTAATGAAAAAGGTTCGTCTATCTACTAAAATTAAAAAAAATGGAGAATAAGCTCAATGGGACTTTTTGATCAAATTCTTGGTGCTGTTGGTAATTCTAATCAACAAGGTGGTTTAGGTCAACTTTTAAGTATTGCCAATACAATCCAGCACATAAGTAACACTAGTAGTACAGATAATTCAACTATTCAATTAGTTTTGTCAGTAGTTGGTAAACAGGTACATTCATCTTTGCAAGAAAAGCAAGTCAGCGAGGGAATAGAAGCGGTAGAAAACCTGGTAAATCAATTTGCAGGAAATTCTCCCGATTCTCAAGCTGTGAGTTCCCTATTTTCGCCAGATGTGCAACAACAAGTAGCAGAGAAAGCAGCGCAACGTACTGGCTTACATGTGGGAATAATTCAACAATTATTACCTACTTTAGTACCTTTAGTTCTGAGTTTCTTCCAATCCGGTGGAAATCCGATGCTGAATAAATTCCTTGATGCTGATGGAAATGGAGATGTTGATATTGCTGATGCTATTAAGTTAGCTAGTCGGTTTTTAGGCAGGTAACAAATCAGTTATTAGTTATGGTTCTTGCGTCTCTTTTATCGAGAGTTAATTCTAAGTAAGAAGACACAAAAAAAACCGTAGACGCGCAGCGGCTTCTCGGAGAGAAGTATGTAACGAAAAGTAAAATTGCCCAAAACCTCTTCCCTATTGCATGAGTGCCCTTCGGGTTCTCCAGTCGCATCCTGTGGGAAGGCGAAGCGCCTACATGGGGAAACCACGCCACTTGCTGCCGGCAAACCCTTCCACCGCAGTGGCTTCCCAAGACCGCTCTGGTTCACCTCTTGGCTATTGCCTTGTCATAAGGATAATTTTTAACACCCACCTACTTAAAGTGCCTTTCACAATTTAGAATCCAAAATGGTATTACCCGTAAACCCTCCTACCAGTACCCCGACACAAACGCAAAATCGCAAAGCAGATCATATCCGTATCT
The DNA here is from genome assembly GCF_000196515.1 of 'Nostoc azollae' 0708. NCBI lineage: Bacteria > Bacillati > Cyanobacteriota > Cyanophyceae > Nostocales > Nostocaceae > Trichormus > Trichormus azollae. Next base: position 4,696,105 of record NC_014248.1, read on the forward strand.
GTCTAGAGGAAGATGTACAATGTCAGCAAGTCAGCACGGGATTAGAACGTTATCGTTTTACTCATTGTTGTTTACCGGAATGCGATCGCAAAGATATTGATATCAGCACGAATTTTTTAGGGAAACATCTCAATGCACCTTTGTTAATTTCCTCCATGACCGGAGGAACAGAACACGCAGGAATCATTAACCGTCGTTTGGCAGAAGTCACCCAACAATATAAACTAGCTATGGGTGTAGGTTCTCAGCGTGTGGCATTGGAAAAACCCCAAGTTGCTGATACCTTTGCTATTCGCAAGTATGCCCCTGATGTGCTGCTGTTTGCTAACCTGGGTGCAGTACAACTTAATTATCAATGTGGGGTTGATGAATGTCTGCGAATTATTGATATTTTAGAAGCTGATGCTTTGATTTTACACATTAACCCCCTACAAGAATTCATTCAACCCAGAGGTGATACAAATTTCTGGGGATTATTTGATAAAATAGCTAATTTATGCAGTAAATTACCAGTACCTGTAATTGCCAAAGAAGTGGGTAACGGCATTTCTGCGACAATGGCAGCAAAACTCATATCTGTGGGAATACAGGCCATTGATGTAGCTGGTGCTGGTGGTACATCTTGGGCATTGGTGGAAAGCGAACGGGCAGAAAATCCTTTACAGCGGCGCTTAGGTAAGACTTTTGCAGATTGGGGCATACCGACAGCAAAATGTATTACTAGTATTCGCGCTCAGTTTTCGGAAATACCTTTAATTGCTTCTGGTGGGTTACGTCATGGATTAGATGTAGCGAAAGTGATCGCACTCGGTGCAGATATTGCTGGTTTAGCAATACCCTTCCTACAAGCCGCAGATGTATCAGAATACGCACTGCAAGAGTTGACAGAGGTATTAATTGCTGAAATTACTACCGTATTATTCTGTACTGGCAACAGAAATTTGTATCAGTTACAGTACTCTAACAGCTTGCAAAGTATACAATAAACTAAACAGGTCATTAGTCATGAGTCATTGGTTTTTCTTACTAATGACTAATGACTAATGATCAATTACTAATAACTAATAACTAATGACTAACTTTCTTAAACAAACTTTTGCTAGTTTAATTGGTAGCCTACTAGGACTGACTATTTTCTCTGGTATCGCCACTCTGAGCTTATTTTTCTTGATTGTGATTGCTGCTACTTCTAAAGATACAGGGCCACAAGTCAAAGATAAATCCATATTGGTTTTTGACTTGTCAATGAAAATTACCGACAGTCAACCCAGTTCCAGCGACTTTCTGAAAAAAACCCTAATAGGAGTAAATGAAGATCAAATTACACTCCGCAAAGTTATAGAAACTCTAGAAAAAGCACAACGCGATCCGCGCATTGTTGGTATTTATATAGATGCTACTAAATCAGGTGCAGCAAGTGGACTGGGTTATGCTTCCCTGAAAGAAATTCGTCAAGGTTTAGATAAATTCCGTGCATCTGGTAAAAAGATTATCGCCTACAGCACAGACTGGAATGAAAGAGAATATTATCTGAGTTCAGTAGCTAATAATATCGTACTCAATCCCGTAGGACTGATGGAAATCAACGGTTTGAGTTCACAACCGGTGTTTTTAGCGGGAGCATTGCAGAAATATGGTGTTGGTATTCAAGTTGTGCGAGTAGGGAAATTTAAGGGAGCAGTAGAACCGTTTATACTTGATAAATTAAGTCCCGAAAATCGGCAACAAACCCAGAAATTATTAGATGATGTGTGGGGAGAGTGGCGGACATCTGTAGGAAAAAGCCGGAAAATTCAACCACAAAAATTGCAGGCAATTGCAGATAGTCAACCTATTTTAGAAGCTAACACCTCTAAAACCAACGGTTTAGTAGATCAAGTAGCTTACCAAGATCAAGTAGTCGCTGACCTAAAAAAATTAACTGCTAGTGATAAAGATGATAAAAGCTTCCGACAAATTCATCTTAGCGACTACGCCGAAGTTCCTGGAAAATCAATGGGTGTAGAACGCAACTCAGAAAATAAAATTGCCGTTGTCTATGCAGAAGGAGAAATAGTTGACGGTAAAGGAGAAGACGGAGAAATAGGAGGCGATCGCTTTGCCAAAATCTTCAACAAAATTCGTCAAGATCAAGATGTTAAATCTGTGGTGTTAAGAATTAACAGTCCAGGTGGTAGCGCCACAGTTTCCGAAATCATTCAGCGAGAAATAAAACTAACTCGACAAGCCAAACCAGTCATCGTTTCCATGGGTGATGTAGCTGCATCTGGTGGTTATTGGATCGCCAGTGATTCCAACCGCATTTTTGCCGAAACCAACACAATTACAGGTTCTATCGGCGTATTTGGCCTATTATTGAACGGTCAAAAGTTAGCCAAAAACAACGGCATCACTTGGGATACAGTTAAAACCGCCCAATATGCAGATAATCAAACAGTTTCCCGTCCAAAATCACCCCAAGAATTAGCACTTTATCAACGCAGTGTTAACCGTATTTACAATATGTTTATCAATAAAGTTGCCCAAGGACGGAAACTACCACAACAAAAAGTAGCCGAAATTGCCCAAGGTCGAGTTTGGTCAGGTGTAGCAGCTAAAGAAATCGGTTTAGTTGATGAAATTGGTGGTTTGAATGTTGCCATTGAATATGCTGCTAAACAAGCCAAATTAGGCAAGAATTGGGAATTGGAAGAATATCCGAGAGTTACTAGCTTAGAAGAACGTTTATTTGGCAAGAAACTACAACAGGCCCAAGGAACATTAGGAATTGAAAAAACTCAACTCAAACCAAATAGCCTGCTTTTAGCAGAATTGGAAAAATTACAACAGGAAATTTCTACTTTAAACAAAGTGAACGATCCTCAAGGAATTTATGCTCGTTTACCGTTTAACTTGAAAATTGACTAAGAGACTAATAATAAGTAGTCAGAATCAGGATGATCAAGATTCAAGAATGAACAGAATCAAGAAATACATGATTACTCATTAAATGCTGCAAATCCTGAATCTCACCAATAATCCAACGGCGAGCAAGCCCCTGGCTTTACACATAGGGGTTAGCCGTTTCCGAAAGGTAAAGATTCAGGTCTAAGGAAGAGGGATTAAAGAAGGTCTATGGAAAGCAGAGTGAACCATGGCTTTCATAGGTTGGTCAAAACACTCAATTAGAGAAAGTGCTTGAGGACGACAAGTTTGTATAACCGTCAATAAATTGGCAGGATGTTGGAATAGCTCCAGAGAAAGAGAACCACCAGAGACTTTTCGTTGTGTCAGTGCTAAACCTAACCTTGGTTCAGCTAAATTATGATCAAGGTCTATTGCCTAAGGAAGGTAAAAGTTTACCAGGTTCCCCTAGGGCTTGATCAATGAATGAATGGAAGATTCAACTTTTGGTTGAAACTAGGATGGCCAAGTCAAGAATTCATGAAGGTTTTGGGTTTGTTGGAATAAAGGGTAGTTTTTAAAACCTTCATCTATGAGGTCCATGAATTTTGTGCCAATTTCTTGGTGATTGAAGCCAGGAATCTTGATTAGTGTCTTGAAGTGACGGGGTAGGGTAGATGTGCCTGACATTTCTATTGAGCTGTGACCGCATAACCGTTATAGGCAGTAAAGTCATCAGAACTGAGTACACCAGAGTAACTTGAACCCACAATGGATTCTAATTTGCCAGGACAAAGAGTATCAGGCTCATAAAATAAAGGGAAGTCACTATTGGCAAAAATCCATAACTATTGTTTCACCCCTTTGACTACTCAGGGTGTTTCATCCCCAAGGATATGAGGCTGGGTTTGTTTTATCCACTGTTTGAGGCTATGAATACTTTGAGCCACTGGACCATCTATTCCTTCATTGGTACCTACTAATGTTCCCACTCCAATTTCTATTTGACCCAGTGCCCACAACAACAAGTGTTGCTTTTCATAGGGTCAATGGCCCTAGTTATTGATCCATCCCGAAAAAGCTTGTCCTGTGATTCCTATATTTTGTCCCAGTACTATCTCTGGTGACCAGTGTGTGTGCCCTTTGTGTTGCCCCACACACACTGCACATCCACGTATATCTTTGATATTCTACTATTTGGATTGGCCTGTCCACCAACTCCCCGACTTGTTGTGTTTCCACTTTTATTGTTTCGCCAAAGAATTGCCCCTGAGCTCACCATCTACACACTTGCCGTCCCACTATCTCAAATCTATTCTATCTACTCCACCAAACACCTTTCTCCTTTTTCCCCTATGCTCTGGTTGTCCTCCTGGTTTCCGTTTTCGTGTCTGGTTCTCTTCTGGTTTCTCTTCTTGTTTGTTCTCGGTTTTTTGGAGGATGTCTCCCGACGGTGGTTTGGATAATGTTATGGTCTCTAAATCTCTACTGACTTTGAGTTTATCTATTTCTTTTTCCAGTTCTACTACTCTATTTGTTAGCTTCTCTATACTTTTCCCCTGGTCAATAATGATTTCTACCAGTTGCTCTGTTCCCAACTGCCTCAATATCTTTCTGTCTAGTTTTGGTGGCAGCTTCTTTTCCATAACTGCTATATTCTGCCTCACTTATCACACTTTTCAATACCCCACCACCTGAATCCTTACATCTTTTTGAAATATCTCTAGCCCGTAATGAAATGTGTCCTTTGCTTCCGTTTTGGATATACCAAAATGCAAACCTAAAACCTCAAATATTGGTATTTTCCTGCAATAGAACAAGGATAGACATACCTGTTCTTTTATCTCTAGTTTCCCTTTCCCCCCTGCTCCTTTCTGATTTATACCTATCTTTTTACTTTCTATGTCACCTTCAAGTTTTTTATGCTGCATTTCACCTTGGGCTAACAAGTCTTGAAACTGATGGTTACTTATTCCCAGTATTTGTTTTGTACGATGTGGATATTCTTGAATATAGTTAATTTAGTGGATTTTTCCTTTTGGTAGACGGTCAAAATTTCCTTCTACCATTTTTTTGACACCAAGTTAATTTTCCTGACAGGTCTATTAGAAATAGTAGAATCTGTAATAGAGTTATTAACACAAATTTCAGATTTATACTGGAGCAATCTATTGGAGTCGTTAGTATCTTATTATACAAAAATCTGTGAAGGATAATTCATTGATACATCAGCAGAAACTTTAGTATAGATCAAGCTGAAGAGTCTACAAAATTATAGACAACATGACAATTTTAAAAAATTAGGTCAGCCTCAGGTTGATATTTATGCAGGGTTGAATGTGATGATTTTGCTGTTGGAATTACAGCGATATACTCAAGAAAATCATGTATTCCTTGAGTACATCATTTTCTATGCGTCTGGTCAACCCCAAGCAGATAGTTTAAGATCAGATTTGCTGAAAATTATTAACTACTGTAATTGCTTGCAGGAAGATAGTTTTAAAAGTATTGTTGGGCAATTTTTCAGTGCTACTCACTTGCGAGCTAGTTATCTCTTCCAAGCAGACGTGAGTCACACTAATTTGAGCCAAGCAGACCTCAGCCGCACCTATTTGTTGAAAACTAACCTTAGTGCTGCTTAATTAACTGCTTATAGGCTCATTCAAACATACTTGGCAGGTGCTAACCTGAGTAATGCTAACCTCCAAGATGCTGACCTGAGTCGAGTAGACCTAAGTGGTGGTAACTTGACAGGTGCTAATCTCAGCGGTGCATATCTGATGGATGCTAACTTAAGCCATGAATTGTTTGGTGATATGCGCTGGGATAAAAATACTAACTGGGAAGATGTAGAGGGGCTAGAAACGGCTAACAATCTGCCAGCAGCCTTAGAAAAACTTTTGGGAGAATAATGAACGTAAAAATAGCTGTAAATAGTTTCCTAGAATCAACAGGAATATTAAGATAAGACGCTAGGGATAGCTGAGATAAGTATTTTCCAGAAAAGCGTAATTTACGCAATTCTGACTAGCCTCCACCAATCTGGAAGTAACGATATATTTGAGAATCTATCCCGTAATCCACTGTTTGTTATTGAATCTATGAAGTCTTATTTAGCCGCCGCTATTCAAATGACTAGTGTGCCAGATCTACAGAAAAACTTGACACAGGCAGAAGAACTAATCGATCTGGCCGTGCGTCAGGGTGCAGAGTTGGTGGGTTTGCCAGAAAATTTCTCTTTTATGGGTGAGGAAAAAGATAAACTCGCTCAAGCGGATGCCATTGCTCAAGAAACAGAAACATTTTTGGAAAAAATGGCGCAACGCTTTCAAGTTACTATCCTGGGCGGCGGTTTTCCTGTCCCTGTTGATAGCATCGGCAAAGTTTACAACACGGCTTTACTCATCGCTCCCAACGCTCAAGAACTTGCGCGCTACCACAAAGCACACTTATTTGATGTGAATGTCCCTGATGGTAACACCTATCAAGAATCTAGCACTGTCATGGCTGGTAAAGAATTGCCTCCAGTCCATTTCTCGGAACAATTAGGTAATATCGGACTTTCTATTTGTTATGATGTCCGCTTCCCAGAACTATATCGCCATTTAGCAGACAAAGGAGCCGATGTTGTTTTTGTTCCTGCGGCTTTTACTGCTTTTACAGGTAAAGACCATTGGCAAGTATTACTACAAGCTAGAGCAATAGAAAATACTTATTACGTAATTGCACCAGCCCAAACAGGTACTAACTATGCCCGTCGTCAAACCCACGGACACGCAATGATTATTGATCCTTGGGGGACAATTTTAGCTGATGTAGGGGATAAACCAGGAGTTGCGATCGCAGAAATCAAACCAACTAGATTAGAACAAGTCCGTCGCCAAATGCCATCTTTACAGCATCGGGTGTTTTAGGAACTCCGATAACCTACCCTAATTTCTCAAAAACATTCTCTTGTCCCCATGCTTTGCATGGGGACAAGTTTAGAAGCAGAGCCTCATAAAAAAATAACCAATCGCAAAAAATAACCAATCGCTGAGTGAGCAGGATAAGCAGAGTGAGAAGAATCTGATAGTCGTCTTAGATGGAGGAATTGGGTAATTTAATTTTTGGAGTTCCCTAAGATAAAAACAAAAAACCGGGAAACTTTAAAGCCACCCGGTTTATTTATTTCTGTAGAGGCATTGTAATAATTAGCCTCTATTTATTCCTGGAAAAAATTAAACTTTAGCAGCCGCTCTCATTACCAATTCGCCTTTAGCATACTTAGCAGCAAAATCTTCTAAAGAAATCTGCTTAATCTTGCTTGCATTACCAGCAGTACCAAACTGCTCATAGCGATCAGCACAAACCTTCTGCATATATTTAATGGAAGGCTTGAGGAAGTGACGGGGGTCAAATTCCTTGGGATTAGCTGCTAATGCTTCACGGACAGCCGCAGTAATAGCTAAACGGTTATCAGTGTCAATATTTACCTTACGTACACCACTCTTGATACCTTTTTGAATTTCTTCTACAGGTACACCGTAAGTTTCAGGAATAGCACCACCAAATTCGTTAATTAGCGCAATCAAATCTTCAGGTACAGAAGAAGAACCGTGCATTACCAAGTGGGTATTAGGTAAGCGGCGGTGAATTTCTTCAATGCGGCTGATAGCCAAGATTTCACCAGTAGGCTTACGGGTAAACTTGTAAGCACCGTGGCTAGTACCGATAGCAACAGCTAAAGCGTCTACTTGAGTTGCTTCCACGAAGTTAACAGCTTCATCAGGGTCAGTTAAAAGTTGAGAGTGGTCAAGAGTACCTTCAAAACCATGACCATCTTCAGCTTCACCAGCGCCGGTTTCTAGAGAACCTAAACAGCCTAATTCACCTTCAACGCTGACACCCAAAGAGTGAGCTACGTTGACAACTTCGCTGGTAACTTTAACGTTATACTCAAAGCTTGCAGGAGTCTTAGCGTCAGCTTCTAAAGAACCATCCATCATCACGCTGGTGAAGTTGTTTTTGATTGCTGAATAGCAGGTAGAAGGAGCATTACCATGATCCTGGTGCATGACAATGGGGATCTGAGGATAGGTTTCTACTGCTGCCAAAATCAGGTGGCGCAGGAAGTTTTCTCCTGCATAATTACGTGCGCCGCGAGAAGCTTGTAAAATTACAGGGCTGTCTGTTTCAGCCGCTGCGTTCATAATGGCTTGAATCTGCTCTAAGTTGTTTACGTTAAAAGCGGGTATGCCATAACCATTTTCAGCAGCGTGATCCAAAAGTAGCCGCATTGGTACAAGCGCCATATATAATCCTCCTAATTTGGGTATCAGCTAGTCAGCTTAATAGAAGCGTAATCTTTATCTTAATGTAATTGTTACGCTAATCTTAAGAATTTTTTCAACTTATAGGAAATTATATCTAGTGGCGGGTGTTTATATTGAAAAAGTTTACTGTTGTACTATAATTAACAGTAATCTATGGTTTGCAGGTACTTTTGTAGTGTTAGGTACTGTCAAGGGAGTTCATATGGTAGCTTGGGATACCTTCATCTGGGAAAGGGGGGTAAGTCGGGGGACAAGTAAGCTGTTACGCTGTGATCGCACTGTTGAGTTGATGGGAGCATCCCAATGAAAGCAAAAATCACGGGACTCATTCAAAAACCCTTTGAAGCTCTCTTTCCTTCGCATTCTTTGCGTCTTTGCTGTTTATTTATTTCATGCCTTGGATGGGAGAACATAAAAAGAGTATCTCACTCAAGAGCTAGGTGTCAGCATTAGCGAATTGATAGAAGAATCCTGACGGCGATTAAAATTGCTGTCAGGATTCAGGTGGTGGGGTATTGAAAAGTGTGATAAGTGAGGCAGAATATAGCAGTTATGGAAAAGAAGCTGCCACCAAAACTAGACAGAGAGATATTGAAGCAGTTGGGAACAGAGCAACTGGTAGAAATTATTATTGACCAGGGGAAAAGTATAGAGAAGCTAACAAATAGAGTAGTAGAACTGGAAAAAGAAATAGAGAAACTCAAAGTCAGTAGACATTTAGAGACCATAACATCATCCAAACCACCGTCGGGAGACATCCTCAAAGAAACCGAGAACAAACAAGAAGAGAAACCAGAAGAGAACCAGACACGAAAACGGAAATCAGGAGGACAACCAGGGCATAGGGGAAAAAGGAGAAAGGTCTTTGGTGGAGTAGATAGAATATATTTGAGATGGTGGGACAGCAAGTGTGTAGATGGTGAGGTCAGAGGCAATTCTTTGGCGAACCAATAAAAGTGGAAACACAACAAGTCGGGGAGTTGGTGCACAGGCCAATCCAAATAGTAGAATATGAAAGATATACGTGGATTTGCAGTGTGTGTGGGGAAACAGAAAGGGCACACTGGTCACCAGAGATAGTACCGGGACAAGATATAGGAATCACAGGACAAGCTTTTTTGGGATGGATCAATAACTAGGGCCATTGACCCTATGAAAAGCAACACTTGTTGTTGTGGGCACTGGGTCAAATAGAGATTGGAGTGGGAACATTAGTAGGTACCAATGAAGGAATAGATGGTCCAGTGGCTCAAAGTATTCATAGCCTCAAACAGTGGATAAAACAAACCCAGCCTCATATCCTTGGGGATGAAACACCCTGAGTAGTCAAAGGGGTGAAACAATAGTTATGGATTTTTGCCAATAGTGACTTCCCTTTATTTCATGAGCCTGATACTCTTTGTCCTGGCGAATTAGAATCCATTGTGGGTTCAAGTTACTCTGGTGTACTCAGTTCTGATGACTTTACTGCCTATAACGGTTATGCGGTCACAGCTCAACAGAAATGTCAGGCACATCTACCCTACCCCGTCACTTCAAGACACTAATCAAGATTCCTGGCTTCAATCACCAAGAAATTGGCACAAAATTCATGGACCTCATAGATGAAGGTTTTAAAAACTACCCTTTATTCCAACAAACCCAAAACCTTCATGAATTCTTGACTTGGCCATCCTAGTTTCAACCAAAAGTTGAATCTTCCATTCATTCATTGATCAAGCCCTAGGGGAACCTGGTAAACTTTTACCTTCCTTAGGCAATAGACCTTGATCATAATTTAGCTGAACCAAGGTTAGGTTTAGCACTGACACAACGAAAAGTCTCTGGTAGTCTCTTTCTCTGGAGCTATTCCAACATCCTGCCAATTTATTGACGGTTATACAAACTTGTCGTCCTCAAGCACTTTCTCTAATTGAGTTTTTTGACCAACCTATGAAAGCCATCGTTCACTCTGCCTTGCATACACCTTCTTTAATCCCTCTTCCTTAGACCTGAATCCTTACCTTTCCTGGAATAAAACAAAAAAGTGATTTAGATGTTCCTTTACCAATAAGAATGGAAAACAATGCTTACTTACAAACCTTGGCTAATTACCTACCAGATTTCTTATCAGAAATTAAACCAGATATAGTATTTTATGATGCTGGAGTTGACACCCACATAGATGATAAACTCAGCAAACTAGCCCTAACAGACACAGGCATTTTTCGCAGAAAAATGCAAGTTTTAACCACCTGCTGTGTTAGTGCCGGTTATCCAGTAACTTGCGTCATTGGTGGAGGTTATGCAGATGATATAAAGAAGTCCCTAGTTTGGAGACATTCCCTATTACATTGAGCAGCTAGTCAAACCTACCACCAATTTCATCTCTAACTCCGAAAATCAATCAAATTCCTCAGTGCAGAAGTGCAGTGAGCACAAAATCCAGGAGCATTCATGCCAAATTTACCAAAGAACAAAAACACAGAAACCTGGGGATACACCTTAATAAATTCCACAATTGATAATTTAATTCGCCACCTTGAAGGTCAAGAAACACTGAAGTCATACCCCGAACTTAGAGAACGGCGAGAACGCGCTCAATAATTAATACTTGAATGTGTAGGTAAACAACCTTGCCTATTTTATATCCGTCGTCAAGGTGCTGCAAAAGAAAAAGGAGAAGAAATTTGGGATTTAACAATAGCTACAGATGAAAGTGAATTTCCATTACCCAAAAGACTCAAATAGTTAAATAAAACTCTAGGATTTAGAGCCGTAGTCAAAAAAAATGGCTCTAGCGGGTTAAAAATTATCTCAGCTTATTTATTACAAACCTCACGGGGACAAGCCGATACTTATCCTTTACCATTGTCCTTGCAATTACTTCCAAATGATCATTATCCTATTGATATTGCTCCCAAATTATTGGCACAAATAGCCAAGATGCCAATATGGGGCAATCATGTACCGACAGAAGATCAATTACAAGCATGGAAAGCATTTTTAAAAGTTGAGGAAAGAATTGCTAAAGCCAGACGATTTTGTGTATATTGCATCAATTATAAATATACTGAAAATAAAAGAGAAATCGCCTTATAAATTAATACCAGCTCAGCCACGATGGGTCAGAAGATAACTGTTCAGAAATAACTAGAAAAGTTGTGGGAATGAGTAAAGCAGGGAAAAAATCAAGATATCAAATTTTCTGATTCTATTGCCACAGAAAAAAATCGGCGCAGTAGTCGTCAATTAGGAACTATTGAAGAAATTGACCCAAAGCATAATCTTATAAACATCAGAATAGAGCGAGATCTAGTTGAATATATAGAAACAGAAAATTACCAACTACCAAAAACAGGATATTTATTTTTTGATGCTGCTGGTGATATCAAACAGATTGAACGTAAATAAAAAGCCTTAGAACAGTTAAGACAAGGACGCACACATAATCCCTATTTAGGTGACTTCCTATTTGACGCTTACCAGGCTAGACCTATACAAAAAACTGTCAAACTTAAAGCCAAAGATCTGTTATTATCTGCTGCAAATTCAGGTCAAAAAGCATCTGTCGAAAAGGTACTCGCAGCCGATGATTTAGTTTTAATTCAAGGACCACCAGGAACAGGTAAAACTACTGTAATAGCCGAGATTTGCTATCGAATTGCTTTACGGGGTGGGGTGGACGCACATTAATTACATCTCAAGCTAATTTAGCAGTTGATAATGCCCTAAGTAGATTAGTTCATAATCCTGTAATTCGGGCTGTTAGAAAAGGAAAAGCTGAAAAGATCGGGGAAGAAGGACAAGCATTTTTACAAGATAAAGTAATTGATAGATGGCTAGAAAATCCCGCCACCAATTGCGAAAATAATCTTGCCAAACGACAAGAGAATATCAAAATTCTTCGTAAATTATTAGTCTTAGAAAAAGAATTCGCAGAATATTTTCAAGCTGAACCAGAGTTCAATCAACAAGAAGATGAATTCAAAGAAGAGAAGGAAAATATAGATATAATCTGTAAGAATCAAGAACTTGTGTATAATGAGGCCTTAACCCAAAAAGCTGCAATCGAATCCTTAACTAGAAATTTTGATAAACTGCTAAAATCTAGAGAGAATATCAATTGGGATAGTTCAGAAGTTAAAGAATTTTTACCACTTCTTCAACCCTGTCAAGAAGGAAAGCATCAAGTAGAAAATTTACGTGCAAATGTTCGTCAAGCTATTAAATATACAGATGTACTTGGCTTTGTTAGTCCTGTAAGTGGTGCATTTGGTTTAGCGGTTTGGTTACGTGAAACTATAGCAACAGAGATTTCTGAATTTAAACCAGCATTGATTTATGCTAATGATGGGACTATACCTATGTCAGAATTAGCTATAATAGTATATTAGTAAATATTTTCAAACAGACTTCTACATATTTGCATCAGTTACAAACAGAGTATCAGCAATCTCTAAATCAAGGACAATACTTGCAACCAACTATTAAAATGTAGGAAAACTATAAACGAGAAATTGATTATATTATCGAAGCAGTTATAGAATGGAAAATTACAGCTTATACCCATCTTTATCAATTGTTGAAAGACTGTCAGCAATCTAATTTGCCACTAACTGATAATATGCTGAACCTTGCACTAGGTTTAGTGATGTTTGCTAATAGTTTAAAGTTACCACCCATACCAAATAATTACCAAATTAAACTAACAGATTAGCAACCGTTAGCAAAAGCAATCTCTTATGAAATAGAGAGTAAGTTTAGTGATAGACAGGGTAATCGGTCTAATTTTAGTTATTTTTTACAACGGAATTTCAGTCAAATTCCTATAGTGCTATCAAAAAGTGAGCGCACAAAATGGCAAGAGATTTATCAAAAGTTTGAAGATTATCAATTCCTAACCTCTAAACAACGGAAATTGCTGGTTGAAAATACCCAATTTTTCTTAGATAAACTGAAAAAAACCTACAGCACAGCTTATGAGTTAAATAACCTTGACTCTACTTTAACTCGAATTACACAAGAAATATTAGATATTATTCTAGCAAATACCCGTCAATGCGTTTCAAAAATCAAAACCCAAGCCGAACAAAAACTTAATATTCTACAGAAACAACAACAAAAGTTATATGGAAACCCCAACAATGATATTACACAAGGACAAATTTTGGAAACTCAATCTCCGGTAAAAAAAGCTAGTCAAGATGCTAACTTCCAACTTATAAAAGTTTTCAATATCTTGGAAAAACTGAATAAACAACCAAGAATACCAGCCCAATTACATAATCTCACGCAACAATATTTAGCCACACAATCCAATATTTCAGAACTGCATCAATAATTTGCCAAGCAAGTTAGGTTGTGGTAAAATAGTATAATTCAACTTAAAATATTAATTCCCTCACTAGAACTTTTACTATCTACTATATTAGAGATGATCAAATAATCTCTAAATAAACAATTACTGCAACTTAAAAAAGAAACTAGATCTGTCCTGCAAACAATCAAAGAAGCACAAACTAAAATAGATGAATTAGAACAGCAATTACAACTACTACAGACACCAGTTGCTTTAATCAAAGAACGTAATTAGTGGGAAATAGTATGGCAAGAAATACCTGATAAATTCAAGGTGAGAAAGCCAGAAACTGATTTATTCAACCTAGAATCTTTAAACCTATTTTTAACTAGGTTTTATATTTGGCAAAAACAACTATAACATGAAGAAAACTATCTGCAAAAATATCAGAATTTTGTCCGAAATTGGATTACAAAACTACATCAACCTTCAGAACGTGATAGTAAAGATTTGAGACGAATTTATTTAGATAATGCTAACGTAGTTGGTATCACCTGCGTTCAAGCTGCAAATTACAACTTCTCTGAAGAATTCCAATCTTTTGATGTTGTCATTATTGATGAAGTTAGTAAATGCACTCCTCCAGAATTACTAATTCCCGCTTTAAAAGGTAAAAAATTAGTCATGGGAGGAGATCATCGACAACTACCACCCATGCTGGATACTAGCACCGTTGAAGAAGTTGCTGCCAAAATTAGACATACAAGAGAAGAAATGCCATTTTTAGAAGAATCATTATTTAAAAGTCAGTTTGAAACTGCTGATTCAAGCATTAAACAAATGCTAAATACCCAATATCGAATGAACCCAGACATCATGGGAGCAACCAATCAATTTTATGATGGTAAATTAGAATGTGGAATTTCAGGACCTGATAGTAAACGCGCTCATTATCTAGCAGGGGAAATAATTAAGCCATAACACCATTTAATTTGGGTAATAACGCCCAGAGAAAATATATTTCAACAAGAACGTTTGGGGACTTCATCTTTTAATGTTAAATAAATTGATTTCATAGAAAGAATATGTCAGCAATTTGAAAATATTTGGAGTTCTAAAGTTACCAACTGTGAACCCAAAAAGAAAATAGCTGTAATTACATTTTATGGCGCTCAACTCAGAAAAATTGATGAACGTTTAAAATCTAAACTTTTCCCTTCATTACAAATAAAAACAGGTACAGTTGAGAAATTCCAAGGAATGGAAAGACCAGTTGTAATTGTCAGTATAGTGCGGAATAATTATCAGGGAGACGTGGGATTTGCTAAAAAGCCAGAACGGCTAAATGTGGGTTTTTACCGCGCTCAACAACTGCTGGTAATTATCGGTTTTCACGATTTCTTCACCAGCAAACCAGGTACAGTTGGTGGTGTGTATTCGGAAGTTGCCAATATTGTAAGTCATCATGGAGGTTTTGTTGATGTTTCTTGCTTCTAATACTAAACCTATTGGTGAAAATCTCAAAAAAGCTGTAACAGAAATTGAAGAGCAAAGTGCTAGTTTATCAGTTTTAGCTGCACGTCAATTTCGCTATAGTTTGCGTCAAAATACTGTATAAATAACTATGAGAAAACCCCGCGGATTTAGTGTAATAGGAAAATTCATTATCCATGCTGGTATTGAGTTTACTCCTCCTCCAACAGCCAATAAATTAGCTTCTGTACTTGGACTTAATTCTGTATTTGTAAACAGCACTATTGCAACTCTTCAGACATTATAAACCATGGCTGTAGAATCACCAATTACAGTTACTGAAGAAGGGCGTTTATTTTATGAGAGAGGAACTGTAACCCAGCCACCATAATCTGTTCAAATTTATGCTGTTACTGACTTATTAGGTGGAAATATTACCTTTCAATCTGAATCATTAAATGATGTGACAGTCAACTTACCTGATTTAGCAACATTTGTAATTATTGAAAATAAAATAAACAATATTTCTTCCTTAAACCTTGAAAAAATACAGCCGATTATTCAAAATTCAGGTTTTGCGTTTCATGTACCAGCAGACGGGAAAATAGTTACTGCCTTTAAAGCAATACCACCAACTCAAACTTTTTGGAAAACGATATCTGTATTTGTGATGTTCAATGCACTGGAAGAAAGATTGAGTATCCAAATCAGAAACGGTAAGAAAATTTTATAACTAGCATCAAATTGGCTAGAGCAACTGCTAAATGAAGGGAAAATATCCTTGCAGTCATTATCTAAATGATCAGACGAATCTATCAATTTTGAGTGAGAGACAGTTCTGAATCAGAAAAATAGAGAAATAGAATTCAGAGTAGATAAGATTCGTCAACAGACTCTAGAAACTGCACAGACAACAGGTACAGCGGTGCAGTTACGTCATGGACAAATTGCTGAAGCTTTTTTAGAAGTTTTAAATTCGGCAAAACATCAAATTCTCATCTATTCTCCTTGGATAAATCACGCTGTGCTCGATGATAAATTTATAACTCTGCTACAAAAATTAGTAAATCGTAGTGTGGGTATTTTAATTGGGTATGGAATTGCGCGACGACAAGAAGATGAAGAAAAACCAATACCACCGCAAGTTCAGCATAAATTACAAGCAGTAAAAACACCTGAATGTTTACCAGGTATACAGATTTTTGGGTTAGGAAATTCTCAGGTTACGGAAGTCATAGTTGATAGAAAAATTCATCTTTGCAGTTATCATAACTGGCTTTCCTATTGAGGTGATTATCTACCACGGGGTGAATGAGTTTATAAGGTTACAATTCCTGAGCAAGTTCAAGAAGCATATCAATTTCTCCCTCATCGCTACCAATACCACGCTCAGGAATTATGGAAAAATGCTTTACAAAATAGTGATTTTCAAATAGCTGTAGAAGCCCTATGTATTTGGGGTGCGTTGGGTATGACAGATTTGGGAATTAAACAAATAGAAGAAAATAACTGGCTGGAACTTCTATCGGTGTGGCTAAATCTTGTACATCAAGGAATAAGGACAAGGAATTTATCCGATATATCACTAAGTTTACAAACTTCCCTTTTATTCTTAAGTCAGATTTCAAGTGAAGAGACGTTTATTGATTTATTACATCAGGGATGGTGTGCAGTTTTGCAGACTATCGCTCAACAAAATCCTCAAATAGTTGTCAACTGACTCAGCGGTGAAATATGGGCGCAATTTATCCGCCTCAAAATTGCTCAACCAGATGAATTACCAGATCAATTTATATTAAAACAAACAACACATCAGAAGCAAGAAAAAAAAACCAGAACAAAAAAAGGGATAGCAACTAATCAATGAATCAAATCAGTATTTATCTGTGTTTATCTGCGGTCAATAAATCTAATCCTCAATTTCACACAATTACTGTGATGCAAAAAATCGTCTAATTCGATACAATTTATTCAAATAAGGAGAGCCGAGGAAAAAAAAGTGGTCTTAACAAAAGGCTTTGAAATTGAGATGTATACTGGCACGCCTCAAGGTGAAATTGTCGGACTCTCCGACCAAATCATCACAGATTTAGAAGGATTTATGCGGGAGCCAGATAGCCGCAACGTAGAGTACATAACTAGTCCATCTACCAATTATGAATCTCAATTGTGTGGGTTGCTGCGTCCTCGGCAGGAGTTGCGTAAATATTTGCAGCGATTGAACAATTACACATTAATACCAGGCAGTACCCTATCCTTGGGTGGAAGCGATCACTTTCATCGTTCCGACCCAACTAACCCCTATCATGACTACATTGAGCAAACCTACGGCACAAAAGTAGTCACTGCCAGCGTACATATTAATATTGGCATCAGCGATCCAGAAATCTTAATACGTGCCTGTCAAATTATTCGCCTGGAAGCACCTTTATTCCTTGCCCTGAGCGCCTCATCACCATTTTTAGATGGAAAAGCCACAGGCTATCATTCCACCCGTTGGGGACTCTTCCCTCAAACCCCCAATTATGTACCCTTATTTGCCAGTCATGCCCATCATATTCAATGGGTAGAAGAACAGCTAAAAGCCGGAACAATGCAAAACGTCCGGCATTTGTGGACATCAGTCAGACCAAATGGTGATCGCCGTCCTTATAATTTAAATCGTCTAGAACTGCGAATTTGTGATTTAGTCACAGATCCCATTTCCTTATTAGGAATTACGGCCCTCCTGGAAGCACGATTGCTACAAATTATCGACAACTCCAACATCGACCCCCTCAGCCAAAGCAGTTTTTCCCCAGAAGAACTAATTACCTTAACCACTAAAAATGAAATGGCAGCAGCCACATCCAGTCTAGATGCCCAATTACAACATTGGCAAGATGGTAGTACCATACTCGCCAGAGACTGGGTCGCCCAACTATATCAAGAAGTTTGGGGCATAGCCAAACAAAAAGGCTTCAGTTGTTTCCTTTCCCCCGTACACAAAATTCTCCGCGAAGGCAACGAAGCCCAACAGTGGTTACATCTACACAAAATTGGTGTTGATGCCCAGCGAGTCATTAACCAGGCAATTATCGCCACCCAAGAACGAGAACAGGAACTAGAAAACAAATTGTGTTCCTCTTTGCTTGCTTAGAGGCGATTGAGAACTGGGGATTGGGGGTTGGGGACTAGTGACTGGGAAGAAGAAGAGAAATTTCTCTTCTTCTTCCCTCTTTTTCCCTCATTTTCGGTTTTAAAAATCTAATCTTTCCCCAGAGATTAGTGCCTATTAACAAAACCTATAAGTCATATCTGTCTGTCTAGGGGTAGATTTTGTTTCATATCGTCATCAATCCTGATATTCTCCCCTTACCTACTAGTTTTTGAATTTTTAATTTTGAATTTTTATATGCCCCAGATAGTCTTAGTTAACCCACAAATTCCACCCAATACAGGTAATATTGCCCGTACTTGTGCCGCTACAGGGACGGAGTTACACCTAGTTGGTCCTTTAGGCTTTGAAATTAGTGATCGCTACCTCAAAAGAGCAGGTTTAGACTACTGGCCTTATGTCAAACTCCACTATCACGAATCTATGGAAGCATTCCAAACCATCCATCAGCAGCGTGGCGGCAGATTGTTAGGCTTTACAGTCCGTGGTAGTTTTAACTATATCAATTATCAATTTCAAGCCGATGATTGGCTATTATATGGCAGTGAAACCACAGGCTTACCAGCAACCGTTCTCAGTACCTGTGACTCCACACTCTACATACCCATAGATGAACCCGGAGTTCGCAGCTTGAATCTATCCATCAGTGTAGCTATCGGCTTATTTGAATCCCGCCGTCAGTTAGGCTATTTAACTTAAGTTCTGCAGATAGCAAAGCAATAATATTAGGCAAATTGTTTACAATAGTTAAAAATTGGTTACGTATAAAAACTCATATATCTTCAACAACAATAGCCATAGATAAAAGACCAAAAAGCCTATCTCATAAACCTTTCACCATCTAGAACCTCAACTTGCCACTGGTATAGTCATATATGAAATACTTAAGTCACATCGGAGAAGATTCAGCGATATTACGTAAACTAATCATTGGTGGGGTCAAGTGCCAATACCCTTCCTACCTAAGTAAAAAAACCAGATTAGTTGAATGAGAGATATATAAGAAATTTGTATATTAGCTTTGATTCCTAGTGAATAGTCAATGATAGATTTTAGTGAATTCAAATTCTGTCTAGCCTAGAGATAAAATCAATCAAAGCATTTACTGGAAAGCATTTTAGCTATTTATATCCTTAGACACAACCATAGGACTCAAAAATCCTTAGTAATGTGTACGGTTGTTTTTTAGGGAAGAAACAACGTAAAGTCTCCAGTTGATAAGACGGATTGAATAAAAAAACCTAGAAAATATCTACAGCAGGAACATAGTTTTGTCGGAAATCGGCGCAGACCAAATGCCAACAGCTAAATTGGACTCAGCAAAGCTATCATATTTGTCTGGATCCCGCTGGAAAAGCAAAATCAGCAACGATAACTGTCAACAACGAACAATCCTGGATTGTATGAGGAGTGGTTACAGACAAGTCAATACAAGAATTTTAAGGTTTACAAACAAGTATGAACTTGTCTAAATCAGAGAAGCAGGTTAATCTTGCCTAAGTATCTCTGGTGAAAGTGATCTTGATATATCGTTTGATGTGATCTCAATCATGGATTAATATCCAACTAAAAAAATCAAGGTCAGTTAAGCGAAGCGTGATCATTCATAGGAGGTCGTCTTTGAAACGAGCATTGAAGAAGAGAGTAAAGGCTGTGTTAAACAATAACCCCAACAGCGATGCTGCCCCGGTCGAGCAGTTAAATGAGACAAATCACAAAGCAAACTGCCGGGCTAGAACCCAAGCCGCTATGATAGGCTTGGCAATCTCAATGGGCGCAACCAGCCTTTTGGTGACTCGACAAAGCGATCAAGCCCAAGCAGCGGCTCCTGTTGGCAGTCAAAAAGCAGCCTCAACGATTCCTGCTGTTTCTGACACTGAGATAAAATTTGCCGCCACCAAGCTGGAGTCCCAAGCAGTCTCTTCAGCGAGGTTGCCTGAAAATCCTGTTATTCTGGAACCAACAGCAGTTTCGCAAGTGCCTGGGCTTGAAGCTAAATGGCCGATTACAGTCAACGAAATGGCTGTCCAAATTCCTACATCAGAAGCTGACAAAAATGCTATCTACTTGGAATCCCACGTAAATCAGGGATTTAAGACTAACTCAGTTCAATCCAGATTACAAACAGCCAACCAATTACCTGAAATCAGAGTACAAAAACTATCCAGCAGTCAAGGTATTGCAGGTTCTCAACCCACAACCGTAATTGTGGAATCAGCAAACACAGTCAGCAATGATGTTGATGCACAACTGAAAGCGCAGCAAGAATTTGCCCTGAATCGCTTACAGGAAAAATCGAACCGATTAAAAAATCGTTTAGCCGAGTTGCGGTCTAACGATACTCAAAAGCTACCACAAACTCGTAAGATTGAAATAGCACAACCAACAACTGTAGCTGACAAAACTGTAGCAGCACAATCGGAAGAAGCGACAGATAGCAGCCAAGCTAGTTTGATATCCAGGTTAAAAGAGGAAAAACAAACAAGTGCAGGAATGCAGAAGGTAACATCATCTGCACCAGCCGCACCTAAAGTTGTTGCCCAATCATTTGGGACAACCTATGAAGTCAGACCTGGAGATACATTAGCTGAGATTGCCAGTAATTACGGTATTTCAGTCTCAGAACTAGTTAAAGCTAATAATCTAGCAGACCCCAATCAATTACAAATCAGTCAACAACTGATTATTCCCACAGCTATAGCAGAACGGAGCAGTTACGACCAGTCAACTCTAGCAGTTCAGCGTACTTTCGTCCAGTCCAACAATATTGCCACAGTTGCTAGTTCTCCTCTGAACAAACTTGATTTAGATGCCAGTCTACCTCAAGTCTCACAGCCATCAGGAGTCAGAAATAGCAACTCTGCTGTTATTTCTATTCCCAAAGTTAAGGAAAACCAATTTCAGGTCAATACTCCGGCTGCTACCACCAATAGCGTTAGCATTACTGTCCCTGTAGCTCACGATAATGAGCAACAGTCAGGAGAAAATGACCTATCTTCCCCTATGCCTTATAGTGTTGGTGGTGAAACTCCATCACGCGATCGCGTCACCAAAATCCCAACGGCTCAAAAACAACCTCAAAAGGTAGCCAAGGTCAAAGGTAACGAACGTCTCCGCAGCTTACAAGTAGAAATTGAGAGACTACGCGAAAAATATCGTCCTCAAGAGTCTGGTGTAACTGTACAAACACCGAGTGCAAGCGATGATTCCACAGCGCCAGTTGCAATCGAAATAGGCAATCTATTTGCCCCCTCTAGAGTTAATTCTCAACGGAATGCGGTAGCAATTCCTGTACCAAGACCAATACTACCCAGTTACAGAGAACAACCTGTTAAGCCCCAATTGCGTGCTGCTCGTCCCATGAACGAGCCAATTAACCCAGAATTCCTGCCCAATCAAACAACTTCATCTGGTAATTTTGATCGCAATAACTCATCTGGTATCAGATTGGTTGTTCCTTCTCCTAGTCTTAACTCGACCGACTCCTTGGGTAAATTGCGAGGAACCAGAGTATCCCCAGCATTACCACCATTAGCGGCAGTTGATTTATACCTGCCTAAAAATGTTGACCAAAATAGTAATCCTCAATCTACCTCTTCAGCATCTTACATTTGGCCTGCTAAGGGTGTTCTCACATCTGGCTATGGTTGGCGCTGGGGCAGAATGCACAGAGGTATTGACATTGCTAACGGTGTAGGCACACCAATTTATGCATCTGCTCCCGGTGTGGTAGAAAGAGCAGGTTGGAATAACGGTGGTTATGGCAATGTGGTTGATATCCGTCATCCCGATGGTAGTATGACTCGTTATGGTCACAATAGCCGAATTTTAGTGCAAGTAGGTCAACAAGTGGAACAAGGGCAAACTATTGCTGCTATGGGTAGCACTGGTTTTAGCACTGGACCTCACAGCCACTTTGAAGTCCACCCAGCAGGTAAGGGTGCAGTGAACCCAATTGCGTTCCTACCATCACAGGCACGTCTATAAAAGCCTGGCTGTTTGTTAACTAAGTAATTGTCTTGTTCGTGGAGGGAGATTTGCTCCCTCTTTTATTTTGGGAGAAAATTTTGATTTGGGAATTGCCATAGCGAGAATCGTATGCTATCTTAATATAAGTTGATAAAACAACACGGCTCAGTAGCTCAGTTGGTTAGAGTACGGGACTCATAAGCCTGGGGTCGTCAGTTCAAATCTGACCTGAGCCATTTTAAAAATCCATTAATAACTAACCGCAAATGTATGTGGATTAAGACAGATATTGAATCTGTGTTTTGTTCTAAGCAGCAATAGTACAAGCAGGCACAAGGAAAGAAAGTAAACTTTATCATTCACCTAGTTGAGATTTTATTCCTTGGGCGAAATAAAACCAAATTCGGTAAAAATCCCGTGATACTATTCTTGATCAGTAGTGACAAAAGTTAATCCTGATTTGGAATCAGCAGTATGCCCCATATGCCATTTTAGGAATAAAATAAATATTGATTATGATCTTTAAGATTAAAATACTTACACAAATATAGGAATAGTATTTGATTTATGAAAATGCTCCGTACATCTGGAGAGACGGAAAATCAAAGGTAGTGTTTTGAATGAACCACTCAAAGATCCTCTTAAGATGAGAAAATGTTGGGATTAAAGCACAAAAACGTCGCAGCCAAGTTTTCCCTTGCAACCAAACATCTTCTATGGGGTTTTGAGAGGGACAGTTAGGAGCAAAGCGGACGCAATAAATTTTCCATTGCTCTAAAGGTAAACCTTGGTTAATAGATGCTAAAAAATTTTGAATTTCTTTTGAAAAATGATAACTAGCTCCATCCCAAAAAATAAGTAATTGTTGGTTAGGTGACTCTTCTAGTAAATAGCTGAGAGAATCAATAGTATTTTTTGAGTTAGCTGTATCATAGGTTCTCAACAATAAATTTTTACCTAAATAGTCAACTGCTCCATAATAAGTTTGTTTATCTCGTTCGTTACTAATACTAATTGGAATGCTTATTTCTTGGTCAGTTCTACCCCAAACATATCCAATGCTATCTCCCCAAAGTAAATGACACTCATCTAATAGTAAAACTCTCAATAGCCCAGCTTCTATATCTTCTCGGCGGCTCGCCAAAAATCATGAAATCTCTTTTTTTTTGCGGCAACTGCTTCTTCATTAGCTTTTGGATTTGCTGAAGATGTTTTCTTCCAACTAATTCCTGCCGCATCAAACAAGTCGTAATAACTACGTTTTGATTCATAAAGTACATCATGTTCAAAAGCCAATTTATACTCAAGTTCGCCAAGGTCCCAACATTCCTTCGTTTGTAACCAAGCCAGTACTTCTTCTCTTTGTTGAGTATTCAAGTAGCTTTTTCTCCCTTTGTGTTTCAGGCGCAGTCCTAAAATTCCATCTTTCTCATAGGCTTGTTTCCATGTTGTTATTGAACCAACTGAAACATCTAAAATTGTTTGAATTTCCTCATACTTGTAGCTTTGATAAACCAGCTTCACTGCCAATGCTTTTCTTACTTCCCTTGCATCTGGACGCTCATCTATAAATTCTGGTAGTTCTGCAATTTTAGATTGTAGCTCCTGGTTGATGATTGTTAGCTATTAGACAAGACACTTTCTCAGTATTATCTCTTAGTCTTTTTCAAAAATCAAATATGATTTCTATATTCTAAAGAATAGCTTTCTAAATTGGGAAAATAGTGTTTAGCCAGAAGCCAAGTACAATCAAATTGTAAATCTTCCCAAGTTAAACCAACTTGTTTAAAACTCCCCTTGAGGATATCTATATCATGTTCTGCATAGTGACAGATAATTTTTTTATCTTGAACAATAGTTAGAAATTCTGCTTATAAGGTTTTTACATCTTTGAGATGTAAAACACTTTGAAATCCATGGGAATTACCATCACAAAAAACTTCATAAATTACCACACCTTGACTAGACCTCTTGCAGAATTAACTTTATGTTATAATTATGGGCATTTATCTTTGTTTTAGCCAAGAATTAGAGTTACAGGGTTATGTTTGAATTAGGGAGCCCAAAGAACACCAAAAATACATAAAATCTAAAACTCTCTATCATACCCCAGAAACAATTTTGCATGAGGTCTACTATCAATAATAGCTAATTCACTTAAAATCAGGTTGCCTTCCCTATCTAAAACAACAAAATCCATACGATCTTACTTGTAAGTAATTTTTTTGGTGGTTGTCATAAATTAGATCATAAGCTATAAAATACCAAGTAGGCAATTAAACAGGCAATTATTACGACTTATCAACTACAAAATAATACCTGTATAGATGCTAATATTCTAATTAATGTAAATAACGCTTCATAGCCCTTATCTTTCTCTTTGCGTCTTTGATGCTTTGCATATTTGCACGAAAAACCTTACGAATCATCTAAAATAGCGTATCAGTTCAGCAACAGACCAAGCTTGAGCGATCGCACCCCTGGATATATGCGGTGTATCACCATCAAAAATCTCCGAAATTGAACCCAGACAAGCACTAGATAAGAAGTGATCTAAAAGTGGTTGCCAGTCAAAAGGTATGGGTACTTCCGGGTAAAAACGCTCCCAAGACCGGACATAAGAGCCAATCAACCAAGTCCAAACGGTACCTTGGTGATAAGAGCGATCGCGTTTATGGGGACTACCCTCACATTTTCCTACATATTCTGGATCACTGGGATCTAAACTACGCAAACCGTAAGGAGTCAATAATCGAGAAGTTGCCAAATCCAAAACTTGACGACCTTGCTGTTGAGAAAAACCGCAATGATGTAAAGATAAAGCCAAAACTGCATTGGGGCGAATTTGCGAATTCCGGTGATCATCTGGGTCAATGAAATCGTACAAATAACCTAGTTGTGGATTCCAGAACTTTTGCAACGAATTTTTTACCTGTTCTGCTTGCCGTGCGTAGCGTTGTGCTTGATTAGTCAAAGGTAAAAAATTACCTGCATCTATTTGGCTTAATCGTTCTGCCCACTGACTCAACCAACATAAAGCCGAATACCACAGAGCATTGATTTCTACTGCTTTACCCCAGCGGGGTGTAACAGGTAATCCTTCCACCAGTGCATCCATCCAAGTCAAAGCCACACCATCAGCATCCCAAGAAATTAGCCCATCAATGGCATCAACTTGGATATTGTAGCGAGTACCACCAATAAAAGCTGTGTGAATTTGCTGCACAACTGGAAATTGCTCTACCAAAAACTGCCAATCTTGAGTAGCTTCTAAATAAAGTCCTAAAGTTTCAATCCACCACAAAGCAGCATCAATACTGTTATAAAAAGGTTCGCTATCAACATCGGGAAAAGCATTGGGAATCAGCCCATGACGACAATAACGGGCAAAAGTTTGTAACAGTCCTTTTGCTATTTCAAAGCGTTGTGGAACTAGTGTCAATCCCGGTAAAGCGATTAAAGTATCTCGTCCCCAATCACCAAACCAGTGATATCCCGCAATCACCGTAGGGCCAGCTATAGAATCTCGATAGACAATAAATTGATCACTGGCTTTAAGTAGGGTTTGGTGAATTGGGGACTGGAGACTAGGAAATGAGGGATTTTCTCCTCTGCTCCCTGCTTCTTCTTTCCAGCCGAAAATTCGAGTAAGTCTTTCTTGTTCTGCGTCTACTGCTTCTGCAAAACTATCAGGGGAAAGAATTGCTGGTTGAGAGTCGGGTAAACCTACTTGAGCTTCTAGGGTGACAGTATCTCCTGGTTGGAGGTTAACTGTTAAAGAACCGGGACTATAAAGGTCTTGGTGATCGCCTAATCCCCGTTTTGTTTCTTCGGGTAAACTATAATTCCAATACCATAATCCATCGGATTGATACTCTCCTTGTGTCCAGCGCAGATGCCAAGGTGTACCAAATTGACCACCATCATTTATTTGCAAACAAACCATCTGTTGATTGACCAATTGAGAAAACTGTATTTCTTTACAGCCAGTTTGTTGATGATGAAAATTGCAATCGCCTATAAAC
Source organism: 'Nostoc azollae' 0708 (assembly GCF_000196515.1). Taxonomy (NCBI): domain Bacteria; kingdom Bacillati; phylum Cyanobacteriota; class Cyanophyceae; order Nostocales; family Nostocaceae; genus Trichormus; species Trichormus azollae. The sequence continues at coordinate 4,722,208 of NC_014248.1, forward strand.
AATCTTAGTTTTAAAATCCCTCGCTCCTTACCCTCATACCGATATTGAATCAAAATTCTCTGGGTATTGGGAAGTGGTAATTTATTCTTCCCTGCTCCCTGCTCCCTGCTCCCCTGCCTTTCCCAGTTCCCATTTGGCATCACGAACTGTCTAGTTAACTGCCAGTTATCCCCACTCCAAACCCATTTGGGAACAGGGTTAATATCGAAATGGTGCAGGAATTTATAGCCTCTGGGTTCAATTTCACCACTACCCCAAATATTTGTTCCCAGTGCTATTGCTTTTCCAGTTATTTCTAAACTTGCTTCCAAATGGGAAAGTAAGAATTTTCGGACAGAAGGTGGATTCGTAGCCGCAAATAACCAACCATGATAGGTCCTTGTATGCACATCCGAAACTGTACCACTGGCAAAACCACCCAAGCCATTGGTTAATAACCATTCTCTAGTATCTAAATCCGTCATTGGCTACTCAAAATCGTAATGACTATGATATAGTTGTAACAGATCGTAATTAAACTGTCAGAAAGCCTACTCCTGAAGGCGTGGGCTTGAAAAGCCCTAATCTGACCAGACTAAGTACCTTGTTGGGTACTACGTTAGAGGTAAGAGTTCAAGACCTACCAAGGGATGTGAAGCTAGTCCTTTGCTCTAGAACCGAACAGTTAAACATCTAAGGGTTAAGGAAGTGCTGTTTGGATAGTTACCGACCTCTAACATTATCAAAGCTAACTTTACCGGAGAACCGCGAACCTACGCGCTAAAAAATGGATATAAGTTGAAGGAGAACTAGGTTAATGACGCTCACTTACGGAACAGAAGGATGCCTTCGCGTTGGTCAGCAGGCTCCCGACTTTACAGCAACTGCTGTTATGGATCAGGAATTTAAGACAATCAAACTTACCGACTATCGCGGTAAGTATGTCGTCCTGTTTTTCTACCCTTTAGACTTTACCTTTGTTTGCCCCACTGAAATCACAGCATTTAGCGATCGCTACGAAGAATTCAAGAAGCTTAACACAGAAGTTCTCGGTGTTTCTGTTGATAGCGAATTCTCACACCTCGCTTGGATTCAAACAGATCGTAAATCTGGTGGTGTAGGCGATTTAAATTATCCCCTAGTTTCCGATATCAAAAAAGAAATTAGCGCTGCTTACAACGTTCTCGACCCCTCAGCTGGCATTGCTTTGCGTGGTTTGTTCATCATTGATAAAGATGGTGTAGTTCAACACGCTACTATTAATAATCTTGCCTTTGGTCGTAGCGTTGAAGAAACTCTGCGTACATTACAAGCCATTCAGTACGTTCAGTCTCATCCCGACGAAGTTTGTCCTGCTGGTTGGCAACCTGGAGAAAAAACAATGATTCCCGACCCTGTGAAGTCTAAAGTTTATTTCACAGCAGTGTAGGTTACTGGGGACTGGTGACTGGTGACTGGTGACTGGGCAAGAGTTTTTCCCAATCACCAATTACCAATCCCCGATTAATTATTAGCTTTTAATTTGTAATATTTATTTATGCTGACATCCACATATTTTACTGGCTTATTTAATGAGCGATTCTTCCGTAATCTTTTACCAAAACCAGCATTAGATGATTTCAGATTGGGAGTAGGAACACCAGACTTTAAATTATCAGATATCACCAATAATCGTACCTTAAAATTATCAGATTATCGCGGTAAACAACCTGTTTTACTTGCATTTACCCGAATTTTCACAGAAAAACAATATTGTCCATTTTGCTATCCCCATATTAAAGCTTTGAATGAAAATTATGAGGAATTTACAAATCGGGGAATAGAAGTCTTAATGATTACTAGCACCGATAGAAAGCAAAGTCAAATAGTTGTGCAAGACTTAGGTTTAAAAATGCCTTTATTGAGTGATCCTAGTTGTTATGTTTTTCGGACTTACAAAGCAGGACAAGCATTAGGAGCACCTTTACCAGCGCAGTTTGTATTAGATAAAGATGGTAAATTACTTTACAGGCATTTATTTTCTTTTTTAGATCACAATGCTAGTATAGAGACATTACTAGAACGATTCAATTCAGGAAAAGTGGATAAGCTATCGCGCATTTAAAGCTACTTGATATTAATTATTTCCCTGAAAACCTGTAGGATAGGAATTGATAATTAAATTTGTGAGATTTAATGATGCTCACACTTTATCATTTGCCAATTTCTCAAAATTCACGCCGAGTCTGGATTACATTAATAGACAAAGGCTTGGAATTTGAACTGGTAGAAGTTCAACTAAGTGCAGAACAGTTTAAACCAGAATTTTTAGCAATTAACCCCTTCCACCACATTCCTGCTTTGGTAGATGCCGGTTTTAATGTAATAGAGTCTTTAGCAATTTTGGACTATTTAGAAGTTAAATATCCAACTCCTGTGATGTTGCCAAAAGATGCCGAAGATTTAGCAATTGTGCGAATGGTGGAAATAGTCAGTGTGAATGAATTATTACCTGCTATTACTCCACTGATGTCAGTAATATTAGATTTACCAGGAAAAAATGCAGAAGCAATTGAGCAAGCTAAGACAAAAATTAGTACAGCATTGAATTTTTTCGAGAATCAACTGGATGACCGTCCCTACTTTGGCAACGAGAACCTAACTTTAGCTGAAATTGTAGCGGGAAGTATTGTACTCTGGGTGCCAAGAGGGGGCATTTACTTAGATGACTATCCAACATTAAAAGCTTGGTACGATCACTTAGTTCCGCTTCCAGCATAGCAAACTACCTAAGCAAGACCAGAGATGATAGAAGGTTTTCGGAAACTGTTAATGTCCAGAACAGGATAATATGAATTCAACATTCAAAATAGTTCCTCCAACAGGCTACGCCAACAAAGTGGGGAAGTAGAGAAACTTGTTTTTCCTCCCCTATACCCCTACACCCTTTTTTTATAATTTCACCTGTACCAAATGACTGCGGGGGTTGTAAGTACGGATAGCCCGGATTTTTTCATAATATTCCCTCTCTTGTGAGCTGAGGTCTTTTGGGGGTGCGATCGCCACCTTCACCATCTGATCACCACGTCCACCTTTAGCTAGAGGCCAACCCTTACCACGTAAGCGCAGAGACTGACCAGAACGAACTCCCGCAGGCAACTTCACATTTACATTCCCATCGGGTGTAGGTACATCAATAGTAGCTCCCAAAGTAGCTTCATCAGGAGTGATTAGCACTTCACACACCAGATTATCACCTTCAATTTGGAAAAAAGAATGGGATTGAAGTTCCACCTTTAAATATAAATCTCCCCGTTGTTGAGTCATGGGGTTAACTGGACCCTTACCCCGCACCCGCAGACGAGTACCAGTTTTTGCACCTGCGGGGATGCGAACATCAATTGTTTCGTTACCTAAATTGAAGCGTTTTTGAACTCCAGCGAATGCTTCAGCAAAAGTTAAGCTAATTACAGCTTCGCTATCTTGGGCAGTACCAGCAGCAGCATCTGGAAAACCAAAATGGTTAAAACTGCCACCTGGTCTACCAGTGGAAGTGCGATAAGAGTAATTTTGTTTCCTACCGCCAGGTGCTGCACCACCGAACAAATCATTGAGGAAATCATTAAAACTGCCGTATTGACTGAAGTCAAAGCCACCCATATCTGCCCCCGCACCACCAGGGAAACCTTCACCGACCTGCTTCCAATATTGACCGTATTGGTCATATTTTTTGCGTTTATCCGGGTCAGAGAGAACTTCGTAAGCTTCGTTAACTTCTTTAAATTTTGCCTCTGCTTGCTTGTTACCAGGGTTAACGTCAGGGTGGAATTTACGGGCTAGTTTACGAAAAGCTTGTTTAATATCTTCTGGACTGGCGGTTTTATTGATTCCTAAAATTGAGTAATAGTCTTTAAAGTCGGTTGCAGCCATCTACCAGCCTCCTGTAAAAATTTTTATGTTTTTTTCTAAAAAATCAGATTTGCTGTTTGCCCAGCCTAATGCCAGACAACAAGATTATGCTATTAAATTAGCAAAGGATATCAAAAATCTAGTGTGGTTGTCGCTCATAGTGCCAGCGAAATTACCGTACTCATGCAATTGGGGAAAGCAAGTCAGCCTATCTAGTCCATCGTCTAAGCTAGGGGGAGCATCCCGGAGTTGGCGGTGCATTTGCAAAATAACTTCTTCAGGAACTTGTCGTTCGCGCTGTTTATTACGTCCTAAACACAGCCGAAGAGGAGTTCTTACCCATAGCCCAGTAATGTGATTAAAAGCGAAATCAGGGGCTAATTCTATGATTTTCCGGCGATTTCTTCTCTGGGCGTTGGTAGCATCGAAAATAGTGGGGATAGCTAGAGTAGTAGCTTGCTGAAATTGTCTTTCTATTTCCCGCCAAATCAAGAACCACGGTCCTTGAGTTGCTTCGGAACCAAAGATTTGCCCCCGGATGGCATCTGTAGAAATTAGCTGCATCTGGGGGCATTCTGTCAGTAATTGTTTTGCCAACGTTGACTTGCCACTACCAAGAAGACCAATCAGCAAAAGTAGTTTAGTCATTAGTCATTGGTCATTAGTCATTAGCTATTTTGGGTTGATTAATTAGTTTCGACAACTGACAACTGATAACTGACAACTGACAACTGACTAAATGATTGTACCATCAGGAATTACAGCATTTTTGAGAACGACAACAATTCCACTACGGATAAAAAAGCCTTGTTTTTCGCGTTCAGCTTCTTGGACGTTATCTTTATTGATAATTTTGACATCGTGACCGATACGGGCATTTTTATCAATGATTGCTCTGCGAATAATGGTGTTTGTACCAATGCCTACAGGGATGTCACCTTGTTCTAAGCTACATTGGCGTTCAACTGATGGCTGATAATAGTCAGCACCCATGAGTAGGGATTCTTCAATTACACAGCCTGATTCAATCCGCGATCGGACTCCCAAAACTGAATGCTGAATTCGGCAATTTTTCAAAATACAACCTTCGCCAATCATTGATTCGGTAATATCACAATTCAACAATTTAGAAGGAGGTAAATAACGAGCGCGGGTGTAAATTGGTGCTGCTTCATCATAAAAGCTAAAAGGTGGCATTGGTTGTTGAGTAAGGGCTAAATTAGCATTATAAAATGCTTCAATTGTCCCAATATCTTCCCAGTAATCATCAAATAAGTATGCCTGAACATTGTGATCTTGAGCTGCATCAGGAATAATTTCTTTACCAAAATCAGTCCGCTCTAAAGATTCTTTCAACAGTTTGATCAAAACATCTTTTTTGAAGACATAAATCCCCATCGAAGCGATGTAGGGTTGTAATTCAGCCTGTTCTTTTGTTAACCCCAACACGGTAGTATCGACACGCATTTGCGCTAAAGCTTCACCTTTGGGCTTTTCGCTAAAGTCAATTACCCTACCAGAGTTGTCGATTTTCATCAAACCAAAATCTGAGGCGCGATAATCATCTATGGGGATCACAGAAAGGGTAATATCCGCATTGGTTTCCCTGTGACGCTGGATAAACAGACGGTAATCCATCCGATAGAGGTGGTCTCCAGAAAGAATCAGGAATTCGTCCACGTCCCAATCTTGCAACATCCAAATGTACTGACGCACAGCATCAGCTGTACCTTGAAACCAATTGGGGTTTTCTGGTGTTTGCTGTGCTGCTAACACTTCCACAAAACCATCACTGAAACCGCTGAAGTTGTAAGCACGGGCGATGTGACGATTAAGGGAAGCTGAGTTAAACTGTGTGAGGACGTAGATTTTAAAGATTTCTGAATTGATGCAGTTGCTAACAGGGATATCTATGAGACGATACTTCCCAGCCACAGGTACTGCGGGTTTAGCGCGGAGTTTGGTTAGCGGATAAAGCCGAGTACCCGCACCCCCACCAAGTATGATTGCTAAAACTTTTTTCACAAAATTTCTCCAGACTGCCTTTCAACTCTCACCTACAGTTTAGGACTATGAGTGGCAGCTGATAAGGGGGGATCAAAGAATCTTGGGAAGGAATTTTTGAGATGGGGTTTAGGTAGGTAAAATAGAACTCATGTATTAATGATATTAGAGGTTAGGATGCTATACTAAAAACTGTTTAAAAGTAGTGTCGTTCTGAACGTTCGCGGAGCGTCTCTGAAAGAGATAGTAAAAAATCTCCGAGATACTTCGCCATCTCTTTGAGTATGACATAAGTCCAAGTTTCACTCGTTTGCAGTATAGTACAGTACGGCGTCAATAAACCAACCATTCCAAATCTCTGAAAAGCTCACGCCGTATACATTTTGAATTTTGTTGCGCAGCCTGCTGGAAGCACTATTTTGTTAGCGTAGCTCTTCTGAAAGAAGTATTTTGAATTCACGGCGGTACTAGTTCAATGCAGTGCTTACTGAGGTAAAAACTCATCTTCTGTTACTTCAGCTAAATGATATGGACAGATGACAGGAAAAGACTCTACTGGCAAACCTGTTTCAGCCACACTGAACAGAAAAAGCCACGGTTCTCTTTTAAAACAAGACCAACCTAAAGTTATTATTTCTGAGGAAGAGTATAATCTTGCTATTGAATCTATAGACAAGCTGATGGAATCTGGAGAATAACTTTCTGCAAAGGAAACTTCTCTATTAGAACTGTTATCTATTCTTGTGGAAATGTATGAAGATTCCCAATTTTCTCTAGAATCAGCATCTCCCCAATAAATTCTATTAGATCTTAATCAATGCAGGAGGACTTAAACAGGCAGATCTAGTTGAAGTTAGAGGTTCAAAGGGTGTTATTTCAGAGATTGTGAATGGGAAAAGATCCATTAGTAAAGCATAAGCTAAAGCTTTGGGAGAGTTTTTCCACGTTTCTGCGGCACTTTTTATTTAAGTTCGCTCAGACTTCGTGAATGTGAATGGTCTTACTCAAATCAACATCAGGGCTAAGGTTCTCTTATAAGATTAGAGTTACTATGATTACTAATGGGATATAATCAGCCCTGATTACCTTAATTAAGTGTAAAGAGTGTAAGTATATGAGATTAGACTTTATAGAATATTGTGAGGATAAAGGTAAGGCAAGTGAGTGGCGTTTAGATGATTGTCAGTTAGGTAATATAAACTTAGCTGTTGGTCAGAATGCCTCTGGTAAGTCGAGAATACTTAGAGCTATTAACTTTTTAGCGCATTTGCTATGTGGTGACGAAATGCTCAGACCTCAACATAGGTCAAGAAAATGGAAATTAATCTTTTCTAATACCGAAAAAATACATAATAGTTTACATATTAATAGTTGAGAATGGTCGTGTAGTTACAGAGGAATTAACTATTGCCTCTGAGATTTTCCTTGAAAGGAATAATTCAGGTGAGGGTAAAGTTTGGGCTGAAAAACTAAAAATAGAAATCGACTTTCAGACTCCTATTCATGAAATTGCTCCTTTAAAACGGAGAGATTCTATCCAACATCATTTCTTTGAGGAAATTTATAATTGGGCAAAGTCATTAAAATATTGTCAATTTGGCACAGATTTAGGAAAAGGTCGTGTTACAGTTGCTAACTCGATAAGGATAGGCTTAAAAGATACATAGCAAGTCATTGAAATATTCAATTCAGGCAAAGAAGAATTCGGAGGAAATTTCGTTGAAGCTATAAAATCAGATATGGCATCTGTCAGTTACAACATATGTCAAATATGAATAAGAATACTATATGGTCTGGTTTTTTTAACTAAAAAGGAATTAGTTCCACATTTCCAATATCTTTATGTTCAAGAAAATGAGCTAAAAGATAAAACTGAGCAAGCAATAATGTCTCAAGGTATGTTTAGAGTATTATCTCTAATCATTTAAGTAAACTATTCGGTTTTAGCTAAAAAGCCTAATTGTATTTTAATAGATGATATTGGGGAAGGACTAGATTTTGAAAGACCATCAGTAATGATTAAGTTACTTATTAGTAAATGTGAATCTGAAAGTGGATTAGTTCAGTTAATCACGACAACTAATGATAGCTATGTTATGAATGGTTATGAATGGTGTTCTTTTAGATTATTAGTCAGTAATTGAGAGACAACCAGCATTGGCAAAACTTCATAATATTATATACATAATTCGAAACAAATATTTGAAGATTCTAAATTCGTTGTTCAAAATTATTTTGACTTTTTTGAAGCTCAATTTTACTTAAAAGGATTTGGTAATGAGGAGCATCTAGATCAGTGAGAAAACTAGCTATTTTTGTAGAAGGTAAAACAGAACATATATTTGTAGAAACATTACTTCAAGAAATTGCTGAAGAAAATAAAATTGCTATAGAGATAACTTCTGTAAATGCTAATCAATCTGGACGAGATATTTATTCAGTTAAGAAACCACTTATTATTTGTGTAACAAAATCTTATGTTTTAATATAAGACTCCTTCGGTCACAAAAGAGTGGCTTCTGACATGAAAAAACAGTATGGTAAGCTAATGGTATCTAGCTAGGAGAGAGTTATTAGATTAAAAGATGTTGATCCAACACGCATATCTGACAAATCTAAGCTGCAAAGTAATTTACATTCTTTATTACTAAAGGGTTTAATTCCTCTAAATATAAATATAGTGCGTGCTATCATGGAACTAGAAGTATGGTTTTCAGCAGAATATAATCATTTTGTTAAACTAGATTTCAGTTTAACACCAAATAGAAATCAGGAGATTTTTGGTTTTGAGCCTCCAACTGAGGATATGGAAACGAGACGGAAACCTTCGGATAATTTGAAGCAGATTTATAATCATGTAGGAAAAGGTTTCAATAAAAGTGAAAAACAACTTAATAGGCTGGGATCTAATTTAGATTATGAATTTATATATATAAAACTTGCTAATACTGTTCCTAGTCTGGGAGAATTTATTGGATATATTGATAACTTGATAAGTTATTAGTAAATATGCCAATTCACACACCAGACTGGGTTAAACACGCGGTTTTCTATCAAATCTTCCCTGATAGATTTGCTAAAAGCAAACAACCACATAAACGATTGTTAAATGATGCAAAATGGGAAGATTGGGATGCTTGCCCCACACTCCAAGGTTATAAAGGTGGCGATTTATGGGGTATTTTAGAACAATTAGACTATATCCAAAGTTTGGAAATTAACGCTATTTACTTTACTCCCATTTTCCAATCAGCTTGTAATCACCGCTATCACACCCATGATTATTATCAAGTTGATCCATTATTGGGAGGTAATGAAGCTTTTAAGGAATTACTAGATGCGGCACATCAGCGCACTATTAAAATAGTGCTTGATGGCGTTTTTAATCATGCGAGTCGGGGTATATTCTTTTTTCACGATATTTTAGAAAATGGACCCCATTCACCTTGGGTAGATTGGTTTAAAATTGAAGGTTGGCCACTTGCACCATACACAGGTAATGCACCTGCAAATTATGTAGGATGGGCAGGAATTCGTTCTTTACCAGTATTTAACCATGATAACCCAGAAGTCCGGGAATATATTATGGAAATTGCCGAATATTGGCTTAAATTCGGTATTGATGGTTGGCGTTTAGATGTACCTTTTGAAATCAAAACTCCAGGTTTTTGGCAAGAATTTAGGGAAAGAGTAAAAGCCATAAATCCTGATGCTTATATTGTGGGGGAAGTGTGGACAGATTCCCGTGAGTGGTTGGATGGAAGTCAATTCGATGGGGTAATGAATTATTTATTTACGGGTCCGACTATTGCATTTACCGCAGGTGATCGCGTAGATTTACAACAGGTAGAAGGACGTGCTTATGAAACCTATCCACCGTTATTTGCTGCTGAATATGCTGGAAAGATTGAGGATTTATTAAAATTGTATCCTTGGGAAATTCAGCTAACACAACTTAACTTATTAGCAAGTCATGATACAGCCAGATTAATTACCATTGCCGATGGTGATATTGCTAGTATGGAACTAGCAACTTTGTTATTATTGACATTCCCTGGTGCGCCGAGTATATATTATGGTGATGAAGTTGGTTTACCTGGTGGGTTAGATCCCGACAGTCGTCGTGGTTTTCCGTTAGAAGCAAATTGGAATTTGGAAATACTGGAAACTCACAAACAATTAATTTCACTACGTCATCAATATCCAGCTTTACGGATTGGTAATTATCAAGTTCTTTATGCAGAAAGAACGCTGTATGTATTTGCGCGAACTTTGGGAAATGAGGAATTAATTATTGCTGTAAATGTAGGTAATGAGTCAGTTACAGCTAGTTTTGATTGTATTCAATTACAAAATCAACCGCAAAAACTAATGTATGGTAGAGGTGAAATAAAATGGAATGCTAAAGATGCTTATTTAAACATTCCTGCGCGTAGTGGTTGCATTTTGGGTTAAGGATGTAGATTTTTCTAAACGAACCACAGAGACACAGAGAACATAGAGAGAAAAAGAAAAAAGAGTTTAAATTTCGAAATGTCGGTGAAAACGATGGTCAATTTTATCTGTTTTACGTTGGTTGGAAGTTAAACAGAGCGTTTGTAAATTGCTAATATCGTTTTTTCGACCACGAGACAAAGGGATAATATGATCAATGCTGAGATTAGCTTCTTGGGAAGTTTTACCACAGCTTTGACACTGATATTTATCCCTTTGAAAGATATAGTTTCTCACTTCTGGAGGTATGGGGATGTGTGGCGTTGTATTGATATTAATTGACGAAATTAATCAAAATCTTGGTTAAGTTTTTGAGAGTAATAACGTGCATATTCTATAATGTAATTATGCCATGGAAAAGATTTCACACTTATATGATTAATTATTCATCGGATCCAAATCTTATAGCAATAAGTTGGGTATCTTTGATGTATACAGCTTGATTAAATGTTAGTTGTGGAAGGGTATAACCTGTTGTTTGATAAGCGATTACTAATGATTCTAAAGTATCTATTCCATTATTAACTTCTTCTTGATAAGTATCTCCATGTATCCGCCAATTTTGTCCGGGAAAGTCAGAAGAACCTACTAAAAACACTTATCTTCTTCTGACCATTGAATTATCATTTGATATTTAAGGTTCATCATTTTGTGTTTTACCTTCTATTTCCTTAATAGCTTATTTTAGTTTTTACCAACTTCACTAACTTTAATAATAGATTTCTTCTTAATTATCAATCTTTACATTAATTAGTTTTTGAGAAGATATTGATTGTAACAATTAATAATCCTGTAAATCCTGGACATCCTGATTCAGATAATTAAGCGATTAGAAATCACACTTACACAAACATAGTCCACCTTCGTGGACTAATTAATTTATGAAGTAGCATTATTTATCTTATGTCGTAAATCATCAAGTGGTGATTATGGTTCTTTAATTTCTGGTGTTTCTTTAGTCTGTTCTATTTCTCCCACCGCATAAAATTTAATACATAGACTCAATTTTAATTTTCCTTTCTTCCAAGATTTAGAACCTAAAGTTAGTATTGCTGCATCCATACCTTCTTGAAAAAATTCAAGAGCATAATAACCCTCTTGCAAATAATTAATTTTCTCCTCTATTATTAATAGATTCCAGACTTTTTCCAGAAGTCCTTCATTGTCAACAAGTATTTCTCATGCTTTTTTAAAATTACTAAATTTATAAATTAATTCATTACATTCAATTATATCATCATCATTACACTCTATGAACTGAAAATTATTTTCCATTTCTTTCTTCCTCTATGTTCTCTTTCTCTCTGTGGTTTGTCCAACAAAACCATAAAACTAGGTGAACACAGAAAAACCATGCATTCACCCAAAGTATTATACCTGTTCTCCCCCAATTACTGGTAGTAAATTTTCATATAACTGCATTCCTTATAAACAGCTATTAATTCCCACAATTGCTGTATTATATTCCTGAATATTGCCATCAAGTTCACTTAATAAATGCTGATTATTAGCAATCTTTTCCTCAGCTTATTGCTGCAATGTTCTCTCTAAATAAGCACCTACATGGGGATATCGTTGTTATCATCAGCCGGTTCTTTCCCCATTGGTAATAACTGTGTTTTGATGGTTTGATTAATAGTTTAACGGCAAGATTTACGAATGGTGTGGGAAACTTTGGGTTCAAAGTCCAACTTCAATAATTGTCTAATAGCAGGTTCTGCTTCGATGATAAGTTCTGGGTCGTAACCTTGAGAACTTTGTTGTAATGTTTGCCGAAATGGATAAATTGAAAATGTGCCTTCATCGTAAAATCTAGGACTTTCTCTGACAAAGGGATCGCATTCTACGCTTGCAGCACTTACTAAAGCTTGAGTAATAACTCGTTCAATTAATTTTACCTCTGATTCTATTCCTCCATTATTACCTAATAACCGATACAATATAACCGATACAATTGGCGGTAGTATTCTGATTTTCTAATTTTTTCCATTAGCTGTTGAAATAGATTAGTAATTACTGGTTGACAAGACTCAAAGAAAATATCTTCCAATTGATTTGATAGGTAATAAAAAGCCTCTACTAAAATAGCTAATAAAGCTGCAGTTGCATTGCGGGGATGACTCAAAGTTACACGACGATAAGCATCGGCTATGGAAAAGGTATCTAATAATTCATCAAGACGACGAATAATTCGTGGTTCTAATTGCCGAAAATATGCTTCAAATTTTTCAGAATTATTATTAATTAGCTTGTTGACTTTATCATTAATATGTTGATGAGACTCTCTCCCAACTTGCTGGAGTTACTGGTTTGATTTTTGTAACTCATATTCTTTCATACTTTCGATTGCTCGTGGTTGACTATCTAAGTTAATCTGCACAATTTGATAGTGTTTCTTGAGTTTAAGACAATATCGCCTAAGTCATTCGCAAGATCTTTAAATAACTGTGGACGTTTTTCTTCTGTGAGATAGCGGGTAATTGGTGTGCGAAAGTCTTCAATTCCACTATCTTGGATGACTTGGTTAATGAGTGGTGTTGCCTGTTCACTCAAGATTCTCACATAGTTTGGATTGGGAGTTTCAAACCTGTTAAAAGAAATACGAAATTGACTGCGAGATAGGTTTCCAGAATTAGCATAATAACGATTAAATCCATTCACAAATTGACGTATTTCTTCTTTCCCATCGAAGCTTTTGACACTTTCTACAAGAATTGAATCTAACCCAAATCTATCTAATCTCGTGGTCTGTTTAAGTTGACTACCGTAAAAACCTAGTAAACTACTGGTGTTATAAACTCTCCTACTATCTCGAAATTGGCGATTAATTAAATCTCCTAATCTTTGTCTAAGTTGGTTATTGTACCAAGTTTTATCTATGGGGTTAAAGATATAAAAAACTCTGTCTCTTATTCCTGTATTCTCCCGCATTGTTTCCAACAGTTCTGTTTCTTCTTTTGTCATATCTCCTGCTGACGCAGGTTTGAGAACACAGACTACTGCTGATGTATCTTAATGTTGAATTTTTGCATAAGTTAATTGTGCATCTTTCTCTATAGGTGCATCAATTCCTGGTGTATCAATAATGATGATACCATCTTCTAAAAGCGGATGATGACAGTAATATTCTATCCGTTTCAACACTGCGCCATTACTACCACCTCGCGCATATCCAGCAGTTTCTTTGAGGTTAGAAAGGTTACATTGTTCCATTGAATATGTGGCATTATTAATTATATTGATGCAATCGCGATTTACTAAATATCCATGTAACAATAAAATCAAGGCTTTTGCTTGTTTTGCACGTTGTGATTTACTTTCTCCTCCTTCTTGTTGAAGAATTGCCTTATAACCTTGATGGAGTCAATCAATGGGATCAGGTTTATTGATATTTACAACTGTATTAAACCCCAATTATTGACACAAAAAAACCGCTTGTTCTCTGATGTCTGCTTCACCTAAAAAAGTTAAAACAAATCTTTTTCCATGTGCTGGTACATACTCACTTTTGCATTCTTCAGCAGTTGGGTGTCCTTCTGGACTATATAATAGTTCTCTCTCCAAGAGTGCATTAATCAAGATTTATTTACCTGCACTAAAAGCGCCTGCAAATACAATTTCAAATCTAGCAGAAACAGCTTTATCTCAAGATATCTGGATAGAAGTAATATCTTGAGAATGCAAAGCCGCTTCTTGGTGTAAAATTTGTAAAATAGATTCGACTTGTGATTGTAGTTGCTGACATTGGGGTGCTAAATTGTACTTACTAACTAGTAGAAACTCTTTACAAAAATTGTAACACTACTTATAGCAGGTTAGCTACATCATACTCAATGCACCACGAGCTACACCTAGTTAATTTTGTAACTTCTATTTTCGCCAAAGTTGAGAACCTGTGATTTCTCCTTGCAAAAGTTGTTGATAATAATGGATTGTTTTGGTAACTTGTTCTGGTATTTCGTTGAGAAATTTAATTCTGAAATATTGTAACCCCAAACTAATTAATCTCTGCACATATTCCGCACCAGTTTCTGCAGTCCCGTTATATATAGTGTTTCGACATCCTGCCTCTGCTTTGAGGATGTGTTCACTACCTACTCTGTCTCTAATTTTAACTTCCTGTTTTTCGCAAGGTCTACCGCAGTTAGTGTAATCTGTTCCTTCAGATAGGAAAGGGCAAAACATGCAGTATTCCATGTGAAACATTGGTATATATTGATGTATTTTTACTTCGAAACGTTGTGGTGGGTAATTTGTAATTAAATCTTCGAGTTGGTTAATATTTAAGTCGTAGGATGCTGTTAATCTTTCTAAATTAAACCGTTATTTCAAGTAATATGTGGTTAAGGGGTTAGCAATATTTAAAGAGAAATCAGCAATACATCTTTCATTGGCACAATATTCTAAGTGGTCATAATTTTTGATTAAATAACCATCAGCTTTAGCATCTTTCACTTGTTTGAAAATCCAAGTTTATCCAGGTTTATATATCCGAGGTTGTGCTACAAAGATACTGGGGACTGGGGACTGGGGACTGGGGACTGGGGACTGAGTTTATTGCAGAATGTCTCCATTCTGTGAATATTTTTACTGCTTCTCGATAGTTGCGGGGGTTTTCAAATTCATAGTATATGGTTTTAATATCTGCTTGTAATGCTACTTTGACTTGGTTGATGTTTCTGACTAAAACAATCAGGGAAGGAGAAGCATAACCTGGAGAAGATTGAGGTGTAATGAAATCTTGCCATTTCCCATGATGATTTAATTGCCAAAATTTGGGTTTACTTCTTAATACTTCTAAGTGGGTGACAATTTACCGACGCATTTTCTTGAATTCGCTGACGGGTAACATAGCATTAAAATTGATGTTATTTGTGATAGTTCCTAAGCAAAAAGCTGTGTTACCTAAACGTCCTAATTGTTGTTTTAGTTTTTCTGTGGTCAGGGGTTTAGTGTGTGCTTAAACCAGCAAGATTTCTGATTATACTTTAACTAAAGTACCAAATTCATCACGAGCAACAGCTATTAATTTGTCTCCAATTTTACCATAAAAAAAAGTCTATATTAATAGGTATTGTAAATTGGGGATGTTCTCCCTCATAACTTTGACGGATTTGTTTATCTAGTTCTGGCTCACTAGTTGTCCAAACTTCCAAACTTTATTACCTTTATAAATTTTTATAAATCCAAATCATCTCTACCAAAAGTTAAAATTACCTCGTTTCCTTCTTCTACAACCCCATATATCCTTCCACCTTCTTCTCGCATGGGTGTCCACAGTCAAACATGACACCATCACCAGGTTTCCCAGGTGCTGCCAATTTTACTGTTATTTGTTCATTTCTAACGCGGGTAACTTCCCCTAAATAAACACCGCGTTCTTTACCAAATCTTGCGTGAACTAATTCTTGATTATTAATCCCCTCAAACCAACCAGTATACAGTCCATGAGAAAATACCATTTCTAAATTATATTTATCTTTATTTCCATTAGACACAAGTTGTAGAGACTTTGTCTGTAAATTTTCTAAATTAATTGTTGCTATTTTATCCAACGCTTTTGGATAAACTTGAGTCACATTGGCAACATATTCCGGTGTTTATAATCTTCCTTGAATTTTTAAAGAAGTGACCCCAGATTTAACCAATTCCGGTAAAACTTGTAAAACAGATAAATCTTGAGGACTAAGTAAATATGTCCGATTACCTAAATCAACAACTTCACCATCTGCCATTAAATCATAAGGCATTCTACAAGCTTGATCCCATTCTCCCCCATGTGCAGAACCTCCTCCTAATGCTTCCCTGGTTAAACATTGTCCAGAATATGCAACATGAAAAGCACCATGCACGAAAACTTATAAAGGTAAAACGGCATCTTTTTGAGATATTTGTTGTTGAATTTTATTAATTTCTTTAATAGAACATTCTCGTGCTAAAACTACTAATTGACATCCCAAAGATTCGGAAAATTCTACCCCCGCAGCACTAGTAATAGTGATCTGGGTTGAAGCATGAATGGGAAACTTTGGAGAAAGATGACGAATTAAACGACAAATGCCAATATCTTGAACAATGACAGCATCAACACCAGCAGAAATGATTGTTTTGAGGTATTGCTGCGCTTGGGTAAGTTCCTGGGGAAGAATCAGGGTATTTAAGGTGATATATCCTTTGACTCCCGGCAGGTGCAGCAATTCCATTAATTCTGGTAAATCTTCTTCGGTGAAATTCTCAGCCCTCATTCTTGCGTTAAACTTATCTAAACCAAAATAAATCGCATCTGCACCATTTTCTACTGGTGCTTGAGCGCATTCGCAGTTACCCGCAGGTGCTAGGAGTTCGGGGAGTTTGATTTTTGGTGTGGTGGTGCTTGTCATTTCGGTTAGTCGGGGTTTACCTCAGCTTATAGATTTTATCTAAATTGGGGGGGTGGTTAGGGAAAAATAACACAGCTATAAAGTTTGATGAATACTCTCAACTACCTGTTCAATAAAATCTATTGAATTACCAACCAGTAATTGATCTATAGGCCAGCGATTACCTAAATCTAACGTGGGATCTATATCTGCTTGATGGGCAATTTTGTTTCTACGATCTACAATCACAATAAGTTACTGTTTTATCTGGATAGCTTGTTTAATATTCCCACTGATTTTAATAGCAACTTCATCCTATAATTTTTTATTTGATATGTACCTAATTGCATCAGCAATATTGTCTTGTCTCTGAAAAATTAGTTTGCTGAACTCTTTTGTAATTTCATTTTCTAACCATAAATTGTTATTTTTTTATTTAGACAGGAATTAAACTATAGATATGATGAGAATGCTCTAAAATATCATCCCCATAACTCTGCTGTATTTCACTCTCTATCCAATTAGCAATAAATATCTATAGCTATTGTTCTATCTTCACGCGCACTACCCAGCGAGACTTTAAACCTTGAAAAAGCTGATTGAGTAGCATTGGCGGTAACTGCTGGTTAAGGGCGTGTTCCTCGATGAATTTCCAGCATACCCAATGTTACAACCTCATGAACATAATAATCCAAGGCACTTACACCTAAGACTAGGGCAGATCGTAAAATATCTGAAACATCGAGAGCAGCAGTAGCTTGAGCTTTAATATAGTTATGCAGAGAAATTAAATCCTGAACACGCTGAATACTAATACGAAGTTGATCAAGGGGTGACTGCATAACTCAATGATAGTGCAATAATTTTATCTGCTAAATCGCAAAAAATTTCTCGAAATTCTTCTTGTTTGACTTGAGTTTTTTCTAAAACTGTACCTTGTTGTTTTAATTGTGCCGGCGTGAGGGCATAAACTGGTGTACAGTGTTCTTGTGAATGAGCAATTAAACTATTGAGATCAGAAGTTTTAGTCGTCGTAGAAATACTATTAATACTCACTTCAGTATATAGTGCATTAGGTAACAACAAGTTATTTTTTATAGAGATGTTAGCTTATCAGTAACTATCTTTTCAATTCTTTCTATCCAAGTTTGAAATGCTGTTGTTTCTTTACCTCTAATGATTCTATACTTTTTAAGTATAGGGCCTAAAAATTTTAATTTGAATTCAGGAAATGGATAAGCAACTTCCTTTAATATAGGGTTCACGCGCGCCATCTTTGCCCAAGCACACCAGTTTGGTAGGATTCTAGATAGTGAATCAATTGCGATTACAGAGGAAAAATCAGCAGTAGTAGGCACTGGAAATAAGTCACTTGTCATTAATAAACTTCGATTCATAGATCCTCAACTTGGACTCATATCAACTACAATATAGTCAGTATTAAACTTAATTAGCAGTTTTTTCCAAGAGAGCAGAAATTGCACCTGGCAAGTTTTTAAGTGTTTGAATTGAACCACTTAGTTCTTGTGCAATTCCTAATGTTACTTCTCCTAATATTACTTCGTATTCACCAAAGCCCAGATGACCAGGTAATAAAAATAGACCTTCTTGGCCTTCTATCCAAATACAATCTACCGCTTCAATAGCTCATGGTTCTGACTAAAAAGCCGAAGCCAAACCAGTCTTAATATTGGAATGTGTATTGTAAATGGTTTCTATTCTCGCTTCATCGTCTTCAGATTCTTCTTTTTTTAGAGCCATACCTGTAAGATTACATTGTGAACCAGTATATACAAGGATGACTCTCTTACCTTTTGCAGCAAGCATCCAACCTCAGTTAAAAGTAGTAGTGGTTTTGCTAACACCACCTTTATGGTTGAATAAGGCAACTTTCTTAACCATTGTAATATACTTATAAAAGTATTCATCAGGACTTAGGCAACTAGCACAGGCGATGGGTGAATCTAGGACATCTGTATTAAATAAATCGGATATGGAAAGCTTTATCAACCCATAAGAAGTAGCTGTAATAGGAAAGATTATTCAAATATTCATGAGAAAATAGGTAGGAGATTGTATTAGATAAATGTTGCTGACGGTAATGAGATTTACTAAACTTGATTACTGCCAACACTTATGAACTAGTCAAATTAATTATACAATTACTAATTTAGCAGAGCATTTAGAAAGTATTAGCCATGATGCAATTAACTATTATTTAAAAACCGAAAAGTTAACATCTCGTTTACTATAGGATAAGGTGAAAGAGGTAGTAGAACCTGATGGTAATGGGTACATCATATTTGATGATAGTGTTTTACACGAAAGATATTCTGAAGAAATAGAGATGGTGAGGAGACAATATAGTGGTAATGAACATGGCATACTCAAAGGAATTGGTGTAGTCAGTTGTGTATATGTGAATCCTAAAGTTCAAAGATTTGGGGTAATAGATTACCGAATTTTTAATCCTGATGTGGATGGTAAAACCAAGATAGACCATGTGAAAGATATGCTGCAAAACCTGGTGTATCATCAGCTTTTCCCATTTAATACTGTTCTGATGGACACATGGTAAGCACTAAACAGTCTCATGCTGTATATTGATAGCTTAGACAAAATTTATTATTGCCCTTTAAAAAAGAATCGGTTAGTTGATGATACATTTGCCAAAGAAAAAGATAAACCTATTGAATTATGAGAATGGAGTACTGAAGAGTTAGAATGTGGTAAAATTATAAAAATTAAAGGGTTTCCCGCTCAGAAAAAAGTGAAACTATTCCGGGTTGCTGTTTCTACCAACAGAACGGATTATGTCGCTACTAACGATTTATGTCAAAGTTCTACGAATGTTGTACAAGAGGTGTGTAAAATTCGTTGGAAAATCGAGGAGTTTCACCGAGAGATTAAACAAAT
This sequence comes from 'Nostoc azollae' 0708, assembly GCF_000196515.1. Classification (NCBI taxonomy): domain Bacteria; kingdom Bacillati; phylum Cyanobacteriota; class Cyanophyceae; order Nostocales; family Nostocaceae; genus Trichormus; species Trichormus azollae. The sequence goes on from NC_014248.1 coordinate 4,741,848, forward strand.
AAGTGGCATTGAATCTTGTCAATGTCGTAAAGCTAGGCTTAAAAGAAATCATATTGCTTGTGCAATGTTGGTTTGGATTAGATTAAAGAATTTAGCCTATCAAACTGGTCAAACTGTTTATCAAAACAAGCATAGATTCCTTTCTAATTATTTAATTCAGCAACTAAAACGCCCAAGTCTTCCTATGTGCTTGGTTTGAGTTCAATTGTTCCGTGCCAGGGCTACATCCCGCCCGCTATTTGTGCCAGTTGCGTCAGTCCTGTTCATTAAGAACCTGTATTAATTATACCATTATTTTTATCAACTTGCACTCAATAATTTGAATTAATATTTTAACCAAATTTCAAATAAATAAATTGTGTCTTTAACAGTTTTGGCAAACTAGAAAATATCTCCATATCGAATGCTTATAAATAACATGAAATCAATTACAATGTCACCAGGTGGACAAAATATTTTAATCGAGAAAATAATTAATCATTTTCGTGACCAATTTTCACCTAATGGCAAAATAATCTATGTTAGTGATACAGATGAAAAATTTGCATATTTTGATGAGCCAGCATTGTTAGAATTAGGAATTAGAATTGGCATCCATGGTAAAATGCCCAGATGTCATAATGCATTTTCAACCTCAAAATTGGTTAGTTTTAATTGAAGCTGTGACATCACATTGTCCAATAGATGCCAAACGCAAAACTGAACTCCAAAGTATATTCCAAGACTGTAAAATACCACTGGTTATGCTGACAGCTTTCCTTAACCGTAAAGCAATGAAAGAATATTTACCAGAAATGTCTTGGGAAACTGGTGTATGGGTAGCACAAGATGCAACTCATTTGATTCATTTCAATGGGGAACATCTTTTGCAAGCTTATCAGGTATAGATATATAGGAGGTGACATTTTTTAATCTTCCCCTCCCAACAACCAAAAACCACTGTAAGTCATCCTCGAATCATCAGGTTGCACCAATAAAAAATGCAATCCTTTGCTTACTTGTTTTCGCTGTGTATATACCTTAGCTGCTGCTGCAACTTCGTCATCGTCAAAAGTCGCCAAAATCCATCTATCTGCTAAACCAGCGTCTAAAATTAAACCATCTGGCGTACCTGCAATATAATTTAAACTGACAGCATTAGCTTCTTGTAACCATTTTGCCAAACGCATAGATTGCCGTCCACCATAAATTACCACACCGGGAATACGAACTGTAGAGGCTAGACCCAAATTTATCGGTTGCACAAATTCTGGTATTTGCAAAATAGGAATCGGACGGTCTGTGAATTCATCTACAATATCACCTGCGGAAATGTTTGCAAAACGCCACTCTTCTCCCCAGAGGTTTTCCAGTAATGGTTCTGGTGGTAGTTTATCAATTAGTATAGGATATTTCTTTTCTTGCAACCATTGTTTTAACGCTAAAGTGCTACGGGTTGGTTCAATATTAATACCTAAGTTACTTGCCGCAGCACTTATTAAACTCAAAGATTGAGGACGGAATACTTGAATTATATCAGGTAATTTTTCCGCACCTGCTAACTGAAATTGTTCCGTCAGCCAATTTGAATTTGCCTGTGACTGGGGACAGGTAGCGACATACTCAAGTTTACGGGTGGGATCACAAATCAATAACTCCCATAATACCTGTCCTGCTGAATCTCGCAACGGACTACGATAAAAATCAGTTTGCCAAATTAGACTCATGATTAACACTGTGTCTCTGTAGGGTAACTCAGTTTTTAGCACAAAATAGGGTGATTTAAGTCAGGTAATATTATTTAGTCTGATGAATAACTGTTGAATCTGTAGATTTTGTCTATGCCTGTAACTATTAACTTACATAAGTATAAACAATACCCACGGTAAATAAATTTGTTATCTCTAGATTAGAGGTAGATAAATAGATGCTGATTAATTCCCTATAATAATGCCAAAATTAATCGGAGTTGATTCATGAACGCAAAATCAAAAAAACAGAAAAAATCTGACCAGTAAGAGATTACTCCAACTGCCTCTGGTGGTTATCAAACTCCCTTAGAAGAGGATATTCGCAAAACTGGAGATGCTGAAAAAAGTAATGCGAGGGAAACTGCTACACCGGAAGCACCAGGTGAAGATAAAGTAAAAGTAGCGGGTAGTCCTAATCAATGTACTCCATCGCGTTAATAATGCAATACAATTTTGTAGGGGTGGGTAATATCGACTCTACGGAAAAATCGTTTTTTCAATTATTGAATCAATCTATCAATCCTAGATATTTGACATGATGATGAATGTGGTCGGCGATGAAAGTACAGATAAAATAATAACTGTGGTCATAACCTGCTTGATAGCGGAAGTTGAGAGGCTGTTTTATTTTTCCACAAGCTTGTTCAAATACATTAGGTAACAATTGCCCGGTTAAAAATTGATCTGATGTTCCTTGATCAATGAGAATTGAACTATGATATCCTACTTTCTGAACTAATTGACTGGCATCATATTCATGCGACGTTTTCTGATTATTTCCTAAATAAGGACTAAATGCTTTTTGACCCCAGGAACATTCAATGGGTGCAACAATAGGTGCAAAAGCTGATACTGATTTATATAGTTGTGGATTTCTCATGGCACACATTAGCCCCCCATATCCCCCCATTGAATGACCAAAAATGCTGGTTTGATTGGGTTCAGTGGGAAATTTGGTGTTAATTACAGTGGGTAACTCCTGGATGATATAACTATACATTTGAAAGTGCGATCGCCACGGTTCTTCTGTTGCATCTACATAAAAGCCTGCACCTGTTCCTATATCCCATTGATCATTTTTACCTGCAATACCCGTATTTCGGGGACTCGTATCTGGTGCAACTAGCATTAACCCGTATTTAGAAGCCCATTTTTGCGCCCCTGCTTTAATCATAAAATTATCTTCTCTGCAAGTCAAACCGGACAAAAAATAAAGCACTGGTACAGGTTTTTGCGTTGCTTGTGGTGGTTGATAAACTGCAAAACGCATTTCACCGTTAGAGGTAGTAGAGAAATATGAATAAAAGCCGAGTTTACCATCAAAGCATTTATATTCTGATACCAGGTTAATATTAGTCATGGAGTAGTACAGATTGATTTTTTTCAACTAAACACAGAGGCGCAGAGAACAGAGAGAGAAGAAAAACTGATTAACTGAAATATATTGGATTTTTTGTCCCTATTAAAAAGTCACCACACTGCGAATTGATTCCCCTGTGTGCATTAAATCAAAGGCATGATTAATTTGCTCAATGGGCATCACATGAGTGATTAAATCATCAATATTTATCTTCCCAGTCATATATAAATCAACAATTTTCGGCACATCTGTACGCCCTCTTGCGCTACCAAAAGCTGAACCTTTCCAAACGCGCCCAGTTACTAATTGAAATGGACGAGTCCTGATTTCTTGTCCTGCATCTGCCACGCCAATAATTACACTAACACCCCAACCTTTATGACAACATTCTAAAGCCTGACGCATGACATTGACATTGCCAATACATTCAAAAGAATAATCTGCACCACCTTTAGTTAAATCTATCAAATAAGGAACTAAATCACCTTCAATCTCATGGGGATTAACAAAATGTGTCATGCCAAGTTTTTCAGCTAAAGCGCGTTTTTTGGGATTAATATCAACTCCCACAATCATATTTGCGCCTACCATCTTTGCCGCTTGGATAATATTTAAACCAATACCGCCTAAACCGAAAATTACTACATTTGCACCTGCTTCAACTTTAGCTGTATATATAACTGCACCTATACCTGTCGTTACTCCACAGCCAATGTAACAAACTTTATCAAAGGGCGCATCTTCACGAATTTTAGCCACAGCTATTTCTGGTAACACCGTATAATTAGCAAAGGTTGATGTTCCCATGTAGTGATGTATCATTTTGCCACCGATACTAAAACGACTAGTACCATTGGGCATTAAACCCCTGCCTTGAGTAGCGCGAATGGCTTGACAAAGGTTAGTTTTAAAACTAAGACAATATTCACATTCACGACATTCAGGTGTATATAAAGGAATGACATGATCACCGGGTTTAACGCTTTTTACATCAGCCCCCACTTCCACAACCACACCCGCACCTTCATGTCCTAAAATCGCCGGAAATAAACCTTCTGGATCAGCACCAGAAAGCGTATAAGCATCGGTATGACAAACACCGCTGGCTTTAATCTCAACTAATACTTCCCCAGCTTGTGGTCCCTCAAGTTCTACCGTTTCGATGCTTAAGGGCTGAACCACACTATAAGCTACTGCCGCTTTAACTTGCAAAAGATATTCCTCCTGATACCAACTTATCAATGAGTGTATATCAGTAAATGGTTACATAAATTTATATTGTTTTTGTTGATAAATGTAAAGTTTTTTCAGCGCTCCCCTGTCAAATCCCCTATCTGTATAGTAAATTTGTATCTTTACAAGCAAGAGAAACCCCCCCTTGTGGTGGGGCTTTATTTTTTCACTGGAGTTTAGACTAAAGAAGAGTATCTACCCAAACAGGGCATAGGAGTAAATTGTATGTCAAATCATAGCTACCGCTATGAAAATGTATAGGACTCCTATATATATACAAAGTATTTCAGCAGTTATAAAGCATGACTACCGTAGTTCAATATTTATCCGGTTGGGGTTATTTGGACTTGTGACAGGGGACGGATGGGACGGTATGAGTTAGGACTAGGGGTAGTAATTACTACTCGTAGAAATAAGTAATGAAGAATACCAGCAACAAAGGCTCTGGCGACTGAGGATAGACCACATATACCTTGAGAATCTGGAGTAATGTTTTTAGCATCACGCCAGAGGCTAAGATGTAGGTGACAGCCATTACCAGAAGTTTCCGCAAAGATTTTAGGTAAAAAAGATGCAGTTAAATAATGACGATGTGCGAACTGCTTGCAGCAGCGCTTCGCTATCGCTCTCACTGTTTCTCTAAACACAACTTGCCAGTCAGATACTTCTAAAGCTTCTGTGTACCTCATCGATATTTCCTGCTGGCCTGGTCCCGATTCTGTATAATACTCTCCTACGGGTATTCCCTGAATAATTAGAGCATCTGCTACATTATTAATTACCTCTAAGTTGGCATCTATAGAGGCAGTAGCAGCAAATACTGTGGAATCTGCACCGACTATTTCCTCTCTATTCTTTTGTAACAAATAAAACTCGTTCTCAAAAGCTGCCTGAATTTCTAAACCCTCCTTTCTTGCCTCCTCAGTCATCCGTAATAAGAACCCACAGGGACACAAAGCCCAAGGTTAACCTGCCATTATCATGTTACTCAATACACGGGCATGACCGAGAGAATAAGGTAAACGTGTTAGAGTTTACCAATCTGGTACTAAGCGTACATCTCCCACAGGGGTAAGTCCAGAAGCAGTGATCACTGAATCATACATTACAGGGAGAGCCTGTAATCCTTTTTAAAACTGCAAACAATAGATTTTCAAATTGATTTCAGTGACTTATATGAACAAGTTAATTTTACCCAAAATAATGATGAATAACTAATTGACTTTGACAAGATACCCGACTTTTTTAGAAATTCCGAATCTAAACTTCTATAATCAGGTTACAATAAGTAAAAATTAACGGGATATAGCAGTTTTTGGTGAATAAACCTCAAATCCCCAATTTACTACTGCCAGCACCTCTTGTAGGCTCAGATGCTGGTTCTTTCACTGAGTTTACAGTAACTCAAAGGATGCCAGATATTGCTCGTCGTGTAATTGCAGAAAATAAATTTTCTATCGACATAAATCAAAGCTTGGAAGAATTAGCCGCAGAACTACCAAGTGGATATTTACGAACTTTAACCAATGATACTGGTGCAGATTTTCACAACTGGGAGAAATATTTAGAACTCTATAAACATCAGCATTGGGTAGATGTACCTTGGTTTTTTGCGGAAACTTATTTTTATCGTCTGATTCTCAATATTACTAATTACTTCCAACCAGGTGGCTCACAATGTATTGATCCATTTTTATTACAAAAGATTAAAGGTCTAGAAACATCAATCAATTCAATTATTTCTTTATGTACTCCAGTGGAGAAATGGTTAATTCAGTCTCAACAAGAAGGGAAACCCAGTAAGTCATCTCTCATTACTTTATTATATTTTGCATTGTGGGGAAACCGGGTTGATTTAAGTTTATGGTCGGCTTTTGAAGATGACAGAAGTAGTTTTGATATTCAGATTCAATTAAATAATATTTTAATAGATGACTCCTTTGCTGTTACTAAACTATTAACTAAATCCCAGAATAACCGCATTGATTTTGTGATTGATAATGCAGGTTTTGAGTTAACTTGTGATTTGTGTTTGGTAGATTTTCTCTTGGGTGGTGGTTTTACCAATCAGGTTTATCTTCATTTAAAGCCCCATCCAACTTTTGTATCTGATGCGATGGTAAAAGATGTAGTTTATACTAAAGATTTCTTAGTACAAAGTAGCCATCCTCAAGTTCAATCTTTGGGAAAGAGATTAACAGAAAATTTAGCTTCCGGTCGGTTAGTTTTAGCTGAAGATTATTTTTGGACTTCACCTTTAGCGTTTTGGGAAATGCCAATATTACTCAAAGATGAGTTAGCGAAGTCGAATTTAATGATTGTTAAAGGTGATGCTAATTATCGGCGTTTGTTAGGGGATCGCTCTTGGGATTTTACCACAAAATTTGCAGATATAGTTTCTTATTTGCCTGCACCAATGGTAGCTTTACGCACCTTAAAATCAGAAGTTGCTACGGGACTGACAGCTGAAGTTATACTGGAATTAGCAAATACTGATCCTAATTGGTTAACCAATGGACAGTGGGGTGTAATCCAGTTGATAAGTTAAGGTATTTAGTAGATACTTTACCTAATTTCAGCTATGAAATTGATTTCTGAACCATCAGTTCCTATAAAAATCCAAAAGATGAAGCAAAGGGTGCGATGGCAGCATCCTAGCATCTTGCAGCGTGGAATTGACCAAACTGCGATGATTTTAGATGATGGTAAGGAGGCAAGTCCAGATTTTTCATTTATGGTGATAGGTGATAGTGGAACTAAATCCCACTATGGTTGTCCTCCTGGCCCGGATTTCTCACAAAAAGATAAAAAAAGGGGTCAAAGACTGCGGAAATGTATATATAGCAAGCATCTCAGCAGTTGGAAACCATGACCCCATCTTCAACAGATTGTATACCAAAACAGTTGAAATTTGAGCAACAAAAATGGCCGCCAGTGATAGTCAATTTCCAGGGTGGACAAGTAAGAGCAGATGCAGGATTAAGCTTAATTGCTGAAATAGACAGAAAATTGCAAATCACATCACAGTTTGCACAATGTTTCCAAGATTAGCGAAAGCCAAATCGGATTGACCATTCAATAGAGAGCTTAATTAAACAAAGAATATACGGGCTGGTCATGGGGTATGAAGACTTGAATGACCACGAAGAATTACGTCATGACCAGATGTTTGCTATAGCATTAGGAAAAAGGATTAGAGTAGAGAATGAACCTGCAACATTGGCAGGAAAGAGTACATTAAATCCCCTGGAAAATTGTCCTGAAGATGTGGAACAAGGAACAGACAGCGGGTACCATAAAATCGGGCATTCTCCATCAGCAATTGAAAGCTTATTTGTCAAAATATTTCTAGAATCTTACGCCAAAGAACCAAGAGAAATTGTTTTGGATTTAGATGTAACTGATGACTTAGTCCACAGCTATCAGGAGCAAGTTTTCTTGAATACTTATGATGGGGGATACTGCTATGCTCCACTTTATGTTTTCTGTGGAAAACATCTATTAGCAGCCAAACTTCGCCCTTCAAACGTAGACCCAGCATTTGGGGCATTATCAGAAGTACAAAGAGTGATTAAACAAATAGGTCAACAATGGAAGAATGTTGAGATTTTAGTAGGTGGAGATAGTGTTTATTCTAGAGACGATATCATCACATGGTGTGAATCCCACATGGGTGTGGATTATGTTTTTGGATCGGCGCAAAATAGTCGTTTAATTGGGATGACTAGAAAGACTCAAAGTAGAGCATCCCTTGAGTTTGAGGAAAAACTATCAACAGTAGTTTCATTCTTAGAAACTATGTTTAAACCAGATGAAGAACTTGCAGAATTTGCTGGTGACTTGATTAATAACTCAATTTGGTATAAATCGTTAGACTATAAAACTCGTGAATCTTGGAGCCGTAGTCGTCGTGTTATTTTTAAAGTTGAATATGGAGTAAAAGGGACTAATCTTCGTTTTGTTGTAACTTCACTTTCTACTAATAAAGTACCTCCTAGTCAACTATATAGACAAAAATATTGTCAGCGAGGGGAGATGGAAAATCGTTTTAAAGAACAACAATTAGAACTTTTTAGTGCTAGAACAAGCACCCATACATTTGCGGGAAATCAATTAGGTTTATGCTTCTCTTCTATAGCTTAGGTTTTGCTCAATGCCTTGGGTCGAAAATGTTTAGCTAAGACCGAATTACAAAATGCTACTGTTGGGACTATTCGTACCAAATTATTGAAGTTAGGAGCTTTAATTACTGTAAGTACACGTCCCATTTTAATTGCGATTACTAGTTCTTGCCCATACAGACATATCTTTGGTACTGCTCATAGACGCTTAAGAATGCTCACTAATACTGCTTAATTTGAAGTTAAATTGCCTTTTACTTATTTCTAATTAATCAGACTTCGCCCTTGGGTTGATTCAAGTCTTGTTTTGTCATGCTTAATTTTATGAACAGAGCATTTTGATTTTACTACCAATAAAAAGATAGTGACTATTTTAGCATTATAAATGCAATTTTATATTTAATTTATCTCTGCGATTCAATTTTGATTGATGATGTATCAAAATTTAGTCTCACATCAGGTCATGTAAATTTATTTTTTACTGCTTGTGAGAAATCCGGGCTCAACGTCAAGTTGCGGAAATGATTCTGAATAATAGTGATGATTGCCGTTTTGTTTTACATACTGGTGATGTGATTTATGTGGTGGGTTCTCGCGAGTATTATCCGGCTAATTTTATTGAACCTTACCAGGAATTTTTGGTAGGTGGTGAAAATCCCAACAATATTGCTTATGACGAGATGGTTTTTAAGTTACCCATTTTGGCAGTTTTGGGTAATCATGATTACTATGATGTACCTTTGATGTATCGGTTTGTGACGGGTGCGACTTTACCTTTGCGCCGAATCTATCACTATAGAGATATTGAAATTGGTTGGCATGGTTCAAATTAAGGAGATGCTTATACAAGAGCATTTATTGATTATTTAGCGGCTCTTGCTGCCAGTGAGTTGGAAAATCATTTAGACTTACATTATACTGTTAAAAGTCATACTGGCGTATGTTTGCGTTATCAACCGGGAAATTTCACCCGCTTACCTAATCGGTATTATACGTTTCGTTATGGTGGAATTGACTTTTTTGCCCTTGATTCTAATACTTTTAATACACCAGAACCTTTACCAGAAAACCAAGCGGGAGATATTTACCGTCGGGAGTTACTACACCGTCGTCAGAAGTTGGAACAAGAAGAGTTGCAAATTTTGGCAGAGTGTGAAAAACTTAATTCGGAAAATCCCGCAGAATCTGAATAATTGGCTGATTTGGGTGCTAAGGTAGATCAACTCAATGAAGTCAAGATTGATATTAAAAAGCAATTAGAAACTCATAGAAATGCTGATGTCGATTTTGAACTACTGCAATGGTTACAAAATCGCTTAATTGAATCTTGGCATAATTCAGAAGTGCGGGGACGGGTGATATTTTTTCATCATCCTCCTTATGTGACAGAAGCAACTAAGTGGCATCAAGGACAGACTTTAGCTGTACGTCATCGTTTACGGCGAGTATTTGAAAAAGTGGCGGGAAACTTCTTGGGTAATATGACTGAAGGTAGACTGCTGGTAGACATGATTTTTAACGGTCACGCACATTGTTTGGAATATCTGCGGACAGTGAACACAGGATATGCTGATTCTTACATTAACTATATTGTCTGTGGTGGAAGTGGTCGTCGTCCCCGTCGTCAACGACAGGAAGGAACAGTACTAGTAAATAGTATCATATGTAATCCTAATAGTTTTACATATAAAGTTGCAGATTTACTGCTTTATGTGGGACGCAGCAGTTACGGTTCCCAGAGGAAAAAGCCTTATTCCTGCGTGCGGGTGGATGTGAAAGCTGGTTTCCCTGCTAAGTTTGTTATTACACCACTAATTACAGAATTAATAGAGGGGAAATGGTGTGATTGCTCTTTAGAATCATTTATAATTTAGTATTCATCCTTCTTCTCACTTGGGGAATATTACTATCTTTCTCCAACCTTCCCACAGCAGCATCTCCCGTTTATGAACAGCAAGAAAATCACAGTTCAGACGGTATCGGTAAATACTACATGGTATGGGAAATTGCCCAAGTAATCGGATATATAGGTGCAGGTTGGTTAGAAAGACCGAACAGAGAAGCAGAAGAAAAACCCAGTCAAATAATCAATCTCCTCAACTTAAAACCTGATGAAGTAGTTGCAGATACTGGTGCTGGTACAGGTTATTTAAGTTTTTTAATAGCACCATTATTACCAGAAGGTAGAGTTTTAGCGGTTGATATTCAGCCAGAAATGTTAGAAATAATGGAGTCTTTTAAACAAGAGAAAAATATCAATAATATTGAACCAATTTTAGCAATCATGGTAGATGCTTATCATGAATAGACCTATTGCAAAATTGTTTCTGTGGTATGTAGAGAGTTTTAGATTTTATGTATTTTTGGTGTTCTTTGGGCTCGCTAATTCAAACCTAACCCTGTAACTCTAACTTTTGGCTAAAACAAAGAAAACCCCCATTGTAACATAAAATTAATTCTGCAAGAGGTCTAATTAGCATATCCTCAAGAAGTAATGACAGAAATAGTGAAAGCCTTAAAACTAGGTGGTACAGTTGTTTTAGTAGAATAGCGTGCTAAAAATCCCTTCATTATGATTAAACATCTCCACAAAATGACTCAAAAACAAGTGAGAAAAGAAATGCAGGCAGTAGGTTTAGTTTTTCAAGAAACAAAAAACATATTACCACAATAGCATTTTATAGTATTTCAAAAATCCCTGATAATTTCCGCAGCACACAGATAAATCATCTGCATTTATCTGCGGCTAATTACCTCTTAATATCGCTCATATTATTGAACATGCGGAATCAAACTAGGGTTTTTAGCTGCACCATCCCAAACAATCCAGTTGATATTATCATCCAAATCAACCGCATTATTGGTAACTTTAAAGTACAGCTTTCCTCCTCCTTTAACTTCCACAGCAAAATCACATTTTTGGGCATAGACAACAATAAAACCCCTATCGCGTAAACAATACATCGCCCAATTTTTCAAAGATTGCTTATAGGGTTCGTGAGGAATTGGTGGGTTAGTAATTACGTCTTCAATAACTTTTAAAACTTTTTCCATTTTCCCACTTAATGAGGAGCACAACGAATTTCAATCATAAACCCATCAGGGTCATAAAAGTACACACCTCTACCTGTAGAACGAGTAACTGGTCCGTGTGCAATTACTAAATTATTTTCTCTGAGCGCGGATACAGCTTGATCAAATAATTCTGCCTCAATATCAAACGCCAAATGGTAAGCTCTAGTAAAGGACTTACTGGGGTCAGGGTCTGGTGGGAATAATTCCGGTTCTCCAAATAAGTCTAATATCGTTCCATCAGGAGTGACAAAATTAGTGATTTTTCCAACATTTACAAGTTCTACTAAAGTTGCTGGTACTTCCTCTCCTGTGAGTTCGTGTAAACCTAAGATATGACCATAAAAATACCGAGATGCTTGCATATTGCGGACATTTAACCCATATTCCGCACCATAAAGTGCTACAGAGAGAAATTACGGAGAGAAAAAATCCAAGGGAGCATAAAAAGAAACATATGCAGTGATAAAAGGCATTGGAGAAACAGTAAAGCACCAAAAATAGCATCAAAAGCTATTCTCAATAAGGAGCAATAAGAAAGAACACCGCCCAGAGGACTCAACAGATAAATGAAGATATTCAAGAGATAAATCATAATTTAGACTAATAGATTCAAGTAAAAAAATAAATTCTAGTAAAATAGAGCTATAAATCAAAGAGATTAGGTTATTTTCTGATATTAATTAAATTAATAGAGAGAAAAATTAGGTAAGTAATTGATAGTAGGGAAAACAATAATCTGCTAAAAGATTGGCAATAAAATCTCTCTCTTGAGTCCAGTTAGAGATGTGTTTTTCTTGGTTAAGTATAACTATATGAAGAAACTCAAAGCATGGAAAAATACAGCGTAAAGTGGGGCGGTCAGTTGGTTTGCCCAATTGATTTTTTACTGTTGATTTAGACTCTCTCAAAGGGGTTCTAATTTGTCGTTGCGCTAAAGTATAAACCAGCAGACATAAACCCATAATCATTCCCAGGGACTCTATTCTCTCTGGACTTCTTAGGAAAATACTGTCTGCGAAAAATAAACGCCCTGCCCTCAGAAATTCTGTATTAATTTTACTTTCATTCTGGGAGGATGTAGCTGATATTTCAGAGGATATCTCTCCTGAACTATCTTTTTTCTTAGATTTGAGTTAAGTAACTTTAATCTGGTTAATTTGGTGATATTTAAATTGTTTGAATAGTGTAGATAACCCCTTGATAGCATCAGCTTCACAAGCAAATTTTTCTGGTGATAACTTTTTCAAATCTTGCACAGCTTTTGATTGTGCCTTGGTAATTTTTTGTGAGAGTTTACCCAGCTCTAATTCTCTTCTTTCTTGATTTTGCACTACTAACCATCTTTGTTCTATTCCTGGATAATTTACTGTTTTTGAAGCTAGTTTACATCCGGGTAAGTTACTATCAACCAATTCTGGTTCTGGTAATTTTGATATTAATCATTGTGCTGATTTTACGCTTAATGGCACTGGACATAACCAGCTTAAATCTGACATCATTTTCAGATTTGATTCTGTATATAAGGCCCAGTCTGCTACTATGAGACTGTTAACTTTTAACTGTTTTTGGTACTCTACTGCTATTTTACCAAAGCATGATGAATCTGCTTGGTTTCCCGATGCTAGTTTTAAAAATATATATTGGTATGTCTCCATCTCCTGAACATATCATTTCTATGATGAACTGTTTTAACTCCGGTCTATGGTCACCAGAATAACCGTAGGTGATGGTTATTTCTTTTGGTGATTTTACTGCTAATTCTTCTAGTTCTTGATTATTTCCTACTTTTTGACTCTCAAATATTACTTCTGGTAAGCTGGTATTATATTGCCCATGTACGTCCATTTATGATGAGTCTAGATGGCCTGCTCATAGGGATACTCCAAATTTTTGGGCTGCTTTTAAGGCGACAATAAAAAATATTCTATCCAATCCTTTTATAAATAGTTCATCCATGACTCTCCCCAGTTTATCGTCCTTGAGATATTCTGGTTTTACTCCTGCTCCTATTAGATGCTCACAGGGGATTGTTTCAAAATACTGGGGAAACATATATAACGGTTTCTATACAAATCCTAACCCGTTGATTATCATGGGTTTTACTACATCACCCGGACTTACGTTCTCTCCAATTTCAAGGATTATTTCTACTACTCCTATGGCGTCTATTATTCCTGCTACTATGCCTAAATGGTCTAGGTTTTGAATTTCCATTTTTTGAAGCTTTGATTTCACAAAAGAATTATCCACAACTCCTGTTGTGATTCAATCATTTCTTCTTCTGTTCTAATTTAATTTTTAAATCATTAAATTTTCTTTTCTTTTATCTTCTTTACAAAACTTTATTCTCTCACTCTATTGCCATTTTAATGATACTATTCTCATCAAGCCTTTTCTTCCTTGAAGGAGCTTCAGTTCTTGTGTACTACTTTACCAGCTTCTTTTGATGTGTGACAGTTAGGGTGGGGAAGGTGGGATTTAAAGCGATATGATGGACTTTTCGTAGGTAGCAGGTGGGAATAGTATTGTTAGAAATCATTTTTAACAATTCAAAAGACATGAAGAATTAAGAGTTGTTTCATACAGTCTAACGCAAGCAAATGTCTGAATACCAGTATATTTGCGTTAAGATGATACTAGAGGGGGAAACATTCTACTATGACTAAACTTGACAATGATCAATGATCAGGAATTCCTTCATCGTGCTGGGTTTTTACGGCTAATTGATCATGGAGAACAGATAACAATCACTCACTTATCCTGGATACACCCATCAATTTACTTGGTTGATACTGGTAACAGTAAGTTAAGTCAGCTATTCTGTTGAAAGTTTCTAAGAAACCGAAATCTGCATGGTCTTTCACCTTAAGCAATCAGGAAGAGTCAGCCTTAGAGATTTTACCCAGTAAATATGATGGGAGTTCACTTTTTTTAGCCCTCATCTGTCATGAAGATGGTATCTGCTGCATACCACAAAAACGCCTTTGGAGTGTATTAGACACAGATATATGTATTGCTGGTCAGCATATATCTGTGTCTCGCAAACCACATGGTAGTTATCATGTAAGTGAACCTGGTAGACAGAAAATGGAGCAAACAGTGCCTCACAATGACTGGCCTCGTGTACTTTTTTCCAAATAGGATAAAATCGATGAGTAACATAGATATTGCAACTGATGGATATTGTAGAAATCAGCTTATTGAGAGAGTTAAAAGTAAAATTGGGGATACAGCAGGAGAACAATTAAAACAAACTGCTGTTGAAGTGGTTCAGAATTGTGTTGATGTCTACTCCAAAACTTTCGGATTTGGTGATGTTGGTGCTAATGGTACAGGAGTTGTTAATAAATCTCATAAGGGAAAAATAGCCGATTGTACTACCGGATTAATCTACGGCAAAGTTCAAAGTAGTAAAACTAATACCACCATTACTACATTAGCACTTGCTGGGCCTAATCATTTCCGTTGTTTTATTGTATTAAGTTCAAATAATACTTGGTTTGGCAAAAAAACTGCTGATCGTTTTGCCAATCAACTTATAAGGTGGTCCTGTTGTTTTTAATTGGGAACAATGGAGAAATGATCCAGAAGAATTTCCTACTAATCAATTACTTGACTACATACAACATACTGGTGTTGTTTCAGTATCTACCAAAGACGTAACTCATTTAGATAAGTTATTGAAAGTTATCAAATCTTCTCGTCCTAGTAGTGTACCTACTCTTATATTTGATGATGAAGCTGATAATGCTAGTCCAAATACTAACGAGGCTCAACAAGCAAAAAAGGAAAATACGTAGTTCCAGATAGTGCAATTTTCGATGAAATAGGTAACCTTAGGAAGGAAGTAGCTAATCATGTCTATCTACAGATTACTGCAACTCCTCAAGGCCTATTATTGCAAAGTTTAGATCATCCCTGCAAACCTGTTTTTTGTTCTGCCATCCCTAAACATGGAAATGGTTACATTGGAGGAGGTTTATTTTTTGTAGATGATAGTAAATACTGCTGTACAAAAGTTGATATAGAAGAACTAGAGCAACTAAAGAAACAGGGTAGAAAGATAAATCCTGGAAATAATTGGGATATTTATCCTGGACTTAGACTAGCTTTATGCTGTTTCTTCTTGGGTTCAATATATAAGATACAAACTGCAAATCATCCAGATGCTAAATACTCCTTCCTAGCCTATATTTACCATAAAGGTATCACTCACTCATAGCACTTTAGAGAAGGTTATCCGCAGTTTTGTTATAGAAATTCATAAGGCTATGTAAACCTAAAATTGATTATCCAGATATTCCTACCTTTTTACTTTACTATTCAAAAGGTGGGAAGAAACAACTTTGGGATGGGCAACCACTCTATCTGCCAACATTAATTCTACCTAAAAGTAAATTGTTCTTCATGTTCAATTATTCTGATAAACCTGAAGAAATAGACGATACCCCATTAGAATAATACTAAGCAAGTAATTCAAAAGCAGCAATTAATCAAAATGGTGGTTTATGCTGTCATTAACCTACCCAGAAAATTGATTCACATTATGATGCTATTTGGGAATATGCAATATACTAAATAGCAACTAGATCTTATGGCTCTCCTAGACTTGCTATGTTAAATTAATACTTAATACGAGATTAAATTGATTAGAGAGCAAGGGAACCAATACAATTAAATTGTATTTTTATTAAATCTTTTGTTTTGTATGGATAAAACCTTATCATATAAATGTTCTCAGCCATTTTTATGTATTAATTTATCATATCCAAACTGGGAGAGCCCATTTTATTTCATTGATTCTGAAGTGATAAATATGCATATATATACTATAGCTGAAGCATCTCAAAAGTTATCTAACTTGACTGAAGAACCACTTAAAGGTGAAGAAATTATTATCATGAAAGGTAATAAACCTGCTGTAAAATTAACACCAGTATTCCCAGTTAAAATTCGTCCTAAATCTGGTAGTGCGAAGGGAATAGTAACAATGGCTGATGATTTTGATGAACATTAGATTCCCGACTTCTGACCTCAGTTCAGGATCTATTTACAAAATCAAACAAAGAAGTAGGGAATCTGAATTATTCAACTACCTTCTATACTTATCTCCACAGTCGCCAATTAACTGATATAAATCCTGCGACTGCTGTGAAACAGCATCTATACTTTCTAAATCCTCAGCATCCAAACTAAAACCAAATACCTTAGCATTATTATCTTCTATATGTTCAGCAATTCCTAACCTTGCACCAACAATTACACCCCCTACTGCTGGCTGATTGAAAATATAATTCACACCCACATTAGCAATATTTACCTGATGCTTATCAGCTATTTGTTTCAGGGTAGAAACTAAAATTTGAAATAATCACCAACCACCCCAGTTATCAATCATATTTTTGTATCTCTTCAAACTGGAAGTATTCAAATCAAAACCGCGTGGTTCTCGTTTACTTAAATATTTCTCTGATAATCAACCACCGCAAACACTACCATAAGTAAATAATTGAATATCATATTCTTGACAGAATTCCACCATATTTACTTGTGGTATTCTGTCAACTAATGAAAACTGCACTTGATTAGAAACAATTTTGATGCCTGCTTCCGTGATAATTTGCAGATTTTCTGTATCAAAGTTAGTTAAAGCCGAATATTTGATTTTACCCTCAGGTTGCAATTCTACCATGTATTTGAGAGCATCTAAATAGTTAGAGTCTCTATATTCCCAGCAATGTTTTCCGTCATCTTTCCTGGACGAGGAATCCATTTTGTAAAAGCTTGAATATTATTCACCGCTTCTTCACCACGAGTCACAATTAATTGACGACGGAATTCACCAATTAAATCTTCTACTGGTCCATAATGGTCTGCTAAATCCCAAGTGGTAAAACCAGCATCCACATATTGAAACATTGACTCAATAGCAATTCTGGGGTTAATGCGTCCATGTCCACGGGAGACATACCACATTCCATTTAAAAGTCGGTAGATTTCTAAATCAGGCGTAAATTGTAAATAACTTTCTTGAGGTAACATGATATTTTTAATGTTATTATCTCCAGTTATTTCTGCTTGTTCCACAACATAAGCTGCAACGTTTTTAACTTCCTATTTTGTCAATCTTTCTTTATAAGCTGACATATTACTTTACCATTAATAACGAGGTTTGTAATGGCTTCTAAAGAAGCCATGCCATATTTTTTTAGGGTATTTATTTTTTTGAAAATTTTTTCCTCTTCTAATAATGTTACCACCATTGATATGACATCCTGCACAATGGATGCTAAAAACTTCTCCACCTTTATTAGTATCCAAGGGGTTAGCAGGTAAAGTAAAAAGGTAAAATTATTATCCACAAGCAACAAGTGAATAATATCAAAATCATTAGTTTTTTCATGATTATAAAGATTCTAAATCAGATGTAAAACCTGGAAAATTGGCACATTTCTCTTGAAACTCTTCTGCATCACTGACATCCTCAATTTTGTAAGACATGATACTAGTTCCATCTGGCATTTTTTTAGAGCCAATCAATTCACTTTGATACTCTTCCGCCATTGTCTTAAATTCAGCAGTATAGCGTTTCCAAGCTGCCCCATCACAAGTGATATTTACGTGCCACATAGTTAATTTGTAAATATAGATGCCAGACTGCTTTGAGAAGTCGGGGATCTGGGTATTCATCATCTCACAAATAGGTAACTTTACACAAATATTCAATTTGAATCTATGTTTTCTATCTAAAGGAGGTGTTTATATAAAAAAACCTACGCCACAATACAGATGTAGCATTATGTCTTATATCCAAATTAGCTAAATTCTAAGGGGTAAAAATGACTAACAACATTAAAGAAAAAATTCAAGCAGATTTACAAGAAGCTAAAGGAACTGGACAATTAAGAACTGAGAATATTAGAGAAATTGTCAAAACCGCAGTTTCTCAGATCGCTAGTGAATTAAAAGAAGGTTCTAGCGAATTACGCACCTTAGTGAAAGATGCTGTTTCTACAGTTATTGAAAATCTCCAAGACAAAGGTGGCGAAATTAAAGAAGAAGTAACAGTTGCTATTGAAGGTGCTTTAGAAGCGGTAAATACTAAAAGACATGATGCTATTGTCAAAACCCAAACAGAACTAAAACAAATCCAGGCAAAATTAGATGATGAAGAAGAACAACTTCAGAAAGAAGTTGAGGGAATGTTAACGGAAATCGAACACACGAGTCAAGATAAATCTGCTAATACAAAGACTGCGCTCGCATCAGCAATTAATGGTATCCAAGATAGTGAAGAAGTTGCTTTATTGAAGAAACGCTACGCCCACCTGCAAGCACAGCTAGCCATTATTCGAGCAAATTTAGCCGCACGTTATGGTGGACGTTCTGTAGAAATCAAAGAATATTTAGACGATGCCCAAACCTGGTACAATCAAGTCCATCCCCAAGCAGAAATGATGGTTAAACAAGTAGAAGAAAAGCACTCTCAGTTAGACAATAAATTAGGTGAACTCGGTGTATCTATAGCTAGAAGAGAGCGGGGGCTAAAGCAAAGTTTGCGAGAACTACTATTAACAACTGCTGATTTATTCAAAGATAAAGAAGCCGGGAATAAAGAGACTCTTGTTAAGAAACAAGTAAAAATTCAGGAGTCAGAGGATGTTTGAACACTAGAGGATACCTATAATTTGTCATTGTGACCAGAACGCAGTGGAGGGAAGAATCTCGATTTTTCGTCAAGTGATGAGATACTAAAGCCTACGGTACACTCCGCGAACATTTCGCTATCGCTACATACCCTACGGGAAGCAAGCTACAGTAATTTGGTAAAAATAAAAGAATCCAGATTTAATCAAGTGGTTCTTCTGACTCTTGCTCAGATCCAGAACTAATATCTAGCAGACAATCATCCAGGGTATGAGTTATTCTCTGTATTTCATCACCAAGATAACGTCTAAAAACAGACATCATAGCATCAATATGCTCTTGAGTACCAGCCTTGCCCAAATGCTTATATTTACTCAGTTTGTCTGATGTCAGGCATTGGAAATATGGGATTGGCGCTTATAATTTGTAGTACCAATATTTCTTGAAGTTTTGACGGACTTGATAACGAGCTACCCAACCCGGATTTCTCACAAAAAGATAAGAAAGAGGGGTCAAAGACTGCGAAAATATATATAGCAGGCATCTCAGCAGTTGTAAACCATGACCCCATCTTCAACAGATTGTATACCAAAACAGTTGAAATTTGAGCAACAAAAATGGCTGCCAATCATAGTCAATTTCCAGGGTGGACCAGTAAGAGCAGATGCAGGATTCAGCTTAATTGCTGAAATAGACAGAAAATTGCAAATCACATCACAGTTTGCACAATGTTTCCAAGATTAGCGAAAGCCAAATCGGATTGACCATTCAATAGAGAGCTTAATTAAACAAAGAATATACGGGCTGGTCATGGGGTATGAAGACTTGAATGACCACGAAGAATTACGTCATGACCAGATGTTTGCTATAGGTTTAGGAAAAAGGACTGGAGTAGAGAATGAACCTGCAACATTGGCAGGAAAGAGTACATTAAATCCCCTGGAACATTGTCCTGAAGATGTGGAACAAGGAGCAGACAGCGGGTACCATAAAATCGGGCATTCTCCATCAGCAATTGAAAGCTTATTTGTCAAAATATTTCTAGAATCTTACGCCAAAGAACCAAGAGAAATTGTTTTGGATTTAGATGTAACTGATGACTTAGTACACGGCTATCAGGAGCAAGTTTTCTTGAATACTTATGATGGGGGATACTGCTATGCTCCACTTTATATTTTCTGTGGAAAACATCTATTAGCAGCCAAACTTCGCCCTTCAAACGTAGACCCAGCATTTGGGGCATTATCAGAACTACAAGGAGTGATTAAACAAATAGGTCAACAATGGAAGAATGTTGAGATTTTAGTAGGTGGAGATAGTGCTTATTCTAGAGACGATATCATCACATGGTGTGAATCCCAAATGGGTGTGGATTATGTTTTTGGATTGGCGCAAAATAGTCGTTTAATTGGGATGACTAGAACGACCCAAAGTAGAGCATCCCTTGAGTTTGAGCAAAAACTATCAATAGTAGTTTCATTCTTAGAAACTATGTTTAAACCAGATGAAAAACTTGCAGAATTTGCTGGTGACTTGATTAATAAGTCAATTTGGTATAAATCGTTAGACTATAAAACTCGTGAATCTTGGAGCCATAGTCGTCGTGTTGTTTTTAAAGTTGAATATGGAGTAAAAGGGACTAATGTTCGTTTTGTTGTAACTTCATTTTCTACTAATAAAGTACCTCCTAGTCAACTATATAGACAAAAATATTGTCAGCGAGGGGAGATGGAAAATCGTTTTAAAGAACAACAATTAGAACTTTTTAGTGATAGAACAAGCAACCATACATTTGCGGGAAATCAATTATGTTTATGGTTCTCTTTTATAGCTTAGGTTTTGCTCAATGCCTTGGGTCAAAAATGTTTAGCTAAAACCGAATTACAAAATGCTACTGTTGGGACTATTCGTACCAAATTATTGAAGTTAGGAGCCTTGATTACTGTAAGTACACGTCCCATTTTAATTGCGATTACTAGTTCTTGCCCATACAGACATATCTTTGGTACTGCTCATAGACGCTTAAGAATGCTCACTAATACTGCTTAATTTGAGGTTAAATTGCCTTTTACTTATTTCTAATTAATCATACTTCGCCCTTGGGTTGATTCAGGTCTTGTTTAGTCATGCTTAATTTTACGAACAAAGCATTTTGATTTTACTACCAATAAAAAGATAGTGACTATTTTAGCATTATAAATGCGATTTTATATTTAATTTATCTCTGCGATTCAATTTTGATTGATGATGTATCAAAATTTAGTCTCACATCAGGTCATGTAAATTTATTTTTTACTGCTTGTGAGAAATCCGGGCCAAGCCCCAGATGCAGCCAGAACACCCTGCTTCAATAAAAGTGTTTGTTGTTTTTCTAAGGCTGTAATCGCCTTTTTAATCCGCTCAAATCGAGCTAGTTTATCCTGTGACGACTATCAGAGTCGGCAATTTCTGCAAATAGATTCCAAATTCCATCATGCCCATCTCCCAAGCAGTAAAGAGTTTTACCGATGTTTTGGCTATTGACCCAATTACTTAGGGAGAGATTGTCTTGAAAGAATGCTCCTTAATATATACCCTCTAATCGCCCTGTTTTATACTCCTTCCAGTACGCAGGCTTTCCTTTCTCTTGAGAGCGTAACCGCACTTTTCCGCCCTCTACGCAGACCTCTGTTAATTTCTGTTTTACCTTCGGGGGAGATTAAGTCCACTTTTTTGACTTGGCGATGATAGGTACTATAACCAACTTCTATTCCTGTTAGAACCTTAAGGTCATTCTCTGCGTCCTGGAATGACTCCTTGGCTGCAAGTAATAAACAGTACTTTTTACCCAATGGGCTAAATCACCTATACGGTTCTCTCCCCAAAGGAGATGCTTATTTGTTAGTGACTTTAACCTTACCAATGCAACTCCTTATTGTCCGTGTTTTACCTTTGTTGTGACAGTCTTTTCTCCGACAAAAAAAGGCGCTTTTCGGACTGACATGTTCTAAAACCTGGTCGCCTACAGATGTTTCGATGCCCTCAAATGTTTCGACTTTGTCGGGTGGGGTATTTTTATAAAAGATTTTGGCTATCTCTTTGATGTGAGTTTCTAAAACTTTTTGATCTTCTGCTGTCATTGTTCTAAACCATACTCTCTGATTCCCATAATTTTCATTCCCATAATTTTCTCAGTTATGGACCGCATTGGTATAGTCCCCCCTTAATTCGCGAGGCATCATCGCGAATTATTTCTCCTTTCTTTCATCTTCTTCCCAAATTGGGATGCTCCCCTAGAGTATGACACTTTAGACTTTTAAAACATCCTCTCAGAATGTTTGAGAAATTGCTTAATTATCAAATAGCTATTTTTGGTGTTAGTCTGAAAAAGCTGACTGCTGATAGCTGAATCCTGACAAAAATAAATTTCAGTAATAAATCCCTGACCTTTGTAAAAAACTTGGGTATCTGAGCATTTATGGTGAAGGTGCTA
Organism: 'Nostoc azollae' 0708; assembly: GCF_000196515.1. Lineage (NCBI taxonomy): Bacteria > Bacillati > Cyanobacteriota > Cyanophyceae > Nostocales > Nostocaceae > Trichormus > Trichormus azollae. The sequence goes on from NC_014248.1 coordinate 4,764,486, forward strand.
GAGATGATAAAACTTGAATTAATTGATAATCTTTCACACTACCAACAACGCGATAACTTTTAACTAAATTACCAGAATTAGGCGTATAAATCCAAGCATAACTCAAAGGTGGTAATTGAGAAACAGACTTTACTTCCTGACCATGAATAGGAGTATAAAAATTAATCAATACAGCATTTTTACCCTCTAAATTCACAAAAGAGACCGGATGATTTTGGAGAATTTTCACAATAGATTGTTGGTGAAAAAATATTCTAAATGCAGGATTAAAATCTCCTAACAAACCTAAACTACCAGCCGTAGCTATAGATAGCCAACTTGTTATTAACCAACCACTCACCCAGTAAGGAGCCGTAAGAAAATTTTGATGAAGAGAGTAACGTAAAATCCAAATTAAAGGCACAATTAAGCAACCTAACCCTGTGACTAAAGCCACAATGGCATATTTTTTAATATCAACCAAATTTGCAACTAAAACCACTATACCAGCTATTATTAAGATAATGCCTAGAACACCAAAAGAATAGCTGATATTTCTAGGAAGATGGGCATTAATTTTATTCGCTTTTCCTTCTTGGTAAATTTTTGCTAACCAATCTAACCCCACAGCCGCCAACATAGCGATAAAGGGATATAAACAAAGACTATAGTGCATTAACCGAGTGGAAAATATAGTGATTTCTGTAAATAGAAATATTGGAAAACCTACTAATAGTAGTTGGTACCGAGAGATGGGTTTACGAATTACTAAAACTAACCCTAAAATGCTGAATAAACACCAAGGAAAAGATTTTAACGGCACATTCCACAAATAGTAAAGTATGCCATTACCCGGACGTTTACTGCTACCTAATTCTGCCACAAATCCCAACAAATGACCAACACTATCACCACCATAACGCTGCCAGTTAAACCATAACCAAACTAAAGTAGGAATTAAACCGACTAAACCTCCTAAATAGAGCATTGGGTTAGTAAGATGACGATGCCGACGATGTTCCCAAATTAAATAAGGTAATAATGCCGCTATTGGCAAACAAATCATAAAGCTTCTCATCAAAAAGCCTAACCCAAAACTGACACCGACTATAAAACCATAAATAACTCGATATTTAGGATATATTTCTGCTTTTAATAAACACAAAATAGCTAAACATACCAATAAAATCATTGGTACATCAGGTGCAGTTAGGCGACAATATTGCAGCCAGAGAAATTCCACACTCAAAATAGCTGCCGATAGGTAAGCTAATTTTTGATATAGCAATATCTTCGCTATTTCATATATAACTAATATGCTCAAAATTCCGGCAATCATACTAGGTATTCGCGCACTAGTATCACTAACGCCAAATAACTGATAAAAAATAGCAATTAACCAATAAAAACCAGGGGTTTTATGATGGGCTGTTTTCCAAGGTGCTATCCAGTCACCAGAATCAAAGATTAATCGCGCTCTCCTCGCATAAAGAGTTTCATCATGGGCCATCAGACTAGTTTCACCAGAAGTAAATAACAATAAAGGAATTAGCCAAATTAACAAACTGATGTGGGGAAATTGCTTCAGTAGGAGAATTCGCTGTTTAATAGCGACAAATAAAGGTAATTTGTACAACATTTATTGAATACGAGTTGAATATATTGAATATTATGAGTTGTGAGCGCCTAAGTTTAGTATTGTAATGAAAATAATGTAAATTAGTATACGAAATTAGCACCATTTAGTGAAAGAATTTTCCAAAATAGAAATTTATGCTGTTGCGACCAAATTAACGCCTTAAGTTAGATGATACTGATGATTAGTTGTTTTATAATTAACCACGCTTTGTCACGTATATTGATGAAGGGTTTGGTCAGAAGTTGACATATTTATACCTTCAGCGACCTAAACCAAACACGCGCATCTTTGATATGATGAGTAGTTGGGGGTCTCATCTACCAGAAGAAATAGAGTTTGACCATGTTGAGGGACATGGACTAAATGCTGAAGAATGAGCACGTAATCCTCGGTTTCACCATTATTGTGTGCAGAATATCAACTCACAACCTCAGCTATCCTTACTAGATAAAGATTTTGATGCTGTTGTTAACTGTGTTTCTGTGCAGTACATCCAATATCCAGAAGCGGTATTTTCAGAAATTCACCGCATTCTTAAACCTAGTGGTGTAGCTCTTATCAGTTTTTCTAATCAGATGTTTTATCAAAAGGCGATTCAAATTTGGCGGGATGCCTCAGAAGCGTCTAGAGTCGAATTAGTGAAGCGTTACTTTGCTTCATTACCTGGATTCACTACTCCAGAAGTAATTGTTAATCAATCAAAAGCGCCGAATTTCTTGCAATGGTTAGGTTTACCGACAGGAGATCCCTTTTATGCGGTGATAGCTTATCGCCTTGAATCATAAAGATCCTGGAACATTCAGTAGCCCTCAATACCAATCATGATCAAAAAGTGAATTTTTTGGTATAAACAGTAAACCAGAGCAGATAATTGCCTCAAACCCCAAGCTTTGAAGGAGAAAAAACGTGAGTTTATTCCGTGGACGTAGGCTTTTAGCCGGTCTGTTGTTGTCTATTTTACTACTGACTACAGCTTGTGCTGCAAAAGCACCCAGTCGTTTTGACGAGGTACAACAGGAAAGCACGAAACAAAAAAGTGGTCAAGCTGTTGCTAAAAAGGCCACACAGGGCAGCGAATTAAACGGTTTCTTTCCTGATAGTGAAGATGGCTATGAGCGAGTCTATACCCAAGAGAAAAAAGGTTTTGCTGAGGCGAATTTGAAAAAAGGTGGTAAGGTTGTCGCGCAATTGGCGATTTCTGACACAAGCAGCACGCCAACAGTAGCATTAAAATATGCCAACAGCACTAAGAAAATTGACGGTTATCCGGCTGTAGAACTAGGTAAAACTCAAACTTCTATTTTAGTTGGTAAGTATCAAGTAAAGGTGATTTCTAAAGATCCATTATTTAACGCCAGCGATCGAACAGATTGGATAGAAAAATTTGATCTTGACGACTTGGCTAAATTGAAATGACTTTTACTTGCAACTTCAGATAACAAACCATCAATTAGGAGATTTTTGTGAGCAAATCAATATTTGAGTTAGTTGATAAATTACCAACCAGTGGTTTAACTATTTCCATGTTAAATGCTTTAGATTTTATTGCTCCTGGTGAGTGGCAAAATACTGTTGGTTTTGTCAATACTATTAAAACCGTTACTGGTGAAGATGACGAGAGTTTAATTCAGGCTATTGGTGAAAGAGCAATTTATCTTTTCAACGACAAATCCCAAGGATATCAAACCGCTTTATGGCTTTATCAAACGGTTGATGGTACTGATAAAGCTTTGGGTGCAGCCGCTTTGGCTAATAAAGTCGGTGAATCAATTCCCCTCTTGGGTTTTTTAAACTTTATTACTCCCAAAGCTGATAAAGCTCAAACTATTGACTTAACCTTAAAGGTAGTTGCTGAATTAGTCGCTTTTTGCCAAATTAACGGTATTCCCGGTGATAGTATTAGCGATTTTGTAGGTTCTTTACGTGAATATAGTGGAGAATCCATGATTCGCATGGCAGCATTAATTTGTGTTGATGGTATCATCCCCTTGGGACCAGATTTCATCCAAAAATCCTTAACTATAATGAGTCAGATGAATCCCCAGGATTTAGACCAAAACTCTACTTTCAAAGCCATGAGCAACTTCATCCCTGGTAGCAGTACCGGTGATAAACTGGATTTTATTGGTCAAAGCCTTGATTCAGTTAAAGGTTGGATGAATGGCATAGTTTCTGCTAATGCTTTAACAGCACAGAAAGTTGTTAGTCATTTTCAGGGTTTTCTGGAATTTAGTGATGATAAATTAGACTATGTAGCGGCTTTCTTGGATGTATCTACAAATTACTATGAACACACTGGAACGCAAACTTTAGGTCGACGCTTGATTGAACGTGCAGTGGCGGAAATCTAGCTAATTTTTGAGCCTAAATACAACTTGTAGTAGTGCCGACAATAAATACAACACTACTACAAACAGGTTTTTTCTTAATTTCTGCTAGTTACTTGCAGCTGTTAAGATACATTGCCACAAACAACAAACGTTAAATCGAATAATGAGGAGATGCTGACTGAATTTACAGTCGCGGTGAGCATTACTCTGAAGCTATTACTTGAAGCGAGAACGTTGTTGACGACGTTGCTTATGTCTAGCTATTGCTTTGCGCTTCTCTTTTTCTAAAGGTGTTTCAAAATGGCGATTCTTACGCATATCTTGGAAAATTCCGGCTTTAGAAACTTCACGCTTAAATCTCCGTAGAGCTGATTCAATACCTTCATTTTCTCCCAAAACTACTTGTGTCATTCTTATTCCTCCTTATTGTGGTTTAATACATACAAACTAGAGCAAAAAAATATCTCAGCAGAGTCGAACTTTTAGCTGCATCTGCTGGAGACTCTAGATTTAAAAATTTTCAGGATTAATAACGGCGATCACTACGACCAGCACTACCGCCCCAGTTTCCACGTGGAGAAGTTCTAGGTTCACGAGGTTTTGCTTTGTTCACTTTTAAATCTCGTCCCATCCATTCAGCACCATCAAGTGCTTCAATGGCTGCTGTTTCTTGGTCTTCAGTCTCCATTTCCACGAAGGCAAAACCACGTAGACGGCCTGTTTCCCTGTCCGTAGGTAACTGCACACGGCTAACTTTACCGTACTCAGCAAAAGCCTGTTTCAGGTCGTCTTCTGTAACCTGATAGGACAAATTCCCAACGTAAATCGACATAGTATGGATGGTCTCCCAAACCAAAGAGTGTAGAGAGTTAGATTCGGAGAGACTCATTTAAAAGAAATTAAAACGACTTACTCAACCGAAAATAATCCTTATATCCTAAAACTATAGCACAGCCTTCAAATATGAACTTATGGTGAGTAAGATTTCCCATTGACAGTCTCCGAGAAGACAGCCACTGAGATTCGTCTGCATTCATCATCAAAACTTTCACAGGCCAGGCTTGCACCCTTCCGGTTTGTCAGTCACTCATGGGAGAAAGCCCCAAGACCAAGGTGGCTCACCAAGTAAAGTAGAAGTAGAGTAAAAGCTTCAACATTAATGCTGATGGAAATGGTGCACCAAACATATTGAGAAAAGTAAAGTCAACATTGGGATTAAATCTTGATGGAGTTAGTAGGAGCGCATTGACTACGCCTTTAAGAGTCTGTTTTTGGACTACTGAAGAATCTCCGTAGCTTTCTTGCCAGAAATTGTTAAAAACTTAACGTTTTAAATGATAACAAAGGGCTTAATTCCCTCGTTTTATTTTATTAAAAGCCAAAAATTGTAATATAGCAGGTAGTGTCTGAATGAAATTCTTGAGTCAAAAACCATCAGTTAGGATTAAATAATGCAAGTTCTCAAAAGAGCCATCAAACCAGAAAACTACATATCCTTTCTCCACATCTACCAAACTACTTGGGGGACTGCTGGCGATATTTGTTTAGTCCGTGAATCTGTAGCTAAGACCAGTGGATCAAAGTTCATAGGCCGCAGAATCCAACTAGCTCTCCCCAAGGGGATGGAACGTGATTACTTAGTGGGTGTTCCGGTGATAAAAGTTGCAGGTCATGTCGGTGAGGGACATCCTAAAGATAAGAACTCGGAATGGGAAGCTTATGATGGTGTAGATCCGGAAATAGCGACTACTGTTCTGAAAATTTGGGGATTTAAGTTAATTGAGTTTTAGCAGACTTTAGCTTGAACATTGTAATGTTTAAGCTTAATTAGTTTGATTTAGGATTGGCTGAATAAACCGAAAGCCTATATAAATCATACTTTAAGGGGTATTCAAGGTTGATTTTATACAATTTCTAAGGTTCGAGATTATTCTGACTCCTTGACAGATGTTCCAGCGGAACGTCTCTACTGACTTCTACTAGTCTGTCAAATTTGGTGAAAATATTTCTTCAGGTAGTTCTCAGATAATGGTAGTCATGAAGGTTATCTGGGGTAGAAGGCTATTATATAGTTCACTTTAGCAATTTTATGGTATAGAGGAGGAAGGGGGAGTGATCGCTTTATGGAGATTTACAGACTTTCTAACTTCATTTTTGTTTAAAATATTCAATAATTTTATGAGGAAGTTCGTTCTGTTCTACAGGATAACCATGAAAACCACCAGCATTATCTCATTGGAATTCATAGAATTTTTCCTGATAGTAAGCATAATACTGTCTACATTTGCTATTGCTTCATCTAAAACTGACTGAGCAACTTCATCACCTAAATCCATAGGAGTTCCCCTTGAACCACGATAAATACCTAGTCCATCTGGCGTATGCTTAGGACTAGGTACATAACGGGGACGTAATTTTTTAGCATGAGTTAACTCAGTTAAATTAAGAATCTCGACTTCTTCATGAAGTTTGCTATCTTCACTATATTTTAACTGAATATAATCAGATGCAAAATTAGGTGCATTTTGTAAACTAATTACAATCCCTTTTAAATAGACTGATCCTGCTAAAGAACTGCCAGAAACATCTTGATGATTAAAAGAGCATTCATGATAATCAAGTTCTCCATCTAAAATGATGTCTATAAATAGTCCCTTATTCATCAATTTGATTAACCATATTGGACTTTTTTCTTTATCTTCTTGACTAGAGGATATTACTTTTTGCTTTAACCACTGGATATATAACAATCAAAAAAGCTACTATGAGTAATCCAGTATTTGTTTTTCGCCCTGAATAGGTTCTAATTCCTGGTTTTTTGCTAATAAAACTTCCATGAGAGCATCAGCATCATAACTATCTTTAGCTTGACCAATAAATTGATTTTCATTAATCAGTAGTTGCATGTACATCAACTCCATGATATCTTTTCCCATTTTGTCAAAGAATCCATCAGTCCATCTATCAATTCTGCGATATTTATCAATATTATGTGGAGATCCAACTTCTGTGAGAACTTTGTTAGTTCCTATTTCCTGACGTTGAAAATAGTGTAATTGTACATCTTCGTAATTAATTTTACGCCGATGAACAGCAAGACGAATACCATATAAAATATGAGCGCTATGGGTTTCTATTACTACTTGAATCCCACAACTAGCTGCAAGTGCTAATAATTCTCCCATTTTTGCTTTTCCTCTGGGATAAAGATATGCTTCTGGATTTTCCACTAAAATTAGTGAACTAGGACGACATGAAAGTACAGATATAATAATTGGTAAGGTGTAGGTAATTCCAAATCCTACATTGGTTGCACGATAACGGTTACTATCTCCATAAAAATATTGTATATTCACTAAATCTATTTCTAAAATAGCGTTAATTACTATGCTAAGTCCAGGACTTACTTCTCTCATCCAAGCTTCTACCTGGTCTATAAGATCCATTTATTTTGCTTCAGGGTAGCTGAGATTTGCTATGGGCATTGGTTCACGTCCACTGATATATAAAAAATGTGTTGTATATTTACCTTTCGTACCTAATTGTCCTGGTAAATCTCCTGGAAAATTTAATATCTCATTAAATAGGTGTGGTCCAAAGTAAATAGATTTTTATTAACTGAAATATTTCAATATTACTATTTCCCGAAGTAATAGATACGCTAAATTTAACGCCTCTATGTAGTGTTCATTACTAAGAAATTACTATGCTATGGGCTTCACCCCCGCTAAATCCAAAATCAGTGCGATCACATTTTTAATTCACAATGGTCAGGTTCTTGTTGGTTCAATTTGAAATACATGGTAGGTTATATCTATTCTATGGACTTAACTTCTCACCAGTAAAATTCTCACTATTAAGTATAGTTAAACTACAGTGCTATGCCTGTAGCAGGCATAGCCATCGTATTTAATATTAGGCTTCTGGTTCAATTCCCAAAGTACGCAACTGTGCGGATAAACGATCGCTTCTTTGGCTTTCCTGTTCGGATCTTTCCTCACCAATCAACAACAAATTACCTTGCAAATTCCACCACCGCAGCCAGGGTAATTCGATATTCTGATATTCTCCTTGCCATAAACCTCACTCTAGTCCCATAGGTCCAATCGGATAATGTCCCTGTTCATTTGCTGGTAATAACTGATATTATTATCCACCAATTAATTCACAAACTTCTACACTTGCTTTCTTCACTTCATAAATGCCATGAAAAGGAGTACGAATTACCTGTTTATAGATCCAGAATTTACCCTGCCAAGGGGTTTGATCTGGCTCTTCTATACCCTCTCCAAAGACAAATCCTAAAACAATCACTGGCCAAATATATTCTTGCCAAAGTACATAAGAACGTCGGATTTTGCTATTTAAGGCAGGTGGTACATTAGCTACATAAAACCAATTTTGAGCTTATGCACCACGTTCTCTTGGTTCAGTAATACGCCAATAAATACCTAAATCTTGTCCTATCAAATATTAACTATCAGGATGAAGTTTTTGTAATACTGGTGTGATTGAATCCGTTAGAAGAATGCTTTGGGGATGTTCTTGCCAATTTTTCACAAAAGTACCATCAGACTCTGGGAGTTCGGTGTGATCTAGAAGGGACGTTTCTGTATACGCAGTATCTGTAGTAAATTTCATAAGATCCTCGGATTTTATGAGGTTTGCCTTAGTTTAGCAATGTAAGGCGAAAAGGCGATCGCACCACACCTAACTTAAGTATGATCGCTTTTCCTCTTAACTAACCTTCCCCACCCCTGCTAAATCCAAGATGGGTGCGATCGCATCTTCTTTTTTCACTGCCATCAGATGCACACCTTGACACAAACTCCGCGCAATTTGCACTTGTTCCGCTGCAATATTCATCCCTTCTTCTAACGGCTGTTTTGCTTTCGCTAACCTATCAATAATGTGTTCAGGAATATTCACACCTGGAACCATCCGATTAATAAACTGGGCATTTTTTGCTGACTTCAACAGAAAAATTCCTGCCAAAATTGGTTTATTGTAACCAGAGGCGATTTTATCCATGAACTTCTCTAATCTTTCAAAATCAGTAATTAATTGACTTTGAAAAAATTGGGCTCCAGCTTCTATCTTCTTTTCAAATCGAGTTTCTAAACCTGACCAACTGGCACTTTGCGGATCTACGGCTGCACCTGCAAATAAATCTAATGCACCATCATTCAGGTTTTTATTATTAAAATCAATACCTTGATTCATCTTCCTAATTAACTGCAATAACCGCACAGCTTCTAAATCAAAAACGGCTTTTGCTTCACGATGATCACCTGCTTTTACAGGATCGCCAGTTAAAGCTAAAATATTGCGGATACCCAAAGCATGAGCGCCCATCAAATCTGCTTGTATTCCAATTCTATTGCGATCGCGACAAGCAACTTGACAAATCGGCTCAATTCCATGTTGCAATAAAATCACCGAAGCTGCTAGAGACGACATCCCCAACACAGCACGGCTACCATCAGTAATATTGACAGCATGAACTCTCCCCTTAAGAGTCGCTGCCATTTCAATTGTATGGGTTACATTTCCCCCCTTCGGAGGTGCAACTTCAGCAGTAACAAGAAAATCTCCCGCTTCTACCGCTTTTCGGAAGTTATTTAAAGCACTGGTGCTATGGGTATCCTGCATGGTTCCAATTTAATCTTGAGGTTTTCTTAAAGGGTAAAACAATTTACACCTTCAAGAGTAAACCTTAGAGGGGGATGGTATAGCCTAAAGCAGCTTTCACATCTGCTAAAGTTTGATTAGTGATCGCTTCCGCTTTTTTCCGACCATCTCTTAATACTGACTCTAAATAACCTTTATCTGCCATTACCTCCTGATATTTGTCTTGAATCGGTTTTAAAGCATTAATTGCTGTTTCTGTCAATAAAGGTTTAAACTGTCCCCAACCCATATCTGCACATTCAGCCGCTACCGCTTCCTTTCCCTTCCCAGACAGCAGCATATACAGAGTTAACAAGTTATCACATTCTGGACGGTCTGCATCATCAAAGGTTAAACCCCGCACCAAATCAGTTTTACATTTTTTAATCTTTTTAGTAATTTGATCAGGTGAATCTAAAACATTAATTCGACTTAATTCCGAAGGGTCAGACTTCGACATTTTCCGTGTTCCATCGGTCAAACTCATGACCCTTGCACCTTCCTTTCTAATCAAAGGATCTGGTAACTTAAGTACAGATGCATCCTTAGCAAATTGATGATTAAACCTGTTGACAATATCCCGCGCTAATTCTAAATGTTGCTTTTGGTCTTCACCCACTGGCACTTTATCCGCTTGATACAGCAAAATATCCGCAGCCATCAACACCGGATAAGTCAACAACCCAGCACTGACATTTTCACCTTGTTTAACAGCCTTTTCCTTAAATTGAATCATGTTTTGCAACCAATTTAAGGGAGTCACGCAATTTAGCAACCAACAAAGTTCACTGTGTGCAGAAACGTGAGATTGGACAAAGATGTGAGAGTATTTTAAATCAATGCCACAGGCTAAATATAAAGCAGCGATGGTGTAAGTATCAGCTGCTAAAGTAGCGGGGTTGTGTGGTACAGTAATAGCGTGTAAATCGACTACACAGAAGAAATTTTCATACTGATCTTGAATTTCTACCCAGTTGCGAATCGCACCTAAGTAATTACCCAAGTGTAAGTTACCAGTTGGTTGAACTCCCGACAGAACGCGCTGCTTACCCATAATTATCAGTTATTTATCTCCAATCACCGCTTTGTTAGGTGGCGGTCACAAAACCCATTTTAGTAGTCATTGGGAATTAGTGATTGGGGATTGCTGAATCTAACTTGAGTAAAAAGACCCAAATTCTAATGAGGATTTTGGTCGCAGTAATTAATTTTGTTCTAATCGCAAAGTAAGTATATATTGAAGTTTCTTACAAAATTTTATCTTAAAATTGTATCCTTTTTAACAAAAAAAATAAAGCATAAAAATAGACTTTATCTTACGTCTGAAATGAGGTCGGGCTGCAGTACTTAATTGATTAATCTTATTTCCTCCTAGTTTGTGCTGCGCCTGGAAACTATAAATAATATTGGCGATACGATCGGAATGTGAGATAAAAAATTGCAACGTATTATTAATGAACTAGATACTCAAACATAGCTGTTATTGATCTGTGATATTGACAAACTATGTAGTAGTTTATTATTTGTACTTAACCAAATACTCTTAGGAATATTAACCATGCTATATCACTTATATTTTCACGTCGAATACCCCGATTACATGAGACAACAAGAACTATTTACAATTTGGAGTGAAGAAGCAAATGCATCACTGCAAGCTAAACAAGCAGGAGTCGTTGTAGATTTGTGTCAGGTGTGGGAACATTCACAATTGCAATTGTGAATGTTCCCACACCTGACACAGTTGACCAAATTCTCTTGGATTTACCTATCATGAAAAAAATGGGTGAAAATGTGTAGGTAGAAGTAACTCCCCTGAGAAGATATGAAGACTTTGCAGCAGATATCAAAGCTAGATTAGAGAAAAAAGAAAAATAGGAAATTTATGGGTGAGACGGTGACGAGAAACTTAGTATTTAATACTTGGAATAAGGATGTCTATCATCTCACCTACAGCCAAACCTAAGCCAGCAATGACTGTTAAAATCCAAAAGGAATCGGTTTGACTAAAACCAGAAAAACGCATTTCTAATTCAGCTAATAGTGTGGTTGTCAACGGTATTAAAAATAGGCTGAATAAGATTGACCAAATTGCGATTAAAGCTATGGATGCGCTTAAAACTAAGACGACAACTAAGGTTTGAGAACCAAAGGCTAATAGATTTTCTAACCAAATGTTACTTTTTCTGACTATAGCTATAGCAATCGCAGCCACAAAAGCTCCCACTAAGCAAGCAATCTGATGAGCCGCAAGATACCATCCTAGAAGATTGTAAGCCAGCCAAAGTAATGCTAAAGCAGTTACAGGAATCCTGTGGAAAAATAACAAATTCATATTTCCCATTCTTCTAATTCTACTAGAATAAATACCTTAAATTGATCAATATATTTTTCTGATCAATATATTCTTTGTCCTTTGTCTATTTTTTTATAGACTCATTTTCTCAAAAATTTCATCTATCTATAGACTTATTTAACAATTTTTTGTGCCATGGTTCATGAATTGGTACTTTTTAAATATATTACTTTTGATATAGGTTTAGAAACTTGCAAGCAAACCTATGGACAGAGATAGCTGAAATCTGATTTTGTTACACATATATTGTAACACATATAATTGAACTCTTGTAAAGAATCTAATTTTCACATTGCTGAGCAAAACATATATATATTATATAGAAGAAGGTAAATAAATATAGAAGGTAAATAATATGTATGTTGAGCAGATATTACAACAGAAACTAGCAGCGAAAAAAAGCTTTCATCAGTTAACACATGGTCAAATCAAACAGGAATATGTCGCACAACAGGAGGGAATAAATATCTCTGATTTGGCAATAGCTTTAACTCCACTCAGCTTTGTCTTTATTTGGGCAATATTTTTGTTTATCTTGCGAAGAGTTCGCTCTCATGCAGACAATAAAATAGCTTTTAGTATTAATAGTCTGCATCAGGTTCCTTGTAAAAATTGTAAATTTTACTCCAATAATCATTATCTTAAATGTGCTGTAAATCCTGATATAGTCCTCACAGAAGAAGCTGTAAATTGCTCGGAATACTGCCCTAAAAAGGGTAAATTGCCCTCTAATAAATTCCTTTCCTGACTCTTGCACAGACGTTCTGTCCGAACGTGTCTACTACAGCAGATAGCAGATCAATGAGGTATAGAATCTAAATTTAAACCTAGACAACAAGAGAGTTTTACTTCTGACTCCTAACTCCTGCTGTAACTCTTATTTTATGGCTTATGCCACGCTACGCTATCAATAAACAACCTTTTCACCAGGGGCTAATTAATCCTGAAGTCCTTCTTTATATTTTGCTATCAACTCGTTGACTTGAGCAGCCACCAGTGGATGGGGATCTGTTTTTAAATGGGGGAGAATTTCCTGAAGAACGCGCTGGGAAACTACACTCAAGTATGAAATTGTTGCTTCCCTAACAAACCCTGTAGGATGGCGCAAATTTGCTAAAATTTCCGCAGTCGTGAGTCGAACATAAGCAGCTTGTGCAAAGTGCAAGCAACAAGCTAAACACCAATCAGAAAGCAAATGTCCCTGAGATATCATCTTAGAGAGGCGCTTTTTGACTGGCATATTTTCATTTTGCCAAAATCCCGCTTCGATCAGATATTTGAGCTTTTCATGTTCTGGTCGTCGATCTAAAATATTCAACAACAAAGACTTACAAGGCAAATTTACAGTGTGATCTAATATTTCTAAGCCTCTTGCTAAATTGATTAATGACTTAGATTGGAGATTGAAGGCTGCGGCTTGCATTTTTTCTGCGGGATAAAGCAACTTCAACAACAGCAATAACCTATCTCTCACATCCAATGCTAATTCTAGTAGTGAGCGTTGCAGCAATTGAGCAATAGTCAAAAGCCTCTCATTTCCTTGATAATTTTCTAGAGAGTATAGATTTTGGAAGTCTATGTACGCAGCATAAATTTCACCGAGAAATCGTAATTCTTGCTCAATTAAAATTTCTACCCTACTTTCATAGAATTGATCTACGACATTGATATTTCCTGGTTTTTGCTGAATCTTCAGTAAGCTTTGGAGAATATAGTCCCTCGTATTACCCCTGGATGTTTCCAAATGTAGCCATAGAGTTTCTCTTGCTTCTAGTGTGCCGATTTGAGCAATGATACGCCAAGCGCATATTCTCACAACGTCTGGTTTGTAAATATTTGTGGTTAGTTTCAACAACATCGGGATGGCTTCATTTTCCAAACTCACCAAGCATTGCATGGCTGTTTGTCGAGTGGATTTGTAGTAGAGTGCTGCTAAGAGTGTGGGATAGTATTCCTCCAAGCAGGTAGCGGTAATCATTTCTAATACAGCACAGCGTACCCGCAATGAATCATCCTGCAATAAATTGGGAATGTGAACCCGCAGAGCTTGTAAATAAACCAATTCTTTGAGTCCCCTGACTCCATTAATCCGTTCTCGTTCTTGTTGATGGGTGAGCATCCGACGCATTGTTTTGGTGGCTGTTGTTTTTTGTTGTTCTGTTCCCTGACGCAGTAGTAATGAAGCTGCGGTGGCGCGGATCAATGGATGGTTTTGTTGATGCAGGTATTCTTCTACAAGATTTAAATTGAGATTTTCTTCGGCCAGCCAAAGGTAACGCATAGCCAAAGCAAACACTTCTGGGTCAATGGTTGCTTGGGGTTGGTCTAATAATCGACGGACTTCAGGTACATAAAGGGGATTTATACCTGATTTGAGCATTAATTCTAGGCTTTGGGATTGTAAATCTGTAGGTAATTTAAGCAGTAATGGTGCTAAAACTTGTCCTGCGCTGGGGAGATCAATTTGGGCTAAAAGTTCTAAGCAAGAGCTTTTATCGGCTGTAGTTCCTGTTTCTACCAAAGCTTTAACTATTCCCTGTTGGAAGGCTCGCAAACCCACAGTTACGGGACTCAATCCACCCCGTTCTGCACTTAAAACTAATACGTCCACATAGCGCGATCGCAATTCCCAAACAACTTTTAAACAGGTGGCCGCAACGATGACTATTTCACCTATTAATACCCACTTTTGCAGTGATTGAGGGACAAATTGATCAATCAGCGATACACTACCAAAAATGACTAATCCCGTCAAACCAGAGGCGATCGCTTCGGCTGTCCCACTGGATAAAGCTTGCATCCGGCTACGAATTCGGTCAGGAATAGGTTGATAAAGTGCCGGACCGCTACTAATCACAAAGGTATAACGCAAGAGTTCATCACAGAACTTGAGACTCATTAAACCCCAAAAAAATCCAGGCTCTTCAATCGCTGGAAATAAGTTCAAAACTGAGATTCCACCTGGTAATAAAAAGCCCACAGTAATTGGTAAAAGTGCGGCTGTGAAAAATACTCCCACCTTTTCAATCAATCGGCTAGAAATAAACCATTGGGTAACTAATTCACACAGTCCTACAATGCCACCAAACACCCCTAAAAAGCTGGCTAGTTCTTGTTGACCTAAACTAGAATTCAGTTCGCGCAAATACTGAAAATCTATTAACAAGCCAATCACTTGTAACAGTGCAAAAAATGCAAACAACTGCCAAACATAGCGTTTTAGAGGTGTTTCTAAGCGGCGATGACGAGAGGCTTGTTCTTCCGTAATCTCCCGTTGTGGCGTATGGGGGAAAGCTGTCGGATATTTATAAGTTAAATAAAATAAAATTCCTGAGCCGAATAAAATGACAAAACAGGCGATGAGAATAACTGTATTTAGGTTGGTGAATTTGAGTAACCAAGGTAAACTAAAGCCACTGATCACATCAGCTACTAATATGCCACTACTGACTAACGGGTAGGTGCGCTTAATCTCGCGAATGTTGAATAGTTGGTTGGCAACAATAGATGTGTTAAGGTCATTGACCACATAGCAGGCATC